>NZ_QKUB01000001.1 GCF_003253435.1 Metamycoplasma auris
AGACAATTATTCATACTGACCAGGGACTCCATTATCAACATCATTCTTTTTCTAAAGTTTTAGAAAATGCTAATGTCACTCAAAGTATGTCAAGAAAGGGCAACTGTTTAGACAATGCCTCAATAGAAAATCTTATAGGAATTATGAAAAAAGAAATGTTTTATAATCGAAAAATTGAAAGTATAGAAGAGCTTACTGATAAAATAGACAGTTATATCGCCTGATATAACGCGGAACGAATTAGTTATAAAACCGCTGGGTTGTCCCCAATTAAATTTAGGGACAACCACAGCAGTTAAACATTCCGGTTTTTGGGGGACTCTGCAATATCTAGTATAGATGCTATTTTTTATAAATTAGTTAGTAGGGCATTTTAAAAAAATTAAGATATGAAAAGGAATAAAAACCAATGAAAAAAAGGACAAAAGTTGGATTAGGTATAGGTCTAGGTGTTACAACTTTAATTACACTATGTGCAACAGCAACAATTTTCTTAGTTAAGAAAAATAGTGTTTCTAATAATTTAGAGTCTAAGAACAAAAATGACATTAATGAGAGCAATAATAAAAGAACAAATTACAAACCTAAAAAAGAATCTAGCCATAAAAGAAATGCAGCACAAAATGATGAATTTATTATCACTAATGATTTGAATGATAGAACTAAGGTGAATAATTCAACAAAAAAGTTAAATGTTAGATTAGGGAAAAGTAAAGAAACTACTAAATTTCCATCACCTAAAATAAATTATGCCATTGACGCAAAATTAATCATTGCGCCATTAGAAAAAGAAATTACTCAATTAGAAAAGAAAAAGATTGAATTAGATAGGTTTTTTAAAAATAATGATTCGAATTTAGAAGATTGAAGAGCGAAGTTTTTAGAAGCTTCAAAGCAATATCATTATTATGATATTTTGTTTAGAAAGTTATTGAAATATAAGAATAAATTATCAGACTTTTTTAAGCAATTAGAAGAAAAATTATTTGGCGAATGACTGAGTGCTTCAAAAAGAGTTGATTCAATTACAAAAGAAATTAATTCACTATGAAAAACAAAAAAGGATAGTGAAAAGGATAGTGAAGAAATATCTAAACTTTGGGAAGATAGAAACCGCAATTATGAATTTATTAATAAAGAATGAAAAGAATATGAGTCATTTAAGAAATGAATTGAAAAAATTAAGACTGAAATCGAAGATATTCTTAAAGGAAATGGGTTAACAGTACAAAGTTCTCAAGAAGAAATAAAAAAACTAATGAATTCATATCTAAGTAAGTATCAATCAATGGCTGAAGAAGCAGAAAATAAGATTGAAGAAATATTAAAAAATATTAAATTAGCAAATGAGATTGAATTATTACTATCAAAAGATAAAAAATTATTAGAATTATATAAAAAATCACACATTCAAAAAAATTAGTAAGTTCTCACTAAATTTAAAAAAACATCAAATTAAAAATATAAGCATTAGGAATTAAATGAAATTATCAAATTATAAAAAATTAAAATTAGGAAGTATTTTAATCATAGGAGCAATCCCCCCCTTATTAGCCTCTTTTCTTCATTCTTGCAAGATTGAATCTAACATTCAAAATAAAGATAATAATTCTTCAAATCAAAATGCTAACCACATGAAGGATGATAATAAAGATTTAAAACCAAATAATACACCTCCAAATAAACCAAAAAAAGAGTTGTCAAATAAGCATTTTATTTCTCTTGAGTCACTTTTAAAAATGACTGTTAGAGATATTCATCAAAAAACAAAAAACTATAATGAAAAAAGTAAGGAATTCGAAGAGTTCTTGAGAAAAGAAAATATTAATTTTGCAATTGAGGATTCAATCCACTATGATAGAGAATTAGACAAAAAGTATTGATCATATGCTAAGGAATTAGGAGAATATGGGAATTATGGTAATAATTCATTTGAAAAAATTCAATACTATAATCCAAGAGTCCCATTAGGTCATTATCTAAAACCTCAATATCTTGAATCATTTAGTGAAGATGAAATATCAGAGCTAAAAGAACAAGAAATTAATCTTAATCATCTAATTAAAAGTAATCCTTTTGGATTTCTTCCTTCTAATTTAAGTCAACTACTATCTTATGCAACCTTAGATTCAATTGCATCATTTCTAAAACTTAATAAGATTGATAAGATTAAAGCAATTGCAGATGACATTAATGGAATTTTTTATCTTCTAGTTTATTCAAACAAAGGCAAACATTATTACAAGATAAGTAAGGATGACAAATTTAATAAGTCACTAAAATCCAATGTTGATTTCTATTCTTACATAAATGATCGTAGTATTGAGTTAAATGTAAATGTTAAGCAATGAGTTAATGATCGATTAAATGAAAATAATCCATATGAAGTAACAAAAAGATTGAATTTTGCAAGGTTCTTAGGTACTGCTTGAGTAATTGATCGAATTAAAAATGATGATGATAAAGAAAATTATGAGCTTCTTTTGGCTACAAATATGCACGTATTCAATCTAAGATCGACATTTGACAAGACATTCGCATATGATAAATTTAATAAAAATCATGATTACTCTTGATATACATATCCTCCTGGTTTTTATGATGGAAATAATACAACAGACTCTGAAGATAATAGAAATAAGGAACCAAGACCATACTTTAAAATTAATCGGATTAGAGAAAATAAATTAGACCTTAATTTTGGAATATTTGAGCATATCAAAGACAAGTATGAACTAGATTTTTCAAGTTCTATTGAAACATTTGATGCATATGCATCATATCTAGATGCTCCATATTATGTGCCAAAATATAAAAATACACATACATATATCAAATCCGAAAAAGAAACTCCAAGTTTTTTAAAAAATAACTATAGTCACTTTGAAACAAATAACTCAGGTGCAGATTTTTTAACCTTACGTTTCAAGGTAAAAAAAACAATGCTAAAAGACATTCTTCCTTCATTAGCTAAAGTAATAAATACACCACAAGAAAAAGATTGATATGTCAACTTTGCAACTGAAAAATTCAGTCCACTTAAAACACAGTTTTATGCAGGATATTCAAGACATTGAAATCCATTTAGTAAGAAACACTCGCAATTTCGTGGGGTAAAATCTGAAGGTGGAATTATATCAACTAAGAGACGTATAATTGATGAATACTATATACGTGATGCATGGTTAAGATATAATAAGGATCTCAATAAAGAATATAATGCTGTGAATGATGAATGAAAAAAATATGAAACTTCATTCATTAAGAAAAATAATGAACCTGATGAAAACGAACATGGGATGCCGCTAACAACAATTGATCAATTTTCAATGTTATATACAAATATTCCTTTTGGAGACCTGAATCTAAAAGAAGGAGCTTCAGGATCGATGGTCATTGATTCATCCTTCAATGTAATTGGAATTCTTAATACAAGAATTGAATCTCCCGGCGGAGAATATAAAGTTATTCCATTCGGAAAAACAATTAATAACACAGATGGAATTGTTGTTAGAGAGCAAACTAATGGAGTAATTCTTTTTAAGAGTTTGAGCGATGACTATTTAGAAAAAAATAGCTCTCCTCATTTGATTGAGGGATTAAGAGAAAAACTTAAAAAAGATAAACTTGAGACAATCAAATTGGATTAATGTAATTAAGAGTAAACAAAGAAAAATGCAGTTAATAGCTGCATTTTTTAATTTATAGGTTATGAGAGAAAAACTATTTTGAAAGATGATCTTCTGTTGTACCTCAGGATTGAGCAATTTTCTTCTTATATTCACTTGAGAGGTTTGATTTATTAAAGATACTTTTAACAATATTGTGATCTGTTACTTTTCATTTGCTTATATCTTGTTGAAAATTAGAAACATCATAAAATGCCTGATTAGTGTTCTTAAGATTTTTAATATCTCATTTATCAAGATTATCTATACTACTTGATTTAAGATTATGAAATGTTAGATATAAAGAATTTATTTTTAGTGGCAAGTGTTCCGGTACTTTTGATGTGTAGTGTGGGAGACCAGTAGCCTTAAAAAAACCATTATCAACATGATAGCCTAATTGAGTTATAACAATTTTCTTATTTGTTTTGTTAACCATGCTTCAATTCTTTTCTATACTATTTCTATTTACTGAATTTAAATTATTTAAAATTTTTGTTGGTTCATTTTCATAGTAGTATTTAGTAAGAACTGCATCCTTTAATACTATTCCTAACTCAACATCAAATTTCTGTGATCCTAATTTTAATTTAATCTTATTTTTTCCACCATTTGGTGAAACTTCTAAAGTTTTATCTTTATCTCCATTGTTTTGAAGTTGCAATCCTTCAATTTTTTTATCTTTTGCATAAACAGCTATTTGCTCAACAAAATCACCTTGTGTGTGGAATGAACCAAAAGCGTCTTCGTGTTCTTTAACTATTTGCTTAACGGTTTCAACGTCTTTCATATCTTTCTTTTCTTTTTCTTCTTTTTGCTTTCTAGCAGCCTCTTCCTCTTGTCTTTTTCTTTCATCATCTTCAGATCTCATTTCTCCATGCGGCATACCATAAGTCCCACCAGGAGTATCTGAGTTCATAGTGTTATTTTCAGAAGAACTATTATCTGGTTGATCTCCTTGTTCACTGTGGGTATGTGAGTGATCAGAGTTGGTTGATGTGTCTGTATTATTGTGTGCTGCGGGGGGGGTATTAGTAGTTTTATTTCCGTTATTTTCTTCAGTATTTAAATCTTTCTTAGGTTCAATCTTTTTCTTACATGAGGCTGCAATTAAAGGTAGTGAAACTAGAGAAAGTGACAAGCTAGTTAGTATTTTTATTTTCTTATTCATGTTTGTATTTTCCTTTCGTTGATTATCACTTACATTTATTAGTAAGTAAAAGAAATTGCTAATCTTAGATTTTAATTTAAGTAGACTAAGATTGTAAAATATAAATTTTAGGATTCAAAAAAGAAAATAATACTAGAAATTTTAATTTTTAGAAGAAAAACTAAGAATGTTAGAAAAAATATCGAATAAAAATTAATCTTATTTTCTAACTCTATTAATTAATATTAATAGAATAAAAGTTGCATATCTAAATCTTTTCTTTAGATATGCAACAGAATAGTTGAATAGGATATTTGCTAAATTTTAGAAGGAAACTTTAGAATAATTTCATTAATTGGATTTTTATTTAAAGATCTTATTTAAGAAAATATCTTAAAAAAACTTGGATATTCTTTTTTTAATTTAAATTAATAAACTATAAATTTATAGAGTTAAATCTTTTAAAGTATTTTTTTTTGTTTTAGAAATTACTTTTTTTACCTTTTATTTCGAAAATTATAATTCTAGACCGACTGAAGTTGAACCAATTTTTACAAATATTTTATTTTTATTTTCGCCTTCTTCTAATTTAGTATCTTTTTTTGTATTATCTTGAAGTGATATTCCTTCAATACCTTCTTCTTCAACATACTTTGCTAATAGTTCAAGAAATTCACCATGAGTTTTAGTTTTCTTAAGGTCTTCCTTCTTTTCCTTGAATACCTTATATATTTTTTTAACGCTCTCTCGTTCGTCTTGATATTTTTTAGCTTCCTCTTCTGTTATTTGAGGATGACCACCATGTTCATTTGAATATGTTCCGCCATTGCTATTATTTGATGAAGATTCGCCATTTTTAGGTTCTTCAATCTTCTTAGGTTCGTCTTTTTCCTTTTCAACCTTTTCTTTAGGTTCATCACCTTGAATATCTTTTCTTTCTGAATCATCTTTTAGTGATTCATTAATACGTGAATCTTTATTCTTTTCATTTAGATTATCTTTAGAATTTTGTACTCTTTTCTTGCATGATGCTGCAATTAGAGGTAAACTTGCTAGAGAAAGTGACAAGCTAGCAAAAATTTTAGTCATTTTGTTCATATTATCAACACCCTTTCGTTACATTTTTTTCAATCTAATTACAATTAGACTGAATCCAATAATCTTTTATTCAAAAAAACATTCACATCAAAATAATACTAAAAATTGATATGTCTTATTATTATTATTATTTGATACAAATTGTCTTTTGAAATCAATCTTTTTTCAATTCAATTGATTGAAAAACAAATGCTTTTATCAATTTAAAATAAGAATAATTTAACACTAAAAAATAACTTAATTTTTCTTTAATTCAATTAGAATAAAAATCAATATTTTTAGTGTTAAATAATGATTAAAATGTGCTATTATATTTTTTAAATTAAGAGACTAAAAAAATAGAAAAGGAGGAACTAAAAAAATGCTAAAAAAGAAAAAAAATAAAATGAAATTAGATTCATTAAGTAATAATGTTGCTTCTGAAGAATTTAATGCACTTTCAAGTCAAATTAAAAAGAAAAAAAAGGGAAGCAATTCTTTAGGTTACAACATTAATCCATATGGAGTTAACTTTTTTAATATATGAAAAAAGTTTCCTAAGAAAATGCTAATGGTTTTTATTTCAGCAATTTTATATAACTTAGCAGTCGCAATTTTCTTAGGCAAAGCAGCTGCTGTAGCAACTGGATTATCTGCAATTGTTCAAGCAGTAACCTTAACAGTTTCAAAAGCAGCACCTTATTTTGCATATATTTATTTAGGTCTTAATTTACCTTTCATTTTTATTTTTTGAAAAAAGAATTCAAGACTATTTATGATTCTAACCACTTATTGGTTATTATGGCAAGTTGCATTCCAAACGCTTCTTTTAGTTCCTCAGGTTTCTGATATATTTAAGCGAATCTCAATCTATTATGTTAATTGATATGCACCAGATTCAATTGAAGCCCCTAGATTCAAAAATGAGTTTCGTGGTTTAATTCCTTGAGAAACCTATGGTGCATACAGTCATTCATATAAGAATTTATTTGCGTGAATGAATAATAATATTGATAATAACATTAATATCTTTGCTAATGCCAATACTTATACATTTAATTTATCAAAACCTCTTGAAGCAGGTGTTTCTTTGGAATTAGGAAAGATTAAATATATAACACAAAATCAATTCTATCAATTATCTCATTTTAAAACTTTAATTGACAATGGATATAATAATCCAACATGACCAATCATTGTTTATGTCGCAATTGGCGCAATCATGGCTGGTATTGCCGGTGGAATGGCTTGAAAGAATTCAGCTTCAACATCAGGTGCAGATTTTGTAGTTTATTATTTATCAAGAGTTAAACAAAAAAGTATTGGTCATATTTCCTTAATTCTTGCAATTATCTTTGGAAGTTTCGCATTTATTTTAATTACAATTATTGAAGCGCTAGGAGTCACTGTTGATAAACCATTTAATTTTGGTGGATTACTATTAAGATTTTTGGGTTCAGCATTATATGTTGTTATATATATATTTATGCTTGAATTTATATATCCTAAATATCGCAAGATTAGAATTGAAATTTACACAAAAAATCCTGACAAAATTATTTCAAGATTCAAAGAAATCAATTATTGACATGCCTACAATATTGAAAAACTGGTTGGTGGTTACACTAATACTGAAACAATTAAGATTGAGACTTATGCTTTATATTTGGAACAAAGTTTAATCAAAAATGAAGTCTTAATTGCAGATCCAAAAGCTTGAGTTACAATCACGCGTGTGCATAAGATTTATGGTGGACTTGATACATCTAAGGTTGAATCTTAAATCAATTTAATTGCAATAATACAAATTAAATTTAATATTCTTAAAACTTGCACTCAATGGCAAGTTTTTTTATTTACTTGTAAATAGAAACAATAAAAGGTATGAAATAGAACAAAATTAAATTTCATTAAAAAAATGAGACTTAAGTTTATTATCATAGTCTCATTATATTTGCAATAAGAAAGATTATTTAGGTACATTAAAGTACAATTATTAGTATAACGTTTAACTTTTATAAAATAAAAGTTTTTATATTAAAAGAAATTAAGTTATCTATCATAATAAACTAAGCAAAAAAACGATGAAATTGAATAAATATTATTCTAATTAAGTCTCAAAAAGAATTCTCTTATGTTTGGATATGTTAAAACAAGAGATAGGTTAAATATTCAATAGTAGATGTAAATTCCTAAACGTTATAACCAGTAAAATTAAATTTAGAAGGAGGGTTTATGGGTGCTTTTTTCAGAATGCAATTAAAAATTTACTTTAGATTATGAAGTTCGTATATTGCTCCCTTAGCAATTGGTGCATTTTATATTGTTTTAATTGCCTTAATTAAGCTTGCACTTAATACAAATGAGGTCGATAAATTAGTCAATAGCAACAACTATATTGAGGCAATTGGTAATTTTGGTATGATTGCTTCATTTATCATTTGTACCTTTGTCACACAAACATTTTTCTATCGTTATCGAAGAGAAGGTATTGAATACATCTTGTATTCAAAACCAATAAAACGATTTCAAATTTATTTAAGTAATGTTTTAGCTAGTATTATTGGTTTAGTTCTTTCAATGTTTTTAATGGGATTTACTTTCTTCATAAGCAAACTAATTGTTCCAATTGAACCAAAAAAGGCAATAATTACAGCACTATCGCTTACTTGAGCAGGATTATTATGTGGTTTACTAGGTTTGGGAATAGCCTCTCTAGTTCAAAACTTTGTTGAAATGAAGGTATTTCAAATTATTGTTGGAATAGTGCCAATTCTTTCTATTTTGGTAATGAATTTCGTAAAATTTGCTCAAGGTATAAATGTAGTAAAAGTAGGATTTAGAGTTGCAAATAATCCTGTTTTATTAATTCCTAATAAGGATGTTGTTGGAACAAATAAATCGATTGATAATCTAAATAGACGTATTTCTTCGCTGGATGACTTATTGATTGAAAATGAAAGAGTTGCAAACAAGTTTGAAAATGACCAAAAATTAACTTTCAATCCACTTCAAAAAGAGTTTAAAACAAAGAAAATTGATAGTTCTTTAGATATTATTAATAATTCAAGAAACTCATTATATTCAAAAATATTTTTCCTTAATTTCAAAGAATATTATTTTCCCCTATTAACCTTACATAATCGAAGTCTTCAAAATGCCAGTGTCTATGTTGATTACAATAAGAATCTGAAAGATAGAAAATATTATGATATTCTAGACCAAGAAGGCAATTTAAAAGAAGATACTTTAAAGAAACTTAATAATAAATATAATTTGAATTTAAAAGAACAAATTCTTTTTAAAACTGACAATAATGATGTTTATGCCTTAAGTTATCATGTTAATAATTTTAAAAATATTTTTGGTGTCTCTGATGCTTCATCAAATGCACAATTTGAATCCTTTTTTGATTATGCTACTGATGATATTCAAAACAATAATTTTGATCAATTTAAAGAATTCAATAACAGGGTTATTAAATTTATTCTAAATAAAGAATATGCAGACAAAATAAAAAACGTTTTAGTAAATTTTTTGGGACTTGAAAAACTTTTAACTCAAAATCCTGATGTTACTATAGTTCATAGAGTTATTGAAATTCTAAGTCGTCTAACAAAACATGTAGTCTTGAATGATGAAATAAAATTTAAAGAAGAGATTGAAAAAATAAAAGAAGAAATTAAAAATGACAAAAATAAAGATTTAAAAGAATTGAATGATAAGTTTAGCATTTATTTACCATTTTTATCTCTAGAAACAATTAAAGAAAAAATTAATCTAGATAATTTGTCAGGACTTGTTGATAACTATATAAAACATAATTTTGATCAATCTAAATTGAGTGAAATTCAAAGAAGAAAACTAGAAAGTGCTCTTGCTAAAACAAAAGAAAAAGCTGCCGAAGAATTGAGTAAACTACTTTGAACTATCAATGTATTTAAGATTATTGGTCTTCAAGAGGATGGAACTTTCAAAACTACTTTGTCAACTAAAAATTTTCTTAATTATCTTGCACAATCATCAACTAATTACAATAAATTTGTTGACTACAAAAAAGGAATTCTTAAAGTTATAAAATTGAATGATAATCTTATTGAATTTCAAAGAAAGCCATATTTAGAACCTCTTACTGCTTTATTGATTACCTATATAATTTCATCAATATTAATTATTGCTGGATATCTAAAATTTCAAAGAAAGAACTTTAAATAATGATAAAAAAATCAATTTTTCAAATAATTAAAGAAAATAAGGTAATGTTTGCTAAGGCAAAGAATCATACTTATTCAATTCCTTTAGATAATGTCGCTTTATCAATTCAAAATCTAAATGTATTTTTTAAACAAGGGTTCTTTAGGCATAAACAAGTATTGAATAATATCAGTTTTGAGGTTAAAAAAGGTGAGTTCCATGGCTTTATTGGTAACAATGGAGCCGGAAAAACAACAACAATACGTTCAATTCTAGGTTTCTATCCAAATGCAATTGGAAAGATATATATAAATGGGATTGATAGTAAAAGTTCTAAATCAAAAATTAAGATCGGATATGTTCCTGAGGTTGCAATCTTTCCTAAAACACTAAGTGCAAGAGAATATTTGCATACATTTGGATTAATGTCTGGAATTAAGAAGAAAAATTTAGATAAGAGAATTAATGAAATTATTGAAAAGTATAATTTCAATCTTCCTGAGTTAAATAAAAGTCCTGAATTTATGTCCTCAGGTCAAAAAAAGACAATTTTATTAATTCAAGCACTAATAAATGATCCTGAATTAATCATAATGGATGAACCTGCAGCAAATTTAGATCCAAGTTCAAGGGTAGTTTTGTATAAGACTTTAAAGCAACTTCATAATGAAGGCAAAACAATATTTATTTCAAGTCATATTCTTGATGAGTTAGAAAAATATATTGATAGTTTCACACTATTGTCGCAAGGTAATATTCTTTATTCAGGTTCAATGCATAATGCTGTTGATGAGAAATTTAATACACAAATAATTTTAAGTAGTTATGATGAAATTACTTTATTCTTAACAGTTAATAATATTGAATACGAAATTAAAAATAATACTCTTTTTGTTCAACTTGATAAGAACCAAAAGAAAGAATTACTAGCAAGATTAAATAAATTGAATATTGAAATTTTCTTACTTAAGGAAAATAAAGATTCAATCTTAAATAAGTGATTTGAAGGAAACAAAGAACTATAAAATTAAGTAATAAAAATCGAAGTGACTTCTAATCGTTACTTCGATTTTTTATTTTTAGAAAAAATTAATTTTTAATTATTTATCTTGTCCAACCTCATCTAATTTGTTGATTCTTGGAATATGTCTTCCACCTTCAAATTCAGTTTGCTCTCATGTGTGAAAGATTTTTTCAATTTTATTAGGTTCTAATAATCTTCCACCCATGCATAGAATATTTGCATCATTGTGCAACTTAGCTAATTTAGCTTCCTCTTCAGAAGATACACGCGCACAACGAATGTGTTTAAAACGATTTAATGCAATTGAAATTCCAATCCCAGAACCACAAAAGGCAACAAATTTTGTATCTTTTTCATTGATGTGTTTCTTTGCTTCTTTAGCAAATTCAATCCCAACGTCAGCATATGAAACTGAAGTTGTTGCATCTTTTGAACCAAAAGTTTCAACTTCATATCCTTCAGTTTCCAATCTACGCGCTAGTTCCATTTTTGCTTCATGTCCAGCATGATCACTTGTTATTTTTATTTTCATCTTCTTAATCCCTTAAAATTTCATTATCTTCAACTCTAATTATTTTGCTTGGCTTTTGGGACATTGACCCAAAATTATAAATATTTGTAATTTCCGGAAAAATTAATTTAGCATTTTCAATGCTTTTACATATTGGTGCATTTGAAAGATTGCAGCTTGACATATACACTGGACCATTTTCTTCCAAATAATCTAGAAGTGCCTTTTGGTTTGGCATTCTAAAACCTTGGTCGTTTACAACTAAAGTAACTGCTCCTGGTCAATATATTTTAGCTAGTTTTTCAGCTTCTTGATTTCATTGTTTAAATTTTCTAGCTTGCTTAATTGATGATACTAAAATAATTAGTTTTTTATTTCGATCTCTGCCCTTAATTTCATAGATTAAATCTTCAGTTTCTTTGTCCACTGGACCACCAATTCCAAGAACTGTGTCAGTTGTTGAAATAAAGAGTTTATTGTATTTATTTGTCATAGTTTTATTATATAACTTATGAAATTTTAAGTAATTAAAAGAGGATAAAGATAATATAATAAATAAGTATGCCTGAATTACCAGAAGTTAAAGTTGTAGTTAAAAATTTAAAAGAATCAATCTTGTTTAAAAAAATTAAAAAGATTGATATTTTAAAAGAAAAAATAATTAAGGAATGCTCACCTGAATTTTTTCAATCAAATCTAAAAGATGCAACAATAACAAATATAACTAATAGAGGGAAATTTATTATTTTCCACTTTGATAATGACTTAATTTTGTTATCTCATTTACGTATGGAAGGAAAATATCGTTTTTATTCGACTGAAACATCGAATCATAAGCACTTAATGGTTAAATTCATCTTTCATGACCAAAGCGAGTTGCATTATTTAGATAGTCGAATGTTTGGAACTTATCATCTAAGAACTAAGGATAACTATTTAACATCTTTTCCTTTATCTAAAATGGCATCTGAACCAAAAGACACATCTGTTGATTGATTGAAAAATAGACTATTACGATCATCATCTGCGATTAAAAGTCAACTATTGGATCAAACAATTTTGGTTGGACTTGGAAATATATATGTTGATGAAGCACTATTCGCATCGAATGTACATCCACTGAGTGTAGCTAGAAATATGCCTACACAGAAATTAGAAGAAATTCTAAAAAATGCACAACAAATCATGGATAAAAGTTATGAATTAGGTGGTTCAACAATTCATACATATGAAAGTTTTAATGGTCAAATTGGATCATATCAAGATCATTTAAAAATTCATAATGATAAGATTAAAGAATGTCCAATCTGTAAAGGCAAAATATCAAAAATTAAAGTCAATGGTCGAGGCACTTATTTATGTGAAAGATGTCAAAGGAGATATTAAAATGAATTTTGATTATTCATTCATAATTGATTTACATGGTCAAGATTCAATTGAAGCAACTTCTTCAGTCTTAAATGCCTTATTTGCATTCGATGAAAATAAAAATTATGAGTACTTTGACATCATTACAGGTAATGGTAGTGGAGCCCTTAAATTTGTTGTCTCAGATTTACTAGAAACTGAAAACTATAGATATAAATTTCTTAATCAGAATCAATCAATAATTCGTGTCTATCGAAAAAAAAGATAAATAATTTCCCAAGTGATAATTAATTTATCAAATTCTTTTAGTATAAAACTTTTAAAACTAGTTAGGTTTTTTATTTGTAATCTAAACTAGTTTTTTTAATTTTTTAAATAATGAATTTATTATCTTTTTTAAGCTATTATTCTTCGAATTATGAAGAAAATAAATTATTTTTAAGCATAGCAACTTTAGTTTCTATATCATCTCCAATTTTTGTTATTTCTTGTAAGAATGAATCAGTTAATACACCTAAGTCAAATGCTATAAGTACTGAGCACAATAAGAAAATGAGGTTAAATTCAGAAATTAATCCAAACAATGAGATTGAAAAATTAAAGTCTACTAAAAATAATAGCAATCAATCTATATTGAATTCAGAAGACAAAGATTCAATGAATATCAAAACACCTTCAACTCCAAATTCAATAGAAAACCCTGATGCACCGATTGAAAACGAGATAAATAATCAAGAATACATTAAGAAATTACTATTTGAAATTGGAGAAGATGAAGAATTAAAAAGTGAAAATATAACATTAGAAAAATATTTAGAAAAAGTAGATAAATATGGCTCGATAATAGATAAGTTTTATTCTAACTTATTACCCAAATATGAAAATGTAGTTAATCCTATATTAAGTGATTATTATTTGGTAGTAAAATCAATTCTAAATGATCCACAAAGAGAAAGAGAGCGAATTAAGAAACGTCTTGAAGATGATAAACATAAAGCATATTATGTAAAAACTTTAAAAGATTTTAAGGAAATATATCCTGAAGTTTTGACTTTGACAAAAAAATAATTAAGGAATAATAAGTCTTTAATGCTTTAGAAAATTAAATTTTTATTTATATTATTTTTATGTTATATTTTGAAATATGAAAGCAAAAAAATTATTTTTAATAAGTGCAAGTTTACTGGGTTCATTGATCCCCCTTGCTGCAGTATCATGTAAAAAAGAAAAGATAGATAAAAAAGAAGATATACATCCTAAAAATGACCATGATAATGGTAAGGATAAAAATAGTAATCCTCAACCAGGCAATACAGAAAATAAAGAACCAAAAACTGATGACAGTGCAAATGGTGAGACAAAACCTAGCGAAAGCACACCTAATGATGCACCATCGGAAAAGAGTGAATTGGATCGCTATATTGATAAAGTAAAAGAGTATGGAAAAGAAGCATCAGAATTTTTTGACTTAGCTTCTAGATTAATTCAAACAAAGTATAAAGAGGAAATAAGTAAAAAATATGGTAAGTTTGGGGAAATAATCAAAGGTTTGTCTAAATTATATGAGGGAATAAAAAGCAACTTAGACGAAACCAGGAAACAAATTATTGAAGGATTTAAAGATCCTGAAAGTAAGAAAGCATTATTAGAATATTTGAATAGTTATGAAGAATCCAGAGAGGAAATTCAAACCGCAATTAAGGAATTAAAAGAAATTGAAAAGAGAAAGTAGATTTTAATAAATCTGCTTTTTTTATTAATCAATTGGCAAATAAGAATTTATAAAATAGCATAAATTAGTCATCAATTATTGTTTCTTGAATATTAAAAATTCAATGACTAACAATATATTGAATACTTAATGTTTGTATAATGACTGAGTTTAAAATGGATAACTAATTTTGGTATTATAATTTTTCATACTATATATTAATAATTAATAGTTAATTTAAATATTACTTTATAAGTCAAAAAATAATTTTAGGAGAAAAAATGGCAAAAAATACTTGAGAGATTGCAAAAGACGCAATTGAATCTCATGACAATATTTTTATTTTTCATCATATTCGCCCTGATGGAGATTGTCTTGGTTCACAATTTGGATTAAGAGAATTAATTAAAACTAATTACCCAAATAAAAAAGTATTTGTATTTGGAGATACAGGTGGAATATTTCCTTTTATGGAATGAGACTTCGATAAATTTGAAAATGTTCCAAAAGAATTTTTTAATAACTCGTTAGGTGTTGTTGTTGATGCAAACTCATATCATCGTGTCCTATACTCTGATTATATTAGAGAAAAAAACTTTACACATTTATTAAGAATTGATCATCACCCAGTTGATCCAGATGTTCCTTATGATTACACATGAGAAGATGCAACATATGCTGCATCAGCAGAACAAATTGGTTACATTGCAATGAAAGCTAAATGAGTTGTAACAACAAAGGCTGCGAGATACATTTATTTAGGAATTAATACTGATTCAGGAAGATTCCAATATGAATATGTCCAAAAAAGAACTTTTGATGTAATGTCATATCTACACAAAAACAACGATTTTAAAGTTTGAGATGTAAATCTTGATCTAGCTAAAAGAGATGAACGTAAAGTTAAGTTCGCTGCTTATGTTTTACTTAATTATAAAAAAGCAGGTAAAGTTCTTTATTTCTATGTAAGTAAAAAAATTCAAAAGAAATTCAATCTTAAGGACAATGAGGCTAACGATGTTGGGATATTAGCTAATATTGGAGATTGTAAAGTTTGAGTATTCTTCATTGATATGCCTGATGGAACAATTAGAGTCCGTGTTAGATCAAATGGAATCTGAATTAATCATATTTGCGAAAAGTATAAACCAGGTGGAGGTCATGAGGTAGCAGCTGGTGCTACAGCAAGATCAAAAGCAGATATGAAGGCAATAATTCAAGATTTAAAGGCTGAGGTTGAAAAATATGATAACAATTAGTGATGAAAGACTTGCGATTTTTAAGAATATAGAAAGCAAAATTAAAGCTCATAAAAATATTGTAATCTTTCATCATATTCGCCCCGATGGAGATTGTCTAGGGTCACAATTTGGATTAAAAAATTTAATTAAAGAAACTTTTCCGGATAAAAATGTTTATACAATAGGTGATTCAAAAGGCAGTTTCCCTTTCCTAGATTTTTCAATGGATAAATTAGAGTTAAAAAAAATAGATGATTCATTAGGGATAATTGTCGATGCTAATTTCAAAGAAAGACTTGAATGTAGAGAATTTCTAGATAATAATGTATTTGATGAAGTTATAAGAATTGATCACCATCCAAACGCTGATGATTTAAACGCATCACTTGTTTGGGTTGATCCAATGTCACCAGCAGCTGCGCAGCAAATAGCTGAGATTGCTTATTTCTTAAATTGAAAAGTTAATTCTGATGCTGCCACATACTTATTTTTAGGTATATATACTGATTCAGTAAGATTGACAACTAATTTGACCAATGAGAAATCAATGTTTTTAGTGGCTTGACTATGATCTAAGAAAGCAAAAAAAGATTTGATTTTTGAAAATATGGCAATTCGTAGTTTTGATGATATTAAAATTAATTCATTCGTCCAACAAAATATGCAAATAAAAAATGGAGTTGTTTCATTCTATTTTAATTTAGAAGATCAAAATAAATTAGGTATTGATGACCCACTTAAGGCAAATCGACCCTTTCTTTTATCATCAATTGATAATAATAAAGCATGAGTATTTTTTACTCAAGAAAAAGAAAATCAAATTCGTTGTGAATTTAGATCTTCAGGAGCTTGTGTTCGAAATGTAGCTATTAAATGAGGTGGAGGAGGTCATCATCGTGCCTCTGGAGCGCAAATTTCGGATCCAAAATTAATTCCTTTGATTATTAAAGACTTAGAAGAAGAAATTAAGATTATAGAAAATTATGATAATTAAAATGTTGAGTCTTCAACATTTTTTATTATTTGGATAAAAAAAAGATTGCCATTTCTTTAAAATGCAATCTTTCATCTGTGCAAAATTTGTAATAATGGGAATTTATGATTGTGTGTTAATATATTTATCATATATGTAATCATCGGCAGCTTGATGAATATTTCTTATGTAATTAAAATAGGTTTTGTATTTCTTGAAATCACTTTTTCATATAAATTTTTTGTTAATTGTTTTTGCGAAATCAATTACTAAATATAAATCAAAAAAACCAAATTCATCAATTGCATCAATAATCATCTTTTGCATTAACATACGAATCTTTGGAAGAGTGATATCAATTTCTCTTTTGTATCTTTTCTTTTCGATTTCATAGAAGGCGCCAAATAAAATATTTAAATTATTAATTTCAGTGTGATAGGTATTTAAAAATAAATCATTAACCTTTTTTTCTTCTTCATTTAGTTGTGTGTCATTGAATAAATTATTGACATCAATTGCTTGCTTAGCATATTTGTTCTGAGACTTCAGGATTAGAATAATTTTAATGATGATTAAAATAAAAATAAGTAGGAAAATAGTTCCAAATATATAACAAGCAATTATTCCTGCAAGATTGATTTTGCCTAATATCCTATTTGCAGCTAAAAAAAGTACAATTCCAATTGCTAAAAAAGAAAAAATAACAATGAAACCAAGAATATTTAGAGCTGAGTCTTTAAAGTTTTTTCTTTTAATTTCTCTTTCTTCCATTAGATATTTTCTCCGTTATAAGTTTTAAGTTTTTTATTTTCTGAGTAATGTCTACCAACCTTAGCAATTAAATTTCCATTTAATCTTGTCGCATCAGCACTAAAATTGATTCATACTTTTAGTAATGAAGCTCCTACCCCATAAATATCAACTGGAGTATTTGCCTCTTCGAAAGCTTTAATTGTTTGTGCATTGAAACCTGATGAGACTATAATTTTTACATGTTCTCCACCATGCTTATCTAGTGCCTCTCTTAGTCTCTTAATTTGATTTGGTGTAACCCCATATTCTTTATTTGATTCATCAAACATTTTGTCTGATACACCTTTTGATGTATCTACACGTACGCCTCATAGTTTATTTTTAAACTTATTTAGACAAATCAATGAGTCTTTAATTACATCATTATTGAAGTCAACTAGGGCAATTAATTTATCATTAGGAAATGTTTTATGAAATGCTTCAACAGCTTTTAATGTATCACCATTAAACATTTGAATTAAAGCATGTGGCATACTGCCATAAGTTTTTTCATAATTAAAATTGGAAGCAGCAAGCGTAGAGTGATTATCAATTCCGCCGACTTTTAATGCATATGCATCATTAAGCTGATTAATATAATGGTCAGCACGATCAGCCATACTTACTACTTTTTTATTTTTAGCTTCCTTAATTACATAATAGGCATTGGTTGCAATTGAAGTTTGTCTTGCTAAAATCCCATCAATGATTCCTTCTCAAATACCAAAGTCTTGATAGTGACCTTCAAGTTCCAATACTACTTCTTTTTCATTAATAATTGATCCTTCTTCTAGGTATCGAATTTTATATTTGGAAATTTCAGTATATTTTTTTAATAAATTGATAACTTCATTGATGCCACAAAGTTTGACATCATTGAATCTTTGAAAAAATTGTAATGTTACAATGTCATTTTTCTTATATATTTTTGAGATCTTATTTGTTTTGAAAAAATATATTGAAATATAATTTTTTAATTTCATTTTAAACCTACTTAGCAATTGCATTTTAAGTAATGCATCAAGATTATTTAATATTATAATTATATAATTAATTAGTTATAGTAATTTAATTCCAGTTATGCATTTAGATTAATAGGATGAAGTAAATATGAAGAAAGAAAAGAAACAAAAAACTAAAGAATATAAGATTTCTACTTTGCAATTTTGAGGTGGAATTTGATGATTAGTGGCATTGGTAATGCTCATTTCAGTTGCAATTGCAATATATACTAAAAACGATTTTTTAGCCTTTCCATACATTATAAGTTATATTGTGGTTATTGTAATATTTGGATTAAGTTCTTTATTAATAGTCATTAATTCAATCTTTGGAATGATCTTAGCTAAGAAACACAATAATAAGAAAATATTTATTTTATTTCTTCTATCTGCAATATTAGTAATACCTTTTGTTTCAATTTTTGCAATTTTTGCTTCCTCAATTAGTTTGACTTCTTATAATAAATATGAAAGTCAAACTAATATTTCTTAGATTACATCTATCTAATCAAATAAAAAATCAAGCAACTAAAGAAGTCTGCTTGATTTTTTGTGTGTTATGCTGTTTTAAATAATCATGGACTTAATTTATTTTTATATCATTTGGTTTTTTGAATGTAATGAACAATGATACTTTGAATAATTGTAAATATACCGCCGATGATTCAATAGATTTGCAATCCAGCACTAAATAGAACACCAATAAATGAAAGAATTATAGGGAGAAGAATTGTTTTTTTGCTTGCCTTTTTCATTTCTGCTTTTTGGTAGGCATCCGCACGTAAGAATTTCTTTTTGCGCAGTTGTAAGATTTTTGGCATAAATTGAGCAATAATTTGGATTCCGACTGAGAGAATTAAGATTGGTAGATATTGCATCTCTCCAGCTTTGAATACTCTATATAGAGATGTTGCTGAAAGTTGGATTGAATATAGAAATGCTTGCTTAATTTCTGGAAGTGTTGAAATAATTCTAAAGACAACAATTAAGATTGGAAGAGTTATAAATGAAGATAGAAGTTGTGAAAATGGAGAAATCTTTTCTTTTTTATATAATTCAGCAATCTCCATTTGTTTTCTTTGCTGCATTTGTTTATCAGTTTTGTAAGCTTGATATTTGGCATCAATCTTAGCTTTCTTTTGATTTAATTCTTCCATTTTTTGGGCACTAAAGATTGATTTAGCAGTTAAAAAGAATGTTATAAGTCTTACGATAATAACAGTAACAACTAATGCTAAGACAATACTTCATCCAGTTGTTCCTAAACTTCTTATGATTGAATTCATAAATTGGGACACAGGATACATAAAGAATCCATAGAATGGTCCATAACTTCAGTGGTCTTTATATGTAATGATATGCTTTTGAGGTATTAATGAATCATTTGATAATAGATTATTTTTTCAAGCATTTTCATTATAGTTACCTGAAGGATTAATTGGGGAATATTGATATAGATTTACTTCGGTATTTAATTGATTGTCTTTAACTTTATAATTTGATTTACTCAATGAAGCAATTTGAGTGTAGTTATTGAACATTGAAGCTGCATTATTAAAGATTTTATTTAATTGGAAACCTTCACTTTCGGTTATTTTTCCGGGGCCAATTGAATCTTTATAATGTAAAACAAAGGTATTTCATTCTTTGATTAAATCAGCATTATTTAGTTTTCTTAAGTCACTAATAGACTTTTTGTTTGTCTTAGATAGCGCTTCACCAAACCCAGAACGATTATTGGAGTCATTAATTCAAATTCTAAAGGTCTCACCAACTAATGTTGTAAAAATATCTGATAGAAGAATGCTATCAACACTTTTTCCACTGATTGTAGATAGTGAAGTTTTTGAAATATTTAATTTTTTAATGTGTGAGTAATCAGTTTTAAAAATAGTTTTTTCTTCCTTACCATCTTCTTGTTTTTCGTATTTGTTGTATGTTTCGAATGTTATTGATGATGGTATGTAAATATCTTGAATTTTATTTACTGGTGTGTATGTTTTTGTTCTACCATTACCTTTGGCATCACCAAAGTTAACATAGATATGATTTTTACCATTTCCATATACAACACCTCTTTGACCATCTTTATTGGTGATGTTGATATTAGAAATATTTTGTCATTCTGTATTTTTTTCTGAAGAATTATTTAAATTACTTGGTTTTTGTAATTGAAGAGCAAAAGAATTGCCACCATAGATACCGTAATGTCCACCATTGTTTCTATCTTGCTCTTTTAGGGCTTTAATTTGCTCTTTATCTTCTAAACCTAGATATGTGTTGGCAACAATTCCTGTTTTTGAATTAGTGTTAGGGACAATAAATTCATTTCTATCTTCATTTCATCTTAGAGTAGCAATATTAGGTGAAACATAATCAGCTTTTGTATATATTTCATGCCCAGTACCGACTTTGTTTCCTGATTTTGTCGCAAACGATTGGACGCAACCTACAAGACCAATTGAAATAAAAAAGATAATGAAAGCAATCTTAATTCATTTTCATACTTTTTTTCAAATATATTTAGGCTGCTTGTCTTCAGGCGTTTTGTTAATTCTAAACGCATCATAGTGTTTAGAATTATTATTTTTTGCCATTACTTATCCTTTCATAAATTTTATGAACTGCCAAAATTTTTTCTTCTCAAGATAAATTAAGGAAATTTTTTCTTGCGATGATGACAGTGTCATAGTTGATGTTATTTGTGTCCATTTTTCTTAAAATTGCTCTTAGCTGATTTTTATAGTGATTTCTTTGAACTGCATTTGCAAATTGCTTAGGGATTGAAATTCCTACTCTAAAATGGTCAGATTTACTGAAATAAATAATTAGATTTCTTGAAATTATTTGATTGTGACTATCAATTATTTTTTGAAATTCTCAATTTTTTTTGACAATGTTTTTTTTGTCCATAATTTTTTTAATTTGGATGTTATTTCCATGAAGAGGATGATCTAATTATTTTTCATCTGAAACAGTTAATTTATGTCTACCTTTTGCACGTCTAGCAGCTAATACTTTACGACCATTTTTTGTTTGCATTCTAGCCATAAAACCGTGCACTTTAATATGTTTACGTTTCTTAGGTTGATATGTTCTTTTCATATTATCTTCTCCTTAATTCATATATGTTTAATTAATAATTTTATTTGGATTAAAATACTTCTTAATATTTTACCAAAAATATAGTAAAACTATTTTATCAAATTAGACATATAAATTTATTGTTTTGATTAGGTTATCGTCGCAAATTTAACTTAAAGAAAAATTGTCTATCATTAATAAATTACTAACTGACTATTTCAATTATTTTTGTTAAGTTAAATCATATTTTGGACTATTTATTTAAGTTTTTATAATTCCTCTATCTTATTATAATTTTGAGACTAAATGAGTATTTATTCCTATATATTCATTCAATTTTTCAGTACTTGCATTCATTTTTGAAACATTTAAAAATTGGCTTATTAAAGTAACTATCTTCATGAAATATAACAAAACAAATTACTTTTTATAAACCCATTTTTTAACATTTTCTAATTTATTAACAATTAAAGTGTCAATTAAGTAAATAAGTAATTTTTTTCAATTTAATTTAAGAAAGAAAATGCATATTTTTTGTGTTGATAAAATGTTAATAATCTTGTTTAAAAAATTAAATAATATACATTTAGAAGGTCACATTTAGCAATAAAATATAATTTTAAGATATGAAATATAAAGATGAAGAACTCGATCTAAATATTAGCAACCAAATTTTTCAAAATGAATTAAAAAATACTGCAAGTGATGAGATGACATATACTAGTTTTTTTTCAACTTTAAAACTCGTTTATGTTTCTGGTAATAATGCTTATGTTTTGGTTCCAAGTCACATTATTGATTTTATAAAGTCTAGATTTATTGAAACAATTCAGCGAGCAATTGTAAATGTACTTGAAAGAAAGGTTTTTATAATTTTTGTTTCTTCAATTGAAGAAATTAAAGAATTGAGCAATAAAAATGATTTTAATTACTCAGCGCTAAATGACATTGAAATAAAAATCAATAATAATGTAAAAAATAATTTGACTTTTGAAAACTATGCCACAGGAAATTTTAATAAAATGGCACTAAAGGCCGCAAAAAGAATTTGTTTGCAATATATTGATGAATCTAACCCCTTATTTATCCATTCAAATAGTGGACTTGGAAAAACGCATTTATTACATGCAATCGGGAATGAGTTTGTTAAACAAAATAAAAGTTGTTTGTATATCAATCCTGATATTCTAACAAGAAGATTAGTAGAACAATTAAGACTTAAAAATCAAGAACAAATTAATAAAATTATTGATGAATTGACATCTTATGATTGCTTAATGTTTGATGATGTACAACAATATGGCAATAAAGAAAGCACTCTTAATGTTTTATTTAATGTAATAAACATTATGAAAACAAATAATAAGCAAATTATTTTTTGTGCAGATAAAGCTCCGAATGATTTAGGTGGTTTTGAACAAAGATTTTTAACTAGATTTGAAGGTGGACTTACGATTGAAATCAATAATTTACAGTTTGAAGATGTAATTTCAATTCTAAAGTTCAAACTTAAAGAAAATCAAATTAATGTTGATCTTTGAGAAAATGGAGCATTGAGATACATCGCACGTAATTTTTCTTCATCAATCAGATCAATCGAAGGGGCAATAAGTAGAATTAAATTATTTGCTGAAGGAGATGATTTCTTTACTTATGATTTGCAAACTATGCAAAACATTTTTAAAAATGTTACGAGATCGAAAGAAAGTATCACACCTGAAAGAATTATTGACACAGTTTGCAAATATTATGGTGTTGAAAAGAAAAAAATTATGAGCAACAGCAGAATGCAAGAAATTGTTATTCCAAGAAAGATAATTACTTATTTTTTAAAGAATAATTTTGATTTTACACTCAAAGAGATTGGAAAAATGGTCGGAAATCAAGCACACTCAACAGTTATTGCTTCTCTTAATTGAATTGATGCAAATATGCAAAGCAATTCGTCACTAAAAAATGCTATTGATAAAATTCAAAATATATTAAAGAAAATAATTTAGTAATCTAAAAATATAAGGAACGAAATGAAATTAAGAATTAATAAATTACTATTAGATCAAGTTATTGAAAGGGTTGCAAAAGCAATTGATCCCAATCCTTTTATTCCTGAATTAAAGGGAATCTTAATTGTTGCTGAGGGAAATCAAATCACTTTAATTGGTTCGAATGGAACAATTAGTGTTAAACATAATATCACTACTTCCCTTGATGCTGAAATTATTCAACCAGGTAAGATTTTAATTGATTTGCATTTATTTAGATCCATTATAAAAAAATTAGACAATGACATTATCTTAGAATCAAATGAGACAAAACTTGAAGTAAAAACAGAAAACGATCATTATATTTTGAATCTTTATAATGCTTTTGAGTATCCTGTTATTGATTTTTCTGTTTATGGTGAACAAGTAAAGATTAAATGACAAAAATTCAAAAGTATAGTTAGAAATGTAGCAGTAGCAGCAAGTACGCTTGAAACAAACATTATTTTATGTTGTATTAATCTTTCAGCACAAAATGGAAAATTAAAATTAGTTGCAACTGACAAATATCGTTATGCTGAAGAAGTAATTGACATTGAAGAAAATATTAATTTCAATATTAGTGTTTTAGCAAAAAATTTAAAAGATTTACTAAACTTTGAATTCAATGGAGATGTAATTTTAAATATTTCTGATCAAAAAATTTTATTTGAAATGGATGGATCAATTATTGAATCCAAAGTGGTTGACCAAGTTTATTTGGATGTTTCAAGAATTATTCCTAAAAATTTTGCAAGCACACTTTTAATTTCAAAAAGAGAATTAAATGAATTATTGAATAAGGCATCAGTAATTATTTCTGAAAATTACAACAAAATAAAACTATACATCAAGGATGACCTATTAACAATTCTTTCCACACGTGAAGAGATTGCTAATGCTGAGATTAAATCAAGAAATTTCAGCTACAGCGAGTCTGAATTGAAACTAGCACTTAATTCAAAATTCTTGAAAGACGCAATTCAAAGTTTTGATGATGAAATTAAATTATCATTGACCCCCGATAAAATGAGAATTGTGATAACATCAGAATCTAATCCAAATTTATTTCACTTAATTACGCCGCAAAGAGGTTTCTAAATGAAGATTGAAATATATGGCGAGGAAATTAAACTAAGTCAATTTTTGAAGAAAACATCATTATGTCGTACTGGTGGATTAACTAAATATTTTCTAAAAGTACATAAAGTACGTATTAACGATAAGGATGCACTTGGAAGAAATTCTAAGATAAGAGTTGGTGATGTAGTCTGAATTGATGACCAAGTTTACATTATCAAAAAAGCTGCCGATGATAGCGAGATAAAATAAATTTAATTTCCAAATTAAAATCAATTTAATATAAAATATTAAGATAACTATTTTACATGCAACAATTTAAAGGAGAATAAATGCCAGGAAGAGATCAATTAACAGGTCAAAAAGCTTTAAGTGGAAACAAGAGATCGCATGCATTAAATACCACAAAAAGAACTTTTGATCTTAACTTGCAAAAAGTAACCGTCCTAGCTGACAATGGTTCAAAAAAAACAGTTAGAGTTACTGCCAAGAATGTACGTACTTTAAAAAAATATGGTTTAGTAGCTTAGTTTCAATATATAATAAGTTCTTGGAGAGTAGCCAAGAATTTTTTATTTATTATAATTAGAAAAAGGTCTTAATTTATGAAGAAAATTACATTGTTTGTTTTTGCTGAAAAAAGTGAAATTGATCTAGATTTAAACCAAAATATATTGAATAAGACCATTTTTCAATCTAACCAAATGGACCTTTGTATTTATACGAATTTAGCATTGAAGAAAGATTATGCACTTCTTATTTGTGGCGTTGGAAAGGTAAATGCAGCCTCTTCCTTAAGTATTGCAATTTGAAAACTAAAGGAAGAGGGCTTTATTGTTGAAAATATAATTAACATTGGACCAGTTGGAAGCAGTCAAAAAAATGGTAAGATTACAGAAGCATTTTTAATTAATAAAGCATACTTTTTTGATGTTGATTTAAGGGCGATTGAAGGATATAAACTAGGAGAACTTCCAAACAATGAATATGAATTTCAAACGTCAAATGAGTTAAATTCTAATCTTAATAAGTTTTTAAAACTCGAGTTAAAAAACATAGTCAGTGCAGATCGCTTTTTTTCAATCAATGATACTGAAATAATAGAAAAAAATTTCAATAATTGCACACTGTTAGATATGGAAGTGTGTGCCCTAATTAAGGTAGCCAATACACTTAAAATAAAAATTGCATCAATTAAGATTATCTCGGATAATATTTTTTCAAGTGAGAATTATTACATAACAAAAAAAGAAGATTGAAAAAATAAGGTTTTAGAAGTTTTCTTAGCTATTTTGAAGGAGATTTAATGCCTAAATATATTGATATTCATACTCATCCATTTAAAGAGTATTATTCAGATCCTTATGCAGTCGTATCTGATTGAAAAAATCAAGATCTAGAAAAAATATTTATTGTTGGAACATCAAAAGAAGATTCAATTGAAGTACTTGAATTATGCAAAAAAGACAAAGAATTTATGCATCCAATAATTGGTATTCATCCAACACTAGCAACAGGCAAGGCAGATGGTGAATTTCTTCAATCAATCATTAATAATGAAGTAATTGCAATTGGTGAATTTGGACTTGATTATCACTATGATGATTCACCCTCAAAAGAAATTCAAAAAGAGTCGTTCTTATCACAACTAGAAGTAGCAGAAAAGAATAATATTGTTGCAATGCTTCATATTCGCGATGCGCTGGATGATGCGTTTGAAATTATTACTAGAGCTGAATATAAAGATCTAAAAATAGTAATGCATTCATTTAGTGGTGATTTAGCCTATGTTAAAAGATTGCTTCCATATGAAAATATATTTTTTTCAATTTCTGGAGTTGTTACTTTTAAAAATGCAAAGACATTACAGGAAGCAGTCAAAGAAATTCCAATTAATCGCATGTTCGTTGAAACAGATACTCCATATTTAGCCCCTACTCCAATGCGCGGTAAACCTAATATTAGTCCATATGTTAAATATACTTATTCTTATATTGCAAATTTAAAGGAAATCGACGAAGATATTTTTGTGAAGCAAATTAGATTAAATATTAAAAATGTTTTTGGAGTTTAAATAATGGAAATAAAGGCAAAAAAAAGTTTTGGACAAAATTTCTTAATTAATAAAGATATCCAAAACCAAATTGTTGAAGTTGCTCATACTGATAATGAAGATGTTATTGAAATTGGGCCAGGTTTAGGTGCCCTAACAAATTTATTAATTAATAAAGTAAAAAGTCTAAAAGCATATGAATTAGATAATGAAATCTATAAAATGTGATTAAGCAAAGAACTACCAGACAATATTTTATTTTTTAATCAGGATTTCTTAGATGCTAATTTAAAAAATGATAAAAAAGCAGTTGTGATTGGCAATATTCCATATAACATAACATCACCAATAATTTTTAAATTAATTGAGAACTTTCAATATCTAAAGCATGCAGTTATCATGGTGCAAAAAGAAGTCGGAGAAAGATTGATGGCCTCAATTAATTCAAAAGAATATAGTAAATTAAGTGTCTCTATTCAAAGCATTGCAGAAGTTAAAAAAGTGCTTATAGTTAAGGCACATAATTTCAATCCGATTCCAAAAGTTGATTCAATGGTAGTAAAAATAATATTTAATAAAAAGATCGATTTTAATTTAAAAGAATATCTTGACTTTATAAAATTATGCTTTCAATTTAAAAGAAAAACCTTATTAAACAATCTATTAACTAAGTATGAAAAAAATAAAATTGAGTTAATTTTATTTAAAAATAATATAGATTTAAAAGCACGTGCTGAGAATCTTAAGATTGAAGAATTTAAGACGATTTTTAATGAATTTTCTAAATAATTTGATTCTAAAAAGCCAAAATAAATCTTTTTTTCAAAATAAGTTACAAAAACTATTAAATATATCAAAAAGTAATATAATTATAGGCGTAACGAAAATAAGTGTTGCGCCACCATAGCCAAACGGCCAAGGCATAGGTCTGCAACACCTTGATTACCGGTTCGAATCCGGTTGGTGGCTCCAAATATGCGCCCGTAGCTCAATTGGACAGAGTGTTTGGTTACGGCCCAAAAGGTTGCGGGTTCGACTCCTGCCGGGCGCGCCAAATCAAAAATTGCCCTCCTTCAAAAAAACACAGCAATGTGTTTTTTATTTTGTTCTTAAAAAAGTATTGTTATTCATATAGCTAAATAAAATACATAATTACAATTTAGAATAAGCATTAAAGTTTTAGAATAATACCTAAGGAAGCTAAAAATAAAAATTAAGGCTAATAATTGAGAAAGCCTTAATTTTTATTTGACATTATTAAATTTTGCTAAGTAAGCTTCTTCCAGTCATTTCTTTTGGTTGTTTAATGTTTAAATAATCAAGGATTGTTGGCGCAACATCACATAGTGATCCATTTTCTAATTTGATGTTTTTATCTGTACTTATAAACATAACTGGACTAGTTGTATGTTTGGTTGCTGGATTGTTGTTTGCATCTTCAGTAATTTCAGCATTACCATGATCAGCAGTAATAAACCAAGTTACTTCATTTTCATTCTGATTTACAAAATCAAGAATTCTTTTAAATTGTGAATCAAGAAATTCAATTGCTTGAATAGTTGCTTTGAGATTTCCGGTGTGGCCAACCATATCTGGGTTTGCATAATTCATAATTACAAAATCAAAGTTATCTATTTTTTCAAGTAATGAATCAGTTATTCCTTCTGCTGACATGTGTGGATAGTTGGCAAAAGATTTTGCTTTGATGCTATCAACTAAAATTCTTTCTTCGTTTGGGTATACAATTTCTTTTCCCCCATCCATAAAGAAAGTAACATGAGCATATTTTTGAGTTTCAGCCAATCTTAATTGCTTTAAATTATTTGTTGAAATTACTTCACCTAAAGGTTTATCTACTTTCATTTCTTCAAATGCAATCAATGAATTAATTCCTTCATATTTCATCATTGAAACAAAAAGATCAACATCAATTTTATTCTTTGGTTCGTAGTTATATAGATTGCTACCTAAAAACAAATGACTTAATTGGCGAGCTCTATCAGGTCTAAAGTTAAAGAATAAAACATTATCACCGTTTTCTAGAAATACACCATTTTTAGCTTGTGCAGGAATAAAAAATTCATCATATATTCCTTCTTTATATTGATTTTCAATATATAAATTAAGATCATTAAATATATTTTTTGATCTACCTAAGATTGCTTCTAGTGCCAACTCATTGCGTTCAAAAATTTGATCACGATCCATGGCATAGAATCTGCCACTTATACTAGAAATTGGATAGTTAAATTCAGTTGATAATTTATTTAGAATATCAAGTGAATCCTTAATTGATTGAGGTTTAACATCTCTTCCATCGCCAAAAATATGAATTGATACTTTTTTTAATCCTTTTTTATTTGCTAGTTTTAATATTTCAAATAAATGATTATCTAATGAATGAACTCCACCATTACTTAATAAACCCATTAAGTGAAGAGTCTTATTTTTTTTAATTGAATTATTTATTATTTGATTTAGTATTTCGTTATCAAAGAATGTATTGTCTTCAATTGACTTATTAATCAATGATAATCCAGTATAAACAATTCTACCTGCACCAATATTTAAATGTCCAACTTCCGAGTTACCAATTTGATTTTTGGGTAATCCTACATATTGTCCTGACGCATGCAATACTGAATTGGGACACATTTTAAATAGATAATCAAAGGTTGGATGACTTGCTTGAGCGTATGCATTGCCCTGTTTTTCTTCTCTTAATCCAAGACCATCAATGATTGTCAAAATAATTTTTTTCTTACTCACGTTATTTTCCTTATTAATAAAACTTTCGTTTATTTATTACTTATATATAGTTAAATTTTATAACTCTCAATTAAATTATTAACTTAATATATATCTTGATTTTGTAATGAAATCTAATTTTAATTAGTTAAGTAAGTCATTATACAAATGCTTAGTCAATCAATATTAAATGGTGAATAAATAAACTAATTTAAACTAAATATGCATATTGTTTAATTTATTTAAAAAAAATAAAATATTTTTTCTAAATAAAAAAAATTATATATAATATTATGCATAGCAACCATAACGAAGGGGCCCACCTGATTCCATTCCGAACTCAGCAGTTAAGACCTTCAGTGCCGACGATACCATAAGGGAAAATAGGTCGTTGCTCTTTTTTTTATTTTTTATTTGTTATAAAATTAAATATTATTATGAAAGATAGAGAGTTTGAAACTTTAGGCATTATTCTAGAGATTAAAAATCATAATGATAATGATGGGATTTTAAAAATTCTAATTAATGATGGAATTAGATTTTTATATGCTAAAGGAATTCAAAAATCACAATCTAAAAATAAGCTTAATACACCACTATTAGGCTTAGTAAATCTTGAAATTATAAAATCAAAATTTATTAACAAAATAAGTACTCTAAAAAGAGCAAAAGTGATCTCAGTTTTCCCAATGAATCCGATGTTACAAAATATTTATAATTTAGTTTTATATTTTTTAAATTATATAAATAATAAGAATTTAGATTTTAATAAGTATCGAATCTTCTTAGAATCAGTGGAAAGAAATCCTAATCAAAGTCTAAGTTATTTATTACTTGAAATATTAAGAGTTTTTGGAATGAAACCAAATTTTGAATCTTGTGTTGAATGTAAGAATAAAACGAATATTATTGATTTTGAATTTTATAAAGGTGGTTATCTTTGCAAAGAGCATTCAAATAACTATAAAAATTCAGATTATTTAAGAGCATTATATTGATTAGAACATGATTTTTCTATTTTTATTAAGGATTTTGATGAAAACATTTCAATCAAAATCAATGCAGAAATGATCGAAATTCTTAAATCAATAATTTAAGTTCTTAAAATTAAAAAAAAATAAAATTACGAATAAGTCTTTCGTAATTTTTTTTGCTTAATTTATTAGTATTTCGTAGATTTGAGAAGCTAAAGTTTTATTATGTGCTTTTGTTCTAAATTGATAAGTTCCTTTTTTAAGACCATCTATCTGATTGGATTTAATTTCAATTCATTTTTGTGTATCTTTCAATCTGTATTCCATCATTGAATCTACACCAATAATTTTGTTATCATAAACCTTAATTTGCTTATCAATATCATCCGCCATTGGCATCTCAATTTTTTGAATATCTGATTGAAGTTGATTTTCATTGCTTTTATATCTAATTGAAACTGAACCAGAAACTAAATTAGATATTTCAAAATGATCATGTGTAATTTCTTTTCATTCTTCAGAATTGTTTCGATATTCCATTCCAGATGTTACACCACTTAGAATAGCTCGATTGGATCCGATTGTTTTTAGATTTGCACTTGGAGTTTGATGCTTATTTACATTTAATTGAATTAAGTTACTATTTGAATTAAATTTGTATCCAAATTTTTGAATATCTAATTTGATATCATTTTTTCCAAAGTCTTCAAAGTGATCAAGATATACTAAATATCCGCTCTCAAAGTCTTTAATTTCATTAATTTTTCCTTTATTAACTATAAAGTTAGAAGAATTCAATTTGAAATCATTGATCTTTTTGTTTTCAATTATTACTTTTAAAACTAACTCAGCATGTTTTTCTACTTTAAAGTTTATTTGTTCCTTATTGGATTTATTTTTAAGATCTTCATTATCGAACTCGAATCTAAATTTACGATATCCCATCTTTCAGGTTTTATCATCATTAGCTCTTACAATTATTGCTTGTTTAGGCTTAAATCCTTTTGTTTCAAATTCATTTTTAATTTCTTCAAATAGTTTTTCATCTCCATATAAATCTAATCATTTTGGGAGTTGTTCATTATCTTGAACACCATATAATCTTTCAAATTGAGCAAATGCTTCTTCTTTATTTCTAACAAAACTTCCATCTTCAAGGTGTTTGAAGTTTCTAAAGCGCTGACCCATTCTTTTTTCAAAATAATTAAAGTAAGAATTGCCTTTTCCAAAATCTTTATCATGCATCAAAAAGAATTTATGACTTATTTTATTGTTTTTCTTTCTTTTGTTTGTTTGATAAATTATATGATCAGTTGTTGTATCAACATGATATCATTCACCATCTAGTTCAACGAGATTTCAAGCATGACGAGTATGATAGTTTGGATATAAACTTTGATCCATCGATCCAGTTATAATACTGCTTGGAATTCCTAATTCATCCATTAACATTTTGAATGCCTTAGCGTAACCTGTGCAAATTGCTTTAAGATCAACTAATGCTGAATATGCACTTTGATCCTTTCAAATATCTTTAGTATCATGATATTGAATATTTTCAATAATTCAATCATGCGCTTTTATTATTTTTTGAAGTAGTGGAAGATGCATTCAATCTTTAACAATCTCTTTGGCTTTATTTCTTGCTTGTTGTTGTTCATATGTTTCTCTTATTGTATCTTCACCACCAATTTTTACCATTGTTCTATATAAATAGCCTTGGTGTTCAGCTCATACTTCAACAACATCATTTTTATTAGCTTCAGGAGTTTTTTTCTTTTCGATTATTCCATTTTTAGATAATTTAATTAAGGCTTGTGAAGAATCTTTATCTTCTTCTAAAATTAAGTCATGAGGATATCTAATTCTTTGAAATCATCTAACATTTTCAATTGCTTTTTTAGTTTTTGTATCTAGCAATTTAAGTTGAATTTTTTCATTATCTTCAATCTTTTTATTTAAACTGACAGTCTTATTTTCTAAAATAAAATTAGGATGTTCATAATAGTTTGAAGCATACATTTGATTGATAATTCTATCTTTTACTTGATCAAATGATAATGAAGTAGGTTGAAGAGAGGAGACATTTTGAATAGGATAAAAATTATTAATTTCTTCATCAGACATATGAATTTTGAAAGTTTCTTCATCTTTAATTTCAATCTTAGTTGAATTACTTTCAATCTTTTCTTCAATCTTATTCAATTCATTTGTTGACTTTTCAGAAGAAACGATATTAGGCTTTTCTAATTCATTTTTAGTTTTTGGAGAGGAATAAGTATTTGAATGATTATTGATTTTTAAAGGAGTTTCATTTTCTTTAGTCTTAGGAATATTATTTGAATCAATTTCATTATTTTTTCTAGAATTACTTGATGTGTTAGTTTGTTCCTTAATTGGAGATTTATTGATCGTAGTTTCTTTTATTTTTATATCTTCATCTTTATTCTTTTTTAGATGATAAGATGTATTTTCATTTTCATTATTTAATAGGTCTGCAATTTTTTTATTTTTTGTTTCACAACTAGATAAAATAACGGGAGCTATAAAAAATGAACTTAATGAAATCATACTTAGGATTATTCTTTTAGATTTTTTCATACTATTCTCCTCTTGTTTTTAAATCAATTCAAATTTAATGGAACTATTTTACATGATTAAAATATTTTTCTAAAGAAAAAAATTATCAAGTACTCAGTTAGATTGGATTCTTGATAATTTATTGTAACTTAGAATTTAATCTATTTGTTCTTCATCTTTTTTAGCATCAGCTAAAAGAATTGTTGGAAGAATAACAACATTTCTTCGTTTAATTTTATAAAAGAAGGGTGCAAGGCGATCAATAATTAATTGTTTTAGTTTAGGCATTGTTCAATCTGGTTCATTTTTAATCGTATACAAGATAGCACCATGAACTAATCGTTTAGCTTCTTCAATTAAATGAAGTTCTTCTTTTACAAAGAAAGCACCTCGAGATACAATTCTTGGTTTTCCAAGAATAATATTCTTTTTCTTATTTATTGCGATTACAACATGGACAAACCCATTTTCACCTAATTCCATTCTTTCTTTTATAAGTTGCGTATTTGCTTTTGATAGGACATTTCCATCAATATAAACAGGTCCAAAATACACTTTTTCATTAGAAAGGTAAAGTTGGTGACGATCTAAATAATATACATCTCCTAAATTAGCAATCAAAACATTGTTTGGATTGACACCGGATTCTATCGCTGTCTGACCATGAACAACACTCATTCGATATTCACCATGATATGGCATAAAGAATTTTGGTCTAGTTAGTTCAAAGATTTTTTTATGTTCATCCTTATAGGCATGACCCGAGGTATGAAGATATCCATCAACACCGTTTTCATAAATTGTTGCACCCAACTTGTATAGTCGATTAACTAGCAATTCACATTTTGATCGATTTCCTGGAATTGGACTAGATGAAAAAATAACGACGTCTTTAGGTTTAATTGTAATGTTTGGATGCTTTGCATATGACATTTTAGCAAGTGCTGCCATTTCTTCGCCTTGGGAACCTGTTGTTAGGATTAATAGTTCATTTTCATTGTATTTTGACAATGCTTTTTTATCAATAAAGATCTCTTCAGGAGCATTAATGTATCCTAATCTTTTTCCGATATCAATGTTATCTACCATTGAACGTCCAAAAGCAATAACTTTCTTACCAAGTTTCGCTCCTAATTCAATGATTGCTTTGATTCTTGTAAGATTTGAAGCAAAGGCTGTCACAATAATTTTTCTTTCAGCTTGCATCATGTATTTTTTAATATCTTTTAGAATATCACTTTCAGAAGGTGAGTGATCTGGTCGCATTGCATTTGTTGAATCTGAAAAAAGAACATCAAGTCCTTCATCTCCAATCTTTTTAAGTTTGGAAAAATCAGTTAGATTTCCAATTGGAGTATAGTCAAATCTAAAGTCACCAGTCATCATAAGATTGCCATTTGGTGTTTTGATACGAATTCCAAAAGCATCAGGAATTGAGTGTTGGGCAGTTCATCAATCAACCTTGCAATCTCCAAAATCAGCAACCAAATCTTTATTTATTTCAATAAACTCAACGTGAGTTTTTATTTTCATATCAGAAAATTTAAGTTTTAGATATTGGATTGCAATTCGTGGAGCATAAATACGTTTAACATTAACTTGCTTAACTAAATATGGAACTCCACCAATATGATCCTCATGTCCGTGTGTAATAAAAAGACCTTCAATGCGATCTTGGTTTTGTGCTAAATAAGTGAAGTCAGGGATTGAACCATTAACGCCAGTAATAAATGTATCAGAGAATTTAATTCCAGTATCAATAATGAATATGTGTTTATCATATTCAATGACAAGAGTACTTTTTCCAATCTCCTGCATCCCACCTAAACCAAAAATTTTTGTTGGATTCATATCCATCTCCATGTGTTTAATAAATTATTATAAATGTGAAAATAACATAGCATTTTATTAGAGATTATTTTAGCAAATTTGTTATAATAATCTAATAATTTTGATAAAAAATTTGAATCGAAATAATATCATTACAATGTAGAAAAAAAAGAGGCAAACTATGACTAGTGAAAGAAAACTTTCAATTGCATCTCTAATCTTTAAACTTATTGCAATTGCTCTTATTGCAACAGGAATTTATTTACTTATTAAAGTATCTGCTCAAGATCTTAAAACAATTGCCGCTAATTTTGATAAAGAAGGTTTTAAGGAATCAATTAGTAGAATTATTGATCTCTTAAAAAAAATAATAAAGTATAAACTGAATTTGATTATTTTTGGAATAGGAATAATTCTTGCAATTACTACTTATATTTTAGATTTGATAATCCTATCAATTGCAAGTTGAAAGACACAAGCATTTGGAAAATTTATATTATTTATTACAACATTACTACCAATTCTTTGAGTAATCTCAGGTTTTGGAAATATTGGAGTGATAGTTAAAAAAAGAGTTTATCCAGCCTAAATATAGACTTATTTTTTTAGACATATAAAAATATTTTATTTTTAAGACTAAAATAAAAATATAAAAGGATGTATTATGACAAAAAAAGAAAAAGAAGAAGCAAAAAATTATGCTAAAAAATCTTGAAGTGATGCAGGTTCAATTTTAAAACGTGGGAATATTTTATTACTTGCAGTTGGTGTATTACTAGGGGGAGCATTAGGAGCTGTTGTTAACTCATTAGCAAATGACGTTATTATTTCAGCAATATCTGGAGCTTTGAATTTCGGTGAAGTTAAAGAATGGAAAGTTGGTAATGTTTTAATTGGTAAATTCTTATCCGCTCTATTAAGTTTTATAATTATTTCATTCTTTATATTTTTTTCAGCCTTAATTTTTTATCTTGTAAAAAATGCAATAGAATTGCGTAAAGCTAAGAAACAAAAAGAAACCGAACCTAAGGTCGAAGAAGTTGTTGCACCAACTACTGAAATGCAAATATTAGAAGAACTTAAGAAAATAAATGTTGAACTTTCAAGAATGAAGAATTCAAATGCAAAAAAATAAGAAATTTTCATAAGATTAATTAGATTAAGTTAGGGTAAGTAACCTAACTTTTTTATTTATCTTATTAAAATTTAATATATTCAATAATATATTTTGATAATGCTATAATTTAAACGAGTTTTAATTAGTTTATTATTTAGTTATCCTAATCATAATAAAAAATAAAAATAATAAATCCACTTAAAACTTTTAAAAATTTTAGAAAAAAAAAAAAAAAAGAATTTATACATAGGAGAAATACTTTACAAAATGCCAATGAATTTAAAAGGTCGTAGTTTAGATTCAGCTCTAAACTTTACAACCGATGAAATTAATTATCTTTTAGATCTTTCTTTAGAATTAAAAAAGGCAAAAATGCAAGGATTACATGTTAATAACCGACCACTAACTGGCTCAAACATCGTAATCATGTTTCAAAAAGATTCAACTAGAACACGTTGTGCTTTCGAAGTTGCAGCAGCTGACTTAGGAGCAAGTTGTACATATATCGGACCAACAGGATCAAACTTTGGTAAAAAAGAATCAGTTGAAGATACAGCTATGGTTTTAGGACAAATGTATGATGGAATTGAATTCCGTGGATTCAAACAATCAGACGTTGAAGCTTTAGCTAAATATTCAGGTGTACCAGTATGAAATGGACTAACAGATGCTGAACACCCAACACAAATGTTAGCTGATTACTTAACATTCAAAGAATTTGTTGGAGACTTAAGAGGAAAGAAAATTGTTTTCTCAGGTGATATTAAAAACAACGTTGCTCGTTCATTAATGATTGGTGCTGCTTTCTTTGGTGTACACATTGTTATGTGTGGTCCAAAAGAACAATGAGAAATTGTTAAAAATGGTCCAGATCACAAACATGTTTACGAAGAAGTTCTAAAATTATTTGAACGTAATGGTGGATCTGTAACTTTCTCAGATAATAAATTAGAGGCTGCTAAAGATGCTGATGCAATTTACACAGACGTATGAGTTTCTTTAGGTGAACCATTTGAATTATTTGAACCACGTATTCAAGAATTAGGTGCTTTCCAAGTAGATATGCAAATGATTAAAGTTGCAAAAGAAAATGTTATTTTCTTACACTGCTTACCAGCATTCCACGATGATAAAACCCTATTTTCAGCAGAAATTAAAGAAAAACTTGGTGCAAAATACCCAGTTGTTGCAACAGGTGCAATGGAAGTTACTGATGAAGTATTCCAATCAAAATACAACAAATCAATTCAACAAGCTGGAAACCGTATGCACACAATTAAAGCAGTTATTCTAGCTACATTAGGATATTAATTATGAGTAGAATTGTTATTGCCCTAGGTGGAAATGCTCTAGGAAATAATCCTGCAGAGCAAAAAGAATTAGTAAAAATTCCTGCTAAAAAGATTGCTGAATTAGTTAAGGCAGGACATGAAGTTATTGTTGGACATGGAAATGGTCCACAAGTTGGGATGATTTTTAATGGTTTTGTAAGTGCTGCATCAGTTAATCCAAAATCACCATTAGTACCATTGCCAGAAGCTGGTGCAATGTCACAAGGGTATATCGGATATCACATGGTAAACGCAATTACAAATGAGTTTACAAAAGAAGGTTTATACGATAAGGAAGTTTTATACATTCTAACTCAAACCTTAGTTGATGCACAAGATCCAGCATTTCAAAACCCAACCAAACCTATTGGCCCATTTTTTGCAACAAGAGAAGAAGCAGAAGCATCAAATCCAAATAGTGTTATTGTTGAAGATGCAGGTCGTGGTTTCAGAAAAGTTGTTGCTTCTCCAAAACCAATTAACTTTGTTGGAATTAACCAAATCAAAAAAGCAATTGATGCTGGTGCAACAGTTATAGTAGGTGGCGGTGGCGGTATTCCTACCATTCAACATACCTGTGGTTCAATCGAAGGTGTAGATGGTGTTATTGATAAAGATTTTGCTTTAGCAAAAATGGCTTCATTAACAAACGCAGATTATTTCATTGTTCTAACAGCAGTTGACTTTGTTAAAGTAAACTACGGAAAACCAGATCAAAAAGATCTTAAAACAGCTACTAAAGCAGAGTTAGAAAAATACATTGAAGAAAAACAATTTGCGCCAGGTAGCATGTTACCAAAAGTTCAAGCTGCAATTAAATTTGTTGAAGAAGGTGGCAAGGCTGCATTTATTGGTGATCTAAAAGATTTAGAAGATATCATTGCAGAAAAAGTTGGTACTAAAGTTACTTTAAACTAACTACTTAGTAACAAAATCTCTAAAATTAAAAGATTAATATTTTAAAACACTCTTATAACACTTATTTATGGTGTTAAAAAGAGTGTTTTTTCTTTAAAAAATCAGTAAATTTCAATCCAGTCGCAATCTTTTTCAAGTAAAAAAAGATAAAATAATAATTTATTGCTTTAAATGTAAAACATTATGTAATTTAAAATAAAATCAATATAATAATTCTTAGTAATTAAATAAAATTGTAGGGATTTCAAGGATCCAAAATTTGGAATACTTATGTAGATTTAATTTAAATAGATATTCAAATTTGGGAGTTAAAATGAAAAAACTAATCTTTGTAATTGATATGCTAAACGGATTTACAAAAAAAGGTAATCTTGCAAGTAAAAGAATAAAAAAATTAATCCCAAGAATATCAAGACATATGCAACAAAATTCAGAGTTTGATAATATCTTTTTTTGCGATGCACACACTGAAAGTGATCTTGAAATGTTTTCGTATCCACTTCATTGTTTAAAAAATACACCTGAATCTGAGATTGTTTCTGAATTAGTTGGATTTGCAAAGACAATTATTAAGAAGAATACAACAAATGCATTTCTTAAATTAGAAAATAAAGAATTTTTGGATTCATATAATGAATTTGAAATTATTGGATGTTGTACTGATATTTGTATTCTCCAATTCGCCCTTAATCTTAAAACTTATTTCAATTCTAAGAATATGGATAAGAATGTAATAGTTTATAAAAAACTTGTTAATACATTTGATTCTAAAAATCATAAGGGAAATAAATTTCATAAATTTGCTTTGAAACTTATGGAAAATAGTGGAATTTTAATAAAATAGTCCAAATAAATTAGTTTAAAAAATTTAATACAAAATAAAAAAAGTTTATATAATTATTTAGGCATATAAAAATAGGCCGTTTTAGCTCAGTTGGCAGAGCAACTGACTTGTAATCAGTAGGTCGTAGGTTCAAGTCCTATAAACGGCACCAGATTATGCGCGAGTGGTGAAATTGGCAGACACGTTAGTTTTAGGCACTAATGCCTCCGGCGTGAGGGTTCAAGTCCCTCCTCGCGTACCATATCACTAAATGACCAAAAGAAGGCAACAAATGCCTTCTTTTTCTTATATTAGATTTAAAATCAATAAATAAATTAAGAAAATTAGAATTCTAAAAAACTATGTTTTTTAAAACTTTATATAATTTAAAACATGAATGAATTTAAACTTGTAACTAATTTTTTACCATCTGGAGACCAACCAAAAGCAATTGAGCAACTAGTTAACGGTATTAAAGAAAACAAAAAACATCAAGTACTTCTTGGAGTAACTGGTTCAGGGAAAACTTTTACGCTAGCTAATGTTATTGCAAAAACTAATCGCCCCGCGCTAGTAATTAGTCATAATAAAACTCTAGCAAGTCAACTATACTCTGAACTTAAAGAGTTATTTCCTCATAACAAGGTTGAGTATTTTATTTCATATTTTGATTACTATCGCCCTGAGGCTTATAAACCAGCAGAAGATTTGTATATTGAAAAATCTTCAATTACAAATAAAGAAATTGAGGCAATGAGAATCTCAACACTTAATTCTTTAATAACAAGATATGACACAATTGTTGTTGCGTCTGTTGCTGCAATTTATGGCGCTTTTAATCCTGAAGAATATAAGAAACACTTTTTAAAATTAGAAGTATCTGAGCAAATATCTAAAAAAAATATTAAAAGTTCTCTTGTAAGAATGCATTATCAAAATATGGGTGTTTTTCCAGATATTGAACAAGGACAATTTAAAAGTGTTGGTGATGTTATTACAGTTGCTCCGGGTTATAAATTTGATTATCTAATTCGAATTGAATTGCAAGATAATCAAGTAATAGGAATTAAATTAATTGAACCAATCACAATGGAAGTGGCTAAGAAACTAGATGAAATTATAATTTATCCTTGCACTTCCTTTCTTATTGACCAAAGTTATATTGAACCAATATGTGAAGAAATTGAAGATGATTTAATTGAAAGAGTTAAGTATTTTAAAGATAATAACAAATTAGTTGAAGCTCAAAGATTAGAAAGTAGAATTAATGCTGACATTGATTCAATTAAAGAGTTTGGTTATACATCAGGTATGGAAAACTATGCAAGATATATTGATAATCGTAAACCAGGGCAGAAACCATATACACTTTTTGATTATTTAAATAAGGATACAATCTTATATATTGATGAAAGTCACTTAATGTTACCTCAAATCAAGGGCATGTATGAAGGAGACAGATCAAGAAAGGAAAAATTAGTTGAATATGGTTGAAGATTACCTTCAGCATTAGATAATCGCCCTTTAAGATATGATGAATACCTAAAAATTGATCTACCCAGAATTTATCTTTCAGCAACACCAGCGGATGAAGAAATAAACTTAGCCGGAGGCGAAATCATTACGCAATTCATTCGTCCAACTGGTCTACTAGATCCAATTATTGAAATAAGACCTAAAGCTGGTCAAATTCAATTGATTCATGATCTTATTAAGAATCAAATAACTAACAATGAAAGAACTCTGATTCTTACTCATACAAAAGAAAATGCTGAGGAATTATCAAATTATTTAAAGAAATATAAGATTAAATCTGCTTATATTCACGAAGAGTTTGAAGTCTTTGAAAGAAATGCAATTCTAACTGATTTAAGAGTTGGAAAATATGATGTCGTAATTGGGATCAATCTTTTAAGAGAAGGAATTGACTTACCTGAAGTGAGTTTGATTTTGGTTTTAGATGCAGATGTAAATGGACTAGGAAGAGATAGAAAATCATTAATTCAAATTGTCGGGCGTGCAGCAAGAAATGACCATGGCAAGGTAATTTTCTTTGCTGATTCAATGTCTAAGGCAATGTCAGAAACAATTGCTGATAACAAATTAAAAAGAGATATTCAACAAAAATACAATCATCAACATAACATAATACCTAAGACTATTATTAAACCAATTTCAAAAATAAACTTAAATATCGCTTCAAATATCAAATTTAAAAAGAAAGCAAAATTAACAATTAATAAAACCTACATTGCCGAATTAGTTAGAGAAATGAAAGAAGCAGCTAAAAATTTGGATTTTGATAAAGCAATAGAAATAAAAAATTATCTATCTGATTTAGGATGGGAAAATACAAAATAATAAATCTTAGAATATGAAAAAAATTAAGTAATAAAATTTAAGGTATCATGAAAGCAAAAAGAAACATTTTATTATTAATCTCAACAACACTAGTTGCTCCATCTTTTTTAATTGCTGCTTCATGCCAAAAGAAGAATAGCAGTGATACAAACAAAAATGAAGAAAGTTACAATCTAAGACTTACTGAATTGATTGAAAATATAAGTTCAATTGAAGATAAAAATATAAAGGAACAATTCAATTCCTCAGCTCTTTCAATTATTCAATCAAAAGATTCAACTCCAATTTTAGAATCATTGAATAAGATCGAATTATTGTTGAAGGATATCAAGAAAGCCATTGAAAATAACAATAAGAGTGAGACTGAAGTAAGACCTCAACTAACACCAATTCCTGCTCCACAATCTTCAATGAAACCTGAACCAAAACCACAACCTCAACCTGAACCAAAACCACAACATCAACCCAGATCACAAGATATTCCAGCAGGAAAAGAAAATACATTCAAATGAGGACATTGAAATATTTTGAAATATCACGGTGATGGATCTCAAGATAAAAAGACCAAGCGTATTGCTTTATTAAGTGAAAAAGAAAAGTTTGATATTCTTGGATTGACAGAGGTTTTTAATCCAGATAATGTAAAAAATATAGTTGATGAGATGAATAAACTTAGCTCCTCAAATATGTATTCATATATTGCAAGTAAAAATGAAAAAGGGGACAAATTCAGTAAAGGTTCAGCAGAAGCAGTTGCAATTATTTATAATAACAAAAAATTTGAACCAATAAAGTTTAATAATGATCAAATAGGATATTCTTATAAAGACAAATTTGATGATAATTTAGGAGATAAATCAGCTCAGTATGCAAGACCTCCATATGGAATTCAGTTTAAATATAAATTAAATCAAGATAAAAAAATGACCTTTGTGTTTGATCACTTTGATGGTCCAGGTTGAAAAAAGAAATATCTAGGTGAGAAACCAATTGATAAAATTGGTTCGTTCGAATATCGTGAAGGTAAGCAACTTTGAAAAGCTCTAGATAGATTTGATGAATTAGGTGGCAATGCAGGGAATGTATTTTTTGCTGGTGATACAAATATAAAATTAGGAAAAGAACATCTAGTATTCGATTGGCTAGACAAATACAATAGAAATAGTGGATATAAGTCAGTATTTGAAGATAATAAAAAATATAGTTCTTCCTTAAATATGACAGGTGGGTTTGCTAATCCATATGATAAAATGTTTTACAAAAGCAATTTTAAATTAACCAACTCATTTGTTTTTGACATATATAAAGTTGTTAAAGATGATGAATATGTTAATTTATTTAAAAAACACGATGTTGAAATAGACAATGAAAAAGCAATAAGACATCAAAGTATTTTAAGCGATCATACATACACAGTTGCAGAGTTTGAAATTCAATAATTTATGTAAGCAATTCATATATGATTGCTTATTTTTTTTATTTCATTTGAAAGAATAAAAACTTGCTAAAATATTTATATTTAAGTTTTACTTAATTTCTTATATTTAAACTAATTTCAATAAATAAATTTCAATAATAAGTTATAGAAAATTAAAGAGGTGTTATGAATAAAGTTAATTTCTTTGCATTGGGAGGACTTGATGAGAACGGAAAGAATTCTTATGTGTTAGATATTAATGGCAAATTATTTATTATTAATTGTGGTACTAAAATTCCTATTAATACACACAATGGTGTTGATACTCTAATTTGTGATTATGAATATCTTGAAAGAAGAAAAAAAGATATAGTTGGACTTTTTATTACTGATGTAAAGGATTCAAGTTTTTCAGCAATTCCTTGATTAATAATGAAGTTGCCTGGACTTAAAATATATACAAGTGTATTCAATCGTATTGTTATTATGAATAGAATCACAAAGTATAATGTTGGAACTAATAATTTTGAAATCAAAACATTCAATTCGCCACTTAAGTTTAAAGATGTAATTGTTTCAAATTTTGATGTTGCAGGCGGACTTCCTGGACAAATGGGACTTAATTTTGAATATCAAGAGGGAAATATTTTATTTCTTGTAAATTTTGTTATTGGTGATCTTGGTTCATATGGAAAAACTGATTTGTATAGAATTAAGAAACTAATAAGTAATAATAAACCACTTCAAATGTTAATTATGGATGTCTCAAGAGCTAATTATTCTGGTAAAAGTATTGATAAGATCTGAGTAACCAAGAAGATTGAAAGCAAATTTAGCGATACAGCAAATGATAAAAGAATTGTTTTTGGTTTATATGATGAAGATATGATCATAGCACATGAAATTCTTCTTTTAGCACATAAATACAAACGACCAGTAATGATTTATGGAAAAAATTATTCACAACTAATTGATTTAGTTTCAAAGATTAGTCCTAACTCGCAATTTCCTGAATTTGTGGATATAAGAGCAATCAATGAAACTCCAAATGCTGTCGTTTTAGTTACTTCTTCAACCGAACGTCTATATTCAAGACTCTTAAGAGTTGCAACGAATAATGATGTTTATTTGAAATTAAAAAAAGATGACACTGTAATTATCATTGCTCCCCCAATCAATGGTCTTGAGGTGAGTTATGCTTTAACATTAGACGAAATTGCGCGTCGTGCTTCTAATTTAATTGAATTAAGTTCAGATCAATTATATCCATGTAATCCTGCTAGAGATGATATATATAATGTTATAAAGGAACTAAGACCTAAGTATTTTATTCCTATCCAAGGACTATATCGTTATTTAGTGCTTGCTACAAAAATTGCACGTAGTGCAGGAATGAATATATCTAGATGCATTGTACTTCAAAATGGAAGGATTGCTGAATTTGTTAACAATGAATTGGTTTCGCAAAAGCAAGGAATCAAAAGTGTAGGTGATGTTGTTATTGATGGTTTTGGAATTGGTGACATTTCACAAGAAGTAATTAATGAAAGAGAAAATCTTTCAAGAGATGGAGTTATTGCCTTGAGTTGTTTAATTAATTACAAAACAAGAAAACCAATAGGAAAACTTCACATTAGTTCATATGGAATCGTATCTAAAGAAAATAAAGATACAATCATTAAAATCATTAATAACTTATTCTTAAAAGAATTTGAAAATAAATCATCGCATCAAATTGATCTAAAAGATATTCAGGAACATTTAAGAAAGACTGTAAAAAGAAAAATTTTTAAGTCATTAAATAAAGAACCAATTATTGTTGTAACACTATATGAAATTTAAAAAAGGTAATAAAATTTAAAATATGGTAGATAACAAAAACATTGAAAAAAATGAGACTGAAATAAAGAAAATTAAACAAAAAAAGACTTATTTTTTTCTTAAAGATAAAACTTTTATTTGAACAATAATAAGTTTTGCAATGGTTTTTTTTATCATTATTTCCTTTTTAAATATTAAAGGTTTGACAACAATTCATTCCTTTAGTTTTGGTTTGTTTTTTGGAATGTTTTCAGTCGCTATTTTTGTTTTTATAATTTTGCTAGCAATCAAAAATATTTTTAAAATGAAAAACACATATTCAGCAAGTGTTTTTCATTTTAGTTTTTTAAGACTAGGAATTTTGCTTTTTTCGTTAATTATCTTGGGTACAGCAATTTATTATGCTAAATTTAAAACAGAAACCTATACATATAAAAATGCGCTAATTGCTATTTCAGAAAAATGATACGAAGATTTTATTAAATATAAAACTACTTCATTACCAAATAAATGGACACCCGGTTTATTTTTTAGCTTCATCTATTTTTTAATTGCTTTTCCTGGAGGAACAGCAGGATTTGTTTTATCTTTCATTATTGCAATTGTTATTCTTTTGCTTGCTTTTGCATCATTCTTTATTAGTGATAATACTTTTAAGAAAATTTTTGGAAGTAAACATAAAAAAGAATCAAAGCAAACTAATATCAATCTCAATCTTGATAAACAAAATATTTTTGAAGAAACAAAAGAAAATATTCATATTGAAAAGAATCCTGAAGTTAATGAGCAAAATATACCAAAAATAGAAGAAGATGATTTTGTTTCGAAAGCAATAAATAAAGATAAACAAGAAAAGCAAGATGAAAATCCAAATAAACAAAATATTCAAATTATTCCTGATGTACCTGATTTTTCAACTAATGAATTTGATCTTTTGTTTATACAAGAGAATGAAAAAACCGAATTAATTCCAAATGAAATAGAAAGTAATGTTGAACAAGAAACAAAAGAAGATAATGTAATTAATTCCAAACCTATTAATGAAAATAATATTAAAAATGATGAAATTGATTTCTTTTCAGATAACAAAAAAACCGAGGAAAAATTTAAGAATTCTAAGTCAACTAAATTTTCTATAATTGATGATAAGGAAGATTTATTTTAGTAAATTAAATGAATTTATAGTTAGGTGACTCTATGGAAAATAGTATTGTAAAAGAAGAAAAAGAAAATTCAAGTGGGATGGATTGAAATAAGATTTTTAATAATCCAGTAACAGAAGTATATGAGGGACTTATAAAGGAAACAGAAAACGCATGTCAAAGAGTTTTTCAAAAATATGTTGTAAATGGCAATGAAACGACGAATGATTTGATTGAAAATAATGTTGAAACCATAACTTCTCTGACAAATGAAATCAATGTTGAAAAGAAAACTAAAAAAATTACAAGCAAAAAAGCTGCAAACGTATTTATATTATTTTTTTGTATTTTTATAGTAGGACTTTTCTTTATTAAGTTCTTTATTGACAATTTTAAAGTAGTAAATAAATTTTATTCATTTAGAAAAGAAAGAGTCAATATTATTAATTCAAAAATTCAACAAAATAGAGAACTTATTCCAACCATTTTTAATAAGTTTAGTATCTTAGGGTGAAAAAATAAGATTTTAGAAGAATTAGATATTAATAAAATAAGACATATAAATTCAACCGATTTTTCTCATCTAATTGAAAAAGATGGATTTTATTCTTATGATGCAATTCAAAAATATCAGGTGCGTAATTCTTACTTTTATGATATTTTATATACAAAAGAATATTGAAAAAATGTAATCACAAGAGAATCAATCTTGGCTACGATTCAAACAAAGGATGGTCCTGTAACAAAATTCATTTCAGCAAGTCATGTTGAACCTACACCATTTATGTTTCAAAAGCACGCTTTTGTTCTTCCAACTAACTATCGCCCAGATTTAAAAATTTTAGAAAATGATAACTACTTATCAAAAAGAGAATACGACAGAGCTATAAGATCAGGTAAGTTTCTTTTAGAAAATCCTGAGTTGTATCAATACTATAATTTTTCATTTAATGATAAGATTGGATTCCTTGATTATTTCAAAGTAAAAACTCAAGAAAATTTTGTTAAATTTGCTAAAAGTCTAAAATGAAGATACAAATTCTATAAGCTTGGAAGGTCAATTTTTGTTTCAAATAATTATGACCAAAGTAAATTGCCATATTCGGATAGTAACGATTGATTTGAAAAAGTGCAGTTAGTAAATTTATCTATGTCAATCACACTTACTCAAGTTTTTGGTGCAATGTGCAAAATCATTAAAGAAGCAATATTTCCAATATTTAAATGTCTAGCTCAAGCATATTTAAACACGAATATTGCATCTGAGGTTTATGAAGAAAAAGGTAGATATCTATCAAATTACTATTATGATTCAAATAAAAAGAATATAAATTTAGCCTCTAATTTAAATATTATGGATATCCTAACTAAGACGATTAGTTCAAAAAATTATTGATTTAATTCGGCAATACCAAGTAAGGATATAGGATTGGAAATTGATAGTTACATCACTGATAATAAAAAAAACTTAACCAATGCGTTTATAACATTTAAAATGTTTTCGTATTGAAAAGAAGATTTGATTGATTCAGTTTGGACTAATAATCACATAATTGATGTACCTTATGAAAAATTTCATCCATTGATAGAAAGAAAACAATTAATCTATTTAGGGAAATATAGAGATTCAATAAAAAAAGATCTTTGTGTTAAATATTCATTCTACAATAAAGAAAAATCATCTTATATAAACTTAATATTAGATGAAAATACCGATGCAGATACACTTAATAAAGTGCAAAATATAAATGATATATTTAATTATATTTGTGATGCAAAATTAATTGAATCCGACTTTAAAATGCAATTTGATAATGATGGATTGTTTATTTTTATCAATAGCGAACTTAGTATGTATAGCATTGAAAACATTTTAGAATATTTTTCAATCAATATTAAAACTCGAGACTAAAAAAATTCTTTGAGATTGTATAATTTAAATAATTAAAAACTTCAATTTATACCAAAAAACAACTACAAATGACTAAAATTAAAAGTTAAAAAAAGGATAATTATGTTATTTGACTCAAGAACACCTCAATCAAATGAAGGATTTAAGCCTAATGTTGATAATTCGATTAAAATTCCTGAAGTTAAGAAAGGAGAAAAGGTTTTATTTATCTTTCTCTTTATTATAACTTTCGGATTATTCTTCATTGCAGTTATTAACCGAAAAAATGAATTATTAGCAAGAATAAACCGTATTCAAGAGGCTGCTTCATTAATTCAAGCTGCTGAAAAGAAAAGAAGAGCAATTTTAATCAAACAATTAGACGCAGTTAAAGGTTATGCAAACTTTGAACACGAAACATTAACTAAAGTAATTAAATATCGTTCACAATTAGTTGAATTAGAAAATGAAACTGACCCAGCTACTTTAGCAACAAAATTAAATCAAATTAAAGCAGCAATAAATATTCAATTTGAACAATATCCAAATTTAAAAGCAAATGATTCTTACTTAAGATTTCAAACAGAAATTGCAGTCCAAGAAGATGAAATTTATGCAACTATTAGATATTACAATGCAATAGTTAGAAATTTCAATTCCGATATTTATCAATTTTGAACAAATATTGTTGCTAAGAAGAATAATATCTACAACCAACCTCTATTCCAAGCAAGCGCTGAAGAAAGACAAGATGTTGATACAAGTTCATTAGCAAATCATATTGCAAAATAAAGTTTGTAAATGTATCTTTAATTCTAATTTTCTATAAACAACTTCTCATTTTTTGTAGAAGTTTTTTATTTATTTTTTTTCACAAAAAAGAAGCAAAATTTTTATATTTTTTAACTGTAAAAACTATGTTTTTTCCTTGCTTATTATATAAGCAAAGGAAAAAAGATATTTGGTATAATTTATTAATTATATTAATGCTAAATTATTGCTAATTCATAGTGAGTAAGCTAAAGGAGTTTTTATGTCAGATGAAAAAAAATATGTAGCTAGTGATATTCAGGTTCTTGAAGGATTAGATCCTGTTAGAGTTAGACCAGGGATGTATATTGGTTCAACTGGATATCGTGGAATTCATCATCTAATATGAGAAATATTAGATAACTCAGTTGATGAGGCAATGGCAGGATATGCAACTGAAATAAGCATCATTTTACATCCAGACAACTTTATTGAAATTGAAGACAACGGTAGGGGAATGCCTGTTGATATTCACCCTTCAACAAATAAATCTGCAGTTGAAACAATTTTAACTGTGTTACATGCTGGTGGTAAATTTGATTCGAGCAATTACAAAGTAAGTGGTGGTTTGCATGGGGTAGGTGCCTCTGTTGTTAATGCATTGAGCGAATCATTTGAGGTATGGGTAAAAAGAAATGGTAATCTTTATTATCAAAAATATCAACATGGTGGAAAACCTATAGATGATTTAAAAGTAATTGAGCAATTGCAAACAGAAGAAACAGGAACTAGAATTAAATTCCAACCTGACTATTCAGTTATGGATAGAATTAATTTTGATTTTGGCACAATTAGTGACCACGTTAAACAAGTTGCTTATCTAAATAAAGGATTGAAATTTAATTTACTTGATTTAACAAAAAATATTAAAAAGAGTTTTTGCTTTGATGGTGGAATTATTGACTATGTCAAGGAATTAAATAAGGGTAAAAAAGTAATTAACCATGATGTTATATATGCGCATGGTGAAATATCTGATATTGAAAAACAAAAGAGCAGTCAAGAAGATCCTAATAAAACTCCAAAGAAAGTTGATATTCTTGTTGAAGTAGCATTGCAATACAATGAAGCATATCAATCAACAATTATTTCCTATGCTAATAACATTCAAACAACTGATGGTGGAACACATGAAAATGGGTTCTATGATTCAATTGTAAGAATATTTAACAAATATGCTGAAGATAATAAATTATTTAAAGCTAATGAAAAAATAAGTAAAGAAGATTCAAAAGAAGGTTTAGTTGCAATAATTTCTATAAAACATAGTGATCCAGTATTTGATGGACAAACTAAGACTAAATTTGGTTCATCGAATGCAAGATATGCAACAAATAAAGTTCTTTCAGAAGTTCTTGAAAGATATTTGAACGAAAATCCTGTCACTGCCAAAAGCATAATTAATAAGTGTTTACAATCACAAAGAGCTAGACTTGCGGCAAATGCAGCCAAAGAAGCATCAAGAAAAAAAGACGGCATGGAATTTAGTGGATTACCTGGCAAATTAGCTGATTGCTCATCTAAAAATGCGGAGTTAAGAGAACTTTTCATTGTCGAAGGTAATTCTGCTGGAGGTTCGGCCAAAGGTGGAAGAAACCGTGCAATCCAAGCAATATTACCATTAAGAGGTAAAGTAATTAACGCTGAAAAAAATGACCGTGTTAAATTCCTATCTAATCAAGAAATTCAAACCATTATTCATGCTTTAGGAACTGGTATTGGCGATGATTTTAATATCAACAAATTAAAATATCACAAGATTATCATTATGACAGATGCCGATGTTGATGGGGCGCATATTTCAACATTATTATTAACTTTCTTTTATCGTTACTTAAAACCTTTAATTGAGTATGGTTTTGTTTATATTGCAATGCCGCCATTATATAAGATTATGGCTTCAAAAAAAGTGGAATATGCATACAATGATGCACAAAAAGAAGAAATTCTTTCGAAACTAGATGATAAGAACATTTCAATCCAACGTTACAAAGGGTTGGGGGAAATGGATGCTGAACAATTATGAGAAACAACAATGAATCCTGAAACAAGAAAGATGCTTCAAGTACAAATTAATGATATGGCAATTTGTGACTCAGTTTTTTCTACCCTTATGGGTGAAGAAGTTGAAGCAAGACATGATTTCATTGAAGAGAATGCAAAATATGTTTCAAATATTGATTTTTAATAAGGAATATTTAACAAATGAAACTAATTAAAAACCAAGGTTACACAAATAAAACGTATTATGATGAACAAACAAACGAGTTTATTAAAATAAAAAATTATGATTCATTTAATCATAAGACACCAAACAAGATTTTAAATGCTCTAGATTTTGTTCCAAAGACAATTTACGAAGATGATGAAAGAGTTGTCAATGAGTGAATTGATGGCCCAATCATGACTCAAGAAACATTGAACGATGACAAGTTAAGGGAAATAGCTAAAAAGTTAATTACGTTGCATAATTCAAAACTTGAATTTTTTAAAGAAAATCAAATCGCTCGCCGTTTTAAGGTCTATCGTGAAAAAATTAAAGCATATGGAAAAAAAATTCCTATTCTTGATAAGCACTATAAAAAAATAAATTTATTTCTTAAGAATATTGATAACTCAGCGCCTGTGCATAATGATCTTTGACTTTTTAATTTTATTGAAAATAAAAAAGAACTTTATATAACAGATTGAGAATATGCAACCATGGGTGATGTACATTTCGATTTAGCTTATTTTATTGAATCATCACAATTAGACAAAAGACAAGAACAAGTTTTTCTTGAGGCTTATGGGGATGATTTTGAACCTAAGTTTTTATTGGCACAAAAGGTTATTGTGAATGCATTAATTGTATTATGAATCAACAAACATGAAATCAATCCTTTTGATGATACACTTTATTTAAAAAGAGTCGATCAATTGATAAATGAGTATAATAAACAATATAACTCTTAACTTAATGAGTAATTATGAATAAACTGACAAAGAATTATAATAGTGAAGATAACATTAAAAAAATTAATTTAATGTATGAAAAAATCAAATTAACATTCTCAGCAGATGTTGCTGATCGTATTACTCATGCAAAATTTCAACTTGAAAAGAGCAACAATATTTATTTTATTGCTAAATATAACGAAATATGAGTACAAATAAGAATTCCGATGGAAAATTCGACATCATTATTTGATAATGAATATAAACTGGTTAACGATGTTGAAGAATATTTGTTAATTAAAAATGGAATTTTTATTAAAAAATGATTTCCAGGCTCAGATTTATATCAAATTAATATTAATGATCATGAGATAAAAAAAATTTTTGGAGCAATAAATAAATTTCATAAGAGAAATATTGAAGTTAGCAGATTTAATTGAAATAAATTTAAAATTAAGGATAGAAAATATCAATATTTAGTTGAAAAATATAAGAATGATAAACTAATTTTTAGTCACAATAATATAAGAAAAAATAATGTAATCATCAATAAATTTGGTTATGTTAAATTAGTTGATTTTGAAGCAGTATGCTTGAACTCTGAATATTATGACTTGGTTTCCTTACATTTAAATATGGGAATAAGAAAAGATAAAATCATTGATTTCTTTAAATTAGATAAAGATAAATTTGATGATTATATTTATTTATATAAACTATATAAAGATTCTGAATATAAGAATCTTTATGCCAAAAATAATGAAAAAGAAGAAAAAGATCTACAAGTCAAAACTAAAAATAATTCATCTCTTGCTTTTGCTGATTCAAAATTTATTACATTTAAAAGAAATTCAGAATTTAATTACAGATTAAAAATTGAGGAAATTGAAAATTTTCATTTTGTTCCATCTTGCATTTATGAAGATGACAATTATATTATTTGAAAATGATCAAATAGTAGCAATGAATTGGAAATTAATACAAAGTCAATAAAAGCACTTAGTAGAGTAATGAAAATTTATCATACATCAAATTCAATTTTTCCGCCCTTTGTATTAGATAAACAGATTAAAAAAGTTTTAGATAATATTGATACTAAAGAAATAACGAAAAAAATTGGGTCTGATAAATTTATAAGTCTCATTTTGAAATGAATTTCAAATCTCAATTTGGATGCAAATTGTCATCATAATTTAAATTCAAAAAGTATTCTATGAGATGAGATTGATACAATCTCAATAATTGATTGATCAATGGCATCTATTGGTTCAAAATTCTTAGATATTGCTTTAATGTTTGAAAATCTAAATGTTAATGCTTATTATAAAAAGATTTTTTGAAATACATACAATGCTGAAATTCCAAATGACTTTTATAAATATCAATTAATTGCACTATTCATTGGTTATTTAAAAAATGAATTAATTACTAAAGATGAACTAAAAAGTAAATTATTAATTAAAAAAATTAAGTTAATTATAAATAAGAATAGAATTAAACTTGGCAAATAAGAATGGAGTTTTGATGAAAAAAAATAAAGAGAAAAAAAACAAAGACCAAAATCAAAAGACAACTAGAACTAAAAAAGAAAAACTTAACATTGCAATGACTGTTGCAATGTTTACTGGTGTCATTGGTTCACTTGCTACAATGCCAATTGTATCAACCTTTTTTTCATCAAAACAACCTAAAAAGAATGCATCAATCTCTGATCATTTAGATGATACGAAAATAAGTGAAATTAAAAAGAAAGATAATAAAAAGAAAACTTTAATTAAGTTGTCAAAAGAAATTGAAGCAACTAAATTATTTGATATCAACAAGAAAATTGCTTACAATCACAATCATGCAAAATTTAAAGATGGTAGTAATTCGATTGTAAAATCAAAAGCTGAATTTACTTTTTATAATACTGGATATAAGTTAAAAGGTTTCTTTAATGATAAAGATTCAATTCAATCAAAAGAAATTAGTGCTAAAGATTCAAGTAAAATTGAAATTTTAAATTTTGATTTAGTAGATAAACTATCTAAATTTAATAAGGAAGCAAAAAGTAAGACTCTTCCTAACTTAGAATTTAAGGATTTTATTAAAGAAATATCTAATTTAAAGCTTTCGTTTACATATTCATTTAAAAATGAGGCTGATAAAAAATGGTATTTTTATGATACGAATAATAAGTTATTTGGAATTGAAATTAATAATTATTTTAAGCAATTAAAAGAATATGTTGAAAAAAATATCACTGCTGATAAAAAAATATCAAGAGAAGAATCTAAAATTATTATTAAGGCAATAAAGAATAAAAATTCAAATAACCTAATAGATAAATTTGTAATTGAGATAGCTTTTAGTTATGAAGCATAAAAAAATTTCAGTTTAGGCTGAAATTTTTTTGTCACTTAGTTTTTTGTGAATATGTTCAATTTCGACTGTAATGTTTCTTTTTCAGTTAGTTTTTCAAGCAATTATTTCAAAAATAATGAATCTAACAATATCAAAACTATAGAATAAAAAGTATGTTAATTCCAAACTTAGATGATATGGCTGTGAGATGCCAAATATTAGGATATTTAATCAAATAAATGAAGATCAAAATGCACCAAGAATTGTTAAGGAACCAATAATGTTTCTTCCACCTGCTCTTGGAAGTGCAGCAGCTGTGTAAAATCAGCATCAAATTGGATTAAATAAAACAAATGATAAACAAGAATATAGAAATACCCTCTTAAATACAATTCCAATTTGGTTTTTCATTTCAGCAATTCACTTGCTTATTTCAAGATTATTAGAATTAATTAAAAATTCATTGAATTGAGCTGGACTTTTATCAAAACCAAATGTATAAATTGATGCCTTTGCATTTTTTATAATTGTAGTATCAATTAAACCTTTTTGATCATCATATATATAATTAAATAATTGAGCTGCGTTTTTTTGCTTATAGTAGAAATCAAGATTTTTTATAATGCTATCTTGAGCGCCCTTAGTTGTTGTTTTGCTATAAGCTAGAATCAATACTACACCTAGCATTATAATAGATAAACAAAAACCAAAGAAAGCATGAAATCCTCTTAAAGCATAAGCATGTTTTTCGGCTTCCTCGAAATTATCTCTTCCAAGATTTCCAGCAACAAAATAAGATACGTTAGTAGAACAAGCTGACGTTATTGCTGATGCAATTGCTGCTAGACTTTCAACCAGTCCTAGAATTGTAACCGCTCCTATTCCCATTCAAAAATGTCCTACTCCTGATCCATGAAGTAGATCATCAGGAAAACCTCTTGATCAAATAATCATTCTTATTGGAACAGTAATCATTGCTGCAATTGTAATTAGCATCGCAGGTATTCTTCTTAGGATTTGAATTGCAATTGCTTTTTTGATATGGAAGATTTTGAATGGATTAAAAAAGATCGCTCTGTCCTTATAATAAGTTAAAAGTGAGTCTGAAGTAATACATACAATTGCACTGGCAATTGTTCCAAATGCTGCATAATAAGCATTGCCCTTAAATCCATATAGTAAAATTGCATTTACTGAGGCATTTGAAACTAAGGTTAAGGTTGCAGAAATAAATGCTAAATTTGAATGCCCCGTTTCATTTAGTTGCATATTTGTATTGAAGTTGAAGGCAATTATTACTCATGAGATTGCAATAAACATTAGATACATTCTGCCTTCGCTTATAACTGCATCTTTAACCTTATTTCCTCCCATTAAATAAATCATACTATCAGGTGCAATTCATGCACTTAATGCAAAAGGTAAAGCAATAATTAAGAAAATAAAAATTCTTAAATTTATAATCTGTTTCACCTTATCAAAATCTTTTTTTCCATAATACTGCCCAACAAACATTGATGCAATCCCTTGGATGGCAAAAAAGATTGTATAGATAATATTTGTATATGTATTAGCATAGGTCAATGCATCAATCCCAGAAGGTATATGACTAACCATAAAATTATCTAGAAAACCATTAATACAAAACAGAATTTCACCAATGACAATTGGTCAAGTCATTGAAAAATACATTTTAAAGTCTGCTTTAGATTGTGGATATATACGTTTAAAATAATTTTTCTTTTTAACTGTCTCCTTAGACATTATTCTCCTTTCGTCTTTTATTTAGTCATAGATTTTCAATAAATAGAGCTTATTTGAGTATAAAAAATACTCTATAGGTTTCAAATCTTCTCTTTTATTTGACCAATAGTTAAATCATCATCAAAATCAATATTCTTGAGCAAGCGGAGCAACTCTTTTTTATAAAGATATCTTTTAATTAATAAACTCGTTTCACTTGGATTAAGTGAGAGATATAGCATCTTATTAACATCGTCCTTCGAGTAATTTCTTAGTTCTTTAAGAATTGTGTTTTTCTTAAGAGGGATGAAATATTTCTTTCTTTTATCATTAGAACGAAGATTACTTAAAGAGTTAACATACAATCAAAAACCAACAAATGATGCAATAAAACCATTATTTTTGACCATTATTTTTTTTAATGTCGGAATATTAGATTCAATAATGCTTTTTTTTGTTTTTGCAAAATATTCATCCTTGAAAATTGGTCCTGTAAGTTTTGAAAGGGATAGATTAGGATTGGAATTATCATCAAGAAGTGCTCTAATTTCATTCTTAGAAAACATCTTAGATAAGATCTTTTTTTCTAATACAGGATTATGACCAATAAAAATAATTTCATTAATTTTTAAATGAGGATTGATTTGATAGATATGTTTAATGATATTTTTTTTGAGTTTTCCTCAAATATCTTTAATTGAGTTTGTTTTAGCAAAATCAATAATGAATGTTTTTGTTTCTAATTTACCTTCGAGATTAAGGGCTCCAAGTGAGTAAGCAAAAGGCGTATTTGCAGGAATTGAAAGAATTCTTGCAAATGGATTAGAGATTGCTTCAAAATCAATGTATATATAATTTTTATTGATATTCATATTATATAAATTATAGCATTTAAGTAATAAAACCCAAGGTGATTGAGTGTGTGTTCTCAATGTTTTCAATTCAAATTATGAGTATTTTCAAAATAACTTTTTAGGATAAAAAATTCTTTTTTAGATTTAGTTACACCCAAAAAAATAACTGCTTTTTTAGGGAATTAAAATGTAATATAATATTAATGCTATGGAATTAAAAAAATACATAAGAACCGTGAAAGACTTTCCTGAAAAAGGAGTTAATTTCAAAGACATTTCGTTGCTTTTAGCAAACGGTGAGGCCTTAAACTATACAATAAATAAAATGTCAGAATTAGCTAATGATGCAGATATTATTGTCGGGCCAGATGCAAGAGGGTTCTTATTTGGAACTCCAGTTGCTGCAAAGTTATCAAAGCCTTTTATTATGGTAAGAAAAAAAGGCAAATTACCTGGAGAAGTAATAAGTTATGCTTATGGCTTAGAATATGGTCGCTCAATCCTTGAAATTCAAAAAGGTCTTGTTAAACCAGGACAGAAGGCAGTTATTATTGATGATGTTTTAGCAACTGGTGGTACACTTGAGGCAATCATAAAATTATTAAAAGACCAAGGTGTTGAAATTTTAAGAATTATTGTTTTAATGGAATTGGGTGGATTTAATTCAAGAGAAAGATTAAATTGTGATATTGAAAGTTTAATTTTTGTAGATGAAAATGAAGATAAATAAGTTCTTTACGAACTTTTTTATTTAAATAAGGAGAATATTAAATGAAGAAATACGAAAAGTATGAAGATATTGAACAAAAATATCGTTTTGATTTGGAGGATATCTTAGGAAATAAATCCTTGAAGGATTTGGAAGGCGAATATTTTATGTTGCTTAACAAGCAACTTGAAATTAAGGATTCAAAATATAATAGTCTTGAAGAATATATAGCTTCACTTGAATTATCAAAGAAGATTATTCTTATCGCAAATAAAATTGATAATTACTTATCCAATAAGCTTAATACAAATTTAGTTGATCCAAAAATTAATAGATTAATTTCAGAGTTTGATGCCAAAAAGTCAGAATATGAAAAAAAATTTGGATCAGAAATAAATCGAATTGCAAAGAATAAAAATAAGATTGAAAAATGAATTAATTTACCACAACTTAAGGATGTAAAAAAAGATCTTGAAGCAATCCTAAGAGAGTTAAATCATAAATTAGATGATAAGATTGAAAACTATTTGAGTGCAACTGCAAATGGTGAACCTAATGTTGAAGAGTTATTTAGTGTTTTAACTGATAGCGAAATTGATTATGGCCACGCGCATAATAAATGAGGAAGAAAATTTAAAATTACTGAAGGTACAAGAGCGAATCTTTTAAAAAATAAGGACGAAAAAGTTAGAAAAGAAACTTATTTTAATTATGCAAATGCATATTTAAAACATAAGCAAAGTCTTGCAAAAATGTTATATCAACATATTAAATCAATCTCAGTAGATGCACTATATCGTAATTACCCATCATCGATTGAATCAATATTAGCATCTGATAATATTGATAAAAAACTTTTAGAAATTCTTTTTTCTAATGTTAAAAATAATATTTCAATTTTTAAGAAATATTGAAATGCTCATGCACGATTTTTTGAAAAGAAATTCAATAAAAAAATGGAATTATGAGATACCGTACTTGATTTAGTTAAAATAAAAAATAAATACTCAATTGAGGATGGTCAAAGAATTTTAAAAAATATTAGTGAGATTATGCCTTTTGAGTATAAAGAAATTGTTGATAAAGCAATTAATGAAAATTGGGTCGACTATATAAATGTTCCTTCAAAAAGATCAGGAGCATATTCGATTGGTGGTTCGCATGGAATCAATAAAATATATATTTTAATGAATTGAGACTACACAATTAATTCAGTTAATACTTTATGCCATGAAATGGGACACTCAATGCATTCATATTTTTCTAACAAGAACCAAAGTGTTTTTCGTAGTCAATATCCTTTATTTTTGGCTGAAATTGCTTCAATCTTCAATGAATTATTGTTGAATGACTATCTAATTTCGAAAGCTAAAACAAAGCAAGAAAAATTCTTCCTAATAAATGAAAGTATCAATGATTTTATTGGAACTGTTTTAAGACAAACACAATGAGCTAATTATGAATATGAGTTATACAATAGAATTGATAAAAATGAACCGCTTAATTCATACGAAGCACTTGAAGAGTTATATGTAGAAATAGCTAAAGATTATGCAATTTCAAATCGAAGTCCTCAAATTAATGATGTAGCAAATGTATATAGTATTATGGTTCCACATTTCTATTACTATTTTTATGTTTATAAGTATGCAATTGGTTACATTGTTGCGAATGTATTCTTCCAAAAATACAAAAAAGAAGGAACTAAAGCCCTAGAAGATTACATTAATAAATTTTTAAGTGCTGGCGATCGAGATTGACCTGCAACAATTCTAAAGGAGGCAGGAATTGATGTATATTCATCATCAATTTATGACCAAGCATTTTCACTTTTGAATGAAAAAGTTGATCTATATATCAAACTTGGGAATGAAATTTTTGAAGATTAATTAAGTTTTAAATTTAGATAAAAAATAAGACTGCAATTTTTATTGCAGTTTTTTATTTTATATAAAAAAATGAATATGCTAAAATTAAAAAGAATATGAATAAAAGCAATTATATTGACTTTGGAATTATATATATATATATATATATAATAAACAATTAAGATTAATAAATAAGATTTTAAATTCAAATTTTTTGTTTCCTTCAAATAATAATTCAATCTCAAAGGTTTAATATCATGTCTAAGATTAATGTCTTAGAAGCTTTTTCTGGTATCGGAGCTCAACATAAAGCTATTTCAAATCTAGAAAGAAAACAAAAAATTAAAATCTTTAATATTGTAGCCACAGCAGATTGAGATGCTAGGGCTAATATTGCTTATTCCACAATTCATAATAACTTACTTTCCAAATTGGATAAGATCTTAAATAAACATAAATTAATTGATGAAAATAAGATTGATCGATTTCTAGAAAAATATTATTTTTCTTTAAATTCAAAGAATATTTCAAAAATAACTAGAAAAGATTTTGAATTTAAAAAACTACTTGCAGCCTCAGTACTATTAGATAACAATCAAGTAGATATTAATGATCTTGATCCTAAGATTATAGAAAAACTAAAAATAAATCTAATTACTTATTCGTTTCCATGTCAAGGATTAAGTATTGCAAATATGGGAAGAGCAAAAGGAATTAATAATGAGGAATCAAAATCTAATTTAGTTTGGCAAATATATCGAATATTAAATGAATCATCTTGTAAACCTAAATATCTATTAATGGAAAATGTCCCTAACTTACTATCAAACAAATTTAAGCCTGAGTATGAGCATTGAAAAAATAAACTTAGTGATCTAGGATACAAAACATTTACGATTATTCTTAATTCAATTGATTGTGGTTCGATTCAACATCGTCGACGAGTCTTTGCAGTTTCTGTACTTAAAGAATTAAAAACCCCATTTCGTAATGATTTTGAATTTAAAAACTATATCGATAAAATCACATCTAATAAAAAATTATCCTTAGCCAAAAAAAAGAAAAAATTTAATGATATATTTAAAAAATTTCCTCACAATGAAGAAAATCTTGATTGCTTAATCAATCATACCCCTTCAAGGATCAAGATGATTGATAGTGTAAGAATTATTAATGAATCTAATAATTATGAAATACCAACACTTACAACTAAACAAGATCGAATTCCTAACGTAGGAGTGATCAAACTAGAAAATGATTATACTCATAAGACTAACTATAGATTTATAAGTCCTAGAGAAGCATATAGGTTGATGGGTTTTGATGATAAGGACTTTAATAAGCTTATCCCTCTTATTGAAAAGAGAATTCTAAATAAAGAATCTTTATATCGACAAGCTGGAAATTCTATCTCAGTTGAAGCGATTGAAATTATTTTTCAAGTTATAAGTGAGATTGAGATGAATAATAATTCCAATGAAAATTTGAAAGAAGTAGAGTAAATATGAATACATTTGAGAGATTAAAAAATGTTGTCTTTCATACAATTGGAACAAATTGTAATGCTTATATTAAAAGATTTCAAGATAAATATAAGAATACATCTTTTTTCTATGATATAGATGTTGGCGATAGTCTTATTTATTTGTATGATGATAATAACAAAATAATTGATTTATTTAAAGGCAAATCTACATATAAACAATTTATAAGTGTGCTTCTTTCATTTGGTTTTATAGAAAATGGAATTGGTAAATATATCATTAAAAAAACTAAGTTTGATTATGACTATATTACTGAAATTCTCTTCGAAAAATCGAATACGGATGAAATTAATATCATAAGACAAAGTAGATTTATAACTCTACTATTAGATGCTAACTATATAAATAATGATAACTATGCTTCCTTTGAATTAAGGGGTATAAGGTCAAAAGAACCTCAATTCAATAAAATGAAATTAGAAATTAGTGATTGAGAAAAACAAACAACTAATGATTTTAAAAGACTAGCAAACGTGCTTAGCAAATTAGACAAATATGACTTTATAAAAAAGGAAAAAGAAAATGAGCAATAAGAGTGAAACAACCTTTAAATTTAAACAAAAAAGTATCCGTCAACTTTTTGAAGAGGAATTTGAGATTATTGAAATACCGCTTTATCAAAGAGAATATGTATGAGATGATGAACAGATTATTCCCTTACTCGATGACTTAATTGATCGATACAAAGATCAAAACCAACATTATTTTGGCATTATTGCGCAAAGCGTTAAACGGGTAGAAAAAGACGATAATTATAATAAGCATCGAATAATTGATGGACAACAAAGAATCACAACATCAATACTTTTAATTTATTATCTAGACAAAAAAATCAATGAAAATGAAAATACAAATATTTTTAATGACTTCAGAATTTCAGATATTCTGTTTGAAATAGGTGCAAATATCCGTGAGGACATATTACAAATTATAAAATCTCAAAATAGAAATCTAATTCCTCTTAAACATTCTAGAATTAAGAAAAATTATGAAATAATTGAAGAATACTTCAAAAATAGACATTTTAATAATGAGGAATTAAAAGAAATATTAAAGACATTTCTTGATAAGTTTATTTTTGGAATTTTAGAATATACAATTGAAAAAGAAAATGAGATGTTGGTTTTTGAAAACTTAAATTCTAAAGGTTCGCCATTAGATTCATTTGATTTGATTCGAAATGCAATTATTCTTCAAAATAAAGATAATGATTCTAAACAAAATCTTATAGATTTTAATAGTATTGTATTCAATGTATTGAAAGATGGATATTGGAGATCAGAAATAAAGGAAAGCAAACGTGGCGAAGAGTTTGAAGAATTTATTAAAAACTACACAAAATGATTGGGATATACTAAGAAGTATAAAAGTTATAAAACATATAAGAACTTCGAACAATTAATCAATGATAAAGTATCTAATGGAGATCAATTTAAGGAATTTCTTGGTGATTTAAGAAAATATTTAATTCTTTATTTGGAAATTAAACATCACCAAGATTCCCCTGATATTGGAAATAGACTTTGATATCGTGTAATTGAACAAAAAAATGTTCATATTCCTTTGGCATTCGAATTATTTTCAAGATTTTCACATTTTAATATTAATAATGATAAATGAGATACATCTAATAAACTAATTGATTTATACATGAAAGTTTGAGCATCACACATTATAAAATTAATATCTGTAGAAGGAACAGGGCAATCCTTATCTAATTTAGTTTTCACTGTCATTAAGTTGATTAAGGAAGGACTTCCACCAAGAAAAATTAAGGAGTATTTAAGTAAAATGGAATATTATAATACTCCTAGTGATTGAAAATTTATAGAGTCTCTAAAATCTCCCAAGAAGGAATCATGATTATCAAAATCAATTATAGATATTATTGAAACGGTTATTTTAGATCAGAATGCTGGGGAAAACATCAAACAAGTTGATATGCAAACAATTGAACATATAATGCCCCAAGATTTAAGTGAATGAAAAAACGACTTAGGTTATGAAGAGGAAAAATTGAAACAATTGCACTCAAAGTGTAAGGATCAAATCGGTAATTTAATTCATTTAAATAATAAACAAAATACCAAAATATCTAACAAGTCATTTAAGCATAAAGTAAATGAAGTGTATAAAAAATCATCTTCAATACTAGTAACAGCTAAAGGTCTTGAAAAGTATGGATTAAAAAATATTTGTGAATATGATCAATGAACATTTGACATCATTGAGGAAAGAACTGAAAAATTAGGAAAAGTCATTATTGATATAATGAATAGTGACTAAAAATAACTTATTTTGTTGAAATAAAAATAGACTACGAATATGAAGGGTAGTCATTTTTTATTCCTTTTTTTAGACTTTTTTTGTCATTTTAGCATTATTTTTTAGTGTTTTTTTGCTATTTTGGCAAAAAAAAAAAAAAAAGTAAAATTTGGACATAGCAATGCATAGTCCCTAAAAAACCAAACAAAAAATGTGGAGTCTAGACAATAAAAAATTGCTATATAAATTCAAATTAAGATATTTAAATATTTAAATTAAATTAGGAAGTTATATGAAAAAACTAAACAAATTTTTATTTGCTTTAGGTTCCGTTGCTTCATTAGCATCACTACCATTAATTGCTGCAAAATGTGGTGGTACTAAGGAAGAAAGCAAACCTGAAGCAAATAAGAATCCAAAAGATCCTAATCCTGGAAATAAGGATCCAAACACTAAAAATAAAATTAATTTAAGTTCCTTAGAAAGTTCAGTTGTAGATAAGATAAAAAAATCAATCAAAAATAATAATGTAGAACAAGCAGAAATTTTAGATATTTTAAAAGAAGTTAAAGGTCTAGAAACTTTAAGATTCGGTGATTTTAAAACTCTTGATTTTAAAGATTTCAAATTAACAATTGAAGCTAATACATCCTCTTCTTTAATTGAAGGAAAATTTGAATTTTCAGAAGAAATTAAAAAAGAAGAGAATGCAAAATTAAAGACAGAATTAAATATGTTTTTAAAAGAAAAACTTGTTGCTAATGTAAAAGTAAAGAGAGCAGATTTGATTGACTCCTTAGACTTTGATAACGTTAAGACAAAAGCAGACCTTTACGATGTCAAAGAAGAAATTAAAGATTTCATTAATGATTACTATTCTGTTTTTAGAGAAAAACTTAATGTTTTATCTAGAAATGTAGATTTCAATTTTAAAGAAGTATCTGAAGATGAACTAAGATTATTTATTCCTGAAGAATGATTACTAGAAATTGAAAAAGAAACAAAACAAGAAGATAAGCATAAGGTATTCGAACAACTACTATTGAACACACAAGTAATCAAAGAGGCTTTACAAGCTCAATATCAAGAACAAACTAAAGAAGTTGAAAAATTATTCAATACAACCTTAAAATAATCTAAAACTAGAATACCGCTATTAAAGCGGTATTTTTTTAATTAAATTTTTGCTATTTTGGCAAAAAAAAAAAAAAAAAGTAAAATTTTTCGAGTATTGCAAAACTGGCCCAAAGCAATACAAATAATACCTAATTTAAATATTTAATTATTACTTATAAGGATTACATATTATTTTATGAAAAAACTAAACAAATTTTTAATTGCTTTAGGTTCAGTTTCTTCTCTAGCAGCATTACCTTTAATTGCAGCATCATGTGATAAAACTAAAGAAGAATCCAAAGAAAGTAAAGATAATAAAAACAATGAAGGAAACTCAAACACAACAACTCCTTCAACCTCTCCCTCTGATTCATCTATAGAACAACCACAATCTGACCAACCATCTACATCGCCTTCAACATCTCCTAAATCTCCAGTCACTCCTAAAGGCGAGAGAGAAAGCAAAAAATATATTAGTAAACCTGCACTAGAAACAGTAAATAAACCAGGTAGTTCAATTCAAATTATTAAATTTGAAATTGGTACACCAAGTGGGGATATATTTTCAGAAGAACCCGGAGATAGAACAAGTTCCGATCGTGAAGATAGAATTGAGGATTGATTATATAAGAATAAAAAAACTATTAAAAAGCAATAGTTAAAACTAAAAACATTGATTTTCTTTTAAATTTAATTAAAACGTTATTTTGCATTACATCATAGCAAACTAACGTTTTTTATTTATCTAAATTTTCAATTGATTCAATCGTTTATCAAATCATTAATGCAATATTTTAATCAAATAGTTGAATGCTACCAAAAAATTAAAATATGAATTTATTATTTAAAATTCTTTAAAAAATTCAGTATTTTAAATCAATTAATTCAATCTTTGATTTATTTTAATTGAATTAGGAATACAATCTTTTTTAAGGAGAGAATCTTTTTTCTCCTTAAAAAAATAAAAAAAGGAATATAAATTTATGCTTGCAAGTAAAAATAAAAAATTTGGAATGCTTCTATCTTTAATGACTATAGCTACAATGCCAATCGTTACTCTTTCAGCTAGTTGTCAAACTAAAGCAAAAAATGATAATGCGCTTAATATGAATGTAACCAAAGCTTCATTTAAAAACTTCAACAAAGAATACACAATAAAAGATGTAGATTTATCATTATATACAATTAAAGATGAAGAAGAAATGGTATATGTTGATTTAGATGAATTTTTAAAAAATTTAGAAGGACTATTTGATAATAAGTCATTTAGTTCTCGAATCGATGAAAAGAATAATAAGAAGTTCTATGAAATTAAAAATGATAAGAATGAAGTAGTAAATAGATTAGTTATTGACTGAGAAAACAATAAAATAACAACTCCAAGTACAAATTTCTTTTTTGAAATTCAAAAAGAACAACAACTAACAGATAATAGTCAATTCCTTGAAACAAACTATGAAAGCAAAAAGGATAACGAGAAATCTGAGGTAGTTTTTGATCTAGGTAAATATAAGATGGATATTTTATATAAGGATAAAAAAATCTTGTTACCTTTTAATGTATTCAATACATTATTTATGAGTTATAGTTTTAATAACATTTATTGAAATGGCAAAAGTCTTACAAACCTAGAAGCAGGAATTGATGCACACGGTAATACTGAGAAGGAAATAAAAGCAAGAATTAAAAAAGACCAAGAAATAAAAAATAAACCTCAAACTAAAAAAGAGCGTGAAATTAACTTTAATCATCTAGCATTTGCAATGGATAATTTCTATGGTCTAAAATACCATAAAGAAATTAAGTCTTTTGAAGAATGAATCGGGCCTGATTATAAGCAAAAACTTCTTTCAATTGACCCTAAGGTATTCCATCAAGCATACATTGATATATTCCATAAAAAATTGAATGAATTACATACAAGAATTAATACATTATCATATTATGATGAATATGATGAAAAAGAAACAACAAGAGAAAAGTTAATCAAAGAAAAAGAAAAGAATTTTGGTAAATTCTTTAATGATTTCAATAAAAATAAGGCTGAGTTAGTTAAAAATTTTGAGGCTAAGTTTGGAAAGAAAATTGATGAATTTGGTCCAAATGACTATATTAGATACCATGGTAATACTGCGATTGTAACAACTCTTGGATTTGAAGATGGAACTAAAGATGAAATAGCAAAAGAAAATGAAGCTTGAAAACACGACACTTATTTTCTAATGCGTCATTTAATGAAACAAATTGAAGAGAGAAATAAAAAAGCAAAGAATAAAGAAAAAGAAGGTAACAAAGAACTCAAAGAAATTAAAAATATTGTTCTAGATCTATCTTTAAATGGTGGTGGTAGTGTTAATTCAATGGTTAGAGTTTTTAGGCTTTATGACTGATAAAGAAGTTTTGAATCGTGAATATAATATCCTTGATAAAAGAGCTGATCTAAGCAAATCTAAAGTCGATACCAATGGTGATAAAAACTATGATAATGATGCATACACTAAGTATAATTGAAGTCTACTTGTTGGAATTAATACATTTAGTGCAGCTAATCAATTAACAAGTATTGTTAAAGAAATGGGTATTGCAAAAATCATTGGTAAACAAGCAGGAGGTGGTATGTCTGCAATTATGCCTCTTGTATTAAATGATGGAACAACAATTACCATTAGTGGTCCAAATAATGCAGTCTTTGGTGAAAAAAATGAATCTATTGAAGGGGGAATTACACCTGATATTAATTTAGAATACAAAGACTTCTATAATGATGATGCAATCGACAAGGCTCTAAATGAAGCTTCAAAACTAAGTAAATAAGAGTCAATTTTTAAACTTTAATCTCCTTGTCTATTTATGCAAGGAGATTTTAATTATTAAAAATTTAACAAAATTTAGTATTTTTCGATGAAAAAATTCTTATATTTTTATAAAAATATAAGAGTTTATATATCAATCTATTCAATTAGTTTTTTGTTGGAATTTTTAATAAAAAGAATGTAAAAATAAGTTGAAATGAATGATTATTCAATATACATTGAGTGTAATTCAATATAATTTATCTAAGGGCTTATGCCCAAAAACATAAAAGGATTTATATGGAAAAAACATCGAATAAAACAAGGTTAGTTAAGTTTATATTACCAATACTAAGTGGAAGTATTTTGCCAATAGCAATGCTATCAGCAAAATGCCAAACAAAAGAATATTTAGATGATCTTACAATTACAAAACATTCATTTAAAAACTACAATCCAGAGTTTAATGTAAAAGAAAAAGCAGATTTAAAAGCTTATTGAAAAAATGAAGAAATGTATGTTGATGTTGATGAATTTTTAAGTACACTTGAAGGTTTTATTGATAACTCAAAATTTACAACAAAAATTGACCTAAATAAAAAAGAAAAATCGTATATATTAAAAGGTTCAACACTTGGAAATGAGGGAGAATCTGAAACACAACCTGATGCTTTAGTTATCAATTGGGAAAAAAATACAATCTCAGTTCCTAACACTTGATTCTTTTATTCAATTATAAAACCACAACAATTAACTGATGGTAATCAATTTCTTAAGAGTGAATATGAACAAAAGATTGATGCTACAGGAGATGTTGTATTTGATTTAGGCAAATATAATATGGATATCTTGTTTAAAGAAAATAAGGTTCTAGTACCATTTTCAGTCTTTAATACTTTGTTTGTAACACAAAATTACAATAATATTTATTTCAATGGCAAGACTTTTACAAATCTAGAAGCAGGAATTGATTCTTATTCTTCTTTTGGAACTCCTAAAGAAGCCAAATTAAGAATTCAAAAGGATGCTACAATTGCTAAGAAAAAACCTACAAAAAGACAAAGAGAAATTAATTTTCATCATTTATCTTTTGTAATGGATTATTTCTATGGTCTTAAGAGATATAAAAAATTTGATTCTTTTGAAAAATATATTGGTGAAGATTATAAGAAAAAATTTCTATCAACGAATCCAGAAGAATTTCATCAAGCATATATTGATGTATTTCACAAGAAACTAAATGAATTACATACAAGAATTGATTCATTATCTTACTACAATGGATATACTGAAGAATCACTAAGAAATTCTAAGTTAGCTAAGGATTCAAAGAAATATTATGGCGATTACTATAATGAATTCTTTAAGACTCAAGGTGAGTTACAAGATAACTTTAAAAAAACATTTAAAAAAGATCTAGACAAATTAGAATTAGATGACCATATTAGATTTGTTGGTGATGACACAGCAATATTAAGCACATTTGGGTTTGCAGATGCAACTAAAGATCAAATTGCCGACAAAAATAACACTTGAAGATATGACACTTATTTCTTAATGAAGAATTTGATGGAAAAAATAAAAGCAAAGAAAGAAATAAAAAATATAATCCTTGACTTATCCTTAAACGGTGGTGGTAGTGTGCAAGCTATGATAAGAACTCTTGGATTTTTGACTAATAATAAAGTCGTAAATCGTGAATATGATGTTCTTAACAAAATCGGTTCAAAAACACTATCACAAGTTGATGTTTTTGGGGATAATAAATTTACAAAACATAATTATGATAAATATAAATGAACTGCCTTAGTTGGAATTAATACATTTAGCGCAGCTAACCAAGCTACAAGTATTATAAAAGAAATGGGCATTGCTAAGATAATTGGCCAAAAAAGTGGTGGTGGTATGTCAGCTGTTATCCCTGCTACTTTATTAGATGGAACAACAATTACAATGAGTTCTCCAAATAATGCCACATATGGTGAAAAATACGATGACATTGAAGGCGGAATTGAACCTTATGTTAAATTAGATTATAAAGATTTTTATGATAATGAAAAAGTTAAGCAAGCAGCATTAGAAGCTCATAAAATCAAACAAAAATAATGAATAAATAATAAGAAAAATGGAATTTAGGAAAAAAACTAAATTCTATTTTTTTGTCTAGAAGATCTACAAAAATTACTTATTTTCATTGATTTTATGCTCCAAAATTAATTACTTTGCGCAAAAAAAAAAAAAAAAAGTAAAATGGGGGATGTAACAAAATAGGAATTGTTACGTTTAATGTATAACAAAAATTTAAATATTTAAATAGATTAAGGAGACTTAATAATTATGAAAAAACTTAATAAGTTTATATTAGCTTTAGGAAGCGTTGCTTCATTAGCATCACTACCATTAATTGCTGCAAATTGTGGTGGTACCAAGGAAGAAAATAAAACTCCAACTGAAAAAGACCCAGGTACAGGTAAAAAAGAAGATGATAAAGATGGAGGCAAAAAAGATAATGAAAGTGAAGTAAAGGATGACAAAACCAAATTCACTGAAGCTTCTGATAAAGCAATCAAAACCTTAAAGGAATTAGCTGAAAAAGTTAATAAATATGAATACGAAAAAGAAAAAGCTAAAAAAGTAGAAGGTTTTGGAGATCTAACAGATGAACAATATAAGGGTGTTAAAAAACAAATAACAGATCGTATTGATCATCTAGTTAAACAAATTGAAAGTTGAAAGACTAGCGGTCCTAAAAACATTGAAGAAGTTAACTTAGCAAAAGGCAATCATAAAACATATGATGAAGCATATGATGCTATGATAAAAAGTCAATTAGATGGCGCTATAAAACAACTTGAATCAATTTCAAAAGATTTAACAAAATAATTACAACAAAAAAAGTTGGGCGATAATGCTCAACTTTTTATTTGTGGTATTTAATATTCTTTTTAATTGCTAACCCACGATAAATTTGCTCAATTAACATTAGACGAAACATTTGATGTGGGAATGTCATTTTTGAAAAGCAAATTTTATTTTGAAATTTACTTTCATCAACGCCATTCGAACCACCAATAATAAAAGTAATATTATCCTCAACAAACAAATCTGAGAATTCTTCACTACTCATTTGCTTACCTTGCAATGATAAATAAAAGACTTTCGAATTTTTTGGAATCTTAGATAAAATTGCCTCAGTTTCTTTTGCAATTTTAAGCTCGATATTATCATTTAGATTTTCTTTTATTTCAATAAGATTTATTGAAGCTAAAAAATTGATTTTCTTAAGATATGAATCATAAATTTTTTTATGATCCTGACTTAGAGTTCCAATTGCAATTAAATTTATTTTCATTTATTTTGATTAAGACTTATTGATTTTATTGTTTAGATGGTAGATAAGCATTTGGATATCAGCAGGGTTAATACCACTAATTCTTGTTGCTTGACCTAGAGTAGTTGGTCTAATTAGATCAAGTTTTTGGCGTGCTTCAGTTGCGATATTTTGGATTGACCAATAGTCAAGATCTTTTGGAAGCTTAAGATTTTCTAATCTAAGCATTTTTTCTGCAGCACTTTCTTGTTTTTTTAGATAACCAAATAAACGCACTTGGGTAGTTATTTCATTAATGTAAGGATAGTCATCTCCGAGGATATCTTTTGGATCGACTGCAGGATTAGATAGAAGTTTTAGATATGATTGACCATTAATGACATTGTATTTAATTCCTAAATCACTTTTAGATGAGACATAAATATTTTTTAGTTCTTCAATTTTAGTTTGAATATTTTGATACTTATCTAGTATTTTTTTGTATTCATCCTGAGAAATCATCTTATTATCAAATGCATATTTTCCAAGTCTTTCATCAACATTATCATTTCTTAAAAGAAGGCGATATTCAGCTCTACTTGTTAGCATCCGATATGGTTCAGAAGTACCTTTTGTTACAATGTCATCAATTAAAACACCAATATATCCATCATTACGTTTAATTTCCATCACTGGTAATCCTTGGATTTTGTTTGCGGCATTAATTCCAGCAATAAGACCTTGAGCGGCTGCTTCTTCATAGCCACTAGTTCCATTAGGTTGCCCAGCGGAAAAGAAATTTTCAATTAATTTTGTTTCAAGAGATTTATATAAAACTAAAGGATTGATTGCATCATATTCAATAGCATAACCATACTTCTGAACTCTTGCGTTTTCAAGTCCAGGAATTGTTTTGATGATTTCGTCTTGTACATCAGCAGGCATTGAGGTTGAAAGGCCATTGATATACATAATGTCACCTTTTGTTGTTTCAGGTTCAAAGAATACATGATGCGTTTCTTTATCTTGAAATCTTACAATTTTGTCCTCAATACTTGGACAATACCTAGGTCCAACTCCAACAATTACTCCTGAATAAAGTGAACTTTTATCAAAATTTCTTAGAATAATTTCTTTAGTTTCCTTCGTTGTATGGGTTAAGAAACAAGAAGTTTGTTCATCAAGTTTAATATTAGTTTTAGATGAAAAGCATAATTCTGTCTTGTCAAGAATTTCTTTTTCTACTTTTGAAAAATCAATGCTATCTGTATAAATACGACATGGAGTACCTGTTTTTAATCTTTGAAGTTCAAATCCATATTTTGCTAAATTACTTGAAAGTGTGGAACTATTTTTTTCGCCATCTGGTCCATCATTTTTAATATCCATTCCTCTTAGGATTCTTGAATTCATATATACACCAGTTGTCATAATGACAGCAGATGCATATATATTCCCATTTGCTACTGTTTTGATCCCAATACATTTTTTATTTTCTACAATCAAATCAGATGCTTCATCTTCAATTAGAGTAATGTTATTTTCTTTTCTAACTGCTTCAAGAATAATTTGCGAATATTTTTCTTTATCAATTTGTGCTCTTAATGATCAAACAGCTGGACCTTTTGATGAATTTAACATCTTAATTTGAATCATTGACCTATCAGCAAAAATACCCTGAACACCACCTAGGGCATCAATTTCACGGGTAATAATTCCTTTTGCTGATCCTCCGATTGAAGGATTACAAGGAAGCATTGCAAGTTTATTGATATTTAGTGTTACTAAAGCAACTTTTAGATTTCTTTTTGCTAAAGCAAAAACTGCCTCAATTCCGGCATGGCCGCCACCAATTACAATGGCATCGAATTTATTTATATTATTCATTATATTAACTACTTAATTTCATTTAGAATTTTTTCAATTCTAGCTGCTTCAGGTTCAACTTGATCAATCAAGAAAACTAATTCTGGTAATTTTTTGTATTTTCAACTTTTAGCAACAACTGAACGAATAAATGGAGTCATTGAAGTGATTTTTTCAAAGTATCTTTCTTTATCTTTGAACAAAGTAATAAATACTTTTGCATGTGAGCCATCATTTGATAGGATAACATCATTAATTGCAATGTTTGTTACATCAAAATCCTTTAAATCATAAAAACTATTTCCAATTAATTCTAATAGTAATTGTTTTTTTCTTTCATGCATAATTGTGTTCATAATTAAACTAATACATCCTCATAAAATTTTAATTCGTCATCTAACTCTATTTTATCAAAATCCTTTATGTGAGTTCCGAAATCAAAACCCTTTTCAACGATCTTAACATCATTTTTTTCAATCTTCAAGGAGTTTATTGTACCCTTAAAAATACTCTTGCCTTTTCTAAAGACTTCTACTTTAGAAAATTCCTTAACAACACCATCAATTACCTTACATCCAGCAATCGTTCCAACTTTAGAATAAAAGAATAATTTGATAATGTTAGCAACACCAATTTGTCTTTCTTCATAAACTGGTTCTTTTAGCGTACTAATTATTGCCTCAACCTCTTCAACAATCTTATAGATAACATTATGTGAAATAATTTTGATTTTCTTTCCATCTGCTAATTTTTTAATTTCAGCTGAAGCATTATTGTTAAATAAATAGATTCTTGCATTTGATGTTTCAGCTAATAGCAAATCAGCTTTAGTTAATTCTCCAGATGTTGCTCTAATTACATTAACATTAATTTCATGATTCTTAATTTTAATTAATGATTGTTTAATTGCTTCAGCAGTACCCTGAACGTCAGTCTTAATAATAATATTTAATGTTTTTTTACCATCTTTGATTGAGAATGAGTTTCTTTCGTTTAACTCTCTTTGTTTGTTAATGAATGATTTTTCTTCAGCGATTTTCTTTGCAAATTTTTCATCGCTGATCACAACAAATTTGTCTCCAGAAAGAGGATTTTTATTTAACCCTGTAATGATACATGGATCTCCTGGCAGTGCTTTTTCAAGAGGTTTTCCATCAAATGTCATTAAGCTTCTTATATTTCCATATTGCCCGCCTGCGATAATAAAGTCACGAGGTAAAAGTGTTCCATTTTCAACGATAATTGTTGTAACAATTCCTCTTCCTTTATCAATTTTGGATTCAATAACAGTTCCAAATGGGTCACGATTTAGATTAGCTTTTAAATCAAGCAGGTCAGCCTGTAAGAATATTGCTTCTAGAAGACTATCAATATTTTGATTCTGTGCAGCAGAACCGTAAATAAATTGAACATCTCCTCCCCATTCTTCACAAACTATGTTGTGTTCACTTAATTGACTTTTAACTTTCTCAGGGTCAGCACCTGGTTTGTCCATTTTATTAACAAAGATAATAATTGGTAATTCTGCTGCCTTAGCATGATCAATTGCTTCAATAGTTTGAGGTTTAACTCCATCATCTGCAGCAACGACGATAATAACAATATCAGTAACTTTAGCACCACGGGCACGCATTTCAGTAAAAGCTTCATGCCCAGGAGTGTCAAGGAAAGTAATTTTTCTTCCGTAGTAGTCAACTTGATAAGCACCAGTGTGTTGAGTGATGCCACCAAATTCAGAAGCAAGAACGTTACTTTTTCTTATTTTATCAATTAATGTTGTTTTACCATGGTCAACATGCCCCATTATTGTAACAATTGGAGGTCTAGAAAAAAGGTCATTTGGATCATTGACAATTTCGAGTTTATCAAATAGATTTTCAGCGTCTACGCTTTCTTCTTTTTTAAAGTCTAGATCGTACATTAAACAAAGTTCAGCAATTTCTTCTTCATTTAAAAAAGTATTAATTGTTTTGATAATTCCTTTTTTGAAATAATAAGTCAATATTTTTGCTGCCGTTTGATTTATTTTTGCACTGAACTCAGAAATAGTCATTGGCCCACTAAAAATAAAAACTCCATTTTGAACTTTAGTTTCAACACTATTAAGTTTTTCTTTAATGATTTCTACATTTGAGATTCTTTTATTATTTTTTTGTTTAGCCATATTTCTACCTCTTCTTTCAATTTTTGATATGTTTCTTGATCAATGTTTTGCCTAAAAGCTTTGTTTAATAATCTTTTAGAAAACAATGTGTTGATTTGGGTTTCATTATCTAAACAATATGTTCCTCTACCCTTTAATTCAATGTTTGGATCGAAATAAAATTGGTTATTAATTTTTGCAAATCTAACTAGTGATGCGACTGGATAAATTTTGTTATCAACAATTGATTTACGACTATATTTTTTATCAGTCTTCATTATCTAAGTCACTTAAATCTAGATCTTCTAATCCAGCACTCAAATCAGCATCTCTTTTGAAATCCTTCATTTTTGTTGAAGTAATTTTTTCATAGTCTGCTTCAATTTTTTCTTTGTTCTTTTCTTCTTTTTTATTGATATCCTCTGAATAAATATCAAGATCATCATCAATAGAATTATTTAATTCCATTTGAATTTCTTCAAGCGCTTTTTCAATTTCATCATCAATATTTGTATCAGATAAATGCTTTTCGAATGCTTTTTCAGTTTGCGAAGCTTTTTGTCTTAATTCAGCTAGATCTTCATCAAATTCAGAGATATTGAATGAATAATCAAAAAGACTGTCCTTTCTCTTTTGTGGTCTTGAAAATGATTTGTAGTGTAGTTTCTTTCCTTCGTATTTTAATTGAGCTTCTTCTTCACTGATATTTGCATTATCAAATGTATATTTAATTCCAAGTTGGTCAGCTTGAGCTTGGCTTATTATATCTAAACGAACTTTTGTTAACTCTGATGCCAATTTAACATTTTGTCCCCTTCTACCAATTGCTAATGTATGTTGTGCATTGGGAACAATTACAAGAAAACTATTAAAGTCAGCTCTTGAATCTTCTTTGTGAATGATATCAATAACTCTTGCTGGGGCAATTGCATTCATAACAAAGGTTGGTTTATCTTCATCATAAAGAATTAAATCAATTTTTTCGCCATTTAGTTGTTTTGAGATTGCTTCAATTCGCTCAGAATTTTTTCCGATGATACTACCTAGTTCCTCAAGTCCAAAAGGAGCAAATTCAGATTTCTTTATTGCAACTTTCGCTCTTTCACCAGGAATTCTAACTACTCTAACTAATTCAATATAACCTGCTGCTACTTCAGGAATTTCTTGGGCAATTAGTTTGTTTAATAACTTGGATTCAATTGATGAAACAATGACTTGAGCATTTTTTGATTCTTGTTTAACTTCTTCAATATAAACATCAATTAAATCGCCTGGTCTTAGATTTTCTAAAAGACGCAAATTAGTAGTTGAAGATGGCATATATGCAACTACACCATCATGTAGTTCCATTAGTGTTCCATTTTTTGTAATATTTGTAATCTTAGCCTTAACAACATCCCCAACTAAGTTAACATATTTTTGGTAAGTTAGTTGTTTTTCTAATTCTCTGATTTGTTGATTAAAGATACTTAAAATTTTTTGATAATCTTTTTTAGCAAAACGTTCAAAATCAATTTCAGCTGAAATTAGATCTCCTTCTTCAATGTTAGGATCTATTTTTTTTGCTTCTTCGACAGTAATTTCGATGCATGGGCAGAAATTATCTTTTTCGTCATCTGTTTTAGGAGCTTGGGTAACAATTTTTGTATGATTGATTACTCTAAATTCTCTGTTATCTTTATCAATAATAAATTCTAGTTCTGCATCTGGATCATATTGTCCAACAATAACTTGTTCGACAGCAGCTTTTAAAAGTTTAATCACTAATTCTTCATCAATATTCTTAATTTTTGAAACGTTGTATATTGCATTAAAAATTTCATTAGATTTAGTATTTATAATATTAGATTTAATGCCCATATGTCCTCTTTCTTATTTGTATATTTTATCAAAAAAGAATTGGCAACCTGCCAACCCCTTTTTAATTTAATTAAAAACAGTAACTATAATTTTAATTCATTTTTCTAAAAAATTAAAGTATTTTTTAAATTATTGATTATTTAGTTTATTTTGCACTTATTCATCTTGCTTTCTTAATTTTGATTTTGGTTCAAGTTTTTTGCTTGATTTTTATACCAATGTAATGTACAAATACAACAACTGGTATACCCCAAACATATGAAAATGCAATATCACTAACCCAATGACCGCGGTTAACAATTAAAGCAAAAGTCATAGACCAAAAATAAATCTGGTAAATAATAATTCAAATTACTTTCTTTCAATTTAATTTTTTATTGTTTGAAAGAAAGAAGAAAAATATAAGTCCAATGTTAAGAGTAGCAATTACATGTCCTGAAGGAAATGCTCATCGAAATCACTTATTAAAAAAATTCATTCTTGGATCAGGATGAAAGGCTTTACCATTAATGACATACCAAGGAAGTTTGATGTATGAAGGGATATTTCAACGAAATACACCATCACCATAATTAAAACCATGTCTAAAGACATTTTGATTTAAATAATAACTAACTCATTCAGGATGCTCTTGTTTTACACTTTCAAGTAAATCTCCATAAATAACATTGTAGTAGTATGGCCTTGATGTCATCCCTTTAAGCAAAAGGATAATAAAATAAGAAATTAAGTTAAATAAAATAAATTTAATTGATTCAACTCAATATTTGTTTGTTAAAAAATCCTTTGATTTAGAAAATTTAAGATGTAAAAACAAACCTCCGAAAATAAAGAAAACTGAATTTAGAAGAATACTTAAAATTAATGCTACTTTACGATATATAAACTTTGTAGCATATACCGCATCTCCCCCCCAGTTCCAAAACCGTTGCCGGTTCTTATTTCATTATGTGCACTTAATGAAATCATCAAAATATAGATTATTGGATATATAAAATAAACTAAAGGTAATATTCATTTAGTTTTAGATCAAAAATTTCTTTGGTTATTCTTAGTCTTGTATGAATAAAGACTTTCAATGATAACCATAACAACAAAAAACAAAAAGACACCTAATAGCGTGTTACCTGAAATCTCAAAAAAAGCTGATCAATATCTTATAAATTCAGATTTTAAAAATCCTTGTTCAAAGAATTTAGCAAGTTTCAAATCAACTGAATAAGGAGATGAAATAATAAAGCTAATTAGTTAAATAAAAAATAATAGAAGTAAGCCAAAAAATACTAAATTAAAGATTGTGTCTTTTTCTTTTTTAATTTTATAACTTACTTTGTTATCCATTTTTAATCTTTTCTTATGTTTGCTAGTATTAATAATATCAATAAAATAAATAAATTATTAATTAAATTCTAGATGTAAAAATTCAAATAAGAGACGACTAGTAAAAGAGTTTAAATTCCTAAATTAACTTATTAAAAAAAACCTCAATAGCATTTGAACTATGAGGTTTTTTATTTAACTGATGAAAAGGTTATTGTATTAACCTTGTAATTAATTGATATTCAATAATTTATTCAATGTTTCAAAGAATTTTTCCTTGAATTTTTTTGTTATCTTTATCAATCTCAATTATTTCTATATTGATATTATCACCGATTGAAACTACTTGTGTTGGATGTTCGATGTAATGATTTGTATCTTTTTTCATATTAGTAATATGGATTAGAACATTTTCTTTAAGTCCAATGTAAACAAAGACTCCGAAGTTTGTAATATTTTGAACTTGTCCAATTATTTTTTGACCGACAAAAAGATCTTCAAACTTTAATACTTTATCATTGACAATGAAACCTTTTTTATCGTCTCTTATATCTTTACCTGGTGAAATTAATGAATCAATAATTAAACTTACTTCATACTCATTTGAATTTAGTTTCGAAGCTAATTCTTTTTTATCTATACTTAAAAGATATTCTTTGTCAATATCATTTAAATTGATTTCTAGTGTTTTGACAATCTTGTTAGCTAACTCATAAGAATCTGGATGAATATTTGTTTTATCATAAAAGTTTTCAGAATCATAAATTCTTAGGAATCCAGCACATTGTTCATATGCTTTTGGACCTAATCCTTTTACGTTTTTAAGTTCGCTTCTTGATTTAAAAAGACCATTTTCTTTACGATAGTCAACAATGTTTTGAGCTATTGTTTTAGATAGACCTGAAACATATTCTAAAATAAATTTTGTTGCTGTATTCAAGTCAACGCCGACCATATTTACTGCTTTTTCAACTTTAAATGAAAGTTTATTAGCTAGTTCTTTTTGATTGACATCATGTTGATATTGGCCAATACCTAAGGATTTTGGATCAATCTTAATTAATTCATTCAATGGGTCTTGGAATTTACGTCCAATGTTGATTGCGGATCTAAATTCTAATTCTAAATCTGGAAATTCTTCCTGAGCAATTTTGGAAGCTGAATATACTGAGGCACCAACTTCACTTACAATTGCAAATTTAGTATCTAAATTTTTATTATTCGTATGACGGTTTGTTAAGAATCTAGCAATGAATTCTTCAGTTTCACGACTAGCAGTTCCATTACCAATTACAATCAAATCAATTTGATGATTATCTAGAATGCTATGCATTTTTTTAACTGTTTCAAGAAATTTTTCTTTTGAATTTGAGAAAGGGTAAACAATGAAACCTTCAAGATAATTACCATTTGCATCAATGACTACACATTTACAACCATTGGTATATCCTGGATCGATTGATAAAATTCTTTTGTTTTTTGTTGCAGGGGATAAAAGAAGATCTTCAAGATTCTTAGCAAATACTTCGATTGCCTCAACTTCTGCTCTTTTAAATAGATCAGTTTTAATTTCGCGAATGATTGAAGGAACAATTAAACGTTCTAATGAATCTTTTATTGCTTCGTTGATGATCTTGGCTGTTCGTTTATTAATAAAGAATTTATTATTTAAATGATAAATAATTACTTTCTCATTGAACTCAATGGTATAAGATATGATATTTTTTTCTTCGCCTCTTGAAATTGCTAAAATTCGATGATTAGGGATATACTTAACCTTTTCTTTGTAATCATAGTATTGTTTAAAGGTTTGTCCTGGATCATCAGTATTTTTTTTCTTGGTGATGATGATTCCATAGTCATATAGCTGACTTTTAACATAATCGCGAACATTTATATCTTGCGAGATATCTTGAGCAATAATATATTTAGTTTGTTCAATTACTTCATCAGCTTTTTTTAGGGTGTCATTGTTTATATATTTAGCAGCTTCCTTATAAACATTAAATTTTTCATCTTTATTAGTCATAATTAACTGCGCTAAAGGACCAAGTCCAAGTGCTAAAGCGTCAGTTGCTTTAGTTTTCTTGCCAACTTTAAAGGGTTCATAAATGTTTTCTATTTCTTGCTTAGTTTGGGCTTGTTCAATTTTTTTTGCTATTTCATCATTAAGAAGTTTCTTTTCTTCAAGAACTGATCTAACATATTCTTTTCTTTTTTGTAATTCAACATCATATTCATATAAGGTAGCTACTTGTTGAACTTGTTCCTCATCCAGTCCACCAGTAACATCTTTACGATAACGTGAAATAAATGGGACTGTTGCCCCTTCATTTAGAAGTTCTAGTGTTTTGGTAACTTGTTCTTGCGTTACATGCATTTTTTTTGCAACATTTTCTATTGATAAATTGCTCATATTCAATTCCGATCTTAGTTTTCTATTTTTAAAATCTAAATCCCACTGTCTTTAAAAGTATTTAAAAATAAAAATAGGATGCTTTAAATTTTATGTAATTATATTACTATAATTTAGTTAATAAATGCTTATTTGGATTAAGTTGTTAGATGATAAAAAAACTATTTGATAAGGAAATATTATTTGATATGAAAAAAATCGGTTTGATTGCGGAATTTAATCCATTTCATAATGGGCATATTTATCTATTAAATAAAATCAGAGAGAAATATCCGCAATCAAAAATAATTGTTGCCCTATCTTCAAATTACACGCAAAGAGGTGAAATTGCAGTTGCTTCTTTTGCTAAAAGAAAAGCAATATGTAAAAAATATGGTGTTAATCAAGTTTTAAAATTAGACTTTAAAACCTCAACACAAGCAGCAACAGTTTTTGCTTCCAATGCAATAAAACTTCTATCTAAGCATCATATTGATCTGCTTTTTTTTGGTGTCTCAGATACAAATGACATCAGTAAATATATCAATGCAGCTAAGATAATTAAAAGCAATAAAACAACCTATGATGAAAATATTAAACGAATCTTAAAGAGTGGTAAGTCCTATGTTGCTGCATCTTTTGAATCTCTAAGAATGCTTATTAGTGATGAAAATATTCCAGAAGATATTTTAGGATTTGAGTATACAAAATATATCATCGATAATAATTTAGATATTGAATTAGATTGTATTAAAAGAACTATTGCTCATGCTTCAGATGAAAGCAATTTTATCTATGCTTCAGGCACTAATCTAAGAAAAATGTTAAAAGAAAAGCAAGATATTTCTTTATATTCTCCAATGAAGATTAAGAGAATTAAAAGAATTGAAGATACCTATCCTAAGTTTCAAAAAATAGTAAAAAAAACAGATGCTTCCAAGTTAGCAAAAATTACCTTAATGTCAGAAGGGATGGAAAATCTATTCAAAAAAAATATAAATAAAGAAAGTTATGATGAATTTATTGCAGCATGTACCTCAAAAAGATATACAGCTTCAAGAATTAAACGAGTATATTTATATGTTCTAAAGAAAATTTATAAGTAGCAAAAACAATTTATTAAGTTTAAGTAAGTTTGATTCTTTATGTTATTTTAATTACTATTGATAAATTTTTTTCTCAGTAATAATTAAATCTAACTTGCAATCATGGTCTTCAATCTCAAGGATATCATCTAGTTTTTGTTTATCAAAAGCAATACCAATTTTTAGATAATTTTGTTGATGAGAATTAAAAAACGAATCATAGAAACCACCTCCCATACCAAGGCGATTAAGATTATCATCAAAAGCTACTAATGGGCAAAAAATACATTCAATATCATTTAGATTAGCACTTTTAAAAGCAAAGGGTTCATTGATTTTAAAAGTGTTAGCTACATATTTCGAATCCTTAGTAATTAAGACCATTTCCATATTTCTTTTGTCCAAAACTTTTGGAACAAAAACATTAATATTATTTAGAAAACATCACTTGATTATTTCATTAGTCTGAACTTCAAATTTTGTTGATAAGTAGATCCCAATATTTTTAAATTTTTTCTTCTTAATTAGGTAAATAACTTTCCTTGATATTGCAATATTTGATTTTATAAAATAATCACTGCTAAGTTTTTTTCTTTCAAGAAGTTTTTTTGTTCTTGCTTCATTTTTGTTTATCATAACTTTATTTTATACTCATTCAAATAATCGTGTTAAGTTTTTAAATACGATTTAAAACTATTGAAAAAGATTGAATTTTCTTTTAAAAAATCTGATTAAAAATATTAAAATAGAACACCTTTTTTATTTTATTTACGAAGTTAAGAATAATTTCTAAAACTTAAAAGAATTTAAGATTTCAAAAAAATACTATAAGTAAAATTCTTTAATTTTTTGATATAGATAATAATACTTTAAATGTAACTTATAATACACATTTATGATAAAATGAATAATCATGAAATCAGAATTATTAAGATCATTTGGAACTAAAATCAAAACATTACGTGAAAAAAGAGGATTATCTCAAAATGAGCTTTCGCAGTTATGCAATTTTAAAAGAGAATATATTTCAAAAATTGAAAACGGAAGTTCTAACGTTACAATTGAAACTATACAAAAATTAGCTAATTCCTTAAATATAAAAATGAGTCAATTACTTGAAGATAATAATGACCTAAAGTCAAAACCTTTTGTAAAATGAGCTGGTGGTAAGAATCAAATTCTTAATAAATTAATTGAATTTATACCAAAAGAATTTAATCGATACTATGAGCCATTTATTGGTGGAGGAGCACTCCTTTTTAATCTTAAGCCTAATACAATAATAATCAATGATAGTAATAAGGAATTAATGTATGCATATCAATGTTTTTTAGATAAATACAAACTTAATAAGTTAATTAAAGAATTAGAGATGCATGAGTTAAATCATTCTGAAGAATATTATTATCAAGTAAGAAATTTAGATCAGAGCAATTCTTTTGAGAAATTAAAAGACTATCAAAGGGCAGCAAGGTTAATATATTTAAATAAGGCTTGTTTTAATGGACTTTATAGAGTTAATAGTAAAGGTTTTTATAACACTCCATATGGAAATAAGCAAAAAATTAATGCTTTTGATAAAGAAAATTTTTTAGATATTTATAAGTATTTTTCTATTTCTAATGTAGCTATTAAAAATGAAGACTTTGAAGAATGTGTTAAAGATGCAAAAAAAGGTGATTTTGTTTATTTTGATCCTCCTTATGACAGTTACACTGACAAGAATTCATTTACAAATTATGATTCTAAAAAATTTGGTAAGGATGAACAAATTAGATTAAGAAATGTTGCTCTTAAGTTATCAAAAAGAGGTGTAAAAGTGATGCTTTCAAACCACAACACTCCCTTTATAAATGAATTGTATAAGGATTTTAATAAACACGTTATTGAGGCAAGAAGAATAATTAACTCTGATGCTAAAAGAAGAGGAAATGTTGAAGAATTAATAATTACTAACTTCTAGTAAAATTAAATTATGAATAAAAATATTGACGAATTACTCAATACAATGAAAAAAGGAATTGAAGATTGAGATTACTATGTTAATTTTTCAAAAGTAGAATGAAATTTTATTTCAAAAAGAGAAAAACTGGATAAATTAAATTCAATAATTGAGTCAACAAATATAGAAAGCGATTTTACAAATCTAATAAAGAACGACCATTCCATTTTATAAATAGTACCTATTTTATTAGGAACAAGAGATACAAAAATATTAATAAATGATGAAGGCAGAATTATTGAGTTTGATTTTAAAAATATTAACCATACTTTTGAGGAGTATGCAAATTTTTTAGAAGAAATTGGATTATTCAAATTTCTTCAGAAAATGAAAATGTCTTCCCTTATCGACTATGTTTTAGGAATTGAGGTTGGACTTGATAGTAATTCAAGAAAAAATCGTAATGGCAAAAAGATGGAGCAATTGGTTGAAAAATATTTAGTCGATTCTAATTTCAAAAAAGAAGTTGATTTTTTTACCCAAATGACCACTAAAAAGCTTATAGATATTTTTAAAATTGATATTTTAAATGAGTTACCAATTAAAAAATTTGACTTTGTTATAAAGTATAAAAAACAAATATATGCAGTTGAATGTAATTATTATAAGAGTGGTGGTTCGAAAGTTTCTGAAATAGTAAGGTCTTATAAAAATCTATTAGATGATTTAAGAAAGATCAATAACTTCCATTTTCTATGAATTACGGACGGATTTGGTTGAATTAAAGAAAAAAACCATCTAAAAGATGCCTTATTATCAATAGATAATATTTTTAATCTTGATGATTTAGAGAAGAAGGGAATACTTAATATATTAGAATCAATAAAGTAGATATTAGAATTCAAGTATAAATGAATCAAAATGAGTGTATTTTTCTAAATAAATAGTTAAAAAAAATTCAAATGTATCTCTATGTTAAGAACATTTGAATTTTTTAATCTAATCTAAGACTTTAAAAATCTAGTTAATTTCTTTTAGAGATCTTTAAATTCCTCAGTTGCCTCAACTAGTTTTTTAGCAATCTCTTCTTCCTTAGATGAATGTCCTGCTGTAACAAAATATAATTTAGAGTTAGCCAAATTTTTGTGTAACAAATATGCACCAATTGGACGACAGATAAGATCATATCTACCATGAATAATGATTGTTGGAATATCCTTTATTTTTTCAATATTATTTAAAATATAGTTATCATCATCTAAAAAGATATCATTAATAAAATAATGATTTTCAAGTCTAGCTAATTCTAGATTGGTTTTGTTATTTTCTAATATAACTTCTAGATCAGGTATTTGTTTAAGTGCAAGATTGCTTAATTCCCATTTGGCTCAGTGGTATGCAGCCCTATATGCAACATCCAAATTATCTGAGTTTAAATATTTGTTGTATGCAACAATTAAGTTATTTCTTTCTTCTTTTGGAATGATTGAAATAAATTCATCAAACCCATCTGGTATTAAATATGAAGTTCCTTCTTGGTATAGAAATTCATTATCTTCTCTGCGTCCTAAAAAAACTCCTCTTAAAATAAGACCTTTGGTATGTTTTGGATGATTAATTGCATAAATCAAACTCAAACATGAACCTCATGAACCACCAAATAAAATTCAATGATCTATCCCTAAATGCTCTCTTAATTTTTCCATATCAGCAACCAAATCAAGAGTTGTATTATTTCTTATTTCTGCTGATGGAGTTGATTTTCCACACCCTCTTTGATCAAAAAGGATAACACGGTAGAATTTTGGATCAAAATATTGTCGACTTGATTCAGAAATCCCTCCCCCAGGGCCACCATGAACAAATAGAATTGGACTTCCTTCTGGGTTTCCAACTTCTTCATAGTAGATAGTATGAATCTCATCTACTTTTAAATATCCAGTGTTATATGGTTCAATTGGTTCAAACATAAATTACCTCTTTTTTTAATTTAATTTTATTCTTACTTAAGATTAGTTAGTTTTATATTTATCTATTTATTTTTCTAATTTGATAATGATAGTTTCATTTTTCTTTTTTCAATTAGTAATAAAGTCATTTTGTGAGTAGCATAAATTGGAATTAGAATCAATGGAAATCCTAGTCCATAACTAATTAGAATTGAATGCTCGGCTAATTTGTCGTAACTTTTAAAGAAAGTTGCAATTTTTCCTACAAACGAAACTAATAGTAAAAAGAATAATGAGAATATTACTGAAGCATACACTTTTCAATAATAAAAAGGGTTTGATAGAATCACTGGTTTCTTTGACATTAAATTAATTGAGTTAAATGTAGCTGAAATACCTAAAACTAGGAATGCGACTGTTGAAGCAGATTTAATAATGTCATCTGGATTGAAATTATTATTCTTGGCATATAGTGCTCCAAGATAGTAACCAAGCATTGAAATAATCCCTACTAAGATTCCTTGTCATAAGGTATTAATTCCCATACCTTTAGCAAAGATTGATTCACTTCTTGAAGTTGGACTATTATTCATATAGTTTTCTTTTGAGTTTTGAAGTCCTAAAGCAATTGCAGGAAAACCATGGGTAAATAGATTGATTCATAAAAGTTGAGTTGCTGATAGAATATAAATTTCTTTTCCTTCTAATTCTTTCCAACTTTTGAAAACAAAAGTAAAGATTAAAAGACCAAATAAAACAAGAATAATTTCAGCAATCGAGGTAATAAGAAGGTTTTGAATGACATTCTTTATTTTTTGGTAGATTGAACGACCATTTTTAACGGCTAAAACAATTGTTGAAAAATTGTCATCTAATAAAATCATGTTTGCAGCTTGTTTTGATGCTTCAGTACCAACCCTGCCCATTGCACATCCAATATCTGCTTTTTTTAGTGCCGGTGCATCATTGACACCATCACCAGTCATTGCTACAACATGATTTTTAGTTTGAAGAGCATTGACAATTCTTAATTTATCATTTGGTGCTACACGGGCATAGACTGAATATTTTTCAACATTTTGAAGCAATGTTTCATCATCAAATTCATTTAATTGCGCACCAGTGATTGCTAAGTCACCTTCTTTATAAATGTTTAAATCTTTTGCGATTGCTATTGCTGTATTGATATTGTCTCCAGTAATCATTATTGGTTTAATTCCTGCTCTTAAACATATTTCAATCGCGTCTTTTGCTTCATTTCTTGGAGGATCAATCATTGCAACCAAACCATCAAATGAAAGATTATTTTCCAAATATTGCATTTGTTCTTTTTCATTAACATTTAAGATTATATTAAGTGTCTTATCATCAATTTCTTTTGAGGCTACACCTAAAACCCGGAATGCAGAATTAGATCACTCAATGTTTTTATTTATGATTTGTTCTTTTATAGTCTTGGAAATATTAATTTTATTAACTAGAATATCAGGAGCACCTTTTACAATAACAATATATTTGTCATTAATTTTATTGATTGTTGTCATTAACTTACGATCTGAGTCAAAAGGTAAAACAAAGATTCTTTTGTGTTTATCTTCTAGATTTTTTTTCTCTTTTGTTTCTGAGTATTGATTTAAACGATATAAGAAAGCAATTTCAGTTGGATCTCCGACTTCCTTAAATTGATTGTTTTGCGAATCAAAAACTAAATTTGCTTCAGAACAAAGTGATCCATATTCAATTAACTTAAGGAAATTTTCATGTAGAATAAATTGATTATTTTCCTTAGAAAAATTAAAGTCAAGTTCATTTTGCTCTAAGGTATATAACTTCATAATTGTCATCTTATTTTGAGTTAATGTTCCAGTTTTATCAGAACATATAACACTACAACTACCCAGTGTTTCAACTGTCATTAAATCTTTGACAATTGCTCTTTCTTTAGCCATACGCTGTATGCCAATAACTAAGATAATTGAACTAAATGCAATTAGACCTTCAGGAATTGCAGCAACTGCTAATGAAACTCCATTAATTGCAACTGTACTTCAGAAAAGTGGATCTTTAAAATGTGAAGTATTAGGTATGGCAAAAAGAATTTGCATAAGTACACTACATAAGAATAAAGAAATTCCTAAATATCCAAAAATCTTTCCTAATTTGTTAATTTTGGTTTGTAAAGGACTTAAACCTTCTTTTTGTTCAGAGATAGCACTTGAAATTTTTCCTAATTCAGTTTGCTGTCCAATTGCGCTTACAACAAAATATGCAGTTCCTGTTGCAACAACAGAGGACGAGTAAACCATAAATTTACGATCAGCTAATGGTAAAGTTAAATCTCTTTTAGCTAAATAATCTTTATTAGATGGTTCACTTTCACCAGTTAGTGATGCTTCAATTACATTTAGATTCGATGAAAAAACTAAATAACCATCAGCAGGAATTACATCACCAGCCTCAATCATTACAATATCACCAATTGTAATTTCAGACGAATCAACAATAATTAAATTGTTATTTCTTACCACTTTAGTTTTTAAAGGATTGAGTTTATTTAGCGCATCAACAGCTTTTGCACTCTTAATTTCTTGAATTGCTCCAATGAGTGAATTACTAAATACAACAAATAAAATAATTGTAGGTTCAATAAATTCAACAATTAACTCAGTGTTAAATTCTCAATTTTTTCTAACTCCACTTACTATTGCTAAAATATAAGAAATCAATGCAGCAAAAAGTAAGATAATAACTAATACATCCTTAAATTGTTTTAAATAAACTAAAAAAGGATTAATTTTCTTTGTTTTTTTTAGTTCATTTAAACCAAATTTTGTTTGTCTTTCAAATACTTCCTTGTCATTTAATCCATGTTTCATTGATGTATTTAGGAGTGAATCATTCAGATTGACATTACTAATTTTCTTAGTGTTTTTATCATTTTTTTTAGTCTTATTTTTATTGTAAGAAATCATATTTAAAAATTTTATATTATTTTATGAATATAACTAATACAATAGTTATATTGTAATTTATATAAGGGCAATTACTCAAGTGGACGAAGAGGATAGCTTGGAAGGTTATTAGGAGTTAATAGCTCGCAAGGGTTCGAATCCCTTATTGCCCGCCATATCATTTGCCAAATCATTTTCTAAGAAAGCAAGCATCATATATTAAGGTTGCTTGCTTTTCATTTGTTTTTTAAATTAATTTATATTAGATAAATAAAAACTAATTTATTATTTAAATTAAATTAAAATAATTATGTTAAGTATTGGGCAATTACTCAAGTGGCCAAAGAGGACAGTCTCGAAAATTGTTAGGAGTTAATAGCTCGCAAGGGTTCGAATCCCTTATTGCCCGCCATATCAGTTAAATGAATAAAAAAAAAGATATGATCTTGTTGTAGGTCATATCTTTTTTGTTTTGGTTAAGGACTAGAATGCTGATCTTGAAGAATTTCTAGATGATGACACTCTCATTTTCTTAACTTTATCTTTTAATTTGTTAGGCAAGTGATTTTCATTATCATGAATCATTGAGCCTTCAGCAAATTTATAGTATTGATAATTTTTAGTTAATTTATCAGTATTTCAATTTTTAATTTCTTGATTAAATTCCTTTGCGTTATGAAACATTTGAGCCATACTTTCAACCATTTTTGTATCTCAATTTCCAATTGGCTTATTAAATTTGACAGCCCCATAAAACATATAACTCATATCAGTAACTGATTCGGTTTTTCATTTGTTTAATTCTTGATTGAATTGTAAAGCGTTTTCAAACATACGAGACATATTTTTTACTTTGGATGTATTTCAATCATTAATTGAATGATTGAATGTTTGCGCATTGTTAAACATTCATGACATATCAGTTACTTTTTCAGTTTTTCATTTTGAGATGTCTTGGTTAAAGTTCTTAGCATTATAAAACATAGCGCGCATGTTTTCGACATTATTAGTATTTCAATCTGATAGTTTTCCATTAAATTTTTCAGCAAAACTAAACATATTTGAAAAAGATTTTACTTTTTCAGTTTTTCATTTTGAAATATCCCCACTGAACTTCTTGGCTCTTTCAAACACAGATTCCATATTAGTTATATTTGATGTATCTCATTCATCAATTCCATCAACATTTTCGCTCTCTAGATCTCTAAAAGCACCTTCTAAACTTGTTATTAATGTTGGAAGTTTCTTAGGTAATTTTTTAACATTTTTTGGAAAAGAAGTAATTACAAATTCATCACTTCTAGAATCATGATAAAATCCAATTTCAAGGATTTCAGTAGAATCTAAATCCTTTAAATTTCTATCATAAGTAGATTTAATATTTCCTCTATTATCAAGGTATTTAGTAGCTTTTTTTCCAGGACTAATTTCTCCGATTTCTAATTGTAGTTCATCGCCATCAATTTGAAGATTAAAAGTTGAAGGTTGTGTTTGTTCTTTTTCTTTTTCTTCCTCTTTTTCCTTTTTTTCTTCTTTTTGTTTCTTTCGTTCTTTATAAATTGAATAGAATTCTTTTTTGCTATCTTCATCTTTTAATGATAATTTTGAATGCTTACGATTTGATTTACTAATAACAGCTTCTAAAATCTCAGAGAAGTTTTGGGTAGTAGTTAGCTTTCCCTTAAATTCTTTAGCTCATAAAGATTGAAGTTCTTTCTTTGTTTCTTCTTTGTATTGGGATTTTGTTTGTATTTGAAAACTTACTTCTAAAACACCTAAATATTTCTCTTTTATATTTGATGAAAATTTTGCCTTACTATTTGATGTTTCTTCTAACTTTAAACTTTCAAAAATACTACTATCAATAGATGGATATTTAGATTTTAAAGCATCAATAATTTCTTTGCTTGTTGGTTTTGAATCGTTAGTAATAATCAATCCTAATTCTTTATTCTCAAATAACTTATCTAGGTCTATAGATGCCATTTCAGACGGCATGTAATTATTTTTATTAGAACTCTCATCGTCCTGTAAATTTTTATCAGTTATAGGTTTCTTATCTTTCTTGCTTAATAATATAGCTGTTGGAATGGCAATGGTTGGAACTAAAATTGCGCTTGCAGTTGAAATGCCAATGATTAATTTCTTATTTTTTGTCATTCTGTATTTTCCTTTTTTTAATTTTTATAAATTTTTGTGATTACTTAAACTTTCTAATTAAATGGCTATGTTTTTAAGACATTAGAATCATGAGGAAATATTAAAATGAAAAGTATAACTAAAATTGGTTAATCATGCAAAAAAAATGACAAAAAAATATCAATTTTATTGATAATAAATTGAAAATTTATTCATTTTAATTAAATTCTGACTATTTATCTAACGAAATATATTTAAATTTTTCTTATTAAAGCTAAACATTTTTAACTTATATTTAGGATTTTTTTTAATTAAAAAGTTGAGTTAGTAAAATCTCAAAAATATCTTTTAAATATGCTCATTTAATTATATTTTTAGTACTAATAAGTTTGAGACTTATTCAATCATAAGTATCAAAAATTAAATATAAATAAATTTTAGTTTTATATCTATAATTATAAAAATATGACAAATGAGAAGATAAGAAATTTTGCAATAATTGCGCATATTGATCATGGTAAAAGTACGCTTGCAGACCGTATTTTAGAATATACTGATACAGTAAGTAAACGAGATTTGAAACCACAATTACTTGATTCAATGGACTTAGAGCAAGAACGGGGCATTACAATTAAATTGAATGCTGTTCAAATTAAGTATAAGGACTATGTTTTTCATTTAATTGATACACCTGGACACGTTGATTTTACTTATGAAGTTAGCCGTAGTTTAGCAGCTTGTGAAGGAGCGCTTCTATTGGTTGATGCAACACAAGGAATACAAGCACAAACACTTGCAAACGTATATTTGGCAATTGAGAATAATCTTGAAATTATTCCTGTAATCAATAAGGTTGATTTGCCAAGCGCTGATCCAGAAAGAATTAAAAAGGAAATTGAAAATATCATTGGAATTGACGCTTCCAATGCAATTTTAATTTCAGCTAAAACAGGAATCAATATTGATAAGGTGATTGATGCGATTATTGAGCGAATTCCATATCCTAAAGAAGCAAGTCCAAATAAACCACTTGAAGCATTAATTTTTGATAGTTACTTTGATAATTATAGAGGCGTAGTAATTTATACGAGACTTTTTAATGGGGAACTTAAAGTTGGAGATGAAATTTATTTCATGCAAACTAAGAAGAAATACCTTGTTACAGAATTAGGAGTTAAGAATCCTAATGAAGAAAAAAAAGACAAACTGAGTGCTGGTGAAGTTGGATGAATTGCTGCTTCAATAAGGGATGTTAAAAGTGTTTCGGTCGGGGATACAATAACTCTTGCAAATAATCCCATTTCTTATCCTCTCCCAGGGTATAAGAAAATGAAACCAGTTGTTTATACTGGATTTTATCCTGTCGATACAAGAGATTACAATCTTTTAAAGGATGCACTTGAAAAAATAGGTTTATCTGACTCATCCATCGTTTGAGAACCAGAAACGTCAAAGGCTTTAGGTTTTGGGTTTCGAATTGGTTTCTTAGGCTTACTACACATGGATGTATTACAAGAAAGATTGGAAAGAGAATTCAATATTGATATTTTAGCAACAGCGCCATCTGTTGAATTTGTTATAACCTTAACAAATGGCAATGTTGAATACATTACTAATCCTTCCTTGTTTCCAGATCGCAGTGTAATTAAAAGCATTGAAGAGCCATACATAAGATCTTCGATTATGTTGACAGAAGAATACATTGGCCCAATTATGGAGTTATGTCAATCAAAACGAGGAAAGTATATTGATATTGAGTATCTTGATGATAAGAGAAGACGTTTAATTTATGAATTACCTTTAAATGAAACAATCTTTGATTTCTTTGATTTAATGAAGAGTTACTCAAAAGGATATGCTTCTTTTGATTATGAACATATTGGACTTCGCGAAAGTGATTTGGTTAAAGTCGATATTATGCTAAACGGTGAAAAAATTGATGCTTTAGCATTAATTGTACATCGTGATTTTGCATATAATCGAAGTCGAGAACTAGCAGAAAAACTCAAAGAAGTTGTTCCAAGAAAAAATTTTGAAATTCCAATTCAGGCTGCAATTGGGGGTAAAATAATAGCAAGAGAAACTATTAAGGCCTATAGAAAAGATGTTACAGCAAAATTGTATGGAGGCGATGTTACAAGAAGACAGAAACTTCTAAAAAAACAAAAAGAAGGAAAGAAAAGAATGAAACAAATAGGAAGTGTTGAAGTTCCTCAAGAAGCCTTCTTAGCAATTTTGAAAACCGAAACATCTAGCAATAAGAAAAATAAATAAAATCTAATCATTTTACTTAATACTTAAATTAAAGAAGGAGGTGTACATTGGAAATTAAACCATTGATTGTCAATAATCAAACTGATAATCTTTTATTTAATGATCAAAAATTAAATTCATTGAATTTGAACGTTCAATCAGAAGAAGGCAATGAAGGTAGAATATCGCAAACTCTAAAAACTCTTGATCCAGAAAAAGTTATTCCAAATGAAATTTATAAACTTTTTTTGTCAGAAAAAACCCAAAAGAAAATTAGTTTGATTTTATTTAGTATTGTTTTTGTATTTTCCTTTATTGCCTGCTTATTGTTTGCCTTTGCTAAGGATTTATTTATTAAGTTAAAAATTGTTGATGCAACAATTAAATCAATTCCATGAGGTTGATATGTAATTCCAATTATTTTAATTGTGATTTCATTTACTTATTTTTCACTCAATCTTATTGAATTTGTAGGTATTAAAAAATCAATAGTTTTCTATCGGATTGAACTAAGAAACGGAAATAAAAAAGCACCGCAATATATCGAGAAACTTTACTTAAGATTATTAAAAAAACAAGTACGCCGAACCTGATTAGTTGTTGCACTTTTATTTTATGTTGGACTATTTACGCTTATTTTTTGAGCTTTGCAAGATCAAAAATGAGGCAAACTAGATTTTAAGAAATGAATTCACAATTCATTTTCAAACCCTAACATTTTAGTGTATACGCTTTGTGGTATAATGCTATTGGTATTATTGCTATTTATCATCGGTACAATCTATCGTAAGAAAAAAATTAGTGATATTCAAGTATTTTTTGGTAACGAAGTAATGAATTATAAAGATTATGCTGAGATAAAAACCAAAACACATAAGTTTTGAGCAAAAATATTCTTTTTAAGTGTACTAATTATTCTTATAATACCTGCAATCATTTTGTTAATAGTTTTGAAAGTAAGAAAAAAGATTTAATAAGGGAGAAAAATGCCTACCTGAGGAATTGTATTATTAGTTATATTACCATTGTTGTTTGCTGCGATTTCGGCATTTGTAACATTGTATATTGCAAAGAAAAAATTCGAAAAACAATTGAGAGAAAACCCACCAATTAATGAAAAAATGATTAGGGTTATGTTCCAACAAATGGGTCGCAAGGCATCGGAAGCACAAATTAGACAAGTTATGCGCTCAATGAAAAACGCTAAATAATCAAATTAAAAAAATAATAAATCTCAATGCGTATTGAGATTTTTTTATTTTCATGTTAAAAGACAAAAAAAATTATAAAAAAATGATCTCTATATGCTAATAATGATAAACTTATATAGTTTACATTTTTGGGATTAGAAAGATGAAAACATACACAAAAAACAACATAAAATATACTAGTTCTCTTACTCTATCAATGATAGGTTCAGAGGCATTTAAACTTGGAACTTCAATTTTTATATATAAATTTACAGGTAACCTTTGATTAGTAACAATCTTTTATTTATTAATTCAACTTCCTTCGATCTTTGTTTACCTATTAAGTTCGAAAATTGTTAAGAAATTAAAGAATGATAAATTAAATTTTATTGATTGCCGATATCTTTAGTTTTATTTATCTAATCCCGGTGTTAATTAATTTATTCCTGATTGAGAATAAATTGATTCTTTCAATCGTATTGATCATATTGAATACTTGCCTTGGAATTATTCACTCATTTAGATTCATTTATCTAAAAAATGTTGTTTATTATATTGCAACAAATAATAAGGAAATGAAAACGCTAAATATATCTAACTCATTTGCAACATCATTTGGTCTTCTTTTATCTGCAATTCTTTCATTCTTCTTATTTAAGAATTTAGCATTTTATTGATTAGTAATTCTAAATATGGTTACATATTTGATTTCTGGTTTCTTATATTTCTCGCTGCAAACTACAAGTTCATCAACAAACTTTCAAACAGAAAATGATCATAGCAAACAAATTATTAAAAAAACTAAATTGAAGTCATGAATTTTTATTCTTTGTGGTACATTTTTAGTTGGTATATTCTTGTATCCAAAAATCTCTGGACTCTCGCAATTATTTTCAAGTTTGACTAGTTATAAGATTGATACGTGAGGATTTTATTTATCAATAATCTTTACTTTGTTTTCATTGCTTGGTGTGATAGTATCTTATTTTTTAAGATCAAAAGAAAAATATCAAAAAACATTCTTTATTATCTTAATTGCTTTAATGTTAATTTTAAATTTTGTTTGATTACCATTTAAGAATACAAAAGAAAGTAGTTATTTGATAAGTTATATTGCAATTACTACAACACAACAATTTCTATTTTCATTGTTCATTCCAATCTTTTATTCATTATCATATGAATTATTTGATAAGCATAATTTTCATAAGCAAAATGGAATATCAATCGTCTTTAGAATTCTGTTATCATCGCTAATTAATTTGATATTAACATTGATAACAATACAATTTACATACTTTTATGCTTATTTATTTTATTCAGCAGTTATTTTAATTGCTTGTTTGGGGATTTTTTATTCTATGTTTGATTTAAGAGATTTAAAAATTAAAAAATATTACAACAACAAACTAATTTCAGATGAATATAAGGAAACAACTACAAAAGGTTTATGAAAATCTGAAAAATTAATCTTAAATGATCTAATTACTAAGAAAGTTAAAATAACAAGTATTTTAGACATTGGATGTGGAACTGGAAGAACAACTTTTGAATTGGAAAAAATTTTTCCAGAAGCAAAAATTATTGCCATTGATATCTCAAAAGAGTTAATGAAAAATTTAAAAGATACAAAAAATATCACTTTTTTAATGCAAAATATTCTAACTTTCAAAGAAGATACCAAATTTGATTTAATCTTCTTTAGTTTCAACGGGTTAACCAATATAATTTCTAAAAGAGATCTTGATAAATTCTTTAAAAAAATCAATAATCTTCTAAGAGATAAAAATAGTCATTTTATATTTACAATTCATGATATGTTTTCATCAGACGAATATAAAGATTTTTGAACTAATAAAATTAAAGTTTATTCTCTTCCATTATTTTCAAATAAAAAAGTTCTAATCAATACGCGTCTGGGCATTAAGCATATAAATAGATTTTATACACATGAAGATATGCTAAAAATCTTTGATATTTATTCTTTTAAATTAAATAACCATTTTAAACGTAATGATGATCTTGAAGAAGATTGAGTTAAAGATTTTTCAATGCCTATAATTTTCTACGATGTTTCAAAAAAATAATAGTAAAATTCGAAACTTAGCTTTCGAATTTTTAAATTCTGATTCTTAATAGCGATTAAGAAAATGAAATTAATTTAAATACTTTTTAAATAACTAATAAAGGCAAAAATTAATTTAGTTATGTGTCTAAATATTTAAATATAATTTAATAGACGATGAAAAAAGTTGGTATTTTCAAAAATAATTTAGGTTATGGCAATGATCTTTTTGTCTATCAAGATAAAGAGATGTTTAATTATTCAGTTGATACAATTTTATTAGGCAACTTTATTTCAATTAATCGAAATGTTTCTAATATTTTAGAGATTGGAACAAATAATGGAGCACTTTCAATATTTGTTGCAGCTAGATCGAAAAGAATTAAGATTGATGCAATTGAAATTCAAAGTAAGGCAGTTGACTTGGCTAAAAAAAATGTAAAACTCAATAATATGCAACAACAAATCAATGTTATTGAAGCTGATTTTAGAGTTTATGCAAAAGAATATGCATTCAAATGTGGAAATAAGTTAGCAAAAAAATATTCTTCAATTATTGCCAATCCTCCTTACTATAATGAAAACTTTAATAAACCTAGAAACACAGGGACTTATGAACAAAAATTAGCTACACATGAAATTAATTTAAATCTTGAGGAACTTATTTCTTTATCATCTAAAATCATTGAACAAAAAGGTTATTTATCAATTGTTCTACCGATGGCTAGATATATTGATTTAATATGTCTATTAAGAAAATATAACTTTGAACCAAAAAGAGTGCAACTAATTCATACAAGAATAAATTCGCAACCTAAATTCTGTTTAGTTGAATCAAGATTCAATTCGGGTTGAGGAACTTTTTTTGAACCTAATATTTATTTACATAATGAAGATAAAAGCGATCACTCATACAATGAAGAAACAAAAAAACTGTATATTCCAATCAAAGAAGGTATTAAAGATGCAAAATAAAAAAACTTTTTATGTTTCAACTCCAATTTATTATCCAAGTGGAAACTTACACATTGGACATCTTTTAACTACAACGCTAGCATGAGTCTATCGGAATTATAAAAAATCAAGAGGATATGATACTTTTTTTGTTACTGGAATTGATGAGCATGGTCAAAAAATTCAAAAAAAAGCGCTAGAGCAAAATTTGGATCCACAATCATATGTTGATAAAGAATCACTTAAATTTGTAAACTTATGAAAAATGCTTGATATTGATTATGATTTCTATAGTCGAACTACAAATAAAGAACATGAATCAATGGTACTTGAAGTTTTTTCAAAAATGTTTGAAAAAGGATATTTATACAAGGATAAGTACATAGGATTATATTCGGTTAATGATGAGGAATTTTTAACTAAAACTCAAGCAATTTTAAAGGACAATCAATACTATCATCCAACTTCTGGACATCTACTTCAAGAAATAGAAGAAGAAAGTTATTTCTTTAATATGAAAAAGATGCAAGAGTGAATTAATTTATTTTTTGCATCTAATCCCAATTTTCTAACTAATAAAAATATACAAAAAGAATTAACAAGTAACTTTCTTCAAAAAGGATTGGAAGATTTATCAATTACAAGAATTTCTTTTGATTGGGGAATCAAGATACCAAAGGAAAAATATAATGATTCAAGACAACATGTAATTTATGTTTGACTTGATGCATTATTTAATTATCTAAGTGCATTAGGATATAAGAGTAATAATGAAAAGAATTATTTGAAATATTGAGTTAATGGAGATGAGAGAATTCATGTTTTAGCTAAAGAAATATCAAGATTTCATGCGATTTATTGACCTATTTTTCTTAAGAGTATTGATATAAACCTTCCAACAAAAGAAGTAGTTCATTCATGAATTATTACACCTGAAGGAAAAATGTCTAAGTCAAAGGGAAATGTAATTGAGCCTATTCCTCTAATTGAAAAATATGGTGTCGAAGAAATTAAGTATTTTTTTAGTTCGCAAGTGAATATTGATAGTGATTTCTCCTTTAGTGAAGAACTTTTAATCAATGTTTTAAATGCAGATTTAGCAAATAATTTTGGAAATCTAGTCAATCGCACAATCAAAATGATTAACCAAAATTTTGAAAATGGAGTTTCTTATATCAAGGAAGACTTAGAAGCAATAGATATTGAAACACTAAGTTTATATTCACAATATTACTTAGATTATGTTACTGAATTAGATAATTTTCATGCGGATAGAGCTTTAAAGATAGCAATCTTGCTATCATCTAAATTGAATGAATATATTGATTTAACTAAACCTTGAAGCTTAAAGGAAAATAAAAAACGTTTAAATTGTGTATTAGATGTATTGCTTAATGGAATTTATGCAATTGCATTTATGCTTTCAATTGTAATGCCTAAAAAAATGCAAAAAATTCTTTCATTCTTAAAATTAGATGAGTTTAGTGATAATCAAATCAATAATCATTCCAAATTTGATAATCTTATTCCAGATGCAACTGAAATTTTATTTTCTAGAATTATTAAAAAGTAATCAATCTAATAGAATTCAAGATGTTAAATTTCATCCAATAACTAAATTAAAAAAATAGAGTATCCTGATTGGAACTCTAATTTTTTATTAAATAATTATCATTCAAAATTAAATGTAATTAGAAATGCTGATAGATATTTAAAGTTATTTTTAACTTTTCTATTTTTAACTAAAATAGCAGTTATTTTTGTTATATATGAAATAATAAAGATACCAACAAATAAAACAATTATAGTGATTAAACCAGTTCAACCTGCTTTTCAGTAATCAAAAGTATAATTTGCTCATACAGTAATGATTGAAATAACAAAATATGTCATTAATAAACAATTAATTCACAAGTAATTGATTGTATTTCCACAGTTAACTTTGTTACTTGATTTTGACTTATACAATAGTGGAATTAGTAGATTGTCAATCAATATAATTCTTATCAATGAAAATGAAGCAAATGCAATAATTACTTGATGAATTCAATCATGTTTGCTTGAAGTATCTTATATGCAAAAGTAATAATAAGTGTGTGAATAAGAATATAGAAAGCAAATCAAATTAAATTAACATAGAACTGTAAGTTAATCAAACTAGATTTTGTTTCCTTATTTGAATCTTTTTCAATAATATATTTTGCAATACTGTAACTTTGAATATTTTTTAAATTATTTGAGTCAGAAATTAATCTATTAATTGTTGGACTTATGAATGTAAAATTGATGATTGATATAGTAATGAATATGAAAAGTTTAGCAATGGTAATTGCAAATATTGCTGGGCGATTAGTTGCAACAACATTAATTTTGATTGAAATAATATCAATTGCATAAATCAAAATGAAAATAGCTTGAATTATTCAACTGAGACTTAGTGCAAGATCACGTTTTTTTGATCTATTCAATGAATAAAGTAAGTGACTTGAGCTAGATATTGATGTGTGTAAATATTTCATGTTTTCTTCTAGGTTATAAGAGAGATTTTATGTGTATTTATTATATCTATACACACTTAATTATATAACTTATAGGATGAATAATTTTGTATCATAAATGCTAAACTAATTCAATAAAATTAATAGTGCTGAAATTACAAAATTCAGTTTTTTTGTTTTAAAGAATATTGATAAATTCAGTTATTTTATTGATATTATTAAATTAATAGAAAACAAGAATTTTGAAAATGAGCAACAATGTAAGATATAAATCTAAAAAAGAAAAAGACACAGTCTTTAATTTAGTATTTTTTAGTTTGCTTGCATTATTCTTTATTTCATTAATTAGTTTTATTATCTCAAGCCCATACTCAGGAGATTTAAAACTTGCTAAATTTTTTGAGCAAGCTTTTTTAAAATCTGAATTTGCTAGATATTGATCAGTTTTTATGGAAATTTCAGGTAATACGCTATTGGGTGTCTTTTTATTCTTTGCTGCGATGGTCATATTTGAAACTCTATTTTTAGTCAAAGCAAAAAATAGTAAGAAAAATCTTTGATTTCAATATCGATGAATACTAAATGCAGGTTACTTTATATATCCAATGATATTTATTTGTGTGTTATGTTATAAAGCATATATTGGAATAAAAACCGGTAACGGTTTTGGAAGCGAGGGAGATGCGATATATGCTACAAAGTTTATATATCGTAAAGTAGCACTAATTTCAACTATATTTGTTCATCTTGCATTGTTTATTTGAGGTGGTTGATATTTACATTTTAAGTTTGCAAGGTCACAAGATTTTTTAACAAACAAATATTGAGTTGAATCAATTAAATTTATTTTATTTAGCATCATCTCATACATTATTATTATCCTAGTAAAGGGACTCACATCAAGACCATATTATTACAATGTTATTTATGGAGATTTACTTGAAAGTGTGAAGCAAGAACATCCTGAATGAGTGAGTTATTACTTATCTCAAAATTGAGCAAAACATGGTTTTGATCTCGGGGATGGAAAATATGCAGGAAATATACCGCTTGATATCCAACTTCCTTGGTATGTGATTAATGGAAAACCATTTAAACCAGATCCACAATTAAAATTCTTTGATAATTGAGTTGATTGAGCATTTCCTTCGGGACATGTAATTGCTACTCTTAACATTGGACTTATATTTTTCTTCTTTCTTTCAAACAATAAAACATTGAATTACAAAAAAATAATTTGAATAGTTGTGTATTTAATTTATTTTTGGTCAATGGCAGTTGGTCTAATTGTTAATCGTGCACATTGGGTTAGTGATATTGCATTCTCTTTTCTTTGAGGAGCTCCGTTAGTTGCAATTGTACATTATATAGGATTAAAAATCAAGAAAAAACATGCAATGAAAATATAAATATTACTTAAATTTAGAATGGGTAATTTTTGTTCATTTGCATTGAATTTGATTGAATTAAATAATTACATTGGTATATATTCAATCAATTCTAAAGACAATTTAATTCAATTAGATTGTTTAGAATTCAATGTAAATAAACATATGAAATTGAATTGAATAATTAGTATAGTATGAAATTGAAGAGATTAAAATATATACTTAATATTTTCATAAATGCTTGGAAAATTACTAATTAAAAAATGAAATTTCTAATTATTTAGGATAAATAACTTAATAATCTAAATATCCTTAAAAGAGCTATTTTTTGATAAAATAAATCACATGAAATTTATTGATGAAGTTGATATCATAGCAATTGCAGGAAAAGGTGGTGATGGAATCATCAGTTTTCGTCGTGAAGCAAATGTGGATAAGGGTGGTCCAGATGGTGGTGACGGTGGTGACGGAGGGTCAATTTACTTCCAAGGAGACTCTGGACAAAATACACTTTTAAGTTTCTATTATCAAAATAAGATCGTTGCTGAAAGTGGTCAAAATGGAAAGCCTAAAAATGCTTATGGTAGGGGAGGCGAAGACTTAATTGTAAAAGTTCCGCTTGGTACTTCTGTTTACAAAGATAATAAATTAATTGCTGATGTCGTTAGTGAAGACTTATATTTAATTGCCAAAGGTGGCAAAGGTGGCAAAGGCAATTTAAGATTCAAATCATCAAGAAATACTGCGCCTAGAATATGTGAAAATGGTTTACCAGGCGAAAAATTTAATTTGCATTTGACTTTAAAAGTTTTGGCGGATGTTGGACTAATTGGTAAACCTAGTGCTGGAAAAAGTACAATTCTTTCTTTGATTTCCAATGCAAAACCCAAAATAGCGGATTATGATTTTACTACATTAGTTCCTCAATTAGGATTGGTTAAATATTTTGAGAATAATTTTGTCATTGCTGATTTGCCAGGTTTAATCGAGAAGGCTTCAGAGGGTAAAGGATTAGGGATTCAGTTTTTAAAGCATATTGAACGTTGTCGTGTCATTTGTCATGTTATTGATTTTGGAGATCCAAACAAGGATCCAATTTCAGATTTTGAAATTATTAATCATGAACTTAAAAGTTACAATCTTAAATTGGAATTACTTCCACAAGTCGTTGTTGCTAATAAGTCAGATTTAGAAGCATTTGATCATCATATGAGTTTATTTAAAATAAAATATCCTCACATAAACTTAATTGTTAACTCAGCTTTTAATGATTCGAATATTGAAGAAATTAAGAAGCAACTCTGAAATACACTAAAAGATGCAAGAGATAATTTAATTGATAATATCGACGAAAATGAAGATGTAGTTTTAATTCAACTAGAAAAAAATAAGATTGAAATTAAACAATTATCAAGTGATACATATGAAATTATTGGTGATGATGTATATGCAGTATATGACAAAATTCCAGTTATTTCATTAGATAATCTTTGAAGATTTAATACAAAACTAAAGAACCTAGGAGTCTTTGAATTGATAAAAAACTCCAATATTAAAGATGGTGACACAATCAAAATCAAGGATTATGAATTTGTTTGAAATGAAGAGGATTTCTAGAAATAAAAAAAATAATATTTTTATATCTTTTTTATGAAAACATATATAATTTTTTAGTGCTTAAAGTGCTTAAGCAAATAATAAGTTAAACTAAATAAAAAGTGTGGAGAAGTAGCTCAGCTTGGTAGAGCACTTGACTTGGGCTCAAGCGGTCGCAGGTTCGAATCCTGTCTTCTTCACCATTTATGGGGGGGTAGCTCACCTGGCCAGAGCGCCTGCCTTGCACGCAGGAGGTAGAGGGTTCGAGTCCCTTCCTCTCCACCATTATGGCACTGTAGCTCAGTTGGTTAGAGCATCCGGTTCATACCCGGAAGGTCAAGAGTTCGAATCTCTTCGGTGCTACCATATGTGCATTCGGCTCAATCGGGAAAGTTTTGGACCCATAGCTCAATGGTTAGAGCAACCGGCTCATAACCGGTCGGTTACAGGTTCGAGTCCTGTTGGGTCCACCAATGGGCAATTACCCAAGAGGCTGAAGGGAGCAGTCTTGAAAACTGCCAGGGGCTTCACGGCCCGCGGGGGTTCAAATCCCTCATTGCCCGCCATTATATCGCGGAGTAGAGCAGAGGCAGCTCGTTGGGCTCATAACCCAAAGGACGTTGGTTCGATTCCAACCTCCGCAACCACGGTCCAGTGGTAAAGTGGTTTAATACGCTTCCCTGTCACGGAAGAGATCGCGGGTTCAATTCCCGTCTGGACCGCCATTTTGGCTCTGTAGCTCAGTTGGTAGAGCAACGGACTGAAGCTCCGTGTGTCGCTGGTTCGATTCCTGCCGGAGCCACCATTTCAGAAATGACAAAGAAACACCCCTGGTGTTTTTTTATTTTATTTAAAATAAATAAGATAACAAAATACCTAAATGCTATAATAATTATTTATGATATTAGATATATTTATTCAGATATTTGGAGCCGCAGGAGCTATTTTTACAATCTCACTCGGCATTCCCCAGTTAATTAGATTATTAAAAAATAAGAAAGCAGAAAACATTAATTATTATTCCTTTTGGATCTTTTTTGTGGGCATTGTAATTTGAATTATTTATGGAGTATTTACACCAAATGAAGATGGCTGATATGTATTTTTAGCTAACTTAATTTGTGGAATTATTTTTTCCTTCACAATTTATTACACTTATGCATACAACAAAGAAATCACTAAAAAGCAACTAAAAATTGCAACACTTTTTATTGTTTTAATTGATTTATTAATTGCAGCTTTTTTTGCTGTTTTTGTTGTTTTGGTAATCCAAAAAATTCAAACAAAAATGTTTTATCCAAAAGAAAACAACAAAATTGCCACTTTTAGTAAAAATGCCTCCATCATTATTGGATTAATTACCCCATCCCTAACAGCATTAGCATTTTTACCACAATTAGTTAAAGGATTTATGACAAAAAACTTCCATGGTTTAAGTCCTTGAATGCCATTTTTATTCATTCTAAACTGTTTATCATGAATGTTATTTTTTACTTTGGTTGTTATCAAAGCAAAAAAACCGGGAACTGATATAGAAGAAAGTAAATCAATTATTAATGCAGCTATTGGTGCTTTAATATGACAGAGTTTAGCTGTTATTTTATACACAGTGCAATTTGCTTTTATTATTGTACATGAACAAAAAATAAAAAAAGCGCAATTTATTGTTAAGGAAGCATAAAAAAAACAAAAATGCCTAAATCAAGTTCTGATTTTAAAAGGCATTTTTTTTATTTAATGAGTAATTTAGCTGCACTTAAATAAGCTCTTAAAAGATTACTTTTTCCTAATTCAATACCGCCATAATAGCGAATGACAACTAGCATTTTATTATAGATTTTTTTAGATTCTAATAGAGTATACAAAGGTATCCCAGCTACACCTTTGGGTTCAGCATCATCACTATAACCATTAATTGTAATTTCGCCATTTTTAATAATATAAGCATAAACTATATGCCTTGCTTTTTTATTTTTATTTCACAAATCTTTAAGAATTTCTTTTGTTTCTTCTTTATCTTTAACGTCAAATAAAAGCGGAATAAATTTTGATTTTTTAATCTCTAGGAAATCCATTTTATCAATTATTATATATAATATTTAACACTATGTTGAAGTTAATTGCTAACTGTGTGCAAAGAATTGATAAATATATTGCATCTAATTCATCAATTTCAAGAAATGATATTCAGCAACTTATTGAAGAAGGTGCTGTTTTTGTTAATCAAATAAAAATTAACAAAAACAAATATATCCTTAAAGAAGGGGATGAGATTGAAATAACAAGACTAATTGATAAGCAAATTAATCTTAAAGAACAACAAATTCCACTTGATATTGTTTATGAAAATGATGATTATTTAATTATTAATAAACCATCAGGATTAGTTGTCCACCCGGCCCCCGGACATAAGGAAAATACACTAGTAAATGGACTAATGTATCATTTTAAGAATAATCTAAGTAATGTTAATGGTCTGCTTAGACTTGGAATTATTCATCGTATCGATAAGGATACAAGTGGACTTTTAATTGTTGCAAAAAATAATGAAACACACGACTATTTTGCTTCATTGCTTAAAGAACATAAAATCAATAGAAGTTATATAGCAATTGTTGATGGCAAAATTGCCAATAAGAAAATTCACATCGATCTTCCCATTGGACGTGATATCAATAATCGCCAAAAGTTCGCAGTTACTGAACAAAATTCAAAAAATGCCTTTACATCAATTGAAGTTATTGACTATTTAAAGATTGATAACAAGGATAAAACAGTTATTAAATGTCAACTAAAAACTGGAAGAACACATCAGATTAGAGTGCATCTTAGTTACATTGGACATCCGATTTATGGCGATCCAATTTATAATAAAAAAGTTGATGATTTTAATCAAAGATTACATGCATATTCACTTGAATTTATTGATAATAAAAATATACAACGAAGTTTTGAAATTCCACTTCCTGAGATTATGGCAAAAGAAATTGAAGCAAATAAATTGAAATAATAATCATATATAATTTATAGATATTTAAATTACTAGTATATATAATATTATGATTTAAATTAGATATTAAAATCAAGGAGGTTTTAATGAGAAATATTGATATAACACAATATTCAAGTCCAGAGGAATTATATGATGATCAAAGCAAAAAGTTTAATTTGTGATGAATTCTATTTTCTTGTTTCCTAGGTGTGTTATGCATACTTTTGTTTAGTATGTTTATCGAATTTGCACTAAGAAAGGATCATTACATAAATCATTATATTGAAGCATTTTCATCTTCAGCAAACCATGGTTCAAATGTTACAGATTTTGACAATCAGGCTTCATTATTCTATACAAGAAAATTTGCATTCTCAATTGTAACTGTGTTTATTTCGCTTGGAATGTTTATTTGACATATGATTTCTTATATTATTGCAATTAAGAAAAAAGATTTTGGTAAATACTCACCTTGATTATCTACTTTATATACTTTTATTATTACATTTGTTGTCATTAATTTATTTTTCTCAATTGGTGGATTCTTTAGATTTCCAAGTTGAGATGTAAATCGTATATTGAATTTCATTTTTACAATTATGTTGCCAATCGGTTACTTTGTATTTTATTGACCATGTTCAAAAATTATGAGAATGTTTAGATATTTAAGAGCTCAACAACAATTAAAACAATTAGGTATTAATGGGAATCCATTTAATATGTTTCCACAAATGTTTGAGAACAATCAAAATCAAAACCTAAATAACAATCAAACTGAATCAAATAATTTCAATCCAGATGAAAAAGCACCACTTGTTATCTTAGATAAAAAAGAAGAAACTAAAATTGATTATCGAAGTCAACTTAATACATTGGATGACAAGCAATTAATCGCGATGGCACAAAAGTTAAACATTTTTGGAGCTTCAGAATTAAGTCGAAATGAATTAATTGAAAAAATTATTTTAATCTTTCAAAGCAATGAGAATTCTAAGGAATCTAAACCTAAAGATAGCAATTCCTCTATAACTAAGGAAGAAACAAAAGAAATTAATGAATTAGATTCAAAGCATCATGATAGCAATAAAGATAATAAGGATGACATTGAATCAAACTAAAAAACTAATTAAGATTTTTTAGTTATTTTAAGTTAGGAGAAAAAAACGAATATGGAATATGCTTTATTAGAGACAAGTACAAAAGCAAATGCAGATGTACAAAAAAGCTCAAGTTCATTACTAATATATTCATTAGTGTTAACACTCTTGTTCATCGTTAACATCTATTTCATGATTAAATTTTTTATTAATTACAAACGAAGTATTGATAAAACAAAAACAACACTGGATGGATACTTAGTAAAAAAATACATGCAAGGAATTAACCTTAAAAGCAATGGATTTTTTAATATTATCTGAATTGCTTCTTTAATATTGGCACAAATCATCATGTCAGCAATTTTACTTGCTAAAGTATATGCAAAACTTGATGTTGATAAAAAATATCTACCAATATTTTATATAACATTAATCTCAGGTATTATTCTACTGTTATCACAAGCTGCAGGACAAATAATTATTTTTTATGTTAAATTTAATTATCCTCAATATAAATCTAAACAAAAAGATATTGAAGCTGAATTGGTTTCTTTGAAAGAATTTAAGAGTGCTGAACTAAATAAAAATTATCCAAACAAGATTAATATTGACTTTGATCGTTTGAAAAATGATAATGTACTTTTATCAAATATCCTAACAAGATGAATGCAATTTTATAATCAAATGAATGAAGATAAAATTGTTACAACTAAGACTCAACAAACAACGAAACCAATATATAGTCAAAAAAAACAATACAACTTATTTTTAAATCAACTATTTAAGATCAATTACTTCCATGAAACATTAGAAGACATCAATAAAAAAGAAGCTCAAAGAGCACAAATGCTTGAAGAGAACAACAATAAAAAAGATGCTATAATCTCAGAAGAAACTAAAATTCAAAATGAAGTTGAGTGAATGAAAAAAATGGATGATAAATCCAAACTTCTAAAAGAACATTCCGAAAGCAAAGAGATGTCAAAAGACGAATTCAAGAAAAATTATGATGAGTATGTAGCAATGAGTCGTTCAATGGATCCAATATATCAATCATCACAAAAAAATTCATGATTATTTTATCGTGATGCAGAAGTTGAAGATTTATTTTATAATGTAAATACAATTATCCATTACACTCTTGAAAATAATGAAATTGTCTTAGAAAAAGAAATTTCAGAATTTCTAGAAGAATATAAGAATCATTTGATTTCAAAATTCCTTTTAACTAGATAATAAAACTAGATATAAAGTCAGGTTAGATACAATGAAAAAAGTAACAAAATTAATGCTATTTTCGTCGCCAATAATAATTAGTTGTTTTAGTGTTGTTTCATGTGCTCCAATTAATAAATTTTTAAATACAATTAAGAATAAAAGTCTAATTGAAATTGATAGAAATATTGAACCTTTTTTTAATGAAGCAAAGAAGGAAGATAAAGATATAAGAGAACTTGAAAATGACATTAAAAAAGCAGTTAGTGAATTAAGAAAAAAAAGAAATTTCAGATTCTTATCCAATAGGAAAGTTCTTTGAAGATTCAAAGGATAAAATCATTAAATCAATCGATAATTTCTATAATTTAAAATTACAACAAGCTCAGGAAGTTATTGAATATGTTAAACAATATAACGAGCTACGAAAAATTGTTACAAAAAATAATTTAGAAAAATTAGAAAATAACAAAAAATTAAACAAAGAAGTATCCGAATATTTTGAAAAAAACTTTAGTAATAAAAACTTTGATATCAACAACTTGAATCTTGATAAATTAAAGGAACAAAGTATTGATCTTGCTAAATTTATTAATGAGATTAAAAATAAATATAAAATTGATATTTAGATTCTTCTAACTTAGAATTTTTGAATTATTAAATTAAGACCTAATGGTCTTTTTTTAATACCTAAAAAAATTAAAAAAAAGATAAAACACCGGTTTAGTTGTTGTATAATTTATTCGTATTTTATTTATAAGATAAAAAGAGTAAAATAATAAATTAAAAATTAATTAAAAATATCTAAATAAGGAGAAAAAAATGCCTACAGTTGCGCAATTGGTTAAACAAGGTCGTAAGGCTAAGAGCACAAAATCAAAAGCTCCTGCTTTGCTAAAAATGTATAACTCATTACAAAAAAAAGAAAAAGCAATTTCTGCGCCATTTAAACGTGGTGTATGTACTCGGGTAGCAACAATGACACCAAAGAAACCTAACTCAGCGATTCGTAAATATGCCCGTGTTAGATTATCAAATGGTCAAGAAGTTACAGCATATATTCCTGGAGAAGGACATAACTTACAAGAACACTCAGTAGTTTTAATTCGTGGTGGTAAAGTTAAAGACTTACCTGGTGTTAGATACACAATCGTTCGTGGAACACAAGATGCAGCAGGTGTTAATAATAGAAAACAAGCTCGTTCACTATATGGAACAAAGAGACCAAAAAGTAATTAATTAGAAAGTTAAAAGAAAGGAAATAAATATGTCAAGAAAACATAAAGCACCAGTTAGAGATGTTTTAGCAGATCCAGTTTTTAACTCAAAAATTATTACCAAATTAATTAACACAATTATGTTAGATGGTAAGAAATCCGTTGCCGAAAACATTTTATATAGTGCATTTGATATTATCAAAGAAAAAACTAATAAAGATCCAATGGAAGTATTCAATAGCGCATTGGAAAATGTAAGTCCACAACTAGAAGTTCGTTCAAGAAGAGTTGGTGGTTCTAACTACCAAGTTCCATGTGAAGTTAGTGCCAAAAGAAAACAAACTTTAGCATTAAGATGAATTATTCAATATGCCAGATTAAGAAATGATAAAACAATGGAAGAAAAGTTAGCTCACGAAATTATTGATGCATCAAATAAAATGGGTGGTGCAATTAAGAAACGTGAAGATACACATAAAATGGCTGAGTCAAATAAAGCATTTGCTCACTTCAGATGATAATTATTTAAGAGTTTAGGAAAAACATATGTCAAGAGAATATAAATTAGATGATTATCGAAACATCGGAATAATGGCTCATATTGATGCTGGAAAAACTACAACAACAGAAAGAGTTTTATATCACACAGGAAAAATTCATAAGATTGGTGAAACACACGAAGGTGCTTCACAAATGGATTGAATGGTTCAAGAACAAGAACGTGGAATTACAATTACTTCTGCTGCGACAACAACATATTGAAAAAATAAAAGATTAAACATTATCGATACTCCAGGACACGTTGACTTTACTATTGAGGTCGAAAGATCATTACGTGTACTTGATGGTGCTGTTGCTGTTTTAGATGCCCAATCAGGTGTTGAACCTCAAACTGAAACCGTTTGAAGACAAGCAACTAACTATAGAGTTCCAAGAATTGTTTATGTAAACAAAATGGATAAAATGGGCGCTAACTTCAAGGCTTCTGTTGAATCTTTAAAGAAATTATTAGGAGCTAATGCTCACGCAATTCAACTAAATATTGGTGAAGAAGCACAATTTAGTGGAATTATTGACTTGGTGACAATGAAAGCATATGAATTCGATGGTGGTGTCGATGAAAATATGAAGGAAATCGAAATTCCAAGTTATTTGAAGGATGAAGCTTCATTAATGAGATCATCTTTAGCTGAATCATTAGCTGATTTTGATGAAGAATTAATGGAAATGTTATTGATGGAACAAGAAATTCCAGTTGATCTAATGAAAAAAGCACTTAGAACAGCAACATTAACTGCTAATTACTTCCCAGTAGTATGTGGAACATCATTCAAAAACAAGGGTGTTAAGTTAATGCTTGATGCAGTTGTTGATTATCTACCAAGTCCACTTGATATCCCTCCAATGAAGGCATACAAAAATGGTGAAGAAATTACAATTCCAGCTTCAGATGATGAATTCTTTTCTGCTTTAGCATTTAAAGTTATGAATGACCCATTCGTAGGAAATCTAACATTCTTTAGAGTATACAGTGGTGTTATTAATAAAGGTTCATATGTAATCAACTCAACTAAAGGCGAAAAAGAAAGACTAAGTCGGATCTTATTAATGCATGCTAACTCAAGAAGTGACATTGAAGAAGTTAGAACAGGAGATATTGGTGCTGCTGTTGGATTAAAATATACAACAACAGGAGATACATTAATTGATGAAAAACACAAAGATGTAGTTCTTGAAAATATGAACTTCCCTGAACCAGTTATTTCACAGGCAATCGAACCAAAGACAAAGGATGCTTCTGAAAAGTTGTCACTTGCTCTACAACGTCTAGGTGCAGAAGACCCAACATTTAAATACTACACTGATGAAGAAACAGGTCAAACAATTATTGCTGGAATGGGTGAATTACACCTTGATATCATTATTGATCGTTTAAAGAGAGAATTTAGAGTTGAAGTAAGTGTTGGTGCTCCTCAAGTTTCATACCGTGAAACAATTACCAAATCAGCAGAGGTTGAAGGTATTCATAAGAAACAATCTGGTGGTAAAGGTCAATATGGTCATGTTTGAATCAAATATGAACCAAATCCAGATGGTGGTTTTGAATTTGTTGATAAGATTGTTGGTGGAAAGATTCCTAAGGAATACATTAAGTCAATTGAAAAAGGACTTAAAGAAAAAATGGCAATTGGAATTCTTGCTGGCTATCAAATGATTGATATTAAAGCAACATTATTTGATGGTTCATACCATGATGTCGACTCTTCTGAATTGGCTTATAAGATTGCTGCCTCAAAATCACTAACAAAGGGACGTGATCTATTAGGCACTGTATTACTAGAACCAATTATGGACGTAGCAGTAGTAGTTCCTGAAGATTTCTTTGGTGATGTTATGGGAGATATTTCTCGTAGAAGGGGTCAAATTCGTGATAACGAAACAAGAAATGATGGCGCACATGTAATTAAGGCATATGTTCCATTGAGTGAAATGTTTGGTTATGCAACACAACTAAGATCGATGACAACAGGTCGTGGTACATACCAAATGTGATTTGACCACTATGAAAAAATTCCACGTAATCTAGCTGATGAAATCATTAAAAAACGTGGTGGAAAAGTTTCAATTGATGAAGATTAAAATAAACTTTTATCAATTAAAAAATTAAAAAACTCATTTTTAATAAGTCAAGTAAAACCTTGAAAAGAAGGTTACTTGACTTATTTTTTAGTAATTTTTCTAAATTTTAGAATTTTAAAAAGTATCTCAATTTGAGTTGAAATCGTGCATTTTACTTTAGAAAATTGTTTTTTTTTTTTTTTAGTAAATTATTTTGCTATACTTTTGTTTTTAAATTTTTAAGTATTAAAAAATATAAATAATAAAGGTCTAGTTTTAGTTATGAGATTATTTAAAAGTAAGAAAAATAAAAAAATTGCAATCGCACTAGGATTAAGTTTAGTTTTGGGAATAGCATCCTCTGGAATACTGTATGCTCATAACCAAAAAAATCATCTTGGAATAAGTTATGTTAATCATAACCAAGCATCCCCTGAGATTTTTAATCGTGGTGCTGCTGATACTTCTAATGCTGCAATCTCAAATACAGATAGAAACCTAAAAGAACTTACTACTCCAATTGAAACTGAAGATACTAGACCAATTGTCCAACCAATTGAAATAACTAAACCTGAAGAAACCCCCAAGGATGAACCTCAACCAACCCCTATGCCAACACCATCTCCAAAACCAGAACCAAAAAAAGAAACTGAAAGTGTAGTTCTTGAACTCAATGGTGTTAGAGTAAATGCAATTGTTGAAAAACCAGCAGGTCAAACTTTAAATGATGCTGACATTGCAGCAGGAATTACAAATAGAAATCCTTTTGTGTATGACTTAGTTGGAAGAGTTGTTTCTGTCGAAGTAACAAAAGAATTAGAAGCAGCCGTTTCTAAAGACTTATTAGACCATAAAACTCTAGGTCTTAAAGCATTTCAAACTTCATTTTTTAGTAGTTTTTCATTTGAAAAAAGAGAAGGAGAATATGATCCTGAATTATTTTTCAAACAAAACTATGATTATTGACAAAGAGTTTTACAACGTTTTCGTAAATTATTAGATGGCCCAAGAGTACTTGAATTTCTATTACCCGAGAAAAAAGAAGAATATTCTAACAAACATTTTGATTCTGATGATATTAGGTATGCTTGATTGATCCAAAATCTAGATTATTCAAAATTTAATACTTTATCTGCTGGAGCTAAAAAATTCTTAGGTGAAGGATATACTGCAACTGCTGATAATGTTTACATCAATGAAAATGGTGAATTAGATTCATATGGATATGATGTTCCTGCAGGTTATAACAAAGTAACAACTCTTTACGAAAAACTAAATAAAGAAAGAAGAGTATTTAGTATTTCAGGATACTATGGAAGAAATCCAGACCAAATTAATAAAGGGGAATATCCTGGATGAACCAAAAGAGATGCTACAGGTGAATTTAATAGTTATGGCATAGGTAACGGGGATGACATCAAAGTATTTGAATTAAGTAAAACTGAAGATGGAAAAGAAAGAAAAGAACTTGCAGTTGAAATAGATGCAGCAAATTCTGAAGGGTATAAAAAGACGCTAGAATTCATAAATAAACTAAAGAGTGATGGCAAAAAAATTACTTCATATCGTATTCGAAATATGGGTAAAAATGATCCAAATCAAGCATTTAAAGAAATTATGAAAGCACTTCCTGATGATTTGCCTCACCTTGAATTATTCTTTGCTGCTAGTGCAACAAATACTGCATCATTGATTGAACTTGAAAATAAAAAAATCAAAGAACTTTCATTATTTACATTAGGTAACATTCACCTTGATAGTTGATCAATTAATCCTCTTGCTCTAAAAGGTGTTGAATGAATAAACACAATTGATTACTCAAACAATTATGGCATTCAAAATGCGGCTTCAAGAATTGTCTTTAATACCTTAGCGTTCGAAGAAAGTGATATTCAAAATAACTCATCAGATAAGTATAAACGAATCAATGATGGGCTAAGAATGGCTTACTATGTAAGAAATAATGAAGGTATTTTCCAAGGTAACTTTGGACCTGGAAATAATCCAGATAATGACGAAGGAAATAGTAGTTATCCAACAAGACTTGATTTTTCAGGAGCACCTTCAATTAAGAGTCTAAAAGGTTTAGTATTCTATGATAAATTTAATTCAAATAATCGACCAAGAAAACTAAAGAACCTAAAATTCTTCAATGATAAATCATATTTTGAAGTATCTGGAGATGACTTAGATGGTGGTCAATTAGATAGTGTCATGGCAATTGGCGAGCCAGCACCTCCTAAAACTAAGATTGAATTTAGTAATGGAACAATTACCCAAAAAATTAGAATTAAAGGAAAAGCTCAATTAACTGAATCAGCGCTATCTAATTTAGGTGTCTTAATTTCACTTGCTGAAATTCCTAGAAATATAGAAGTTGAAGGTGATGCTAGTGAACTTAAATCTCAATTAAGTGCTAGAGGATACAATGTATCTGAATATTCAGGTTCCTCTTCTTCATCAGAGGATGATTCGTTTAACTAATGCTTAAATTAAAAAAATATCGTATTGATTAATTAATAAGGAAAAAACTTATGAAAAAAAATCTAAAGCATAATAAGATATTGTTTTCTTTTATTGGAACAGCAATGCTTAGTGTTCCATTTTTATTAGCAATTTCTTGTGAAAAAAATAACAAGATTAATGATGACAGTGAAAATAAAAATAACGAAGTAGATAAAAATTACTCTGATGACCAATTTAAGAAAGATATTGCTTCTTTTGATGGAAAAAATCTTGAAGATATTTTTGAAGTTTCTTTTGCTAAATTCTTTTCAGGTAAAAAAGATAATGTATATGCTTCAGAACTTCAATCGCAACCAGGTTTTTTAGATCTTAAATTTAAAAATAAGAAATTTGAGAAGCAAATTGACTATAGAGTTGATGGAATTAAATTAGAACCAAGAGCTAATGTCACCGGTGAAGCAGAGATTATTGTTGTATTTAATAATAAAAACAAAAAAAACAAAACCCAGGAAGTAAAGACCTTTAGCTTGAATGGATTAGCTTCAAATCCAAATAATACTGATCGAAGTGGGAATAGGCCTTCTAATTACACTCCTTCTTCATTGAAAAATGAAGAAATTAATGAGTACATTAGAAAATCACAAGAAGAGCGTTTTAAGATTGATAATGAAAAACATCTAAAAGGGTTAAAGGATTATTTGGCTTTTGCAACTGGAATTAAAGAATGACAATCATTAAGAAAAGATCTTAAGGCTTCATCAACTCAAATATCCACATTTGATGAAAAAGCAAAAAAACTAGGTCAAGATACTTTTGAAAATCAAGCTTATAAAGGTTTTAGTCTACCCTCATATAAGAATGGTGGGTCAGAAATTGATGGACTAGATATTCTAGAAGGTCAAGAAATGCCAAAGAGACCATCTGAAATTGATGTTATTGGAAAACAAAATCCTGATGCTTCAATTGGTTTGGCTAGAAAAATTGTTAATGAACATTATTTAGATATTGCTAAGCAAACCTACTCAATACGTTTAAGTAATTTAAGAGATTGAAAAAACGAAATAGCAAAAAATGAATCTGATATTGAATATTTGACAAAGAATACTAATGAATTTGATAAATTAAAAAAGGATAAATTAGAACAACTAAAAAAAGATAAACAAGTTGTTGAAAAAGAATTTGATGCAAAAATTGCAAAGTTAGACAAAACTTTAAAAAATGCTGAAGAAGAAAGAAAAAAGAAAGCATTAGATGACTACGATAAAAGTATTAAATATTATGAAGAATTAGACAACAATAAATATATTGAATTTTTAACAGATCAAATAGCTGAATTTAAGAAAAAAGCTGAAGAAAATAAAAGAGAGAAGAAAGAACTTATTCCAGAAAATGGAACTATGTGAATTCTAGATTATCAACTTAATGAGCAAGGATATCCAACAAAATGATATTTTGGAACTAATTCACATGTTGCTAGAGCTCTAACTGATAATTTGGAGACTTTTTCAATTACAAAAGTTAGTGATGATTTAAAAGTTGGTTCAACATTGAAACTTTCATGATTGGATGATAAGATCCATACCTATGGGTTTACAAATGATGCAAAAGGTGCAATAAAAAAAGTATTTGATGGTGTTGACTTCTTAAAAGATGATCATAAAGCACAAAAATTCTTATCAGAAAAATCAAAGGCTAAATTTGGAGATTTGCACTCCTTTGCTGACTTCGCAGTGCTTGAAATTGACTTTTCAAAGATAAAAAAAGAGCATCTATCAATTACTGCAAATAACAATTCTCTTCTTGATAAAAAATCATATGTAAAAAATGAAACTGATAAATTTTCAGAAGAATTAGCTAAAGATATTACTAATAATTACAAAGATAGAACTAATAAGCACATCAAATTTAAAAAAGATTCATATCTTAAAGATTACAAAAAAATCGATTTCCCTTTTAAAGGCAAAATAGATAGTAATATTGATCAACTTTATGCAGTTGGATGGCCTTCTTCAAAAGGTGATTATTATTTAGAAAGATATGTTGATGATGATCAAAGAGAACAACAAGATCATTCATTTAGTCTTTGAACAAATACTGAATTTGAATACTTTAAGTCACCAGTTGTATCTGGCGAAAATTCATACGTTAGCCCTGAAAACCTAGAAAAATTCAAACGTGGTAATTTCTTATCTTATCAAATTGGTTATCGTTCATTTGTAAATAAACCAGGAGTTCTAGATACATTTATTGCTTCTCCAAAAGCAGGTGATGATTTTATTGAAATTAATGGTAAAAAGTATGCTAATATGGCACTTGCTTATATGCCTCGTAGATGAGCTCCAATTGGTGGAGCCTCAGGTTCTTCAATAAGAAACCAAAATAATGAATTAGTTGCAGTATATTATGCAACTAATACATCAGCGCGTGTTGGTATGGCTGTGGCATTTAGATCTGAAGGATTCAATTATGAAGGATTATATGGCAAATACAATTTACCTCAATATGATCTAATATATGGTGGTGGTAAGGACCAAAAGAGTTCTTATAAGGATGCACTTAAAGAAATGTATAAAGAACAAAATGGAAGTTTTAAAACTAACCTATTTAAAGAAGGACTAGATAAAGAAATTTCTGATTTCAAATTTAATAAAGTTCTAACTGGAGATGATATTAAATAATTTCTTACTTTAGATTTTAAAATAAAACTTATAGCAACCAAAAAATGTTATGAGTTTTATTTTAATAATTGAATTTTATTGCATAAATATAGTTTAAATTTTGTTAAAATAATTTATTTATTTTATTAAGCATTAATCCCCTAAATAACTTAAGGAGAAAAAGTAATCTATGAGTTCCTTTAAATCAAAAAAGACTAAAAAAATGATTTTATCTTTAGGAATTGCTACATTGCTAGCAATTCCCTTAGGAGTTTTTGTCTATAGTCTTAATCATCGAAATCATTTAGGGATTAATTACATCAATAATAATCAATCAAATCCTGAAATTTTTAATCGTGGTTTTGCTAACTCATCCAATGCTTCAATTTCTAATTCTGATCATAATCTAAAAGAATTAAAGACTCCAATTGTTACTGAAGATAAGATTGAAGAAAGAATTCAACCAATTGAGGTTGATAAGTCAAATCACGAAACAAAACCAATAGAAAATGCAAATAATAACGGTAATTTAGATTCAGATAATATTGAAATAAAAGAAGTTGTAATTAATGGTGTTAAAGTAATTCTTCATGCTGAAAAACCTCCAAAAAGAATTTTAGATAAACGTGATATTGATTCAAGGATTACAAATAGAATTCCATATATTAATAACCATGTTGGAAAAGTTCTAAGGATTGAAGTAACTGAAAAATTAAAGGAAGCAACAGTTAAAAATTTAGTTAATGGTGAATGAAGCAGTTTAGAGAACTATACAAATACTTTTTTAAGTGATGATATTCCCCTAACTAAAACTAAGGAATTTGATCCTGACTTATATTTTAGAAATAACAGTCATGTATGACAACGAATGATTGATCGTTTTTGACGTTTACTTGAAAGTGAAAACGTTGTTAATTTCCTAAACGAAGATGCCGCTAAAAAATGAAGAGACAAAGAAAATCTTCATTTTGATTCAAAAGATTTAAAGTATGCTTGATTAATTAAGAATTTAGATTATAGCAAGTTTACTAAATTATCAAAAGGAGCACTTGAATATCTAGGTCAAGGATATACAGCTTCAGCTGATAATGTTTATGTTGATGAAAATGGTGAGTTATCTTCATACGCCTTTTCTCCTGCCCCTGGATATAATTCAGTTACAACAAGACAAGAGAAAGACAATCGAGAAAGAAGAGCATTTGCAATTGATGGATATTATGGAAGAAATTCAGGTGATATTGCTAGTGGGGATTATCCCGGTTGAACAAAAAGAATTGTTACAAATGATGAAAAATTCAAGGAATTCAATGTCGGTAATAACGATGGGATTGTGATTACTGAATTAACTAGAGAAAAACAAGACCCAGGTCTTGCAATCAATAAAGGATATGTGGTTGAAATTGATGCAGCAAACGAAGCTGGATTTGAAAAAACTGAAAAACTAATTAGAGATCTACAATCTAAAAATATAGAAATAACTTCATATCGTATTCGAAATATGGGTAAGAAAGATATTAATCAAAGTTTTAGAAGAATCTTTAAAGCCTTACCTAATAAGCTTCCCCAACTTGAATTATTCTTTGATGATCGAGCAACAAATACTGAAGCATTAATTGAATTAGAAAATAAAGAAATCAAGGAATTATCAATCTTTACAATTGGAAATGCACTACTAGATAATTGATCAATCAATCCTTTAGCATTAAGAGGGGTTGCGTGAGTTAATACAATTGATTACAATATCAATCTTGATTCTAAAAAATTTGATATGGCTTCAAGAATTGTTTTCAATACTCTTGCTTTTGAAGAGAGTGATATTAAAAAAGAACAATCAGATCCAAAAGAGAAATTCAAACGTATAAACGAAGGTCTTCGGATGGCTTACTATGTAAGAAATAACGAAGGTGTTTTTCAAGGTAATTTTGGTCCTGGGTTAGATCCTGATACTGACGAAGGAAATAATAGTTATCCTACAAGAATTGATTTTTCAAGAGCACCTTCAATTAAGAGTTTAAAACATCTAGTTTTTTCTGATTATATTAAGGAATCTAATCGAAGTAGAAAATTAAAGAACGTTAAATTCTTTAATGATAAACAATGATTTGAAATTAGTGCTGATGATCTTGATAATGCACAATTTGATAGCGTGATTGCGCATGATGAACCAGGTCCACCAAAAGCTAAAATTGAATTTAGTAATGTGCTGGAAACGCAAAGTATTAGAATTTCTGGCAACAGTGAACTTAGTTCCTCAGCACTAAGTAATTTAAGAATTCTTTTAAAACTAACTGAGATTGGAAATCCAATTCAAGTCGATTCAAATGCAATTGCACTAAAAAATCAACTAACTAAATATGGTTTTAATGTTGAAGATAGTTCTGATGAAACTTTTAACTAATTAAAATAAGGATAATAAGATGAAAAAAATAAATAATAGGAAATTTCTATTTCCAGTCTTTAGTATTTTTCTTTTGAGTACTCCTCTTGTTGCATTGTCATGCAAAAAGAATGAAACCAATAACTTAGATGGCAATCTAAAATGAGATCCCTCCTATTCAGATAAAGAATTTGATTATGACTATAGGAACTTAACATCTTCAAATAATATTGAAGATCATTTTGATCTAAACATTCAAAATCATCCAGATTCTAATATTAAAAATCTTAGTCCAGAAGAATTAAAAGAAAAAGAACTATATATTACAATTACTCCTAAAAATAAAAATTTACTTAATAAGATTGATTTTCAAATTTCAAATGTGATTATTGATCATGATGAACTTAAGGATGACGAAGCAATAATTAATGTAATTTTTACTATTAAAAATACTAAGAAACAAGAAAGTTTTCAATATAGATTATTAGGTTTGAAAAAGTCACCAAATTCTTTAAATAACACAAGATATCTTAAATCCTTAGGTAACAATAAAGATAAAATAAAAATAGCAAAATACATCAATTCCGATCAAAATCAAAGATTTAAAAAAGATAATGATGAATATTTAAGCAATATAAAAGAATATCTTGAAAAATCCTTAGGAATAAAAGATTGAAGTGATTGAAGAAAGAATGTTAAAGCCTCAACAAATGCAATTAATAAATTCAATCAAACTGCAGCGAAAATTGGTCAAGATAACTATGAAAATTTAGCCCTAAAAGGATTCAGTCTTCCTTCATATAATGAAAAAAATGAAGTCGAAGGGATTGAACTTTATGAAGGAAATGAATTAGGTAAGATGCCTTCTTGAATTGATTCTCTTGGTAAAAATGATGTTTATAAAACATCTGGTTTGGCTAGAAAAATTGTTAATGAAAAATACCTTGATATTGCTAAACAAACTTTTTCAATTAATCTAACAAGAAAAAACCTTTTTACTAAAGAAATTACTGAGTTAACCAATAGTATTGAATATTGAAAGAAAGAAAATAAAGAACAAGAATTTAGGAATTTAATTAATCAAAAGATTGAAGAATTAAGAAAAAATAAAGAAATTCTTGCTTCTGAATGAGATGCAAGAATTAAAAATAATAGTGATTCAAGTCTAACTCAAGGATTACTTAAAAAGAAAAATGAAGAACTTGGCCAATATGATGCAAATATAAATCATTATACAAATCATACACTGCAAAAAGAAATTGAAATTCTTGAGAAAAAGGTGACTGAATTTAGAGCATTAGCTGCTGAAGATCGTTATACTCTTTCTGAAAATGGAACAATGTGAATTTTAGATTACCAATTGAATGAAAATGGATATCCGACAAAATGATACTTTGGAACTAATTCACACGTTGCTAAAGCCCTAACGAAAGATTTAACTTCATTTGCAATTACAAAGATTGATAGTAATCTAAAAGTAGGGACTAACTTAAATGTTTCAAGATTAGATGATAATATCACAACTTTTTATTTCAACAATAAAGATGCAATTAAAAAAGTTTTTGATGGAGTAGATTATTTAAAGGACAACCCTTCAAAATTCTTAATTCCTGAGCAAAGAGAAAAATACAAAGATTATGGCGCATTTACTGACTTTGCTGTCCTTGAGATTGATTTTACAAAGATAAATAATTTTAGTGCATTATCAAATGAAAATCTTGTTGACCAAAAATACCTACATCTAAAAGATAATAACTTTGCGCAAAATCTAGCAAAAGAAATTACAAACAATTATGCTAATAATAAAGACAAGCAAATTAAGTTTGTAAAAAACTCTTATTTAAAAGATTACAAAAAAATTGATTTTCCTCTGAAAGGAAAATTCAATAAAGATCAAGAATATTTATATGCAGTTGGATGGCCGCAAAGTAGTGGTGATTTTTATTTAGATCAATACAAAGATGCTTTAGCACTTGAACAAGCAAGAATTAATTTTAGTCTTTGATTTAACTCAGAATATGAATACTATGAATCAAAAATCAATCAACAAATATTTAATCTTGAAAACAAAAAAGATCAAGGAAACTTTTTATCTTACAATGTTGGTTATCGGACATTTTCTAATTTACCTGGGTTAGTTGATACATTTTTAGCAGTTCCTAAATTTGGTGATGGATTTTATGAGTTAGATGGCAAGAAATATATCAATATCTCATTAGGTTATATGCCAAGACGTTATGCTCCAGTCGCTGGTGCTTCAGGTTCTTCAATACGAAACCAAAATAATGAACTTGTTTCAATCTATTATGCGACAAATTCATTTGGAAGAGTTGGTTTGTCAAGTGCATTCAGGTCTGAAGGATTTAATTATCAAGGTCTTTATGGACAATATAACCTGCCGCAATATGATCTAATTTATGGTGGAGGAAAAGATCAAACTAAATCCTATAAAGATGAACTAAAGAAACTATATGGGGATGCTTTTAAAACCAATTTATTTGCAAATGGAATTAGTAAAGAAAATCCTGATTTTAAATTTAGTAATATCTTAACTTATTAAGGATATAAATTAGAAGTTTTTTATTGATGTTTAATCATAGCTAAAGGGCTATGATTTTTTAAATTTGACAAAAAAATTTTATGACTTATTTTTTTAAAAAAAATATGATATAATGCTAACGCAATATATGAAGACAGTAACGGCCTAAAAAAAGCTTAATTATGTTACCAAGTATGTGAAATGTTTTTGTTATTGCAATTTATTAATATTTAGTAAGGAGGAAAAAATGAGTGCATTAAGAGATGCTAAAGTTTTAGTTGTAGATGAAATAGCAAAAAATCTTCAAGAATCAAAAGCGCTATATGTTGCTACATACAAGACTTTAGATGTAGCCTCACTACAAGTTATTCGTAGAGAATTAGCTGCGCATGGTGTGCTTTTAAAGGTTTATAAAAACCGTTTAGTAAAGCAAGCGCTAAAATCTGATGAAAATGAATCTTTAAATGATTTCTTAGTTGGACAAAATATTTTTGTGTTTGCAAAACAAGACGATTTAAGTTCACTAAAAGCTTTAGTTAAGTTTCAAAAAGATTTTCCTGCATTGGAATTAGTTGCCGGAATTTATGAAAACAAAGTTGTTGATGCAAAAACTTTATTAGAAATATCCAAACTTCCTTCATATGAAGAATCACTTATGATTCTTGGAAACTCATTGCTTGCACCAATTAGAAATTTAGCTATCGGTTTAAATGAGTTAGTAAAACAAGGAAAAGTATCTGAATAATATAAACTAGAATTTAAGGAGATAATAAAAAATGGCAAAATTAACAAAAGAAGAATTCGTTTCTGCGCTAAAAGAAATGAATATCAAAGAAGTAATGGAATTAGTTGAAGGACTAAAAGAAGAATTTGGTATTGATCCTAGTGCTGTTGTAGCAGCCGCTGCTCCAGCTGCAGCTGAAGCTGTTGAAGAAAAAACATTATTTAATGTAACCCTAAAATCAGACGGTGGAAACAAATTAGCTGTTATTAAAGCTGTTAAAGATATTTTAGGATTACCTTTAATGGATGCTAAAAAATTAGTAGAATCAGCACCAGTATTACTAAAAGAAAATGTTAAGAAAGAAGAAGCTGAAGAAATTAAAGCTAAGTTAGCTGAATCTAAAGCTGAAGTTGTTTTAGACTAATAAATTAAATAAAAAAACGAGCTTTTATAAAGCCGTTTTTGTCTTTTTTATAATAGGTATATATGCGCATATATATGGGCAAAAAAAACATTAGTAGAATTCTAATAAACAAAAAATAAATAAATTTATATGAGGTTAGATATGAGTGATAAATCACAATACGTTTTAAGAAAATTTGGACCAATCACTGAACGTAGAGACTACTCAGTTAGTCAAAAAAAATTCGATACCCCAGACTTTTTAAAAATGCAAAGAGACTCAGTTGAACAATTTTTAAATGTAGGTGTTGAGAAAGAATTAAGAAACATATATCCAATTGAAGCTAGAGGAAAAGTTAAGATTGAATACATTGAAAACTCTGCAGTGTTTGAATATCCAAATAAAACCGAGTTCGAATCAATCAAAGAAGCAAAACAAAAAGGATCTTCTTACATTGGGAAATTAAAAGCAAGATTAAAACAAATTAATGATGAAACTGGTGAAGTAATTTCAGCAGAAGTAGTTTTTGCTGAAATTCCAATCATGACTTATGGTGGTTCATTTATTATTAATGGTTCTGAAAAAGTTATTGCTTCCCAATTAATTCGTTCAACTGGTGCATATTTTGGTGTAAACGTTAGAAACAAACAAGCTAACGATTTATTCAATAAGGTTGAAATTATTCCCCAAATTGGTTCATGAGTCGAAATATATCACAAAACAACCTCATCTAATCCTGACACAATTAAGGTTCATATTGATAAAAATAAATCATTCTTATTAACAACATTCTTAAAAGCACTTGGTTTTAGTGAAAGATCAATCAAAAGAATGTTCGGAGAAGTTCCAGAGTTAAATGAAACTCTAAAAAGAGATAAAACACTTGGAAATTCAGATGAAGAAATTACACGCGATGCACAAGAAACAATTTATCGTTTAATTAGAAAAGGTGATAGAATGACTGCTGAATCGGCACGTAATTTGATTCCTCTAACTCTATTTAACGAAAAAAGATATAGTCTTACTGAAACTGGTCGTTTCACATTAAATCGTAAGTTAGATATTGGTGAAAGATTAGTTAATACCTATCTAGCTGAAGATTTATTAGATAGAGATGGTGTTGTAAGATATAACCGTGGATTGTTAATTAATTGAGATATTGCTAGAAAAATTGCTGAGGAATTTAGACTTGGTATTCTTCCTTTATGAAAATTACCTGACGCAACTCCTTTAATGTATGGAAATCAAATTGAAGTTAAAGGTAATGAAAACTTAGCGAATAGACTTTCAGTATCTAGAGTTTTTGTGTATCCTACTGAAAATGATTTATTAAATGACACAAATAAGATTCAAGTTTTAGGTAATGATCCAAATTCGAATGAAAACTTCTTATTAATTCCTGACTTAGTTGCAACAATTTCTTATTATTTTAACTTGCTTTCAAACATTGGAAGTGATGATGATCCGGATTCGCTTGTTAATAAAAGAATTGTTACAATTGGTGAGTTATTACAAAATCAATTTAGAATTGGACTTATTAAATTAGAAAAAAATACACGTGAAAGAATTTCGACCAAGGAAATTTCTAAGATTACGCCAAAGAATGTAACAAATAATAAACCAATTTTTAATCAATTTAAATCATTCTTTAATACATCTAAGTTATCACAATTTATGGATCAATGTAACCCTCTTGCTGAAATTTCTAATAAACGTCGTGTAACATCACTTGGACCTGGTGGTCTAAATCGTGATACTGCACAATTTGAGGTTCGTGATGTACATCCAACCCACTATGGAAGAATATGTCCAATTGAAACTCCAGAAGGTCCAAACATTGGATTGATTCTAAATTTAGCATCATTTGCTGATATTGACAAATATGGATTTATTAAGACCCCATATTTCAGAGTTAAAAATAAGAAAGTTGATTTTTCTAATGTTCAATACTTGACAGCAATCGAAGAAGCAGGATATACATTTGCACAATCAACAGTATCAATTAAAGACGATTTAATTGTTGATACCAATGTCATTGCTCGTCGTGATAATCAATATCTTGAAGTTCCTGCTTCAGAAGTTGATTATATTGACGTTTCAAACCGTCAAATGACCTCTATTGCAGCTTCAGCAATTCCATTCTTGGAAAATGATGATGCTAACCGTGCACTTATGGGTTCGAACATGCAACGTCAAGCAGTTCCGGTATTATTCCCAGAAGTGCCTTTAGTAGCAACTGGTGTTGAAGCAGATATAGCTAAATTCTCATCAACAAATATAACTGCAAAATATGATGGAATTGTGAGTTATGTTGATGCTAATGTAATTAGAGTTAAAAGAAATGAATCAAGTAAGGTAGATTCATATTATCTAAGAACATTTGAACGTTCAAACCAAGGAACATTGATTCATCAAGTTCCACTTGTTAAATTAAATCAAGAAATTAAGGCAGGCGACTTATTGGTTGATGGACCATCCATGAAAAATGGTGAGATGTCACTTGGAAAAAATGTTTTAGTAGGTTTTACTACTTGACATGGATTTAACTATGAAGATGCTGTTGTTTTATCCGAAAGATTAGTTAAAGATGATGTTTATACATCAATTCATATTGAAGAACAAACAATCCAATTTAGACATTCAAAAGCTGGTGAAGATATACTAACTGCAGATATTCCAAACGTATCTAACTTTTCAAAACGTCACCTAGATGAAAATGGAATTGTAAGAGTTGGATCAGAAGTGTCAGCCGGAGATATATTAGTTGGTAGAACATCACCAAAAGGTGAGGAAAACCCTACTCCTGAAGAAAAACTTATGGCAGCCATTTTTGGTCAAAAAACTGCATCTAGAAAAGATACATCTCTAAAAGTTAAACATGGTCACAATGGAACCGTTGTTGCTGTAGACGTTTTAAGTCGCAAGATGGGTGATGCTCTAGAAGATGGAATTGAACAAATAGTTAAGGTTTCTATTGCACAAAAAAGAAAAATTAAAGTCGGTGACAAAATGGCAGGGCGTCATGGAAACAAAGGTGTTGTATCGATTGTGCTTCCTGTTGAAGAAATGCCATATTTAGAAGACGGAACACCACTTGACATTGTTTTAAACCCACAAGGGGTACCTTCACGTATGAATATTGGACAAGTACTTGAATTACACCTTGGCTTAGCTGCTAAAAAATTAAATACAAAATTTGTAACACCAATTTTTGATGGAATTACACATAATCAAATTAAAGAAATTTTAGAGGAAGCAAATATTGCTCCATCAGGAAAACTAACTGTTTATGATGGAAGAACAGGCGAACCTTTTGATCAACCAATATCAGTTGGAATCATGTATTACTTAAAACTTTACCACATGGTTGATGATAAGATGCACGCACGTTCAGTTGGTCCATATTCTTTAATTACACAACAACCTCTAGGGGGGAAATCCCAAAATGGGGGTCAAAGATTTGGGGAAATGGAAACATGAGCAATTGAATCTTATGGAGCTTCAAATCTATTACAAGAATTTCTAACTTATAAATCAGATGACATTAATGGACGTAACCAACTATATAATGCTCTTGCAAGAAAAACTAAACTACCACAACCTGGTATGCCTGAATCATTCAATGTTTTAGTACATGAGTTAAAGGGTTTAGGAATGAAACTTGAAGCAATTGATGATGCAGATGATAGTAACATTGATAAAGAAAGAGTTGATACTAAGTACCAACAAGATTGAGATGGAGGAGTTGAATAATGAGAGATAATTTAAAATATAGTTTATTTGATGAAGCAAAAATCAATAAAATTTCACTATCGTTAGCAACTCCAGAGGATGTTGAAAAATGATCTCATGGTGAAGTTACAAAACCTGAAACAATTAATTACAAATCATATAAACCAGAAAAGGGTGGTTTGTTTGATGAAATAATTTTTGGTCCAATGATTGATTATAGATGTCCTGTTTGTGGATATAAATATAAGAAAATCAATGAAGGTTCATACTGTACAAGAACTGAATTGTGTAAGCAAGAAAAAGTTCAAATTTTACCTAAGATTGCTCGTAGAAATCATATGGGTCACATTAAACTAAATAGTCCTGTTGTACATTTTTGATACTTTAAAGTTGACCACTCAATTCTTTATAAATTACTTGGTTTAAGAATTTCAAGCGATAACATTAGCGAAGTAGTTAGAAGAGAAGAATTGGAAAATTTAATCTACTATAAAAATCATATTGTCGTTGAAGATGGGGGATTAAAATCACTTCCTAAAAACTTAATTATTGAAATCAATGATGCTGCTGTTATTTATAAAGAGGCATTAGATGAATTACTAAGTCGTTTTGATCCAAAAAATCCCGACCAAAAAGAAGCTTATGAAGATATAAGTGAGACAATTGAGCAATTAGTCGAAAAAGCAACATCTAAGATTGGTCAAGAATATGGAATTGATTTCTATGAATTAAATGAAGTTATTGAACATTATTCAAGTGCAAAGATTATGACTGGTGCTTTAGCAATTGAATATCTATTAAAAAATCTTGATTTAAATGCTGAAAAAGAACTTGTAACTAAACAAGTGCGTGAACTTAATGTTCAAGAATCAAAAAACCCAGGTAGATTTGCAACAACTACCAAACAAGCAAGAGAAAAATTGTATAAAAGATTGCAAGTTATCAATGCTTTCATTGAATCTAAACAATCTCCAACAAATATGCTAATTTATAATCTTCCAGTTATTCCAGCTGACTTAAGACCTTTAATTCAACTTGATGGTGGAAGACACTCCACTTCAGATATCAATGAATTATACCGTCGTGTAATTATTAGAAATAATCGTTTGCAACAATGACAAGAAAAGGATGCCCCAATTCTAGTTATTCAAAATGAACTACGGATGATTCAAGAAGCAGTTGATGCTTTAATTGATAACCAAAGAAGAAGCCCAAATCCAGTTTTATCAAAGGATAATCGTCCATTCAAATCAATCTCAGATTCACTAACAGGTAAAAAAGGTCGTTTTAGACAAAATTTACTTGGAAAACGTGTGGATTATTCAGGACGTTCAGTAATTGTTGTTGGTCCTAATTTGAAAATGCATCAATGTGGTATTCCGCGTGAAATGGCGGCAAAATTATTTGAACCATGAATTATTGCACGTTTAATTGATCAACAAGTCGCTTCAACTGTAAAAAATGCAAAGAAGATTATTGAGGATCAAAATCCGATTATTTGACCTCATATTGCTGAAGCAATCAAAGGAAGATTAGTGCTTTTAAATAGAGCACCAACTCTACACCGTTTATCAATTCAAGCCTTTGAACCAGTTTTAGTTAGAGGAAAAGCAATTAGATTGCATCCTTTAGTATGTACCCCATTCAATGCTGACTTTGACGGGGATCAAATGGCAGTTCACGTTCCAATTTCTGAACAAGCGCTTTTAGAAAGTCGTGAACTAATGTTAGCTAACAAAAACATTCTAGGACCTAAAGATGGAGAACCAATTATCAACCCTTCACAAGATATGATTATTGGTCTTTACTATCTAACAATTGAAGAAAGAGATGCATTAGGTGAAGGTAGAGTGTTTGATGACTACGACCACATGATGCGTACACTTGAAGCAAAAAAAGTTTCATTACATGCAAGAGTTGCATTGCCAGCTGAAGAAGTTAAGAGTCTGAAATTATTTAGAGGTTTTCCAATCAATAAGAAGTTGTATGTGATTTCAACTGTCGGTAAATTCATTTTCAACAATGTCTTTCCAAAGAATTTTCCATTCATTTATGACAATAAAGTCACAAAGGCAAATAATTTAGATGACTATAAAAATGAATTCAAGAATACATATGTAGTTGAAGCTGGAACTCATATTGCTAACTATATTAAAAATCTTCCTACACAAGAAGCTTTTAATAAGAAGAATATCGCTAAAATCATTCGTTACATGTTTGATAACTATGTTGCCACAATCAGTATTGCTGATGTTGCACAAGTAATTGATAAAATCAATGATCTAAATGAATCAGATATTGTTTTAGAGTTTCTAAAAATTAAAACTTATAAAGGTCAATTATTAGAAAAAGAACATGCTGATTTATTGACTGAATTTGTTCTAAGAGAAAAAAGAAAAATTCAACATGATACAAAAGAAAGATATTATGGTGAAAATACTTCTCCTATCTCATTTAAAGAAAAAGCAAAAATGCTTGATAATGTTTGATTTAGTTATACAAACATTGTTGCAGCCATTCTTGATGACATTAAGCAATTAGGATTTGATTACTCAACTACTTCTGGTATTTCAATCTCATTTTCAGATATTCTTGAAACAAATAAGAAAAAAGAATACTTAGCCGAAGGTGATGAATATATTAATAAATTAAAGAAATACTACAACTTAGGATTAATCACTGATGATGACCGTTACTCATTGACAATCAAAAAATGAGCAGAAGTAAAGGATAAGATTCAATCTGAACTAGAAAACATTATTAAAGAAAATCCAAAAAACCCTGTTATTACAATGATTAATTCAGGAGCTCGTGGTAATATTTCTAACTATGTTCAATTAGCTGGTATGCGTGGATTGATGGCAAATAACACTAAAACTACAAAAGCTGATGCTAAAAACGATAGAGTTGTTAGATCAACAGTTGAAGTTCCTGTTAAATCTTCATTCATTGAAGGTCTTACAGCATTCGAATTCTATTCATCAACACACGGTGCTAGAAAAGGATTAACTGATACAGCACTCAATACAGCTAAGTCTGGATATCTAACAAGACGTTTAGTTGATGTTGCGCAAAATATTGTTGTAAGACAAGCAGATTGTCATTCAGAATATGGATATTTAGCAAGAAATATCGTTGATAATAAAACAAAACAAATTATTGTTCCTCTAAAAGAAAGAATTATTGGTAGATTTTCAAATAAACCAATCTATGATGATGAAGACAATTTAATTTGTGAAAGAAATGTTTTAATTACAAACAAGATTGCACAAAAAATTATTGATGCAGGGATAACTGAGGTTGAAATTAGATCAATTCTTGGTTGCAACACACGTAATGGTGTATGTAAGGTTTGTTTTGGAAAAGATTTATCAACTAACCGTGTTGTAAACATTGGTGAAGCAGTTGGTATTATTGCAGCGCAATCAATCGGTGAACCCGGTACCCAGCTAACAATGCGTACATTCCACACTGGAGGGGTAGCTGGAGTTGAGGATATTACTGGTGGTTTTACTCGTTTAATCGAATTAATTGATGCCCATGATCAACCATGAGGTCGTCCAGCAACAATCTCACCATACCAAGGTGTTATTGTTGAGATTGAAAAGAGTAAAAAAGTTGAAAATGAATTCATTGTTTCAATTCAAACAACAAATGCTGATAATGATAGTGTAGTAAGACAAGTTTTAGTTGAAACTAATAAGAAACTAAGAGTTGCAGTTGGTGACGAAGTAAGAATAGGTCAAAAACTATCAGAAGGTCCAATTATTCTAAAAGAATTATTAGCATTAACAGACGTAATTACTGTTCAAAATTACTTATTAAAAGAAATTCAAAGAATTTATAGAATTCAAGGTATTGCAATTAGTGATAAATATATTGAAATCATTATTAGACAAATGATGTCAAAAATCATTATTAGCGAACCAGGTGATTCGAAATTCTTTGCTGGAGCAATCGTTGATATCTTTGATTATCAAGAAGAAAATGCCACTCTATTATCTGAAAATAAAAAACCTGCTTATGGAAATGTAATCATCAAAGGTGCAAAACAAGTTCCACTTCTATCTGATTCGTTCTTAGCTGCAGCATCATATCAAGAAACATCCAAGATATTAGTTAACGCATCAATTTCATCAAGAACAGATCATCTAACAGGATTAAAAGAAAATATTATTGTTGGTAAAAAAATTCCTTCTGGAACAGCTCTAGATAATTTTGAAGAACACTCAAAATATGACATTAAACCATCAATCAAATACTTTACTTCAATCCTTGATTCTGAGTATAAAGAAGAAAGTGAAGATGGCGAAGTTCAATCTGATAATGATAATGAAAATGAAATTGATTTAGATGCATTAACTGAAGAATTTAATGAATCTCAAACCTCTGAAGATTTATTAGAAGATGAAGAAAATGAAGATCTTTATGAAGAAGAAGATGCAGTTGTTGATGATGGCAGTAATGACGAAGAAGATGATTTCGAATAGTAATAAATACTCAAACTAAGAGACATAAGAAACCCTTATGTTTCTTTTTATTTTGTTAAATAAAAGGTATAAGTATTTGGTATAATTCTTTACGTTACTTATAGAGTAACCATTCCAAACCGGTTTCCAAACTTTTTAAGTACCCTAAGGATGTGACAAAATATAAGGAGTTTAAATGTTTGCAATTATTGAAACAGGTGGAAAACAATTAATTGTTAAAAAAGGCGATGTTATTTTCATTGAAAAAATTGAAGGTAATGTTGGAGATGTTGTTACATTTAACAAAGTTTTAGCAATTGAAAGCAAAATTGGTACACCTTATTTAGATGAAGTTTCTGTTTCTGGAATTATTGAAAAACAAGGTAAGGCAAAGAAAATTGTTGTTTATAGACATAATGCAAAATCAACACACAAACGTAAATTAGGACACCGTCAACCTTATACAAGAGTACAAATTACTGAAATTAAGGAGAAATAACCATGGCACATACGAAATCTGGTGGAACAACTTCGAATAGTAGAGATTCGGCTGGTAGAAGACTTGGTGTTAAAGCAACTGATGGACAATTTGTGAGTGCAGGAAGCATTATTTATAGACAAAGAGGTACAAAGATTTTTCCAGGCAACAATGTTGGTAGAGGAAAAGATGATACCTTATATGCTTTAATTGATGGAATTGTAAAATTCGAAAACAGAATAAACCGTAAGTTTGCATCAGTGTATGCAAAAGAAAAATAATTGTAATTTATAATTGTAAGTTCAAATTAGAACTTACTTTTTTTTATAAATTCTTTTTAAAATGAAAATCTTAAAAAAGATTAAAATAAGACTATTTCTTTTAAATTAATTTATTAATTTAAAAAATAGTATGGTATTTTATATTTTTCTTATATAATAATTGAATTATTTTTAATATATAGCATAAACAAAACTTTAATTAAGATTAAAAAAGGGGTAAAAAATGAAAAAGAAACCCGAAATTTCAATTGATAGAAATAAAGAAAAAATTCTTTTTTTTATGGAAGAAAATGGAATATTAAAAAAAAGTAATTTTATTGATTACAAGAAATTCATCTCAACAATTTTATTGAAATCAAAATTAAGTCAAAATGATAATGACGTAATAAGTTTTCTATCTAAAATTAAAGAAACACTAAATAATTATTTACCATTAGTTTTAAAAAATATAGTAATTGATTTTGAACTTAATAATAAATTTAGTTTTGATAAGAAAGTCCCATTTATCTTGGAAACCAATGATAAGATTGAGTCAAATAATCAATTCGAAAAAACATTTAATGAAGAATTAAATCATTTAATTAAAGCAAATTATTATGTCGAATTTTTACCTAATTTAATCTTATATTTTTCATCTAATTCACAAAATCTAAGAATATATGTTAAAAAAAGTTATTTTAATTAGTAGTAAGGAAATTTAATTATGAAGAATATTTGCAGTTTAGAGGAATATAGTAAACCAAAAGTAACTTCAATCTTCAATTATATTATTGAAGTTCAGGGCAAATTTAATTATGAACAATCTCAATTATTTGTTTGTGAAAGAGACAAAAGCATTAAAATGATTTTAATTAATGCTTCAGAAGATAAAGCCTACCTATTAGCAAATAATGAGAATAAAGAAATTAAAATTGATGATGTCATCATCCCAATTGAAAGTAGTGATGTTTTTACTTCCAAAGAACATTTTGGTAGTGTTATTGATGTTTTTGGAAATATTGTTTTACCAACAAAAAAAGAAATTCAAAAGCAAGATTCAGATCCACAAGGACCAGCATTTAAATTAGCACATCAATTAATGAGTGTAAAAACATTGGATAAGCAATTATATACTGGTTTTACATTGATTGATTTATTGATTCCGATTGGAATGGGACAACGTGAATTAATTATCGGAGATCGTCAAACTGGTAAAACACATATTGCAATTAACGTAATTCTAAATCAAGCAAAGAGTAATACAAAATGTATTTATGTTGCAATTGGACAAAAGAAAGAAAGTATTTCTAAGATCTATAACATTCTAAAAGAAAATGATGCCTTAAAAAATACAATCATTATTGATGCCCCAGCAACAAGTTCATATGAACAATATCTAGCGCCATATGTAGGAATGGCACATGCTGAAAATATTGCGAAAGAAGATGATGTTATTATCATTTTTGATGATTTAACTAAGCATGCAAATATCATTCGTGAAATTGCACTATTAACTGATAAACCAGTTGGAAAAGAAGCAATGCCAGGAGATATTTTCTTTGCTCATTCACAACTTCTTGAAAGAGCAGGTTCATTTAAGGACAAAAAAACAATTACTGCATTACCAATATTGCAAACAGTCGATGGCGATATTACATCCTTAATTGCATCAAATGTTATTTCTATTACAGATGGGCAAATTGTAACAAGTGCTGATTTATTTTCGCAAGGTATTTTACCTGCAATTAATATTAATCTCTCAGTATCAAGAACCGGTTCATCAGTACAAAATAGAATCATGTCAAGAGTGGCCTCTGAGGTAGGAAAAACATATAGACAATATAAGAGACATTTAAAATTAGCAGCATTAGATTATGAGTTAAATAAAGAAACTGCTGAACTTCTTTATAAGGGTAAAATGATTGATAAAATGTTCATTCAAAAAGGTTATTCATTATATTCAACTAAATTTGTTTTCTTGATGTCAAAATTAATTTCTTGAAGCATTCTGAGAGGAATTAAAGAAGAAGAAAAAGCCTTAAGATTTATCAATCTATTAATTGAAACAAACGCTGATGCAAAAGCTACATATGATTTAATCCAATCAACTACAGATTATGATGATAAACTTATTAGAGATTATTTTGCTTATTCATTGAAACAATATTCAAATTACATTGGTCTAGATTGAAAAGTCGAGTATGAACATGAATTTGTGGAATTTGAGAATTCTTATTTAGATGAAATTGCAAGAAAATTAGGAGATAAATAATGGGAAAAATAATTAGATTTTGATCTGATATTCTTGAAATTAGATTTGATAAAGAAAATCTTCCACAAGTTAATCATTTACTTACAACCAATGATGGAAAAACTTATTTATTAGTTAAAAGAATTATTGATGAACAAACAGTTAGAGCAATTATTATCTATTCATCGAAACCAATCAATATCAATGATCAAATTACTAATACTAAGCAAAGTTTTATGGTTCCAGTTGGAAAAAATGCAAAGAATAATATCTATTCTTTTGAAGGCAAACCGTTACTTGATGATAGAAATACATTGCCAAAATACATTGAAATGAATTCAATTATCAATAATGAGAGATACCTAAATAATGAGAATGAAATTATTGAAACAGGAATTAAAGCAATCGATTTCTTCATTCCAATTTTAAAAGGATATAAATTAGGAATTTTTGGTGGCGCTGGAGTTGGTAAAACTGTTTTAATGAAAGAAATCATTTTCAATGTTAATAAGGCAAATGCGAAGACTTCAAATATATTTATTGGTTCAGGAGAACGTTCAAGAGAAGCAATTGAATTATTTAATGAACTTGAATCATCTGATTTAATGAAAAATTCAACTATGTATATTTCAAAAATGAATGAGTCTCCAGGAGCAAGAATGTCAATTGTACCAATTGGAATTACTGCTTCTGAATATTTAAGAGATATTGAAAAAGAAGATGTATTGTTATTTATTGATAATATTTATAGATTTGTACAAGCTGAAAATGAGGTTAGTGCTTCATTAGGAAAAAAACCATCAGTTGGCGGTTATCAATCAACTCTTGAATCAGATGTAGCTAATATTGAAAATCGTATGTTTAAGAATGAAAATGGTTCCATTACTTCATTCCAAACAATCTTTTTACCAATGGATGACTTGAGTGATCCAAGTGCCGTTGCTGTTTTTAATCACCTAGATGGTAATTTAGTTTTATCACGTAATCAAACAGCAAAAAACATTTTCCCAGCCTTCGATCCTCTTGCAAGTTCTTCAAATTCAGTTGATGAAAGTATTATTGGCAAAGAACACTTCAATGCAATTATTGAAACTAAAAAGATTCTAAAAACATATAAAGATTTAGAAGATGTAATTATGATTCTAGGTTTTGATGAATTAGATGAACAAAGTAAAAGAATAGTCAAAATTGCCCTTCAACTTGAAAACTTTTTTACACAAAATTTCTTTATGACTGAACATTTTACTAAGGCACCTGGAGTTTATGTATCTCTAGAAGATACAATTAAATCTGTTCAAAGAATTTTAGATGGTAAGTATATAAAACAAAGTCCAGAAATTTTTGCTTATGTAGGTTCAAATTTAAATATTCCAACTGATGAAGAATTAAATTTATAAATTTAAAACATTTTAAGTTGATAAAAAAATAGTAAATAACATGAAATAATTTTAAATTGTTATTCCTTCGAATTAATGGTTAAAATTAGAGTAAAATATATTTACTATTTTTTGTTATTTTTATTTATCAAACCTAAAAAAATAAGTAAAAATCAATATGGAGGAACAAATGAAAACAAAATTTGACGATGTTAAGTATTTCTTATCAATGGATAAATGATTTAGAGCAGCTAATTATTTAAGTGTTGCCCAAATTTATTTAAGAAATAATCCGCTTTTAAAAAATGAATTAACAAAAGATGATATTAAATTGTATCCAATTGGTCACTGAGGAACAATACCTGGTCAAAACTTTATTTATGCACACCTAAATCGTGTAATTAACAAATATGATTTGAATATGTTTTATATCGAAGGTCCAGGACATGGTGGACAAGTTATGATATCTAATTCATATTTAGATGGTTCATACACTGAAATATATCCAGAAATTTCGCAAGATACAATTGGAATTCAAAAAATGTGTAAAAGATTCTCATTCCCTGGTGGAACCGCGAGTCATGCTGCACCTGAAACTCCAGGTTCAATTCATGAAGGTGGAGAATTAGGTTATTCACTTTCACACGCAACTGGAGCTATCTTAGATAACCCAGATGTTATTGCTGCTACTGTAGTAGGAGATGGAGAAGCAGAAACTGGCCCTCTTTGTGCTGGTTGATTTTCAAATTCCTTTATTAATCCTGCAAATGATGGAGTAGTACTTCCTATATTACATTTAAACGGTGGAAAGATATCTAATCCAACTTTATTATCAAGAAAACCAATTGAAGAAATTAAGAATTATTTTTTAGGTATGGGTTGAGAACCAATTGTTTTTGAATGATCTGAAGATAAAAGTAATCTTGAAATTCATCAAGATATGGCACTAAAAATGGACAAAGCAATTGAAAAGATCTTGGACATTAAAAAACAAGCAAAAAAAATTGGAGCAGAAAATGCTACTAGACCAGAATGACCTGTACTAATTGTTAAAACACCAAAAGGTTGAACTTGTCCAAAAGAATGAGATGGTAATGCAATTGAAGGAAGTTTTAGAGCTCATCAAGTTCCCCTACCAGTGAGTGCATTCAAGACTGAACATATTAAGGAATTAGAAAAATGACTAAGATCATATAAACCTGAAGAACTATTTGATGAAAATGGAAAAGTTGTTTCTGAAATTTCTTCTTTAGCACCTAAGGGTAATAAAAGAATGGCAATGAACCCAATTACTAATGGTGGAATTAAACCTAAAACTCTTAATTTATCAAAATGAGAAAAATTTGCATTGGACATTAAATATCCAGGTCAAATTAAAGCGCAAGATATGGTTGAATTAAGTAATTTCATGGCTGATACAATGCTAAAGAATAAAGATAATTTTAGAGTTTTTGGTCCAGATGAAACTAAATCAAATCGTTTATTTGCATTATTTGATGTAACTAGTCGTCAATGATTAGAAAAATTCTCAGACAAATTTGATGAATGAGTTTCTCCGGTTGGAAGAATTATTGATTCACAACTAAGTGAACATCAAGCACAAGGTTTTCTAGAAGGATATGTTCTAACTGGTCGTCATGGTTTTTTTGCTTCATATGAATCATTCTTAAGAGTTATTGATTCAATGTTAACTCAACATATGAAATGACTAAAAAAATCTTTAGAATTACCTTGAAGAAAAGATTATCCATCGCTAAATATTATTGCAACATCAACAGCATTCCAACAAGACCATAATGGTTATACTCATCAAGATCCAGGAATTTTAGGACATCTAGCAGATAAACGTCCTGAATTAATTAGAGAATATTTACCAGCGGATGCAAACTCACTTCTTGCAGTTATGCAAAAATCACTTGAAGATAGAAATGTTATTAACTTAATCGTTGCTTCAAAACAACCAAGAGAACAATTCTATACAGTCAAAGAGGCTAATGAATTAATAGAAAAAGGATATAAGGTTATTGATTGAGCTTCAAATGTTAAAGAAAACGAAGAACCAGATGTTGTCTTTGTATCTGCTGGAGTTGAACCTAACTTAGAAAGCTTAGCTGCAATTTCAATTGTTCATAATCATTTTCCATCCTTAAAAATTAGATATGTAAATGTTGTTGATTTATTGAAATTAAGATCCCAAGATATTGATCCTCGTGGATTAAGTGATGATGAATTTGATGGGGTATTTACAAAAGATAAATTAGTTGTTTTTGCTTTCCATGGATTTGAAGGTTTAATTAGAGATATTTTCTTTAGTAGAAAAAACCGTAATTTAATTATTCATGGATATAGAGAAAATGGAGATATTACAACTAGTTTTGATATTAGACAATTAAGCCAAATGGATAGATATCATATTGCTAAAGACGCAATTGCAAAACTATATGGTAATATGGCACAAGATTTCTTAGATTTAATGGATAAAAAGATTGAAGAACACAACAATTATATTCATGAATATGGCTATGATATGCCTGAAGTTGTTGATTGAAAATGAAAAAATATTAATGAATAAAACACATATTATTTGTGGTAAAATAATTGCTAGTTAATTAACTTAGCAAGGAAGGAGCATATTATGCAAAAAGAAATTCATCCAAAATATAGTGAAATTCAAGCTACATGTTCTTCATGCAACACATCATTTATTTTTGGTTCAACTGCTGAAAAAGTAACTCTAGACGTTTGCTCTAACTGTCATGCATTTTACACCGGAAATCGTACAGATGTTAAAGCTCGTGGTCGTGTAGAAAGATTCAACAAGATTCTAGAAAAATCAAAAAAATAATAGTTCTTGTTATATAGATAAATTAATTAATAATGAAATAACTAGGTCATTTGAACCTAGTTATTTATTGATTTTCTAATGTTTGTTAGACGCAGTAATGAAAACCAACATTGAAACCTACATTATTGTCTTCTTTTTCTCATTTAGCACTAAATTCTTTGGTTTTAATTTCACCTTTATTAGCGCTAAGTGACTTAATTAGACCTGCAGTTGATGCAACGGTACTAAAAATTAAAGGAAGGGTTCCCAATATTGAAGTTATCATTGCTGAAAGCGCAAAGCCACCAGAGAGATTGTCACATTCATTTTTTCTTAACTTTTCCATTTTCACCTCACACTAATTTTTAAATAGATAAGTCTAAAAAAGATAAAAAATGGGAAAAAATAAAGAAAAAAACGATCTAATGTTAAAGATCGTTTTGGTTTTGTTCTTCATTATTCTTAGATTGCATTATTTTTTCTATTTGCATATTTCTAGCTTTTCTAGTTCTTATATTGCTTAAAATTGCTTCAGTAATAATTGCCACTAGAATACCAATACCACCAAGAACTAATCATACATCAGCAAAATTGAAAACTCCTTGATTCACTCATGGTAGATTGATTATATCTCTTACTCCTGCAAATAGAAATCTATCAATCATATTTCCAAATGCTCCAGCACTAACTATTGCTAAAAAGACTGTTATGTATATTAGTTTTTTATCTCTAATGAAAGTAACGGCAAATAAAGCACCAAAGAAAATTAAAAAACTAATAAAATGTAGAAATCCTAGATTGTTTTCTTGAAACCCAAGTGTAGTTCCTTGGTGCAAAATTGATTTGAATGTTATAAATGAACTTTCATAAACAGGTTTGTGGTCAACAATTAATTTTGTTTTATCTTCCCATTTAAAAATTCTTTCCTTTGTCACTAAGTCAATCATTAAGAAGAAAAGAAAGACTGAAATAAAAATTGCAAGATCAATAAGAATAAATTTCCAATTTAGTTTTCAATATTCTTTTGAAAAGTATTTAACTTTTTTAGCTTCATTCATTGATTACTCCTTCACATCTTTTACAAATTTCAAGTTCTTTATTAAATTCTTCCTCTTCAAAATGATTTCAACATCTTAAGCATTTGAATGATGGAAGTTTTTCAACTTTTAATTCATTGCCATATGAAACTTTTGCAACCATTAAAAGTTTGGTTAAAGGAAGTGATTTAATAAATTCTGATGAAGTACTAATTGTAACAAAAGCTTCATTTTGACGTTTAATTTCTTGATTTTTTATTTTCTCTTCAATTAATTTATATACTTCATTTTTTAATTCAAAGAATTCATCTCATTGCTTAGTTAGGTTTGAATTTGAATCTATTTGACTGTATTCTCATTTTAAAAGAAAGACTGATTCAAGTTTATTTGGTTCATTGAAGTATGAATATACTTCTTCCATTGTAGTAGGTAAAATTGGAGCCAAGGCTTTTAAAAGAAATTTAATAATCTTAGCAAACAATGTTTGAACCATTCTACGCTCTAAATCATTTTCCTTGTTCAAATAAAGAATATCTTTTGTGATTGAGATGTAATAAGAACTTAAATTGATAATAAAGTTATTAATTTCCTTGATAACATTAACAAATTTATATGTATTATAGTAACCTAGAACTTTGCCTTCAAGAATATTAAGTTTTTCTTCCATTAGTGCATGAATTGAATCCAATTTTACATAATTGAAATCAAAATCTGAAATTCCACCAAGCATAAATTTGATTGTATTTCTTAACTTACGATAGATTTCAATATTTTGTTCAAGGATCTTATCATCAATGGCAATATCAGCACTATATTCGGAATTAGCTACTCATAATCTTAAAATATCAGCACCATGCTTATTTACAACATCAAGAGGGTTTACTGTATTTCCTAGTGATTTTGACATCTTGCGACCTTTACCATCCAAGACAAAACCGTGTGATAAAAATGCTTTAAATGGTGATTTATTACGTCATGCAACTGAGTTAATTAGTGAACTATTGAATCATCCCCGATATTGATCTGAACCTTCAAGATATAAATCAAATGGTGCTTCGATTTTTGCTGGTTTTACTGCTAAAGAAGTTGAACCTGAATCAAATCAAACATCCATGATATCAGTTTCTTTAGTAAAACCTTGATTTTTATATTTTAATGGGAGTAATTCATCAACATCTTTTTCATATCAGATATTAGTTCCATGTTTTTCAATTAAATCAATAATATGATCAAAGATTTCTTCCTCTAGAACTGGATTCTTATTTTTATCATAGAAAACAATGATTGGTACTCCTCAACTTCTTTGTCTTGAAATACATCATGTATCACGATTTTCTAACATTAATTCCAATCTTGATTTTGACCATTCATTGAAAGTTTTAACATTTTCAATTTCAGTTAAAATTTGATCCTTAATCTTTTTAACTGAAACAAATCATTGAGGTGTTGCACGATACATAATTGGTTGATGTGTTCTTCAATCATGTGGGTATGAGTGCTTAATTTTCTTAAATCCAAGAAGTAATCCTTGTTCATCTAGGAACTTACCAATTAAAGGGTTTGCGTCATCATAGTAAAGATTCTGAAATTGAAATGCTTTTTCATTAAGAATTCCATCATCGTTAACATGCATAATTTTTTGGAGATTATTTTTATTTCCAATAATAAAGTCATCTTCTCCAAATAAAGGTGCCATATGAACTAAACCACTACCATTTTCTAAGGTAACATGGTGTCCTTCAACTACGGGGCAGATTAGATTATTTATTGGACTTTGATATTTAATATCCAAAAGATTTTTACCGCTAAATGAGTCTCCAATAATTTCATAGTTATCTCATTTACACATTGATGCAACGGACGCTAATAAATCTTCGGCTAAAACATAAATTTGATTATTAACTTTTATTTTTATATATTTAAAATCTTTATTAATAGCAACACCTGAGTTGGCAATCAATGTTCATGGAGTAGTTGTTCAGATTATTAAATTATCATTTTTATTAATTAATTCATTGTCTTCGATAACCTTAAATGCAACATATAAAGATGGGGAAATATGATCGAAATATTCAACCTCTGCTTCAGCCAATGCAGATTGAGATGATGGAGATCAATAAATTGGTTTAAGGTCTTTATAAATTAGTCCATCAAACAACATTTTTTTGAATAATCTCAATTGTTGTGCTTCAAATTTTTTATCTAAAGTTATATAGATATCACTAAAATCAGTAAGTAAACTTAGTTTCTTAAATTGTTCCTTTTGTCTTTCTACTTGACTTAAGGCATATTGAGCACAGGATTTTCGTAAATCTGAAACAATAAAGTCTTTTGCATTTTTTTGTTTTTCTTTTAACATCTTATGTTCAATTGGAAGACCATGTGTATCTCAACCTGCTACAAAAGGACTAAAGAAACCTAGCATGCTTTTATTTCTAACAATGATATCTTTCAAAATTTTATTTAAGGCATGTCCCACATGAATATCACCATTGGCATATGGAGGGCCGTCATGTAATATAAATGAAGGATTGCCTTTATTTGAATCTAATATTTTTTGATATAAATTTATCTCAGTTCACTTTTGGCTAAAAATTTTTTCTTTTTCTACTAAGTTAGCCTTCATTGAAAAATCAGTTTGGGGCATTAAAAGAGTATCTTTGTAATCTTTATTTTTTATTTCCATAAGTATCCATCTTTCAAAATTGTATTTTTTTAATAAAAAAATAATATTTAAATTTTACACAATATTAAGCTGATTTAGATTAGTTATTTTATGTTTTTTTAACTAAGTTGTACACACTTAGTAAAGACTTTTTTATTCTTATTATATTGCTTAAAACTCTAATCTTAAAAATCATGAAATTGTAAGTGGCATAAAAAATATATTTAATTATATTTTTGTAATTTTTAGTGTTTCATTTTTTGTTTTAGAGAATAAAAGTAACTTAATTAATATAAAATTAATACCATGTATGATCATAAATTAATTGAAAAAAAATGACAAAAATTTTGGGATGAAAATAACTCATTTGCAACAACAAATAATAAGGAAAAAAAGGCATATATTTTAGATATGTTTCCTTATCCTTCTGGAGCTGGTCTTCATGTTGGACATCTTGAAGGATATACAGCAACTGATATAATTGCAAGATATAAACGTCTTAATAATTTTGATGTTTTACATCCTATAGGTTGAGATGCCTTTGGTCTTCCTGCGGAGCAATATGCACTAAAAACAGGGAATCATCCCGCTTCATTTACTAAAAAAAATATTGATAATTTTCGTTCGCAACTTAAGATGATGGGTTTTTCTTACGATTATAAAAAAGAAGTCAATACAACAGATCCTAATTTTTATATATGAACACAATGAATTTTTAAAGAGTTATACAAAAAAGGATTGGCATCAATTGAAGAGATTGATGTCAATTGATGTGAGCAGTTAGGAACTGTTTTAGCAAATGAAGAAGTTATTGAAGTAAATGGCAAAAAAGTATCTGAAAGAGGAAATTATCCAGTTATAAGAAAACCTATGAAGCAATGGGTTTTAAAGATTACAGAATATGCGCAAAAACTTCTTGAAGAACTTGATTATTTAGACTGACCAGAAAGTCTTAAGATGCTACAAAAAAACTGAATCGGTAAACAAGAAGGATATTTAGTTAAATGAAAAATAAACGATTCAAACCAAACAATTGAAACATTTACAACAAGACTAGATACAATCTATGGCGTATCAGCAATTATTTTAAGTCCTGAACACCCTCTATTATTGGAAATATCTAATGAGGAATATAAAGATAAAATACTCTCATACGTAAACCAATCAAAGCAAAAAAGTGATCTTGAAAGAACACAAATAAGCAAAGATAAAAGTGGAATGTTCATTGGAACATATGCGTTACATCCACTGACCAATGAAAAGATTGAAATTTGAGTATCTGATTATGTTTTAAATAGTTATGGTAGTGGTGCTTTGATGGCTGTGCCAGCCCATGATCAAAGAGATTATGCATTTGCAAAGAAATTTGATCTTAAAATTAAAGAAGTTATTGAAACAAAACATTTACCTTTTTTAGATGACGGAAAACATATTAATTCAGAAGTTGCCAATGGTTTGTGTATTAAAGAAGCAACTGAAGTTATTTATAAAAAACTAAATTTAGAAAATAAGGTAAAAAAAGAAACAACTTATAAACTAAGGGACTGAATCTTCTCACGTCAAAGATATTGAGGAGAGCCATTTCCAGTTTTATTTGATAAAGATAATAATATTCATTTAGTTGACTCATTAGTAGAATTGCCATTTACTAATAATATCAAACCTTCAAATTCAACACAAGGCCCACTTGCAAATATTAAAGATTGATTGAATGTTGAAATTGATGGAAAAAAATATCGTCACGACACTAATGTAATGCCACAGTGAGCCGGTTCTAGTTGGTACTTTTTAGCATATATTTTAAAAAATGATGATGGTACATATCTTCCTTTAAATTCATCCGATGCTAAGAAACGTTTTGAAAAATGAATGCCTGTTGATTTATATATTGGTGGTCAAGAGCATGCTGTACTTCATTTGCTATATGCAAGATTTTGACATCGCTTTTTATATGACATTGGAATCGTTAATACTAAAGAACCATTTTCTAAAATCATTAATCAAGGTTTAGTTTTAGGACCAGATGGCCAAAAGATGTCTAAATCTCTTGGTAACGTTATTAATCCAGATGAGTTAGTTTCAGAATCTGGGGCTGATGCATTGAGATTGTATGAAATGTTTATGGGCCCAATTACTGACTCAAAAGCATGAAATACTGATTCGTTAAATGGCATTAGAAAATGACTTGATAAGATCGGTTTGGTTTTTAATAATCTATTAAAAAATATCAATTCGAACTCTAAAAACCCTGAGTTAGATAGTCAAATTAATCAATTAATTCTAGATATTACAAATAATATTGAAAAATACAAATTCAATATTGCAATTAGCAAATTAATGGTGTTCATAAACTACTTATCAACACTTAAAGAAATAAATTCAACTAATGTAATTAGAGATTTTGCGATCTTACTGTCACCATTTGCACCACATTTTGCTGAAGAAATTTTATTTAATATTAATGAAAAACCACTTCAATATCAATCTTGACCAATCGTTAACTTAGATAAAATAATAAATAAAAATCCTCAAATTGGAATTCAAATAAATGGCAAAATTCGAGCACAAATGGAAATCATTCCTTCTTGAAATGAAAAAGAAATTGTTAGTCAAGCAACATCATTGCCATCAGTAAAAAAATGGATTGAAAATAAACAAATTATTAAAACTATATATGTTGAAAATAAGATTCTAAATATCATTGTTAAATAAGGATCATAGTTAATTAGATTAGATATTATTTTTTGTTTCCGTTAGTTAACTTTTATATAATTTAAATTATGGGAAATAGTAGAAAACTTAGAAATTTTGCAATTGCCTATTTATCATTATTTTTTATAAATATAGCAATAATTATCATATTAGTCTCAGATAGCTTATTTAGTGTAGGTATTATATTAAACGGATCTAAACCAGATTCACTACTAAATTTAGCGCTTGGAGGAAACATAACGGTTGCATTGGTATCATATTTATTGATTATTCCAATTGCAATTGCAATGGTAGTTTTATTGATATGGTCAGCAATCATTGCTCCAAATCAAAAATACTTAGTGTTATTTATAGTGGGAAATATTTTTTGAATTGTTGCAATAGTAGGAATGATAATGTATTTAGTTGAATCAAATAGATTGATTACTAAACCTAGTTATACACAGCAAATTTAAATAATCAATGAAAACATATTAAATCTAAATTTAATCAATCATAAAAAATCAAGCCTATCTAGTTTTAGACTTGATTTTTTATTTAGATTTCTTTTCAATTAATTTGGATTTAATTTTATTGTATGTAAATTATCACTTTTTAGTTTTTTAATTACATTTTCTAATATATTTCCATCATTCTTATTTTTATAATCACCTTGTCCTTGAATAAGATTGATTGCGTTTGTTGTTGTATCATGCTCAGAATCTTCTGTGAGCAAATAATTTATGCCAACAAGATTGAATGATGAATCTATTACCATTGAACCTGAGGAACCGCTATCTAAAGAATTGTGTTTCTCATTCTTTTCTATTCTTGTGTATAAAGTAGAATGTTGAGTAAGGATATTTAGTGGCATACCATGTTCATTTTCTATAAATGGTTTTGTGTATTCTTCCCAATTATTTTTATGTGAATTTCAATCCTTATTTAATGATTCATTGTATCTTACTCACAGACTTTTAAAGTCATCATCCTTAACGTAGCGATTTTGTGTGCTAATAATCCCACCAATTGATTTATTACCTTTAAAACTAAAATTAGGATAACCTGCATAAAATTGTGTTTTGTAAGGACTCATTAATTCAGTTTTTCCTAGACCTATATATCAATCTTTTTCTTTATTAGTTCCAATTACTTCATCTAATTTAGGAAGGATTAATTTTAATTGACTTTTTTTAATTTTTATTTTTAATAAAACAAAATCTGCACCAGCATTTTTTGTTTTTCCGATTCTAGTCTCACTATCATATTCCTCAAATCATTTACCTGCCGTATCCGGATGATCAATCATAAAATCATTGATTTCGTAACGTAGTGTGTAATATGGCATATCTAAATATTGTGAATATGATTCAATAGTCGGTAATGCTTCATTTTTATCAACATGTACTGAATTGCTACTTAAAAATTCATCTTTAGCTCTGAGCGTCATGAATTTAGCATTGGTTCGATTCTTTAAATTATTTCAATAGTTATCTAAGTCATCTGGATCATAGAATCCGGCTTTTCATCTATTAGAATTGATGTTATTATCATTTTTTCTAAAATATATACTTTTATCAAAAATTTTATTTAGACTAAAAACATGTATATTCGTGGCAACTAATAATTCTCAGTAATCTTGCTTTTCAGCTTCTTCATTAATTATTCGATCAACCACTCACATACTGCCACCACCACTGGTACGTCCCAAATTTTCTTTTTGTAGTCTATAAGGATCTCTAAATCACTCAGTACCATAATATAGCATCATAAAACTTCTATCGTAAATGTATTGATAAAAATCAAGATTACTTTTTAGATAAGAAGTATTTGTTTTGTCGATTTTCAAATAGTATTTTTGATTATTTTTATTTGTAATAAGTAACTCAATTTCACCAATTTCATCATTGAAATTTGATTGAATTTTAATTATATTTTCAATATTTAAGAGTTTAGAAATACTTTTAAAATTCATATAGTAGAATAATTGACTCAAATTTGAAGGAAGATAACCAAAAGGATTTTTCTTAATTATTTCATAGTCATTAAGTTTTATAATCTTTGCATCGTCTTTATCTTTTTCATTGAAATTATTCAAATAAGATTGCTTTACCATTCCATCGACTGAAATGTGATCATTATAGAATGCAACTTTTTCTTTTGGGTTATTTCCAAAATGACCATAAAAACCAATATCTTTAGCATACTCTCAAAATTGTCTCTCAATATCATTATTAGAAGTAAAACTTCTAAAGTCAACCTGAGTACCATTATTTCCATTTCTTAAAAAAACATTAATATTATGAGATGCAGTTTTAAATTTAGGTGTTTTTCTAGTTATTGTATAAACATCATTATTAAATAAGAATGTATCATCAAATAAGTGTGAATCAAGAAAGTATTGCGGATCTTTATTTATAGTATAAATTTTTCTATCATCATAAACTGGATTTTCATTGTTATGATAAATTGGTTTAATGTTTGGTTTAGGTTCTTCATTATTATTTTTTGGAGGGTTTAGATTAATGGGATTATTGATTGGATCGTTTGTTGGATTTTTGAAATTAAAAAAGGTTTCTTCTTTAATTATTTCATTGACACTTTGTTTAGATGTTGAATCTTTTTTAATAATCTTTATTCTTATGATTAGACTATCATTATTTTTTATGATTTGATCTTTTATGACATCATATTTTTCTCTATCATAATTCAAAACAACATCATTTCAACATACTATATTGAGAACTAAATTTTCTTTGTTTGGAATTGTAATTTTTATTTCATTACTTTTAATTTCATTATGTTGGTTATGTATTTTTGTTTGACATGAAATACCTAGCAAAGGAAAGCTACTAGTTAACAAACTAGATATTAATTTAAATTTAGTATTATGCATAAGTAACTATTCCCTCCGAGTTTTTTTAAATATAACTATTTTAGCAGTTTTAAATTTATTCATTGTTTGTTTAAAAAAACATATAAAAAAACTCAATTGCTTGAGTTTTAATTTTTCAAATAAATGATATGGCTGCCCTTGTTAGATTCGAACTAACGGATGGCGGTACCAAAAACCGCTGCCTTTCCACTTGGCTAAAGGGCAAAATGGTGGAGGGGGAGGGATTCGAACCCCCGAACCGTGAGGAAGTGGGTTACAGCCACCCGCGTTTGGCCGCTTCGCTACCCCTCCAAAATTAATTGCAAAAAAATTATATTATAAACATTGAAAGATTTTAAAAAAAATTAATTTTTTAGGTAATTAGATTTTAATAATTTATTACTCTAATTTTAATTAAAAATTAAGATAAGACTTATTAACATTGTTTAATTTTAATCGAAATATATGTGAAGTAAATTTGAGACTATACCAATGGTGAGTCTCACAATTGTCAGTTGCCTATTTTAGTGGTGCTATAATTGAGATTGAGATACGATTAAAAAAATAAATAAAGGTAAGAAAACATTAAATACTATTTCATATAAGAAGGGATGAGTTATGAGAAAAAAAGTATTTTTAGCTTTCGGTAGTGCATTAAGCACATTTAGTGCCCTACCACTAATTGCTATAGCTTGTGGTCAACCAACAGAAGACAGAGTAAAAAAAGCAAGAGAAGCATATGATAAAGCCTTCAAGTCTTTTGACGAAGCAATTAATGCTGATATTAAGACCTTAAAAGATAAAAAAAGTGCAATTTCAAAAGAAGAAGATAGGGATAAAAAGAAAAAACTAATTGCTGAAAAGGATGAATGAGTTAAACAAAGAAGTCCGATCTTAATCAAATTAAGAAAGAAGTTGAATGAGGAGTATAAGAATCTAAGAAAAGCACAAAAGGGATTCAAAACTCAATTAATTAAAATTGTTCATACAAACGATGAACATGGTCGTTTAGAGTTTGATGATGGAAAATACAATAATTACTCTGGTATGCAAGGCTTAGCTGAAATTTTGAATCGTGATTTTGATCGAGATTTATTATTATCAGCAGGTGATTTAATTCAAGGGCTTCCTCTATCTGACTCAGATAAGGGATTGACAATCTCAAAAGTCGCAAAAGAGATGAATTACAATGCAGTTGCAATTGGTAATCATGAATTTGATTATGGATTAGAACATATGTTTAAGATTGAAAACGAAACAAAAGGTATGCCATTTTTATCAGCTAATATTGTTTGAAATAAAAAGGCGGTTACTGATTCAATTAAAACAAAAGACGGCAAACTTGCAATTGAAAATGAAAGAGTATTTACTCCATATATTATCAAAGAATTACCTTCAGGAATTAAGGTTGCAATAATGGGAATTACTACTCCTGATACTCAGTGAACAAGTAATCCAAAAAACTCAGTTCATGTTACTTTTTTAGACCCGATTGAAACAGGTAAAAAGATTGTTAAAGAATTAAAAGAAAAAAATGTTAATTTTATTGTTGCCTTAACACATTTAGGAGTTAATCGACCTGATACAAGATGAGACTCAAGGGAATTTACTAAGAATGTTGAAGGTGTAGACTTAGTTCTTGATGGGCACTCTCATACATTAGTTCCGGTTGAAGATGGAAAAGATGAAAAAGGCTTCTTAACACAAGCTGAATGCTACACTAAATATTTAAGTGAATTAGATGTTATAGTTGATTCTAAGACTGGAAGAGTTAGTGAAGTAAAACAACACTTATGAACAATTGAATATACTGAACTACTTGATGGTAAGAAAAATACAATTGACTCAATCAAAAATCTGATTGGCGATCTAAAATCTAAATTTGATGCAGTAAATAATAAAGTAGTATTTAGTTTACCTTTTGATTTTAAACACACTGAACAAATAAATATCAAACCAAATAATGGTAAAGAAATTCCTATTTGAAAAGGTAGAGCGCAACAAACGAATTTAGGAAGTTTTGCTGCTGATGCTGCTGCTTGAGAATTCATTGAAAATAATCCTAAAGTTGATAATAAAGAAGTTAAGTTTGATAAAGACAATGTTATTGGTTTAGTCAATGGTGGTGGACTTCGTCAAGATACCCAAAAGGGAGATATTAAAAGAGCTGATTTACTTGGAATTTCCCCATTTGGAAATAGAGTTGCAGCAGTTAAAGTTAAGGGTAAAGTTCTTCTAGAAGCAATGAAGCATGGAGCTAAAAAAATACTTTCTGGAGGATATGCACAATATTCCTCAAACGTTAAAGCTGAAATTAAATTTAAAGAACAAAAGGATAGCAAATTTATTTACGAACTTAATGAATCAAGTGTTAAGATAAATGACAAATCAATTGATAAAAGCAAAGATTATTTCATTGTAACAAACGATTTTATTCTAATCGGTGGTGATGGCTATAAAATGCTTGATTACGTTAAAAATCCTAATAAAGCAAAGAGTGTTTTTGAAGGTGGTGACATATTAGAAAGTTACATAAAATTTGGACAATTAATAACAAAAACCAACAAAGAAGAAAATGAAAAAAATCCATTTTCGAAACATACAATAGATAACTACAAAGATGCTAATCCAAAGAATATTACAGTAAAACACAATAAATAAGATTCAATATATAAAAGCAGAATTTTCTGCTTTTTTCAATCTTTTCTTTTAAAAAAAAGATTTGTATTTACGATATTAATCTTTATTATTCTTATTTAGAATCGTGATCATTCCCAAAATTAAGTCCTAAGAAATCTAAATATTTGGGAGTGTTATAATTTGAGATGTAATTATGTTAATAATTATTATGAATTTAAGTAGTAATATTTGATTTAAAAAACAAATTTAGGAATCTAATTATGAGAAAGAAATTAAGTTTATTATTGGGTGCATTGTCAGTAATCTCAATGCCAACAGTTGCTATAAGTTGCAATAATCCACAAAAAAATAACAATGAAAATAATGTAAAAGTAAGGGAAGATTTAATTAAAGAAATTGAAAATCTAAACTTCAATCAAAAAGTTGAATTAATTTCAAAATTGAATCTAGATAACGATAAAAAAGGAGAATTAATTGCCAAACTAAGCAATGGTGCTGCAGTAGCAGGGGCGATTGTATGGTATATGACTTCAGCTGAACAAAGAGCTGCAGCATTGCAAGCATATACATTAGCAAAGATTGCTTTTGATAACATCAAAAAGAAAGAAATGAGCGGAAATGAACTTGATTTTAGTAAATCAAAGGAAGGTGTAGTCTCGAATACTGATTCAAACAAAGCAGTACCTGTTGTATTTATGGATATTGATGAAACTGTTTTAGTTAATGAGTACACCGAATCTTGAATGATCTTTGATAATAATGGTAAATTTGACGAAGATTTTAAGAATAAAGTCGATGCTAAGGGGAATAGAAAAGCAGTACCAGGGGCAATTGAATTTATTAATCATGTCTTTAAGAATGGTGGAATTGTAATGTTTAATTCAGGTATCCCACAATTAAGAGACTCAATTGAAGGTATTAAGAAAAATCTAATCAAATTAGGTGTCAAAAAAGAATATGTTCATGATTGAATGTTTTGATGTTCAGGCGTAGATACAAAAGCAAAAAATGGTAAATATGAAGATAAATCACCATGAAAAACTGCATTAGAAAATCCTAAGTTGAACAAAAAAATAACAAGTAAAAATCAAAGAATGAATGATGTTAGTGATAACAAAGAAGGATGAAATTTCAAAGTATCTGATGAAAAATCCGGAGAAAAAATCCAAACAAAAGTAATTATGAAAATTGGTGATGATTTCAATGATTTTTATGATGATGCATATAAGAAAGCAAAAAAATCTGGTGAAAATATTGAATTTATCACTAAAAATAAATTGGATCGTTTATTCACTGAGATTGAAGGAACAAAAGGTGTTAAAGTAACGCTTGAAAATAATGTTCCAAAAGTAGAAAATCTAAACTGACATCAATTTAATATCCAAGTCCCAGGAAATGCTATGTATGGTGGTTGGACATCTAACTATGGATATGGGGCATTTGATAAATTATGAAAAGCATTGAAAGAAATTTATGCTAACTCAAAAGATAATGCTTAAAGTATAAAAAAATATAGTTTTAGAAACATATTAAATTTGCTAAATTATTAATAATTTAGGTTAAGAAATAAACATATCGTCCTAGATTTCTTAAATAAGGAATTCTATGGCGATATTTTTTTTTAAAAATAAAAAACGCAAAAATTACTTTTTGGTATAATAAATAAGCATTTAAGCAAGGAAGCAAAAGGTTACGATATGCCAAGCTTAGTTGTTCTACTTGGATAGCGAGAACTTTTGTGGAGCATTTCATATAATGAAAAAGGAGAACAAAGATGGCAAAATTAGAAATTAAGATCAAAGCTTTTGAAGCTAATTTAGTTGATGATGCAGCTAAAAAAGTTGTCTTATTAGCTAAGTCTGAAAAAGCTGACGTTAGTGGACCTATTCCTTTACCTACAAGAAGAGAAATAGTAACTATCTTAAGATCTGTTCACGTTAATAAAAAATCTCGTGAACAATTCGAAAGTAGAACTCACAAACGTTTAATTGTTTTATCAAATGTAAGCAAAACTTTACTTGATAAAGCAAAAAGATTAGAACTACCAGCTGGAGTTCAAATCTCAATCAAATCTGTAGAGTAATACAGATGATTATTTTTTATATTTAGGAAAGGATAAAAAATGAAAGGAATCTTAGGAAGAAAAGTTGGAATGACTCAACTATTCACAGCTGAAGGTAAATTGATCCCTGTAACTGTAGTTGAAGTTAAACCAAATGTTGTAACCAAGGTTTTGAGTTTGGAAAAAAATGGTTATATTGCAACTCAACTTAGTTTAGAAGATAAGAAAAAATCTCGAATTAAGAAACCTGAAATTAACTATTTTAAACAAGCAAATACAACACCTAAGCAATTCATAAAAGAAATTCGTAACATGTCAGGTTATGACTTAGGTGCAACCATCGATGCCTCAATTTTTGAAGGTGGAGATGTTGTCGATGTTACAGCAATTTCTAAAGGTAAAGGTTTCGCTGGAACAATTAAAAGATGAAACCAACATATCGGACCTAAATCACATGGTGGTGGTGGTGGTTCAAAACCAATCAGACAAACTGGTTCAATTGGCGATATTTCAGGAAACAAGGTATGAAAAGGTATGACAATGCCTGGACATCTTGGTGCTGAGCAAGTAACAATTCAAAATTTAGAAATTGTTAAGTCAGATGCTGAAAATAATCTACTTTTAATTAAAGGTAGTACCCCAGGTGCTAAAGGTGCTTTATTAGTAATTAAGAATGCTAAGAAATCAATTCAAAAGAAACCTGAAATTCAATTAGTAAACCTAAAAGAAGCTTTAGCAAAAAATGAAATTTTTGATCAAGCTAAGAAATATAACCTTGAATTAAAGATGGAAATGTCATTAAAAGAAATGAAGGCTGCTTTAGATGAAGCAATTGCTAAAGAAGCTAAAGAAAAAGAAGAAAATGTTGAAGGAGATAAATAATTATGGCTTCAGTTATTGTTGATAAATACTATATCTCTGAAACATTTGATGAAAATAGAAATGTTTCATTCACATTTAAAAAAGCTAAAGAAGAGGTTTCAGGACATTTTGCTAACTTTATTGATGCTGTTAATGAATTTATTAATATTAGTGAAAAGTCTCAAAACATTACTCATGTATGATTCCATCGTGATGGGAAATTTAGAGGTAGTGTTAACTTAGAAAAAGCAAGAATTATTGCTAACCGTGTATCAGAAGCGAAAGTTGAAAATAAAGATGCAATTGAATACATTGAAAAAGAAAACTTAGTTGACAAACCAATGCCTAAAGCACCAAAAGCTCAAAAAGTAACAAAAGAAGTGCAAGAAGAAAACAAAAATCCAAATTTACCAAAAAGTGTTTTTGGAATTGAAAAAATTTATGCACAATCAATCTTTGATGCAATTTTAGCTGAAAGAGCATCAAAACGCTTAGCTACTCATAAAGTTAAATCACGTGGTGAAGTTAGTGGTACAGGTAAGAAACCATGAGCACAAAAACACACAGGTAATGCACGTGCTGGATCATTAAGAAGTCCAATCTTTGTTGGTGGTGGTAGAGCTTTTGGTCCTACAACTGAAAGAAACTACGAACTAAAAATTAATAAAAAAGCAAGAAGAAATGCATTATTCTCAGCATTAACTATGCTAGCAAATGCATCCTCAGTTTTAGTTAGAAATTACAAATTAGAATCAATTTCAACAAGAGCACTTTTAGTTGAATTAAATAAAGATAATTTAATCAATTTAAACAATATTTTAATTGTTACATCAGATGAAATAATCTTCAAATCAGCTAGAAATTTACCTAATGTTCACACAACAAAGGTAACTTCATTGTCAATCGAAGCATTAGTTGCAGCAGATGTATTAGTAATATCAGAAAAAGATATTGAATATCTAGAAGGGATGGCTAAATAATAATGAATATAAATCAAGTTATTAAATATCCAATTTTGACAGAAAAGTCAGAAATCGCTAGATCAAATCAAAATGTTTATACATTTGCAGTTGATAGAAGAACAAACAAGATTGAAGTTAAAAAAGCTGTTGAATTTATCTTTGATGTTAAGGTTTTGAAAGTTAATATTATTAACTATGATAAAAAACCAGCAAGACTTGGAAGATTTTCAGGTTTTAAAAACGCAGTTAAAAAAGCAATCGTTTACTTAGATGAAAAATCAAAAATTCTTTTATTTGCTGAAGAAGCTAAGGAAGCAAAAAAAGAAGTAGCCAAAGACGAAGAAGTTAAAGAAATTTCTGAAGCTGAAAAGAAAGCTGCTGAAAAAATCAAAAAAGCAACCGAAGCTAAGTTAGCTAAGGAAGCAGAAATAAAAGAAACTACTGAAAAAGTAGATAAAGAAAAATAGTCAATCTTGCATGCAATATAAGATTGATTTAAAAAACAAAAAGATAAGTCTTAAAAGAAAACAATATTTTTAAGAAAGGTAAAAAGAAGCAACATGGCTATTAAAAAATTTAAAGCATATACAAATGGTCGTCGTAATATGTCTTCTTTAGATTACCAAGCAAATTTAACTGGTCATAAACCAGAAAAATCATTGCTTGTTATTCTTCCTACACACTCTGGAAGAAATAATCAAGGTAAAATTACAACTCGCCACCATGGTGGAAGATTGAAAAGATTTTATCGGATCATTGATTTCAAAAGATATGACAAGGATGGAATTGAAGCTGTTGTTAAGAGTATCGAATACGATCCAAATAGATCAGCTAACATTTCATTAATTGTTTATCGTGATGGAGAAAAAAGATATATTATTAGCCCTAAAAATATCAAAGTGGGACAAGTTGTTGTTTCGGGTGAAAATGTTGATATCCAAATTGGTAATAACCTACCACTTGGAAACATTCCTGAAGGTACATTCGTTCACAACATTGAACTACAACCAAAACAAGGTGGAATTATTGCACGTTCAGCTGGTTCATCTGCACAAATCCTTGGTAAGGATGAATCAGGAAGATACGTAATTCTAAAATTAAAATCAGGTGAAGTTAGAAAAGTTCTAGGTGTATGTCGTGCAACAATCGGTGAAGTTGGTAATGAAGAGCACTCATTAGTAAACATCGGAAAAGCTGGTAGAAATAGATTAAGAGGAATTAGACCAACAGTTAGAGGTTCCGCAATGAACCCCAACGATCACCCACATGGTGGTGGTGAAGGTAAACAACCAATTGGTAGAAAATCACCAATGACTCCATGAGGCAAGAAAGCTCTTGGTGTTAAAACTAGAGCAACCAAAAAAGCATCTAACCAATTTATTATTAGAAGAAGAAAGGAAACTAAATAATGTCTCGTTCATTAAAAAAGGCACCATTTGTTGATGATCACTTAATGAAAAAAGTTGTAGCTATTATTGAAAATAAAGCACCAAAGAGACCAATTAAAACTTGATCAAGACGTTCAACAATCTATCCAGATTTTATTGGACTAACATTTCAAGTACATAACGGTCATGCGTTTATTGATGTATTTGTAACTAATGACATGGTAGGACACAAATTAGGCGAATTTGCTCCAACAAGAACCTTCAATGGACATGGCGCAGACAAGGTTAAAGGAAAGAAGAAATAACATGGTACAACAAGTTGTTAAAGCATCAGTAAATATGCAACGAATTAGTCCTAGAAAAGCAAGATTAGTTGCTGATCTAATTCGTTACAAATCAGCTACACAAGCATTAGTTATCCTACAAACAACAAATAAAAAAGCCTCAAAGATTATCTTAAAACTTCTAAATTCAGCAATTGCTAATGCAACAAATAACTTTGGATTGGATGCAACAAAATTATTTGTTTCTAAAATATTGGTTAATGATGGGCCAACTCTTAAAAGATTTCAACCTCATGCACGTGGTAGAGCATACCCAATTTTAAAAAGAACAAGTCACTTTTACATTGAATTAATTGAATTAAATGATGAATTAAATATGGAGGCAAAATAGTATGGGACAAAAAGTTAATCCAAATGGATTTCGTTATGGCATAACAAAAGCTCATAATACAGTTTGATATTCAGACAAAGCTAATTTTGCTTCTTTATTATTAGAAGACCAAAAAATTTATGACTTCTTTGATAAGAAAGTTAGAGAATTTTTAATCGGTAAAGTTCAAATTAGAAGAAATCAAAATGGTGCTGTTATTGTTTATGTTTTCACTGCAAAACCAGCAGCTATGCTTGGAACAAATGGTGAAAAAATTAAACAAATGACTCAAAACCTAAAAAGATATTTGAAAAATAAATCAATTAACATCGCTATTGATGTTGTTGAGTTAAAAAATCCTGATTTAAATGCAAGATTATTAGCTGAAAATATTGCTATTAAATTAGAAAATAGAGGTAGTTTTAGACTTGCACAAAAATTTGCGATCAAAGCTGCAATGAAGGCAGGAGCTAAAGGAATTAAAACCTCAGTATCTGGGCGTCTAAATGGTGTTGATATGGCCAGAACTGAAGGTTATACAGAAGGCGAAATGAAATTACATACCTTAAGACAAGATGTTGACTATGCAGTTACAACTGCGAAGACAACATATGGAATTCTAGGTGTTAAGGTATGAGTTTCAAATGGCGAAATTTTAGAAAATAATGCAGTTACTTCAAAGGTAGAACAAAGAGTCGAAAGAAGACCTAGATTTAGTGGAAAGGATGGCGAAAAACATGCTTCAACCAAAGAGAACTAAACACAGAAAAATGTTTCGTATTCGTCATGACAAAACTAAGGCTCATAGAAATAACACTGTATCATTTGGTGAATTTGGTTTAAAATCCACATCATCAGCATGAATTAGTGCAAGACAAATTGAAGCTGCCCGTATTGCGATTACTCGTCGTATGGGTCGTGAAGGTAAAGTTATTATTAAAATATTCCCACACATGTCAAAAACTTCTAAGCCTATTGGGGTACGTATGGGATCAGGTAAGGGTAGCCCAGATCAATGATTTGCAGTTGTTAAAGAAGGAACTGTAATGTTTGAAGTTTCAGGCAACCAAGTTGATACCATGAAGGATGCTCTAAGATTAGGTGGACATAAATTACCTGTTACTTGAAAGATTGTTGCCAAAGAAGTATGCGAAGCTGCTGAAGGAGATAAATAATTATGTCTTATTCTGAATTAAAGAAAAAATCAGTTGAAGAATTAAACCAACTTTTAGGTGATTTAAGAGCTGAATTATTCTCACTTCGTTTTAAAAATGCAACATCACAATTAGACCAAACTCATAAAATACAATTAGTAAAGAAAGACATCGCAAGAATTTTAACAGCCCTAAATGCAAAGAAAGAAGAAGGAAATAAATAATGGAACAAACAATGAGAGAAAATCGTCGTAAGAAACTTGTAGGAACTGTAGTTAGTACAAAGAACGAAAAAACAGTTACTGTAATTGTTGAAACATATGAAAAACATCCATTGTATTCAAAACGTTTCAAGAAATCAAAGAAATTTGCAGTTCATGATGAAAAGAATGAAGCCAAAATTGGTGATGTTGTTGAAATTCAAGAAACCAGACCTCTTTCTAAAACAAAACACTTTAGATTAGTAGCAATTAAATCACATGCAATCGGAGGAAATGAAAATGCTTAGTGAATTTTCAAGATGCAATGTAGCTGACAATTCCGGCGCAAAAGAAGTTATGATTATAAAAAACCTAGGTGGTTCAGTAGTAAGAAGCACCAACATTGGTGATGTTGTAGTTGTAACAGTTAAAAAAGCTATTCCTAATGGTGTTGTTAAAGAAGGACAAGTTCTAAAGGCTGTGATTGTAAGAACAAAAAGAGGTATTGCGAGAGATAATGGTTCATACATCAGATTTGATGACAATGCTGTTGTTTTAATTAAAGAAGATGGTTCAATGAGAGGTACTCGGGTATTTGGTCCAGTGGCTAGAGAACTTCGTGACAAGGGATATTTAAAAATAATTTCACTAGCACCGGAGGTTTTATAATTATGTCTCAAGCTAAAATTAGAAAAAATGATATGGTACTAGTGATTTCAGGTAAAGAAAAAGGTAAATTCGCAGCTGTTTTATCAACAGATTATAAGAAGCAAACTGTAATTCTAAAAGATGTCAATATAAAAGTTAAACACCATAAACCTTCTCAAGAAAATACTGAAGGAAAAATCGAAAAGAAAGAATATCCAATTCATATTTCAAATGTTGCTTTCCTAGCAAAAAAAGGAGCACAAGGTCAAAAATCAATTGGAACTAAAATTGGATGAAAAGTTGATGCTAAAACCGGTAAAAAACAAAGAGTTGCAAAGAAAGTTAATAAGGTAATTTAATAATAAGGAGATATAAATATGGCTAAGTTAGAACTAGAAAGAAAATATTTAGATGAAGTTCGTCATGAACTAGTTAAAGAATTTGGTTACAGCTCAATTATGCAAGCTCCTCGTTTACAAAAAATTATTATTAACATGACAGCCGGCAATGAAGTATCAAATTCAAAAGCTATTGAAGAAGTAATGGTTGAATTAGCCCAAATTACAGGCCAAAAACCATACCAAACAAAAGCTAAAAAATCATTAGCGTCCTGAAAACTACGTGAAGGGATGCCAATGGGTGGAAAAGTAACATTAAGACGTGACAGAATGTGATCATTTTTAACTAAATTAATTAACGTTGCACTTCCTCGTGTTAGAGACTTTAATGGTACAAGTTTAAAAAGTTTTGATGGTCGTGGAAACTATGCAATTGGTATTAAAGAAGAAATTATTTTCCCTGAAATTTCATTTGATAAGATTCGTAAGTTAAAAGGTATGGATATTATTCTTGTAACAAGCGCAACTAATGATAAAGAAGCATTTGCTTTATTAAAAAAACTTGGAATCCCATTTGCAAAGGCTAATAATTAAGGAGATTATTTATGGCAAGAAAAGCATTAATGGTTAAAGCTGAACGTGAACCAAAATTTTCAGTAAGAAAATATACACGTTGCCAAATTTGTGGTCGTGTTCACGCAGTATTACGTAAATATAAAATTTGTAGAATTTGTTTTAGAGAATTAGCACATGAAGGAAAAATTCCTGGTGTCAAGAAAGCGAGTTGATAATTATGGCAATTATTACTGATCCAATAGCAGATATGTTTGTAAGAATTAAGAATGCAATTTCAAGAAAATATCCTGAAGTTACATTCCCACACTCAAACAAAAAAGAAAAGATTCTAGATATCTTTGTAAAAGAAGGATACATTACTTCTTATGAAGTGATTACTTCAAAACAAGGTTTTAAGGAAATTAAATTAACTTTAAAATACAAAGGTATGAATCAAAATATATCTGCAATTACTGATATTAAAAAGGTTTCAAAGCCAGGTTTAAAAGTATATTCAGCAGCAGACAAATTACCTCGTGTTCTAAGTGGTTTTGGAACAGCAATTATTTCAACTTCAAAAGGGTTATTAACAGACAAAGAAGCAAGAAAAGCTAACTTAGGTGGCGAAGTTATTGCATTTATCTGATAATAAAACTAACTTTTTAAAATAAGGAATTAAATTATGTCAAGAATCGGAAAAAGAATCTTAAGTATTCCTGAAAACACTGAAGTAATTCTAAATAAAAACCACATCATTATTAAAGGTAAATTAGGCGAATTAGAATATACATTTTCACCTTTAATTTCAGTAGTTATTGAAAACAATGAAATTAAGACACTAAGAGCTAATGAAGAAAAAAGTACAAAACAATTACACGGAACTACAAATGCAATTATTAGCAATATGTTAATCGGAGTTTCAAGCGGTTACAAGAAAGAAATTGAAATCAAGGGTGTTGGTTATAAAGCAACACTAAAGGGAAATGAAATTGAAGTTATTGCTGGTTATTCCCACAATGTTATTAAACAAATACCATCAAATTTAAAAGTAGAAATACCTAAACCAACAAATATTATTATTTCAGGTATTGATAAACAAGCTGTCGGTGAATTTGCTGCAAATCTAAGAGATATTAGACGTCCAAGTCCATATTCTGGAAAAGGTATTATGTACAAAGATGAAGTTATTAGACGTAAAGAAGGTAAAACTGCTGCTAAGTAGTTTTTAGACTAAAAGGAGATATAAAAATGTTATCAAGAAACCAAAAGCGTGTTGCTAAGCATCTAAAAATTACAAATAAACTAGCAAAAGGAACCTCAATTCGCCCACGTGTTGTTGTTTATAAATCATTACATAATTTCTATGCACAAGCAATTAATGATGAAAACCATACAACTCTAGCTTCATTTTCAACAAGACAATTACAACAAGTTGGCAATAATATCGACGCAGCTAAAGCAGTAGCAAAAGAATTTGCATTAAAATTAAAAGCACTAAATATTTCTGAAATTGTTTTTGATCGTTCTGGATATATTTATCATGGAAAATTAGCAGCTTTTGCTGATACATTAAGACAAGAAGGGATTAAATTCTAATGGCTGAACAATTAAAAAAGGAAACAATGAAAGAAAATGCGAATGCTACTAAAGTAGTATCACCTAAAAAATCTGAAATAAAAGAAAATACAACAAGACAATCACAAGAAAGAAAGAATTTCAATCAAAAGAAACAATTTAATCAACAATCCCAAACAAAACTTTATGAAGAAAAAGTAATTGATGTAGCAAGAGTTACAACAGTTGTTAAGGGTGGGAGAAGATTTTCATTCTCAGCTTATGTTGTTGTTGGTAATAAAAAAGGTAAAGTCGGCTTTGGACACGGAAAAGCAAACGAAGTTCAAGATGCAATTAAAAAAGCAGTTAAAGATGCACAAAAGAACGTTTTTAGCGTTCCAGTTGTAAATGGAACAATTCCACATGAAATTAAAGAAAAATTCCTAGCCTCAAAAGTACAACTACGTCCTGCGCCAAAAGGTGCTGGGATCATTGCTTCAAACACAGTTAGAGCCGTTGTTGAATTAGCAGGGTACACTGATATTTCAACAAAAACATATGGTTCAAGAACAAAACAAAATATTGTTCATGCAACAATTAATGCAATTAAGAAATTAAGAACTGTTGAAGAAATTTCCAAGTTACGTGACATCGAAGTTAAAAAATTATTAGAAAAATAATAAATAAGGAGACTTATATTTATGAAACTACACACACTAAAAGCAACTGCGGGTGCTCGTAAAGAAAAGACTCGTGTTGGACGTGGTCATGCAGCTGGAAAAGGGAAGCAAGCCGGTAGAGGACAAAGTGGTCAAACAAAGAGAAGTACAGTAAGACTAGGTTTTGAAGGTGGTCAGTTACCACTATTTAGAAGAATCCCAAAACGTGGATTCAACAATGTTAATCACATTGAATATCAAGTAGTAAATTTATCTGCTCTAGAAGCTAAATTTGCGAATGATGATGTTGTTTCATATGAAACATTAGCAGCCAAAAACTTAATTAAAGGCAATTTGCCTGTTAAAATCTTAGGAAATGGAACTTTAAGTAAAAAATTAACAGTTACAATTCCTACTCTTTCATTAAAAGCTAAAGAAGCGATTGAGAAAGTTGGTGGAAAAATCGAGGTTCAATAATGGCTAAAAAAACAAAATTAGAAAAGGAAATACTTAACAAAAAACTAGATCGTCAATTAGAAATTGATAAGTATTTTGTTAAAAAAAGGAATAGTTGATCAGAATGATGAAAAAATCATAGTCTTTTCAAAAAGATTCTTTTTACTCTCTTTATTATTTCTCTTTTCTTAGTAGCAGGAACAATTACACTGCCGGGTGTTAATTTAGCTAATACAAATCGATTGAACCAAGGTGATTTCTTTGGAATCCTTAACTTAGTTGGTGGTGGGGGACTTAGAAGATTTTCTCTTGTTGCACTTGGAATTGGACCTTTTATATCCTCTTCTTTGGTGATGATGCTCTTGCAAACAAAATTATTTCCTCCTATTTATCGATTAAGTCAATCTGGTCCAATTGGAAGAATAAAAATTAATTTTATCACTTATACAATTACGCTATTTTTTGCAATTTTTCAAGCAATTTTAATCACAAGGGCACTAGTTAACCCAAATGACCAAAGTTTTGGAATTACATTTTCAGATAAGCTTTCAAGTCTTGGAAGACATGGTGAATTCTTTTATAAATGAGTAATAATTCCTTTTCTACTTGTAGCAGGCTCATTCTTTTCATTGTTTTTATCAGAGCAAATTACAAATAAAGGTGTTGGAAACGGAACAAGTTTAATTATCTTTGTAGGGATTGCTAATTCCTTAATTCCAACATTTAGACATGCATTTGAATACTATATGCCTTCAATAAAAAATAACAATGCAATTATTCTTAAAGAAACTATTGATTTCATTGTTTATTTACTAGCTTACTTACTTGTTATCTTTGTTGTTGCCTTCTTTAGTTTAGCAGAAAGAAGAATCCCAATTCAACAAGTCGGAGCTGGGCTTTCAAAGACTGAAAAGGAATTGAGTTACTTACCAATCAAAGCAAATCCAGCAGGAATTATGTCGGTTATTTTTGCAATGATGATATTGTCCTTGCCTTCAATGATTGCAGGATTATTTGATCCAAATACGAGTGTATACTATCAATGAGTTCATAACAACCTACAGCTAACTCAACCACTTGGATTTTTCTTGTTTGTAATCATCACGTTTGGACTTACAATTCTTATGGGAATCCAACAATCAAAGATTGATAAAATTAGTGAAGACTTTGCTAAAAGTAGTACTTTTATTCCTGGAATTAGACCAGGTGAACAAACAGAAGATTATTTATTAAATGTTGTGCTTCGCCTTTCATTCTTCTCAGCAACATATTTAATAATCTTAGGTGCATTGCAATTCATTCAACAAATGTTTGGCATGCCAGCCCCAATTTCATTTGGGGGAACCACAATTATGATCTTAGTTTCGACTGCCATTGAAACTGTTCAACAAATTCAAGCAAGATATAAATCACAGGAACTTGCAAGAAAAAGAAGAATGATAAGAGAGCTAAAAGAAGTGTATGGAGAAGAAGAGGATTTAATATGATAGATAAATGCTCTAGTTGCAAAAATCAAACTTGTAACATTAAACCTAATTTAATTTTTATGGGGCCTCCTGGCGCAGGAAAAGGTTCAATTTCAAAGTTAATGGTTGAAAAATTTGGCTACTTTCAACTATCAACTGGCGATATGTTTCGCCAAGAAATTAAAAATGAAACTGAATTAGGTAAGAAAATTAAAGATATATTAGATTCTGGAAAATATGTTGATGATAGTATTACAAATCAATTAGTTGAAAGTCGTTTAAGCAATCTAGTTCAAAGTAATACCCCTTTTATTCTTGATGGTTTTCCAAGAACACTTGATCAAGCAGAGTTTCTTGAGGATCTTGAAAAAAAAGGTATCTTTATTGATAAAGTTATTTTACTAAACATTTCAAATGAACAAATTATTGAGCGTCTTTCAAAAAGAAGAATTTGTCCAAAATGTAAAACTATTTATCATCTAGAGGTTTTTCCACCACTTGAAAACAAGTATTGCAAAGTTTGCCATACTGAAGTTATTAAAAGAGTTGATGACGAAGAAGAAGTTATTCTAAAAAGACTGGAAATGTATTATAGTCAAACAGCATGTTTAATTGATTTCTATAAGAAGAAAAACATTGTTTTAGAAATCAATAGTCATCAAGATCTAAAAGAAGTTTTTTTAGATTTAATGAGGGTTTTAGGATGATAAAAATTAAAAGTCAATTTGAAATCCAAAAAATCAAAAAAGCTTGCGCAATCTTGGCAGAAGTTAAAAAAATTCTTTGAGACTTCATAAGACCAGGAGTTTCTTTAAAAGAAATTGATAGCGTCGCTTTTAAAGAAATTAAAAAAAGAAATGCAAAACCTGCCTTTTTAGGGCAATATGGTTTTCCTGGTACCTGCTGTATTTCAGTAAATGATGAATTAATTCATGGAATTCCATCTGATTACATTGTTAAAGATGGAGATATTATTAAGATTGATACAGGTGTTATTTGAGAAGGATATTACTCAGACTCAGCTTTTACAAAGGGAGTAGGAAATATCAAAGAAGAGGACAAAAAACTTATTCAGGTTGCCAAAGACGCTTTCTATGCTGGATTCAATGCAATTAGAGTCGGCAAAAGAATCGGAGATATTTCTGCTGCGATTGGCGATTTCATTCAAAAATCAGGTTATTATACTCCAGATGAATTTTGTGGCCATGGAATAGGAAAAGAATTACATGAAGACCCCATGATTCCAAATGATGGAATTCCTAACACAGGAGCATTAATTAAAAATGGAATGGTCATTTGCATTGAACCAATGATTTTGCAAAAATCAAAAAAAATAAAGATCAAAAATGATAGATGAACAGTATTTGATCCATTAGGTTTTAATACAGCGCATTATGAGCAAACGATATTAATTGATAATGGAGAAGCTTACATATTATCAGGAGATAACATTTAATGGGAAAAAATAAAAAAGAAAAAAAAGAAGAAGTTATTAAAATGACTGGAAAAATTATCAAGATGCACTCAACTAAAAACTATGATGTGTTACTTGAAAATGACCAAGAAATCAAAGCATATATTTCTGGAAAAATGTCACTTCATAACATTAAATTAATTCCAGGTGATGTTGTTGATGTTGAAATCAGTCCTTTTAATCTAACGCTTGGAAGAATTGTTTTTCGCCATAAATAATATTTAAGGAGACAAGGATTATAAATGAAAGTTAGAGCATCAATTAAGCGTATTTGTAAAGACTGTAAAATAATCAAAAGACATGGTGTTAATAGAGTTATTTGCATTAACCCAAAGCATAAACAAAGACAAGGATAATAAGTAATGGCTAGAGTTTTAAATATTGAAATTCCAAACAATAAAAAAGCACGTATTTCTCTAACATATATTTTTGGTATTGGTCCAACATTAGCAAAGAAGATTTTAGCTGATGCTAATGTTGATGGTGAAAAAAGAGTTAAAGAATTAAGTGAAGAAGAATTAACAAGAATTAGAGATGAAGCAAAAAAATATACCACTGAAGGTGATTTAAAAAGAGAAATTAACCTAAACATTAAACGTTTAATGGAAATTAAATCATACAGAGGAATTAGACACAGAAAAGGACTACCAGTAAGAGGTCAATCAACAAAGAAAAACGCAAGAACAAGAAAAGGACCTAGAAAAACAATAGCTGGAAAGAAAGGTAAATAATAATGGCTAAAAAGAATAAAAAAGTTATTACACAAGGTATTGCACATATCCATTCAACATATCAAAATACAATTGTTTCCTTTTCTGATCTAAAAGGTAATGTTTTTGCTTGATCTTCATCAGGTGCAATTGGATACAAGGGCACCAAGAAAAAAACTCCATATGCAGCTGGTTTAGCAGCAGCAGCAGCAGTGGAAAAAGCTAAAGAATTTGGTTTGAAAGAAGTATCAATCTTAGTTAAAGGTGTTGGTCCAGGAAAATCAACAGCACGTAAGCAAATTGAAACAAGTGGTCTAAGCATTAAAGAAGTTAAAGATGTAACCCCAACACCTCATAATGGTACACGTCCTCCAAAAAAGATTCTTAAAAGAGAAAAATAATAATTTAAGGAAATAAAAAGAGGATAATCATGGAAAAGAGTCAAAAAATTATATATAAAGAATTAATTACTGAAAAAGTTAATGATTTTAATACTACATTTATCATTGAACCTTTAGCAAGAGGTTATGCAAATACAATGGGAACAGTTTTAAGAAGAACATTGCTATCTTCAATTACTTCCGTTGCGCCATTTGCAATTAAAATTAATAATGTCGAACATGAATTTCAAACGATTGATGGTCTAAAAGAAGATGTAATTACATTAGTTCGTAATATTCGTAACATTCGCTTTGTTTACAATGAGGAATTTTTTGCCAAAGATAACTTAGCAAAAATTTCATTCCGTTCAAATAAAGAAGGCGAAATTTATGCTTATGATATTACTAATACATCTGGACTTGAAATTGTAAACAAAGATCAATATATTGCTAACATTGCAGAGAATGGTTCACTTGAATTTGATTTATTTTTAAGACAAGGTAAAGGTTTTATTGATTTTGAGGAAAATAAAAATGTTATTTCTCAATATGGTCCAAGACTTGAATCTGACATTAAAAGTGGTCAATTTCTTGCGATTGATAGTGATTTTAGCCCAATTAAAAAATGTGCAATTTCATTTGAGGAATTAAATAGTTCATCGAAATTAATTGAAGAGCGACTAAAAATCAAAATCGAAACTGATGGGACAATTTTAGCTAAAGAAGCAATTGAGCAAGCAGCTAAGATTATTGTTGCTCACTTCCAAATTATTGGAAATATCAATGTACTTGAAACACTTGAATTATTTGAAGATAGTAAGGAAAAGAAAGAAAAAGATATCAAAACATCAATTCCGATTGATAAATTGAATCTTACAATTAGATCTCTAAATGCACTAAAGCGAGCTAAATACAACACTGTTGAAGAAATTATTAAATTAAGTGACGAAGATTTATCAAATATTAAAAATTTAGGCAAAAAATCAATTGAAGACATTATTCAAAAAAGAGATGAATGACTTGCGAAAATGACTTCTGGTAGTAGAGATAATAATGTAGTAATTGAATCATTAGATCAAGTAAATAATTCAGAATTAGAAGAGGGAGAAAAATAATGGCAAATCCAAAACAAGTATTTCGTAGAAATACAGAATGATGAAACCATGTTGAGAGATCTTTAGTAACTGATTTAATTGTTCATGGACAAATCAAAACCACATTAGAAAGAGCAAAAAGAATTCGCTCAAGTGCTGAAAAAATGATCACTTTAGGTAAGAAAAATACCCTTTCAACACGTAGACAAGCTGCAAGATTTTTAAGACTTATCCCATCTAAGATAGAAAATAAAGATTCATTACAATATTTATTTGATGTTGTGGCACCAAAATATGCACAACGTAATGGTGGATATACAAGAATAATTAAAATAAGCAACCGAGCTGGTGACAATGCAAAAATGGCTATTATTAAACTAGTTTAATTTAAGAAATTTAATTAGGAAGATAAAAATATCTAAAAAAAATAAATAAGGAGATTTTAAAATGGCTGTAGTTCCAAAAAGAAAAACTTCGAAACAAAGAAAACATTTAAGAAGAAGTCATCATGCTTTAAGTGTCGCAACACTAGTTGAATGTAAACACTGTAAACAATTAATTATTCCTCACCAAGCATGTAAATATTGTGGATTTTATAAAGATATAAAAGTTCTTAAAAATGCAATTAATGATAAAATCAAATAATTTAGCTTAATTAAACAGGTAAATCCTGTTTTTTTTTATTTTTTAGCTTAAGAAAATCATTGAAAATGACATTAAGCAAAATAAATAAATTAGCAAAACAAAAAAATAATTATTTATTCTAATTATTTAATTAGTAATTTCTATATAATTAAGCAGTACTATTTATTTAAAAAATCTTTGTTTTTAAAATAGTCAAACATAAGTTAATTAATATTTATAAAAATAATAAATATTTTTAATATTTTTTTATCTTTGTTATATACTTATAAAGATGCCTTTTTGAAGCACTTAAAAATGCTTTAAAAATACATTCAAATTTAGATAGTTCTTTGAAAACTGGATACAAATACCATAACGTCAATTTATTTTTACAAATAAATAATTTCAAAACAAAATAATAAATAACCAAATCAAATTTTAAGAGTTTGATCCTGGCTCAGGATGAACGCTGGCTGTGTGCCTAATACATGCATGTCGAGCGAGGTTTTTTAAACCTAGCGGCGAATGGGTGAGTAACACGTGCTTAATCTACCCTTTAGATTGGAATACCCAATGGAAACATTGGCTAATGCCGGATACGCATGAAATCGCATGATTTCGTTGTGAAAGGGGCCTCTAAAGCCCCACTAAAGGATGAGAGTGCGGAACATTAGTTAGTTGGTAGGGTAATGGCCTACCAAGACTATGATGTTTAGCCGGGTCGAGAGACTGAACGGCCACATTGGGACTGAGATACGGCCCAAACTCCTACGGGAGGCAGCAGTAGGGAATATTCCACAATGAGCGAAAGCTTGATGGAGCGACACAGCGTGCATGATGAAGGTCTTCGGATTGTAAAGTGCTGTTATAGGGAAAGAATACTTGGTTGAGGAAATGCTTCCAAGCTGACGGTACCCTGTCAGAAAGCGATGGCTAACTATGTGCCAGCAGCCGCGGTAATACATAGGTCGCAAGCGTTATCCGGAATTATTGGGCGTAAAGCGTTTGTAGGCGGTTTATTAAGTCTGGAGTCAAATCCCAGGGCTCAACCCTGGCTCGCTTTGGATACTGGTAAACTAGAGTTGGATAGAGGTAAGCGGAATTCCATGTGAAGCGGTGAAATGCGTAGATATATGGAAGAACACCAAAGGCGAAGGCAGCTTACTGGGTCTATACTGACGCTGAGGGACGAAAGCGTGGGGAGCAAACAGGATTAGATACCCTGGTAGTCCACGCCGTAAACGATGATCATTAGTCGGTGGAGAATTCACTGACGCAGCTAACGCATTAAATGATCCGCCTGAGTAGTATGCTCGCAAGAGTGAAACTTAAAGGAATTGACGGGGACCCGCACAAGCGGTGGAGCATGTGGTTTAATTTGAAGATACGCGGAGAACCTTACCCACTCTTGACATCCTTCGCAAAGCTATAGAGATATAGTGGAGGTTAACGGAGTGACAGATGGTGCATGGTTGTCGTCAGCTCGTGTCGTGAGATGTTTGGTCAAGTCCTGCAACGAGCGCAACCCCTATCTTTAGTTACTAACGAGTTATGTCGAGAACTCTAGAGATACTGCCTGGGTAACTGGGAGGAAGGTGGGGATGACGTCAAATCATCATGCCTCTTACGAGTGGGGCAACACACGTGCTACAATGGTCGGTACAAAGAGAAGCAATATGGCGACATGGAGCAAATCTCAAAAAGCCGATCTCAGTTCGGATTGGAGTCTGCAATTCGACTCCATGAAGTCGGAATCGCTAGTAATCGCAGATCAGCTACGCTGCGGTGAATACGTTCTCGGGTCTTGTACACACCGCCCGTCACACCATGGGAGCTGGTAATACCCGAAGTCGGTTAGCTAACCTCGGAGGCGACCGCCTAAGGTAGGACTGGTGACTGGGGTGAAGTCGTAACAAGGTATCCCTACGAGAACGTGGGGATGGATCACCTCCTTTCATACGGAGTACATCTTTGTTATGGAAACATTATTTGTATCCAGTTTTGAGAGAATCTATCTCTCTTTTTGTTCTTTGAAAACTGAATATCGACATTGAAAAATTAAATTATTAATATTTCAAAGTTTAGATCAACCTATAGAATATATCATACAAAAAAGACAAACAATAGGTCTTATACTACTATTAAACAAGATAAGAGTTTTTGGTGGATGCCTTGGGTCTGGAAGTCGATGAAGGACGTGATTACCTGCGATAAGCCTCGGTTAGCTGGAAATAAGCTGTTATCCGGGGATTTCCGAATGGGGAAACCTAATTGAGCTCATACTCAATTATCATATCGATGAATCAATAGTCGAATGAAGAGACACGCTGTGAATTGAAACATCTCAGTAGCAGCAGGAAAAGAAAATAAAGAATGATTCCCTAAGTAGTGGCGAGCGAAAGGGGACATAGCCCAAACCAACACACGTTGTTGGGGTTGTAGGACTACATTATAGAGTTATAAAAAATTTACATATAGCAGAATAAGTTGGAATGCTTAAACATAGAGGGTGAAATTCCCGTAAGCGAAATGTGTAGATCTCTTTGTAGTATCCTGAGTAGGGCGGGGCACGTGAAACCCTGTCTGAATTTGCCAGGACCACCTGGTAAGGCTAAATACTAACCAGACACCGATAGTGAACTAGTACCGTGAGGGAAAGGTGAAAAGAACCCCGAGAGGGGAGTGAAATAGATCCTGAAACCAATTACTTACAGTTAGTCAGAGCCCGTTAATGGGTGATGGCGTACATCTTGCAGAATGGACCGGCGAGTTATGTCAACATGCAAGGTTAAGTGGAATAAAGCGAAGCCGTAGAGAAATCGAGTCTGAATAGGGCGCAAAATTAGTATGTTGATATAGACCCGAAACCAGGTGATCTACCCATGAGCAGGTTGAAACTTAGGTAACACTAAGTGGAGGACCGAACCGTAGTACGCTAAAAAGTGCCCGGATGACTTGTGGGTAGGGGTGAAATTCCAATCGAACTTGGAGATAGCTGGTTCTCTCCGAAATAGCTTTAGGGCTAGCGTGTAGTGTTAAGTGATGGGGGTAGAGCACTGAATATGGAATGGCGGCGCCTAGCTGTACTGACTATAATCAAACTCCGAATACTATCATGAATTACTATGCAGTCGGTACATCGGTGATAACGTCGATGCACGCGAGGGGAACAACCCAGATCGTCAGCTAAGGTCCCAAAATTGTGTTAAGTGAGAAAGGTTGTGGAGTTTCTTAAACAGCTAGGATGTTGGCTTAGAAGCAGCCATCGTTTAAAGAGTGCGTAATAGCTCACTAGTCGAGAGACTCTGTGCCGATAATTCAACGGGACTAAAACACAATACCGAAGCTACGGGCATGAAAATGCGTTAGGAGAGCGTTGTAAGGGCATTGAAGCCAGACCGTGAGGACTGGTGGAGCGCTTACAAGTGAGAATGCCGGTATGAGTAACGATTCAGAGTGAGAATCTCTGACGCCTATTGGGGAAGGTTTCCTGGGCAAGGTTCGTCCACCCAGGGTTAGTCGGGTCCTAAGACGAGGCCGAAAGGCGTAGCCGATGGACAACAGGTTAATATTCCTGTACTTTTTATAAATGTGATGGAGTGACGGGGGAGGATAGTTTTACCACTTATTGGATTGTGGGGTAAACAGTGACTGGGTTATGTAGGCAAATCCGCATAACTTAACTGGGAGCTGTGATGCATAGTGAAAGGGCAACCAAGTAGCGAATTAAATGATTCCATACCTCTTAAAAAAGCTTCTAACGTTAAGTTTATAGAAACCCGTACCGAGAACGGACACACGTCCCCAAGATGAGTATTCTAAGGCGAGCGAGAAAACCAATGTCAAGGAACTCTGCAAATTCATCCCGTAAGTTCGCAAGAAGGGATGCCCATTGTAACAAATGGGCCGCAGTGAATAGTAAGGGGGAACTGTTTATCAAAAACACAGCTCTATGCTAAGTCGTAAGACGATGTATATGGGGTGACTCCTGCCCAGTGCCCGAAGGTTAAGCAAAGGTGTTAGCAATTGCGAAGCATTGATGTGAAGCCCGGGTGAACGGCGGCCGTAACTATAACGGTCCTAAGGTAGCGAAATTCCTTGTCGGCTAAATACTGA
>NZ_QKUB01000002.1 GCF_003253435.1 Metamycoplasma auris
CCTTTGAATTTATTTTCTCAGGCATATATGATTGATAATTCTTTAAGGCCAAAATGTTTGGCTACTTCTAAATATGTAAGTCCACTTTTTTGTTTATATTCGATAACTTTGAGTTTAAATTGTAAACTATACGAAGAATTATTTTTTCTGGTTTTTAATCCAGTTAATCCAAATCTTTTATATTTAATTATCCAACCATTTACTGTGTTTATATTAATCTTGTATTTCTTGGAAACTTCCGTTAAAGAAGACCCTAATAAGTAATCAAAAATAATTTCTTTCTTTAATTCATATGTATATTTTTGCATGAAAAAATCCTCCACTTTTTTGTCCGGTTTTTGGGGGACTGTGCAGCAAGACAAGCCCCTCAGCAGATGCTGAGGGGTTAGTTTTATATTACTTTTTAGTTTTTTAGATGACATTTACGACATCTAGCTTCATATTCATTTGTATCACCTAGAAGATGTAAATCATCATTTTTTATCTTTTTAAAGGATGTAGTTGCAATATTTTGGCATTGCATACAAATTGCATTTAGTTTTGTAACTTTTTCTGCGATTGCCATTAATTGAGCCATATGATTAAATGGTCTTCTTAAATAATCTAAATCAAGACCAGCGATAATTACTAAATACCCAGAATTAGCCAAGTCATCAGAAACTTCAACAATTTCATCACCAAAAAAATGTGCTTCATCAATAAGAATTGCTTGGTATTTTTCTTGTTTTAAAAGGTTATAAATGTCTTTTATATTTTTTAGTGAGTGTGTTGGTGTTCTTAACCCATTGCGACTAACAATTTGATCTGTGGCAAATCTTGTATCAAAACTTGGTTTAATTACTAATGTATTAAACTTTGCATATGAAAGAATTCTTAATTTCTTTAGAAGTTCTTCAGTCTTACCACTAAACATTGGCCCGACAATTACTTCAATCATACCATCTGAATATTTTGGATACATATAAACTCCTATATTTTAAAATCTAAATAAATATAACCATTTTACTTTTATTTCTTCTTATTAAATTAAAATTATTAAATAATTAATTTAATTACTTTTTTTATTTATTTTATTGATTGAAAGAGGCATTTATGTCATTGAAAGCTGGTATTGTTGGATTGCCAAATGTAGGCAAAAGCACACTTTTTTCAGCCTTAACCCTTAATGAGGCTGAAAGCGCAAATTATGCATTTACTACAATTGAACCAAATATTGCAATTGTTAATTTGGAAGATAAACGTCTTTATCAATTAGCAAACATAGTTAAGGCTAAAAAAATAACACCAGCGACATTTCAATTCGTTGATATTGCTGGTCTTGTGGCTGGTGCTTCAAAGGGAGAAGGATTAGGAAATCAATTTCTTGCAAACATCCGAGAGGTAGATGCAATCGTTCATGTAATTCGTTGCTTTGAAAATGAAGACATTGTGCACGTAAATAACAAAATCAATCCTATTAATGATCTAAAAATAATTAATCTTGAATTAATTTTAGCTGATCTACAATCACTTGATAATATCCTTAATCGTATCGGAAAAAGAGCACAAAACTCAAATAATTCTGAATTAAAAGAAGAATACAAAGTTCTTCTTAAGGCAAAAAACATTTTGCTTGAAGAAAAAATGTTAAAAAATGCATCATTTGATGATGATGAAATAAAAATCCTTAAAACTTATCAATTTCTAACCATCAAACCAACAATTTATGTAGCAAACTTAGATGAAAATTCATATAAAAATTTAAATAATGCTAATCATTATATCAATCTCAAAAATGAATTAGATAATGCAAATGAAATTCTTATTCCAATATGCATTAAATTAGAGTATGAAGTTTCTCAATTTTCAGCTGAAGATAAATTAATGTTTCTAAATGAATATGATATTGAACAATCAGGTCTTGATGAAATAATATCTAAAAGTTTTTATCTTTTAGATCAATCTGTATATTTTACAGCTGGAGAAATTGAAACTAGAGCTTGAGTTTTTAAAAATGGCATGAATGCAGCCCAATGTGCTGGAATTATCCATAGTGACTTTGAGAAGAAGTTTGTTAAGGCTGAAATTATAAAATATGAAGACTATATTTTTTACCAAGGAGAAAAGCAAGCCAAAGAAGCTGGCAAAATGTCTTTAGAGGGGAAAAATTATTTAATGCAAGATGGAGATGTTTGCTATTTCAAAATTGCAAAATAGTAACAAAATCACTTATTTATGATTAAACATCATTATTTCTCTTTAAATTTCTTTGTAGTATGTAATAAATTCTTCTAGGGGATAGCTTAGATTTTTGAATTAAACTACACTTTAATTCTTCTATATCTAAATCAATATCTATCTCTGATTCTAGTTTTACATATTGACCTTTTTTATTATATGTAAAATAATTTTTATCAAATCAGTCATGAATTTGGGTTGGTAAATTCAATATATTTTCAACATCTGAAATTGAATTTAATATTTCTTTATATTTATAATTTTCTTGAATTTCTTCATTTGTAATAGATGATAATTTATTTCTCAATGAGAGTGCAATTTCTTGCAATTTTGATCTTATAAATTTAACATCAAGTATATGAGCTTTTTCATATGAATATTTGTTAATTTGTTCAAATACAATTATGCTTTTGTTTGCTAGTTTAGCTCTCTCTTTAGATATTGCTTTATCAATTGTTTTAATATCAAATTTATTACTTTTTATTTTTTCAAGAATAAAGGAACTTTGACTTTCAAAATTTACTTTTCTATTCTTATATTGAACAATATTTTCCTTTTTATTATTAGTTGTTAATTTAGTAAAATCTAATAGTAATTTGTAACTCTCTAGAATTGTATTATTTTCTAGAAATCCAATAAACTGATCCATATCGTTATATGTATTATTATGATTTAAGTTAAATATTGAATAGTTATTGAAATTTATATTATTTGTCTTATATGTTATTTCATCCAAAAATATTATTAGATTATTTTTGTAAACATAGTTTACTTCATTTAAATTAGTTATATAAATTTCAGCTGAATTTGGATTTTTAAATGAACCCCCTGCATTATTACCTTTTAGAATTGAAATAATATTTTTGAGTGTAGATGTATATTTAGTATTGAATCAATAGTTTAATTTTGAAAGTTCGATCATGTTTAATCTATATAATTCATTATCATTTAAGCATTTTCTTGGTTTTTGTAATAGATTTAGATTATCAAATAATGATTTACGAGCCCTAAAATTAGTTTTATACCTACCATTTTTGACCTCAAATCATGATTTAGTAGTAAGTAAATCTAACTCAACATAGTCAAAATTTATATATCAATATTCGACAAAAGGAAATTTTAAGGTCTTGTCAATAAAGAAATCTATTCATCCCGAGGCCTTAGCACTATTTGATTTTGCATTGTCTAATGATTTGGTTTTAAAGTAAGCTCTATATTTTATATAGTTTAGATAATTTGGCATTCTATAATCTGTTTAAACAATGCTTCTAATACTTCAATAGATATTGAATTGCCACAAAGATAAATTAACTTTGATTCTGAAATAATATTATCCTTATTGGCAATTAAATAGTCTTTTTTATCAAACCCCATATATAAAAATGCTTGACTTGGAGATATAAACTTGATTTCTTCGATATCTCTAAAATAGAACTTTAATCTAGAGTTAGCTCCTGATGCTGTTAGGGTAGGTCCATAACCTTTTGGTAAATATACATAAGCTTCTGAATTAAAATTTGTATATTCAATAAGTTTTGTTTTTCAAATATTATTATTTGTACGTGAAAAAGCACCATTTAAATATTTTAGTAAATGATTAGCACTTCTCATCTCATTTCTACTAGTAAATATTTTTGATAATGATTTCTTTTTGTCTATTGCTTTTGGTCAACTAAATTCGTGTTTATCATTTAAATAAGAAACACAAAATACTCTCTCTCGATTTTGTAATGATCCAAATTCTATAGAATTTATAATTTTTCATTCAGATTTGTATCCAAGTTTATTTAAAATATTTATTCATTCATTGAATTGTTTAATAAATTTTCTACTTGTTAATGCCTTAACATTTTCCAACAATAAAACTTTAGGTAGTCTATCTTTGTTATTTGTTAGTATTCTTTCTATTTCATATAACAAACCTGATCTAGTATTTTTATTCAATCCCCTTTGGTTACCTTGCTGAGAAATATCTTGGCATGGAAAAGAATAAGTCAAAATGTCTATACCTTTTGGTATTATTTTTATTTCTTTTATATTGGTATAGTTATTTCAATCTCTCTCTCTCTCTCTCTCTTACTTATAGTAATTTTTCATTTTCTTTCAAAATAATCTTTATCTAAAAATCCATATAAATATGGAAATATTTTTGATAATTTTTCTTTATTCATTGAATAAAAATATTTTTTACTCACTAATGTCTTTGAATCAGCAGAAAATGAAAATTTAGATAATATATTTGCCATTTCCTCTCTTTTAAATTCAGATTCACTTTCTACATTTCCATAATGTATCTTCATATAGACAATTATTGCATCAATATATCATTCACACACTCCAACTGATTTAAAAATACAGTCTACTTGATCAGATATATTATTGCATGCCTTTAATTGGGAACCAATTCCTGCAAACATTTCATATATTGTTACTTTTTTCATACAAATTATTTTAGCGCATATTTATTAATGTAATTTTTTAATTATTTTAGTAACAAATAAATTAAAAATACTCAGTCATTTTAGTTCTGAGTATTTTTAATTTATTGATAAATAATTTTTTTATATGGCAGGGGATGCAGGAATTGAACCCGCACAGATGGGTTTGGAGTCCATGGTTCTACCATTAAACTAATCCCCTAAATCCATATAAATTATAATAAACTTTAGTGTATTTTAAAATATTCCTTAATATCATTAACTCGATCTAATTTTTCTCAACTTAAATCTAAATCATTTCTTCCAAAATGCCCAAATGTAGCAGTTTGAAGATATATTGGTCTTAATAAGTTTAGTGAGTTAATTATTCCTTCAACACTTAAATCAAAAAGTTTGTATATGCCTTCAATAATTTCATCTTCACTATGTTTTGAACTATTAAATGTTTCAACATAAATTGATTGCGGACGAGGTAAACCAATAGCATAAGAAAGTTGAATTTCTAGTTTTTTAGCAATTCCGGCAGCAACTAAATTTTTTGCAATATATCTTGCCATATATGCAGCTGATCGATCAATCTTTGTTGCATCTTTACCCGAAAATGCTCCGCCTCCATGTCTAGCAAAACCTCCATATGTATCAACAATGATTTTTCTTCCAGTTAATCCTGTATCCCCCTTCGGACCACCAATTACAAATCTTCCAGTTGGATTAATTAATAATTCATAGTCTAGATTAAAATTATGATTCTTTAAGACATAGTCAACAATATTTAATTTGATGAAATTCTTAAATTCATCATAATTAAATGACTCTTCATGTTGAATTGACATTAAAACTTTTTTAATGATAAATTGATTTTTTTCTGAATCATATTCAACTGTAACTTGACTTTTCATATCTGACTTAGCGTATGGAAATTGATGTGCTAGTCTCAATTCTTCTGCTCTTTTGATTAATTCATGAGCAATAACTAAACTTCAAGGCATAAAGTATTCATTTTCATCAGTCGCGTAACCAAATAAGATTCCTTGGTCTCCTGCGCCAAGTTCTTTGTTAGCACTTTTGTTTACACCTTGTGCAATATCGGGACTTTGTTCAGTAATTGCGTTGATAATTTTAAAATCACTTTCAGAGTAACCTAGCTTCTTTAAAATTTTTCATGCTTCCTTAATTGTGTCAATGTAAGCTTTTGTTGTAATTTGACCACCGATATAAATAATGTCATCATTAGCAATCACATCGCAGGCTACTCTTGAATATTTATCTTTTTTGATTAAGGCATCAACAATTGCATCGGAAATTTGGTCGCAGATTTTATCTGGATGTCCCGGAGCAACTGACTCACTTGTTAATAATCTTTTCATCTCTTTAATCCTTATAAAAATTAATTAAAAAACAACTATTAAAGTTGTTTTTTAGATTTACAATGCATTGATAATTAATTACTACATGTTGGACTTTTTGTCCCTGACTATCCACCTTATTTGATTAAAACAGGTTGGCATGTTTCAATGCTGTCAAGCTAAACAACTCTATATGTATTTTTTAACTATTAATAATTCTATCATCAAAATAGATAATCAATCTATTATTAATTTTTATCTTGGATTGCTTCAAATCCTGGCATGCTATTTCCTTGAATAAATTCAATTGAAGCACCACCGCCTGTAGATATAAAACTAAATTTAGATTGGTATCCTAATTTATTAATCGCAGTTACTGAATCACCACCACCAACTACTGAATATGCATCCTTATTATTTGCGATTGCAATTGCAATACCTTTTGTTCCTGCTTCAAAATTCTTGAATTCAGAAACTCCAGCGGGACCATTTCAAAAGATTGTTTTTGCACTAGCTATAATTTCATTAAATAATTCAATTGATTGTGGTCCAATATCAAGGCCCATATATCCATCAGGAATATTAATGTTATCTTTATTTGTAAATAAAGGAGTCTTATCAGCAAATTCATCTACATAGGCATTATCAATTGGTAAAACGATTTTATTAGCAAATTCTTTTAAATATTGCTTTGCCATCTCAATTCGATCTTCTTCATAGATTGAAGTTCCAATTTTGTGTCCCATTGCTTTTTGGAATGTGTAAGCCATACCACCAACAACTAAAACCTTATCAGCAATGTGAAATAATTTTTCTAGAACCTTAATTTTATCACTAACTTTTGCACCACCAATAATCGCAACAAAAGGTCTCTCAAATCCATGTAAAATTTTTTGTAGATGTTCAACTTCATCATTCATTAGAAAACCTAAAGCTGATTCTTTTGTGTATTTAGGAATACCTGCGACTGAAGTGTGAGCTCGATGCGATGCCCCGAATGCATCATTGACAAAGACATCACCTAAACTAGCTCAATATTTAGCTAATTCATCATTGTTTCCTGATTCTGCTTTATTATTTAAATCTTCAAAACGAGTATTTTCTAGCAAAATAATTTCACCAGGTTTTAGATTAGCTGCTGCTCTTTCAACTTCAATTCCTCTAGTAAAAGGAATAAATTTAACTTCCTTATCTAAAATTTTTGATAGTTTTTTTGCAACTAAAGCAAGCGATTTTGTTTTTTTATCCTCTTCAGTTTTTATTCTTCCTAGATGTGAAAGAATAATTAGTGATGCATTTTTTTCTAAAATGTATCTAATTGTTGGAATTGCAGCATCAATACGTTTGGTATCAACAATCATATCGTTGGCAATTGGAACATTGAAATCAACTCTTAGAATAACCTTTTTATTACATAATTCAATATCTTTTAATGTTTTCTTCATACTTTAAACTCCTTTTTACATTTTTATATCTTAAAAATTAAGTTTATTTTAATCCTTAAGTATTTAAGAATATTATAAAAGATATTATATTAAAATTACTCTAATTGAAATAACTATATATAATTAAATTATTAAAATTTAATTTGATAAATTATGAAGGGAAGGAAAGTTTATGGCTAAGGTTTTGAATGCGCAAAAACAAAAAGATACACGAACCTTAAAATACGATCCTGAAAATGATAGTCTGACAAGAACAATTGAACAATTTCAAAAGTATCGAAAGAGTGCCAAGTTTTATAAAGATTATTCTGAAATGGAAATATTTTCGTTCTTTAAAGCAATAACTTTTATGGGAATTATTGATGAAAAAAACAAAGAACAAGTTGAGCAAACAATAAAAAGACAAAATAAAATTAGATTGAAATACAACAAATATATTGAATATGAAAAATGATCTGACTCACCTTTATCAGATAAAACAAAACCTTTTTCATTGACAAAAAGAATTGTGATAATTTCAGTATTTGTTTTAATCATAATTACAATGTTATTAATAATAATTGGTTTGAACAAGTGATGATAGGAATTAAACATATTCAAATCTAATATGAATACTGCAATATATATAATTTTAACCTTAGTAATTCTAATTGCGATTTCAATCATTGCAAACTATGCAATCATTCTAATAAAACACATTATTAAAAAACGTTCAAACAAAATTAATTTGGGTAGCTCAACAAAAGTTAGAATATTTTACCAATTAAAAGAAGCACTTGAAGTTCTATCGAAGACCAAAACAGGAGCAATAATTACAATTGAAAACAACGATAATTTAGACTCATTGCGAACAGATGGAATTGTATTAGATGCAAATATTTCTTCATCAATCTTAATTTCAATCTTTAATAAGTATAGTCCATTACATGATGGTGCTGTTGTTATAAGAAATAACAAAATATATTACGTTGCAACCTTTTATAAGATAACAAAAAAATCAATTGATAATAAATATGGAGCAAGACATAGAGCAGCTTTAGGAATATCTGAAATGTGTGATGCGTCTACTTTAGTTGTAAGTGAAGAAAATGGTGGTATATCGTTAGCTGAAAATGGTTCACTAAAATCAATCCCTCTTGAAAATTTACATGAAACATTAACAAAGATCTTTAAGGATTAAGAATTACAATTTTTAATTTATCAAAATTACTATATAAAAATAAAATCCAATTACACTAAAAATATGTATTTGGATTTTATTTTTGTTTTATTTTTAGCTTTCTTAAATTGTTACTTTTCAAATAAAAAACCTAGTCTAATTTAATTATGACTAGGTTAAAAAATTTTATTGCAAAGTCAATATTTTAGTAATCTTCAGGGCGACTTAATACTTTTGAGGAATCAGCAGTAACAAGAATTGTATCTTCAATTCTTGCACCACCTAAACCTTCGATATAAATTCCAGGTTCAACAGTTATAATCATTCCTTCTTCTAAAATTACATCAGAATTTTTATTTACTCTAGGAAGTTCATGAACATCGATACCTACACCATGACCAGTTGAGTGTGTGAAGAATTTACCATATCCTTTTGATTCAATATAATCTCTACATACCTTATCAATATCAGAAGCCTTAATTCCTGGTTTAACTGCTTCTCTTCCTAATTTTTGAGCTTCAGATACAATGTTTAAAACATTGATTAACTCTTCGGATGAAGGCTTTGGTTTTCCAAAGAAAAATGTTCTTGTAATATCACTAGCTCAACCTTCAAATTGGGCACCGAAATCGATTTTAACAATATCTCCGTCAACCAATTTACGGTTTGTTGGATGATGATGTGGTTCTGCAGCATTTGATCCAAAAGCAACAATTGATTCAAATGATTCCTTTTCTGCACCAAATAAACGCATTAAATAACCAAGTTTATTTGATACTTCTAATTCTGTCATTCCTTCTTCAAGAATTTTTTTAAGTTCTCCAAAAGCTTGTAATGATATTAAACATGCTTCTTGAATTTTTTCAATTTCTTCTGCATCTTTTTTAATTCTAAATTGTTGTGCTAAAACATTTTTAAATGTTGCTTTTGGTAACAATTTCTTAAATTGTTCGAAAGTTTGAACTCTTAAATAATCTTCTTCAACTCCAACCATTTTGTAGTTTTTCTTTTTCAAAAAGGCAGATAATGTATCAGCTTCTAAAAGAATAACTTCAACATTTTTTGCATTTTTTGTTGCATATTCGATGTAACGATTATCAACAAATAAAAATGCTTTTTCTTTTTCAATAATTATATAGCCGTCTGAAGTTTGAACATTAGCATATCATAATCTTGTTTGTGGAGCCTCTGATATGATTGCATCTAATTGCAACTCATCAAATATTTTTGTTAATTCTTCTCTTAGCATTTTAGTTCCCCTTAATATTATTTTAAAATCTTACTTCTTTTCTTTGTGATTTGTATGAGCATTACATTTTGGACAATATTTAATTACTTCCATTTTATCAGGATGTAATTTTTTATTTTTCTTTGTAATGTAGTTTTCCATTTTACATGCTTCGCATCTCAAAGTTAAACCTTCTCTTGGCATTTTTTCCTCCAATTATTCAAATAAACTTATATAAAAAAATACATTCACATTTAGTTAAGTTAAAATAATAAAATAATTATAGTATAAAAACATTTTTATTATTTTTTTTATTACTAACTTAATTAATAAATTAATTAAGTAATATTCAATTATTATTGTTTAATTTAATAAAAAAAGCAAATATGATTGTTTACTCATGGAACAGTCATATTTGCTTTAAATTATTAAGTTCTTATTGTGTTTGATTGACTGAGGATTCATCTTCAGATTCATTTGATGATTTATTTTCTTGCTTATTTTTATCATCTGATTCTGTAGATGAAGTAGTTTTATTTTTATCTTCGTCTTTAGATTCTTCTTTAGCTTTATTTGTTGCTTCTTCTTTTAGAGTCTTAACTTCTAGAGTGTCTTTTGTAATGCCCTTTAGATATTTAGATAAATAAATGATTCCACTTATTCAACTTAATAATAAACCGATTAATAATGGGATATTAATAAAGAATAATTTTAAAGAATCTGTTGAAAATTTGTCATTTACTTTTTGGGTCATTCAAGGAGCAGCGAATGCGACAACTAATAAAGCAAGAGAAACAATTATTGTTTTAATCTTTCCTCATCAATTAGCTGCTACTTTAATATCTTTTTTAACTGCATAAACTCTTGCACCATCAACTAAAATATCACGAACTATAAATAAGACAACAATTGGTAAAAATGAATAATTCATTAAGACCAAGAAAAGAAGCATTAATGATGTTGTAATTTTATCTGCAATTGGATCAAAGATTTTTCCAAAATTTGAGATTGTTTTGGTTTTTCTTGCTATATATCCATCAGCAAAATCAGTAACCATTGCAAATAGAAAAATAATTACATTTATTCAGTATATAGCAGATAGAAGAACTGGATATTTTTGGCCACCAACTAACTTAATTCCGCTATATCAAAATGTGCCATTATGCTTTGAAATAAAATAGAAAGCAATTGTCATTAAAATAATAAATGGAATCATTAAAATCATTCGTGTGATTGTCAATCAATTGGCTAATCCAATCTTTTTTGATTGATTTTTCTTAATATTTTTTTTAGTTTCTTTAGTTTCCATAGAATTGATTATTTATTGAGTTATTTGTTAGTTCAATAAATTGCTCCTTAGTTTCTTTATTTTCCATCGAGTTAAATTCATCTTTGAAAAAAGTAATTACATTAGGTATTTTTTTATCTCATAAATTTGCTTTAATCGTAGTAATTAACTCAGCATTTTGCACAAATGTTTCGTAATCTTTGTTATTGTGAAAATAGAAAGCAAAATCATCTCTTGAAATTAATTTTAAAAGCAACTTTTCAGCGCCCTTAACAATCTGACCCATTTTTTTATCTGTATTATTGTTTTGAAATTTATTTAATTCCTCTTTTGTAAAATCAATAATTTGATTGTAGGTTAAAATAAATTCATAGTATAACTCAAGTGTCTCGGCTTTCTTTTTTTGTTCCAATTTATCCATTTTTCGTTTCATTCTTTTATTTTTAGTTGCTTTTCAAACTATATAAAATACGACGAATACTAAGATTAATGATAGTAAGATATAAACAATAATTTTTCCGGTATCGTTTTGCATATATTTTGCTCCTATATTATTTTTAAAATTATATATTAGTAGTCTAATATACTAAAATATTTAGTTTAATTTTTGCTTTTAAATAAAATTAAACTTTCAAAAGGACTCAGTGCTTTTGGCATCTCTGAATAAAATTTATTTATGTATGAGCTACTTAAAATCAAATAATCACTTGGTGTAATAATTTTCTTGTGCTCATTAGTTAAATTAATTAGAAAAATTATTTGTTCATTCTTCAAATTTTTTTTAAACATAAAAACACCGCTTTTATGTTTAATTAAAAAATGATTAGTTTTAAAAAATAATTCATATTTTGAATCTGAGATAAATTTATTTAAGAAATAAATAAAAGGAAGTCCGCTATCTTTATTATTTAAGCTACTTTTAACGTTATTATCTTTATGATTAATTGCATAAAAAATATTTTTGTTATTTTTAAAATTTAAGCTTAGCTTTGAATCCCATGGCATCTGAGTGTATGAACTTCATTTATTGAAATAACAATGATATTTAAAGAAATTTTCAAGCTTAATATTTTTTGATTGATAGTATCTTTTTTCTTCATTGAAATTTTCATCATTAAAAGAAAAATCATCTTTGAATTTAGCTCTTAAAATTCCTATTTCATCACCATAATAAAATCCAATTGAATTATTACCTGCATATAAAAACAAAAGCATACTTTTTAGTGATTCGTCAAAATATGATTGTTCACTACCTCATTTTGAAATAAAGCGACCTGATTTATTAGAATTTAATGCTAAGATCACATTTGGATATTTAGAAAAAGACTTTATAAATTTATAAATATGACTAAAATTTACTTTTTTAGTTATATTAGATTTTATTTTGTTTTTATTTTGAATTATTGAAAGATATGTTAAGTATAGATAATCAAAACTTTTATTTTTTGAATTAAGAAGTTTTTTGTATAGTGAACTATTATTATTTGAACTTTTAAATATAACTGTCATATTGGGTATTTTACGTTTAATTATCTTATATAAGTCATTAATAAAACCAGTTTTCTTTTCATCTTTTAATTCAGCAGAAGCTAAAAATTCAAAATTATCGAGAATGATTGAACTTACATTGAGTTTGATATAGAAATTCAATATGCTTTCAAAGTACTTAACAAATTCAAAGATGTCATATAAGGAAATTTGATTAAATGGTTTGTTAAGTAAATATGTATCCAATTTTGTTAAATATGACGTTTTTATTTCGTTTTCTGATTCATTGTTTAACTTATAAAGATTCATCATATTATTTCAATTAATAAATGATTGTTTAATATTACTTAAATCAAGAATGGGAGCTACTTCTATATTATTTTTTTTAAATTCAAATACTAGATCAATGAAATCTTTAATAGATCCATACTTATTTTTAACTTCATCAAGGTTAAGATTATTCTGATATTGATTTAAGATATCATCAATAGCAATAATATTGACATTTAGATCTTTAAAATACTGTAATTTTGATTGCAATCCTTTAAAATTTCCAAATCCACTCCGCCCGTGATCAAAGAAATTTTCTAGTTTTAATTCATACAAAATTATTTTTTTATTTGCAAACATAAAATATTCTCCAGTGTTCTTTAGTTATTTGATTAATGCTATTGCTAATAAATCAGATGCAATTTTTTCATCAATATTACCATTTTTAAAAGAAAGATCAATTGCTTCTAATTCGCTAATTAATTGATCTAATTTCTTAATTCCGATTCTATTAAGAAACTCATAATGTAATTTAATTCGATATGGATGAATGTTAATTATCTTTGTAATATCTTCTTGGCTAAGTTTCATTTTAATAAGACTAGAAATACTTTTAGCATTAATTAAAATATTAGAAATCTGAGCTATTATTTGATTTATTGATATTCCATATTGAATTTGTTCATTAATTTTTTTAATTATTACACTATTATTTTGTCATTTTAATATTGCTTCAGATAATGCAAAGTCAATGTTATTCGACATTGCAAAAATATTTTCTTCAATCATTTTAAGAGTTATGTTTTTGTTGATCAGCAAAAGTTTTTTTATTTCTTGTTCAATTAAATTTAGATTATTAGGAATTGATGAAAGAAATAACATTAAAGCAGGATTTGAAATACTTCCACCAAGCTTTAAAATCATTTTATAAACATATGAAAATAAATTTTTCTCTTCAATTTTTTTAACATCAAAAATCTGAGCATTTTTTTCAATAAATAAAAATGCTTTTGAGGGAAGAAAATCCTTATCATATTTATTAATTTCTTGATTAAAGATAAGTGTTGTATTCAATGTTTCAATTGAATTTTTAACTAATTCTATAAATTCAGAAATTGATTTCTCATTTGTATATTTACTTTTTAGATTAAAAATGTAAGGGTTTTTAATGACAAGAATTTTTTTACTAGAAAATAGACTGCTATTATTTATTGCATCCGATAACTCATCAAAACTAAAAAAATCATAGAACTTTATAAGATCTATTTCATCGAATGTTGTATTTGATTCTTTTGTAATTATTTCATTTGTTTTTTCTTGGATGAAATAATCTTCATTACCTTTTATTAAATACATGTATGTTATTTATTATATTATACATATCAATATTTTGATATAATAATCATCATCAATATATATCTATTAATTCAGTATAAAATTGGAGTTTATTCGATCATGTCAGGACATTCAAAATGAGCAACTACTAAGCATCATAAAGCAGCCATGGATTCTAAAAGAGCAAAGATGTTCCAAAAGTTTTCCAAAGAAATAATTGTTGCTGCAACAATTGGTGGGCCAGATCCAGATTCTAATCCTGCACTTAAATTAGCAATCACTAAAGCAAAAGCAAAATCAATGCCAAAAGCTAACATTGAAAAAGCAATTCAAAAAGTTAAAGGTGGATCAAGGGAAGGTAGTGACTTTCAGAGTTATATCTATTCAGGTTCAGCATTTGGAGGCGTTAATTTTGTTGTTAGTTGTTTAACAGATAATTTCAATCGTTTATCTTCAAATATTAAACATTATTTTAATAAGTGTAATGGACAACTCGGCAAGCAAGGTACTGCTTCATATGTTTTTGATCAAAAAGGAATCATTGAATTTGAAACACAATCACTTTCAGAAGATGAAGTGATGTTAGTATCACTTGAAGCTGGAGCTGAGGATTTTAAAGTTGAAGATGGATTATTTATTATTACAACAAAACCATCTGATTTTCAAAAGGTAAAACAAGCAATTGATGAAGCCTTTAATATTGAAAATTACTCAACTGCAGAAGTTACATATGTAACTAACTCAGAAGTTGAAGTAGACGAAGAAAGAGCAGAAAAAATAAATAAATTTGTTGATTTACTTGAAGATGATGAAGATGTGCAAGAAGTTTGACATAATGCAATCTTGCCTCAGTAACTAATTAAATCTAAAATAAATCTAGCTTATAAGAGAGCTAGATTTTCTTTATTTTTTCCTTATTTTGCAACATAAATATGTGATGGGCTTCAAAATTTAGGTATGAGATTAAAATTCAACAAAAAGAAATTTTTCTTAGCAACTGGAATTTTCTTGGTTTCATCATTCATTTTGATTTCAGCAATATTCATAAAAAAAGAAATCCTTAAAAATAATGAATTCAAAAAGACAATAAAGCAAGATGAATATGTAACAGTTAACATTACAGGAGCAATCAAATATCCAGGAAATTATGATGTTAAAAAAGGCACAACTTATCTTGAATTACTAAAAGATGCAACACTTAAAATTAATGCTGATCTTAATAAGATAGATAAAACAAAAAAGATTGAAAAAAATGAAAAGATATTCATTCCTTTTCTAAGAAATAAGAAAATTAAACTAAAAGATATAAAAGATTATCAAACTTTAGTTAACCTAGGTATAAAAACTCATATTGCAAAAAAAGTTTACTCATATATTAAAGAAAAGGAAGTAAAAGATTGAAAAGAATTATTACAAATATCTGGCATTGGTGAAAAAACTTATTCAATACTAGTAGCAAATATCGATATATAAATTCAATTTTCCCTGTTATCCTTGCAACGTTTTTTATATTTATTTTGTTAACTCAAAAAGATAGTGTCATTTCAATAATTTCATTGATAGTTATATTGATTTTTAATCTTCCTAGATTCAAGTTTTGGCTATTATTATTGTTATTTTTTTCAATCTTCTTTTTAAGCTATTCAATCTATCAGTTAATCTTTAATAAATATAACAATTTAGAAATTGAAGGGATTTTTAAACTCAAAGAAAATTATAAAAATTTTCTATTATTTAGAAAAGATAATATTAACTTTCAAATTCATAAACAAAAAATCAAGATTGATTTTTCGTTATTAAACAATGAAATTAATCAAGTACATAATTTTTATATAAAGGGGAAATTAGTTAAACTAAATAACCTTTCACTATTCAATTTTAGTAATCAAATATTCTTCTCTCTTAGAATAACTGACTTAAGATTCATCGATTCCGAAAAGAGTTATTCAATTTCAAATAGTATGAATCCAATAGTAAATCAATATTTAGATCTTATTGTTATTAATAAGCATAGTAGAAATTCATTAATATATCAAAAACTAAATGATTTAAATATTTTGCATCTATTTACCATAAGTGGTTTTCACTTTAATCTTATATATTTATTTTTCAATTCAATGTTTAGTAAAAGAAAGAAACTAGCATTAATTACTGATCTTATTGGAATAGCTCTATTAATAATATATTTAGTCGTTTTAGATTTTAAAATAAGCGCAGCTAGATCAATGCTTTTTATAATGCTTATATTTTTAAATAAGAATATGTTTGATTCTAAATTCGATAATATAACCCTTCTTTCCTTGTGTGCTTTTTTAATCGCAATACTAAATCCTTATCTTATATTTTCATACTCATATATTTTGTCTTTCTCAATTACATTGATTATTCTTACCTGTGTTTTTCTTTTTAGAAATTTCAACTTTTATTGAAAGACAATACTTATATTAGTTATTGCTCACATTTATGCAACACTTATAACTCATACTTTTAATGAAAATTACAATATCTTTTCTTTCTTTATACAAATTTTATTAATTCCGATTATCTCTTTTAATTACATATTTACTTTGGTATTTTTCAAAGTTACATTCTTAATTGAAAAAACAATTCTTCTGTTGGATGCATTTTTAAATTTACTGTTAGAATCCAATTTGTTTATTAAATTTATTATTCCAAGCGATTTGTGTATTCTATTATCAATACCATTATTTATCTTAAGAAAAGTTGAATATGATAATAAATATAAAAAATTCTATGAATTTAATAGTTCATAGAATTCTTCTTCAGTAATTACTTTAATGTTAAATTTTTTAGCTTTAATTAATTTAGAACCTGCTTTTTCTCCTGCTAATAAGTATTTAATATTGCTAGAAATTGATGAAAACACTTGCCCACCATTTTTATAAATAATCTTTTCAAAATAACTTCTTGGTTTTGAAAGTGTACCAGTAATAACGAATGATAAATTAGATAGAATATCTGTTTTTTGTTCTTCTAAATATGATGGATTTACACCTAAATTAATTAACCTCTTGATTAATAAGATATTTTTTTCATCTTTAAATCACTCAATCAAATTTGAAGTTATTTTACTTCCAAAATCATGATATTCTTCAAAAATACTAAAATCAAAATCTAAAACATTTTCCAATTTTAAAACTTTTGAAGCAATAAATTTTGCTGATTTTATGCCAATTAATGGAATTGATAAACCAAAAATTAATTTTTCTAATGATTTATTTTTTGCTTCCTCTATACTTTGAATTATCTTTTTAATTGAAATTTCACCAAATCCACTTAAATTAATAAGTTCATCTTGGTAGTCTTTTAATTTAAAAATATCAGTAATGTCATTTATGTAGTTTAATTTGTGAAATAAAGTAATATTTTTTTCACCTAACGAATTAATATCAAGTGCTTCTTTAGAAGTAAAATGAATTAATTTTCTTATTTTTATTTCAGGACAATCTTGGTTTAAACAAAATTGTTCTAGACCTGTTTCATTAAAATAAATTTGATTTTTACAATAAGGACATGTGTCAATTGGTTTAAATATTTCATAGTTATTTTTATTTGCAATCCCAATTAAACAAGGAATTATTTCGCCCGATTTTTTAATGTAAACTGAATCATTAATATTAATACCTAAATTTCTTATAAATTCATAATTATTCAAAGTTGCATAACTTACTTTTGTGCCTGAAAGTTCAACTTCGTCTAGTTTTGCATTGTAAGTAACAACACCAGTTCTTCCGATTGTTATAAAAATATCTTTTAAAATTGTTGAAGTTATATCAGGTTCATATTTAAATGCAATAGCCCAATGAGGAAATTTTGAGGTTTGACCTAACTGTTCATAAAATTTAATTTCGTTTAATTTAATGACAATGCCATCAGTCTCATAGTTTAGTTTTTTTCTTATTTCTTTAAAATCACCAATATATTTAGTTATTTCTTCGATCGAGTTTACCTTTTTTGCTTCCTTTGTAACTTCAAATCCTAATTTTTTAAGGAATCTAAATGAGTCTTCTATATTAAAGATATTATGTTTTTGGGGATTGATGATGTAATACAAAAAAGCGGATAGGTTTCTTTGCTTTACTATTTCTGGATTTAGTTGTCTAAGTGTTCCTGCAGCTGCATTTCTAGGATTTGCCATTATTGGTTTATTTTCTTCTTTAAGAGACATATTCAATTTTTCAAATTGATCAATTGCTAAAAAGACTTCTCCTCTTACTTCTAGATCTTCTTGATAGTCAATTTCTTTTGGAATATTATTTATTTGCAGAATATTGCTAGTCACATCCTCACCGATTTGCCCATTGCCTCGCGTAACTGCTCTAAACAATTTCCCTTTTTTATATTTAATTGAAATTGAAAGTCCATCAATCTTTGGTTCAATGAAAAAGCTAAATTTAGAAGCTATTTTTTTTATATTATCAATGAACTTTTGTATTTCTTCAATTGAATATGTTTTATCTAGAGAAAGCATCGGAAAATCATGTTCTACTTTTGTAAATATTCTTGATAGATGAGCATTTATTTTATTTGTTGGTGAACTTTGTAATTCAGAATCACTAAATAAGTATGAATATTGCTCTTCATACTTTTTTAATTTATTATACTCAGTATCATAGATTTCATCACTCACAATGGGATCATCAAAATCATAGTAATGTTTATCTCATTCACTGATTTTATTTTGTAATTCAATAATTTTATTTTTTATTTTAATTTCATTCTCATTCATAATTTATACTTTTTGGAATGTGACAACCCATCAATTTGGAAGTTGTACTTTATTAATTAAAGATACAGCAATTAAAGTAGTAAAACCAATTATAATGAATGTAGCCAGTATATCTCTTCAATTTGGAACTAATTTACGATATGTAGTTCGCTTAGAGTATGGCTCGTATCCTCTTGATGTCATTGCATCAGCTAAATCATTGGCCTTATTGAATGATGATACAAACAAAGGTATCAGAAGGACAATAAATGCTTTTATTTTATCTTTAAAATTACCATGTTTAAAGTCAACACCTCTACTAGATTGTGCTTTCATAATTCTACTTGATTCTTCTAGAAGGGTAGGAATAAATCTTAAAGCAATTGAAATAATCATTGTAATAATTTCAATTGGAATCTTTATTAGTTTAAGTGGATATAGGAGATCATTTATTGCTCGAGTTAAAAGAATTGGCTTTGTAGAAACAGTTAAAACTGTTGTAATCAAAATAACACCATAAATTCTTAAAAAGATTGAAAATGTTCGGTGCAGTGAAAATAAATTTAATTGAAATGTTGAATCAATATTATTGTTCGGAGCAAAATAAATTACATTTATAAATAATCTTCCACGATTGATCACATATGCATCAGGACGTGTATCTGAAGGAAGCGGAATATAATCATTAACATGATTGTATAAGACTGCTCCTTTGACTGTAAACATATTGATGAGCAATAAAAAAATTGCAATATATAAAGGTAGTCGTAATTTTTTAAAAATTGATTTAACCGATTTGACAGTAACACCGTAAATTACCATACTAAATATAATAAGGATACTTAATGTTATATAGTGTGCTGAGATAAAAAATAAAACAATAAACAAAATATTGGCAAGAAATTTTAATCTCGGATCTAACCTATGCAGCGGTGTATCGATATTTATATATCTACCTACAATTGTTCTTCCCATTTTAATTTATTATCCTTTTTTAGTTTTTCTTATTTGTTTATTAATCTCAGTTGCAAGTTCTTCAATGCTTGTGACTTTACTTATATTAAATCCACAATTTCTTAATTTTTCAGTATATGAAAGTAATCTTGTTGGAATTAAGTCATTATCAATTAGAAGTTTATTATCGCTTAAAATTTCATAAGTGTTACCATCTTTTATAATCTTTCCATCTTTTACAAATAATGTTCGATTTGTTCATCTCAAAGCATTATCTAAATCATGAGTAACAATAATAATTGTCGTTCCATTCTTATAAAGATTATAGAAAATTTCTAGCATCTCCTCTACACCTTGTGGATCCAATCCTGCCGTAGGTTCATCCAAAACTAAAAATTTGGGTTCCATTGCCAAAATTCCAGCTAATGCTACTCTTCTTTTTTGACCACCCGAGAGATTAAAAGGACTTCGCTCTAAATAATCTTTTGGAAGTCCGACGATTTCAATATATTTAGCTGCCAATTCTTTAGCTTTTTCTTTTTTAGTTCCCATTGAAATAGCACCAAAAATAATATCTTTTTCAATGGTGGACTCAAATAGTTGATACTCAGCAAATTGAAAAACAACTCCAACTTGTTTTCTAAGTGCTTTGATATTTTTTATTCTTCTTTTAGTTTTTGTTATATCAATATCAGTGTAGACTACTTCAATTCGATCTTTTTTATTTATAGATTTGTATTTTTTTAATTCTTCTAAATATTTATTATATTGAATATTAAAATCTTCTTTGTTTTCAATCTTTTTTCTATTAGGTTTCTTTGGTTTACTTAGTTTTTTTTCAATTGGAATATTTGAAAATTTCAAGGAACCACTTTCAGGAGTTAATAGTGCATTGAAATGTTCAATTAATGTCGTTTTTCCTGATCCTGTGGGGCCAATTATTGAGATTGCTTCACCTTCATTTATTTGTACAGAAACATCGTTTAAAACCTTTATATATGTAGGAAGCCCTTTGTTATATTCCTTCGTAATATTATTTACTTCAATTTTAATTGACATAATATCTCCAAAAGTTTGCTTCCATCATATGTAGGTTCAATTCCTTCAATCATTTCACTTAGTTTATAAATGAATGGTGAATCAATTTTAGCAATCTCAATAATTTCTTTATTATTTAATATTTCAATCGGTTTACCTTGCGCAATAACATTTCCTTTTGAAAAAACAATTAATTTATCTGCTAACAAGGCTTCATCCATATCATGTGTGATTGAAATTATCGTTTTATTTGTCGACTTATGTAATTCATGAATAATTTTATATATTTCACTACGACCTCTTGGGTCTAACATTGATGTGATTTCATCAAGAATAATAATTTTTGGATTAAGAGCTAAAATCGAGGCAATTGCAACTCTTTGCTTTTGGCCTCCCGAGAGATTTTGTGGTTCATGATCTAAAAAATTACGCATGCCAACTTGTGATGCATATTTTTCAATAATATCTCGCATTTGCTCTCTTGGAACTCTCTTATTTTCAAGTCCAAATGCAATGTCATCCTCAACAGTGGAACCAATAAACTGATTATCTGGATTTTGGTAAACAATTCCAATTCTTTTTCTAATTTCACTTAGATTTTCTGAATTAATTTCCAATCCATCAATTAATATTTTTCCTGAAGTAGCTTTATATATTGCAGCAATTAGTTTTGAAAATGTGCTTTTTCCTGAACCATTGTGTCCTAAGATAGCAATATATTGACCATCTTCAATGCTTAAATTGATATTCTCTAAAGCAAATTTTTTACTGCCTGGATAGCGATAATTTAGATTCTTAATTTCAATCATAAAAATAATTATATATTTTTAGATACATATTTTTAAAAAAGAAATATCAATTTAAAATCATTGAATTATGCATTTTTTTATTATATTTTTATTCTAGAAATTAGTTAACTTTATGCTTTCTATTTTTCTTAGAATAAACAATTTTTGAATAAAAAAATTAGTTACTCTTTTATGGTTCCTATATATGGAAGTTGACGTAGTTTTTCTTCATCATCAAAACCAAAACCAACAACAAAGTCATCCTTTTCAACTAGAAAACCATAATTATCTGGTTCAAATGAAACAATACGATTTGAAGGTTTATTTAATAATGTGAGAACTTTTAATGTCTTAGGATTTCTTGATTTTAGAATTGATACTGTTTTGGAAATAGTACGTCCTGTATCTACTATATCTTCAACAATTAAAACATCTTTTCCTTCAATATTTGTAACTAAGTCTAAAATAATTTTGACGTTTCCTGATGATTTATTTCCGCCATCATATGAACTAGCAATCATAAAATCAGTAATTAAATCAACATTAACATTTTTTATTAACTGTGCATAAAAAGGAAGGCAACCCTTTAATAAACCTACTACAACTAGATTAGAGGAATCTTTGTAAGTTTGATTGACTCATTCACTTAGTTCCTTAATTCTTTTTTCTAATTGCTCTTGACTAAAAAGAATTTTTTCTATCCTTGGATCAACTGTCTCATTTCGCATAAATTTTCCTCTTCATCAATGATTTTAATTGCTTCTTTTAGTACTTCTTCTTTACTTAGTTTATTTGTATCAATTACTCTAAAATTAAGTTGAAATCTTTCAGCAAGTTTTTTAAAAATTTTATAATAATTTGCATGCAATTTCTTGAAATATTCCAAATTTAAATCTCAATTATCAACTTCTTCTTTTCTTCCTCGTTCAAAGATTCGCTTTTGAAACGTTTCAAAGTCAATATCAAGAAATATAACTAAATCAGGTAATTCTTCTTTTGTAATTAATTTTTCAAACATTGCATCGTATGCTTCAAGATATTTAGGATTTTTATCTTCAAGAATCAATTTAGCAAAAATATAATGCTCAACTGAAAAACGATCTAAAAATAAATGACGATTTTTTGGAGGCATCAATTGTAGTTCATTAAAAATCTTTGAAAACTTATCGGTATGATTTTCAATAATATATGTTTGAAATGCAATAGTTAGATTTTCTTTTTTTTCATAAAGCCATTTTAAAAATGTATTGAATACTTCATCGTTATCATCAAACTCATGTAATATCAGAGAATTTTTATAGTGTTCATTCAATCGATTTGCTAAAACACTTTTTCCAGCTGATATCATTCCGCTTATTCCAATTATCATAAAATTTACCTGCCTTTACATTTACTTAATTCATATAATTAAAATTTAATAAAAAATTCTCACATTTATATTTCTTCTAAAGTGAGAATTTAATTATATATTATTAGGATTCAAATATTCTTTTATATATATTAGTTTTTGATTGAATATCATACGATTTAAGCAAATTTAGAATTAAACCAATAATTGTCATTGGGCCAACTCCGCCAGGCACTGGCGTTAAATATGAAATATTTTCTTTAATATCCGCAATAATAACATCACCAGATATTTTTCCATTCTCTAAACGATGAATTCCAACATCAATTATAATTACATCTTCTTTTAACTTAATGTTACTAATACATCCTCTATTTCCAGTTGCAACAATAAGAATATCATTTAAATGCATGTCATCTTTTTTTGTATTTATATCATATCTTCTTACTTTTATTCCTAATTGTTCAAAGAAATTAGATATTGGTTTACCTATAATTTTACTTTGTCCAACCACACCAATAGTCTTGTTTTTATAATCAATATTATATTCATCTAACAAACAAATAATGCCTGTGGCAGTTGCAGGCAAAAATGAATCATTTTCTAAAATATAGTTAGCTTCCTGATTATGATGATTAAGTCCATCAATATCTTTAATTTTGTTTATCTGGTCTAAAAGATAATCTACATTAGCAACATTTTTTGTTTGAATCGGAAGCTGCATAATGAACCCAGTTGTTTTGTCATTTAAAACTTTTATTGATGAAAGAATTTCACTTTCAGTTGCATCTTCTTGAAGCTTAATGTAACAAGTTTTTATTCCTAACTTTGTTGCAACATTTAATTTATGACGAATATAAATATTCGATTCTTCAAAATTACCAACTTGAAGAATCCCTAAGATTGGAAGTTGATTGTCTGGAATATCTTTTAAAATTACTTCGATCTTAGATTGAAGTTTTTCTTTGAGTTTCCTGCCATCTAATAATATTGCCATTATTATACTTTTCTAAAAGTCCCTACTTTGCTTTGTACATTTATTGATGTTGTATCCTTTAAAGATTTTGCATATTGCATGGCCTCTTTTTGGGTTTTAAAGGTTCTAATAGCTTTCTTTCCTTTTGGATTTTTTACAGCTCAACCATCAGGATGATTTACTACTAATCTAACTGCCATAAATTTATTATTTTCTCCTTAATACTCATTTATTTTATATAGATAAAATTGCTACTAATATACATTATAATAACATATCCATTTTTTTGCATAGAATAAACAATACATAATTATTTAAAAAAATATCAATCTTATTTTTGGTGAATTAACATATGGTGGAGATGCGGGGATTTGAACCCCGGTCCAGCTATCTTTATATTTTTAAATCTACAGTTTATTTAGTTTTTTTTAGTAACTTATTCATCTAAAACTAACAAAAAAGATCAATAAGTTTCAGTTTTTAGTCTCACTTAGTTAGCAACTGAACTTCACTAAGATATAGCCCTAATTGCAAATTTTCTATAATGGGCCATTATAGAAATTCGACCAGTTTTTAATTAAGCAAAAGCTGGGTTTAATTGATTCATCATAACGTTTGTCATGAAGAATTCTTTTTCTTTTTTTTCTAAGTTTGCATTTAAAAGCCTAGAAAGTATTATGGTTTACAAGACCACTGCCTTAAAAATATTCCAATAACTGTCGATACCAATTACATCCCCAATTGAGTTTAGTATAAATTTTTGATATTTCTTTTTAATTCTTCTTGTTTAATTTTTTGCCGCTTGTCATATTTTCTTAATTTTTTAGCTAAGGCTATTTCTATCTTTATATAGTTATTGCTCCAATAAATTGAAAGTGGAATAATAATTAAAGATAGACGATCGCAAGTGTTTTTTATTCTTAAAATTTCTCTACTATGCATTAGTAGTTTTCTTGAACGATCTAAGTCACCTTTTACTAACATATATTGTGAAATATGTAAATTGTTTAGCCAAAGTTCATTTTTATTACTAATTGAGCAAAAAGCATTTTCCATCTTCACATTCTGTGCTCGCAAGCTCTTAACTTCTCATCCCAATAGAGAAATACCGGCTTCATATGTGCTATGAATCTCATAATCTGATTTGGCAAATTTGTTTCTTGCAATTACCTTTGGCATAAGTTAAATTATAAAGCAATAAATAAAAAAGCATTAACACAACTTAGCATTAATGTTGCCTTTATTGCGGTCAATGCTTTTTATTTGAATCTTTTGATTCATTCCAACTTTAAAATAATATTTATTGCCCTTTGCTTCAAAGTTAGATATCTTAATTACTTCGTCATTCAAATCATCAAAATGGATTAAAACGCTAGTTTGATAGTTTTCAATATTTAGAAATATACCAAATTTTTCAATCGAAACAATTGTAGCATCAAAAACCTTATCAACTAGTGTATCAAAAAACTCAGCTTTTCTAATATCTACTATATCACGTTCTACAGTCATCGCGGTTCTTTCACTCTCTGAATTTTGTTGTGCAATTTGTTCAATCTTAGCTTCTTCATTTTGATACTCTAATGAGTTAATATGTTTCTTATTAATAAGGTATTTTTTAATTAAACGATGTAACAGTAAATCAGGGTATCTTCTTATTGGAGATGTAAAGTGTGAGTAATATTTTGATGCTAAACCAAAATGACCAATATTTTTTGCTGAATATATTGCTTTTTGCATTGTTCTTAGAAGTGCACTCTTTATAAATTCATCAAAATTTTTACTCTTTATTTTTTCTACCATTCTTGCAAAACTTAATGGTTCACCATCAAAAGGAACCTTTATATTTTTAAAATTTGAAAAATTAATTAATTCTTGCAATTCAAGAAGTTTTTCAGTTGATGGTTGATCATGAATACGATAAATAGATGGTATATGATTAAACGACATTAGATAAGCAATCGTTTCATTTGCTCTCACCATGAAATCTTCAATCATATTTTCACTTCGGCCTTCTGTTTTAATTTTGATATCAACAACCTTGTTATCTTTCATAATGATTTTTGGTTCTTTAATTTCAAAATTTACATATCCCTCAGCATTTTTTTTACTTCTAATAAGTTGCGATACATAATTTGAATCATCAAGTGTTTTTTTAATTTTTTCTGGTAAATTAATCTTGTTATCAAAATAATCGTTTACTTCATTATATGTTAATCGATAGTCAGAATTGATTATACTTTCGTATATTTTATAATCAACATTATTTCCATCTTTATCAATTTCTAGCTCAAGAGTAATTGTACAACGATCAACCTTAGGATTCAATGAACATATACCATTAGATAATTCAAATGGAAGCATTGGAATCACTTTATCTGGTAAATAAATTGATGTACCTCTTCTTAATGCTTCTTTATCAATCTCATCATCTTCTTTAACATAATGTGATACATCTGCAATATGAATAAATAACTTTGTGTTTGAATTTGGTAACTTATAACATGATATAGCATCATCAAAATCTTTTGTGTCTAATCCATCAATCGTCACCGTTATTAAATCTCTTAAGTCAACACGGTTATTTAGCTCATAAGCACTGACTTCTTTTGGTAATCTCTTAGCCGCGTCAATTGTTTCTTGTGAAAAATCTAAAGTGACTTCATTTTCTGAAAAGATTTTATTAAACGGATAATCAAAACTATCCAATTGGTCAATAATACTATTGAATAGGATTGCAACATTTTTTTCATTTGGCTTTAGTATTTTAGCTTCTATTACATCATTACTAGTTATATTTTTTGGAATTGAATGATAGTTAATAATTTCAAAATTTGCTTTATCTCTGTCATTAATTGCTTCAAAAATATATTTGCCAAAATTATTTTTAGTAATTAGTCCAATAATAATTTTTTGTTTATGACTAATAAGTTTCGTTATTTTAGCTTTATATAAAAGTTCATTATTAATTCCATAATAGGAAAAAATCTTTGCTTCAACTAAATCACCATTAAGAATATTTTTAATTTGATAAGGAAATAAAATTGCTGCCTTATTTTTATTATTTGTGTCTACTTCAGTTGTAAAATCAATAAATCCTAATCTTTTGGATGAAATAGATATTTCACTTTCTACAGTCTTAAGGTAAAATATCGGAACATATTTTTGTTCGCGATTTATTTCGATTTTATCTTCAAGAATCAATTGTTTTAATAATGTAGAAATTTTTTGGTTGTGATCAGGATTAATTTTTAATTTCTTTACGAGTTCTAAAAAACTTAGACCCGAAGTATTATTTTGAATAACTTTCAAAATTTCTTCTGAGTCTAAATTTTTATTATATTCATGTTTAAATTTCATAATTTTATTGTCTTAATTATTGTAAAACTACACGTAATACAATAGCTAGAATAAATATTAGAACACCCAAAGAAATCATTGACCACTTAAGAACTTTTTTAATTCCTCGTTCTTTGGATATTTTAAATAAATCCAAATCACTACTTCCAACTAATGCACCACTAAAACTATTTGAATCAGGAGCCATCATAAATGAAATACCAATTATTCCTAGCGACATTATGAATAACATAATTACTAAAAATCAAATCATATTTATTCTCCCTTTCTTTTTTTATTATTTATTTCTTTATTTCTAAATTATATTCTAGTAGTTGTTCAGTTGTTATCTCTGATGGAGCAGATGTTAATAAATCAGTTCCTTTTGCGTTTTTTGGAAATGCAATTACATCTCTGATTGATGATGAATTTGTTAGAATCATCAAAACTCTTTCAAGTCCGAATGCAATACCGCAATGTGGAGGTAGTCCATATTCAAAGGCCTTAAGGAAAAAACCAAATCTTGATTGTTGTTCTTCTTTTGAAATTTTTAGAATATCAAACATTAGTCTTTGTGTTTTTAAATCGTATATTCTAATTGAACCAGATCCAAGCTCAAATCCATTTAAGACTAAATCATATGATTTTGCTCTTACTTTTTCATATTCATTTGCTTCTAAATATTGAAGTGTTTCTTCTTCGAATTGCGTAAAAGGATGATGTGCAGGTACGTATTTCTTTTCATCCTTATCAAATTCAAACATTGGTCAATTGACAATTCATAAAAAGTTCAATTTTTTAGGATCAGCTAAGTGGTATAAATCGTTTAGAAGTGTTCTTATTGCTCCTAAGGCTTTAAGAGTATTTTCTTCATCGTTTCCGGCGGCGATTAAAGCGTACATTTTTCTTTCTTGACTTGTATTATATTCATTTGCAAGCGTAGTTCCAACATGACAAGTTGCACAGCTTAAATCTAATACTTCAAAAAATTCTCCACTATTTTTATAAAAAATTTCTTCAATTTTTTTAAGATGTTCTGTTACATCTCGATCAAAAATAATTGCCTTGACATAATTCATTCCGAATTTATCTTTGAATTGATCCGAATAATCATTAATTAAAAAGTCAAATCTTGTATCAGGCTTATCTGTCCCATAGTACTTCATAGCATAATCAAAATCCATTCTTGGAAAGTGACTTTCAATTTGATAACCCAATTTTCCTAGTACTTCAACTCACATGTTCTCACAAATCGAAAAGATTTCTTCTTGATTACTAAATGAAAGTTCAATATCTAATTGTGTAAATTCAGGTTGACGATCTTTTCTTAAATCTTCATCTCTGAATACCCTTGCAATTTGAAAGTATCTTTCAACTCCACCGGCCATTAGTAATTGTTTAAATAATTGCGGTGATTGAGGTAGGGCAAAGAATTTTCCTTTTTTTCTTGTTGGAACTAGATAGTCTCTTGCGCCCTCTGGAGTTGATTTTGCTAAAATAGGTGTTTCAACTTCAATAAAATTATGTTTATCGAAATAGTTTCTAATATATAAAGATAATTTATGTCTTAATTTAAGATTCGTTAGAATTCTTTCATTTCTAATATCTAAAAAACGATATTCTAATCTTAAGTCTTCATTTGCAGAGTTTTCTTTTTTATCATTAATATCAAATGGTATTTGTTTCGAAGTATTTAGAATCTTATAGTCGCTAACAAAAACTTCAATTTCACCTGATTCAAGTTCACTATTAGCCTCAATTCTTTTTAAAACTCTCCCTTTAACTTGTAAGCAAGTTTCCTTGGTTAACAGTGGATCAGAGACATTATTAAAAACTAATTGTACAATTCCACTTGAATCACGTAAATCAATAAATGTTTGATTTTTAAACTTTCTTTTGTTAGCAATTCAACCAAATAATTCGACTTCTTTATCTAAATCGTTAATATTTAATTTAGCACAATAATTTACCTTCATCTAAAAAAACTCCTTTATTTTTTTCTTAAAGTCATTTAAATCTTTATATACAAAACTAATTTCATTATTTCCTATTTTTACTTTAATTTCATCTTCAGATGAATTTAATTCTTTAAAGATTAACATTGCTGGTTTTAATTGATAATTCTTTTTAAATAGTTGCTTAATATTCATTTTTTGATTAATTAATTCAACATCAAATTCTTTTCGCAAATCATAAGCAATTTTTAGAATTGAATCGATTTCATTTTCATTTAAATATCCAATAAGGATACTCAATTGTGGCTCCAAGTCTGTATATTTTTCAAAATTAAAATTTATTATTTCAGCTAGTCGGTCAACTCCGAAAGCAAATCCAATTGAACCAATTTTAGGGCCTCCAAATTGTTCGACCATTCCATCATATCTACCTCCACCAAGAATAGTCGACTTAGATCCTAAAGCCTGAGATGTTGAAACAAATTCGAATACTACATCATTGTAATAATCTAGTCCTCTAACTAAATATGGATTTATTACATATTTGATTTCAAACTTATTTAACAATTTAAGTAACGAATCAAAATCATCCTTTTCTTCCTTTGATAGAAAGTCAATTAATTTTGGTGCATTTTTAACAAAATCCTTGTCTATTTCAGCCTTATCATCAAGAATTCTTAAAACATTTTTTTCTAGTCTTAATTGCGAAATTTCACTTAAATTGCTTTTATATTTTGAAAAGTATTCTTTTAAATGATTTATGTAATTATTTCTACTACTAAATGATCCTAAATTATTGATTTCTAGAATAAAATCATCTATTCTGAGTTCTTTAAGAAAATCATTTGCTAACTTGATAATTTCAAAATTTGAAAGTACTGATTTATTTTCGATTAATTCAATTCCACCTTGAAGGAATTGTCTATATCTACCTTTTTGAGGTCTTTCATATCTGAACATTTGTCCAAAATAAAAGAATTTTGATGATTCTAAATTATTAATCTTATTCTCAATATATGAACGAATGGCAGATGCTGTACCTTCAGGTCTTAAACATACAATACGATTTCCATTATCTCTAAACACATACATTTCTTTGGTTACAATATCACTAGTTTCACCAACTGATCTAATAAAGAGATTATAATCTTCAATTATTGGAGTTTCAATAAATTTAAAATTGTATCTTTTTGCAACATTTTCAAATGTGTTACGAATAAAATTGATTACTATGGCCTCACGACCATAAATATCTTTTGTTCCTTTTAATCTATTGAACATATAACTCCTTATTTAATTGCTACATTGAAAAATCATTGATTCCAATAAATGTCTGTTCTTCAATCTTTTGTGTTTTTCAAAATTCTTTTTGAATTCTAATTTGTTTATTACTATATTTCTTTATTAAAAGTGCTTCTCAAATTCTTGGAATTATAAATAAATTTAGGTATCACATTATTACAATTGAAAAACCAAGTGAGAATATAACACTAAATGATATGTTAACCAATAAAAATGGTGCAGTTATTAGAATTGCAATTCCTAGTAATAGATTGACATTTTGAACTAAAAATATATCAGTTATTCAAATACTAAAAATATCTTTAATTTGATCTCTAGTATAAATGTAATTTTTTGTATTAATATCTTTTTTAATTTCAGAATTAATTCTTGATGAATTTATTACACCATCACAAACATTAATAAATGTAACCAAAATTAAACCGTCATATATAAAATTATCAATCTTGCTTCTAATTATTACTAAGAACGAAATTACTAATAAACTAGAAATTAAATTCTTTATTAAATATATAAATCCGTCTTGAACTGAGTATCTAAATGTTATGTATAACATTGCAACTACATTTATAAGCACAATTAAAAGTGTTGTTCAACCAATCATATATCCAATATTAGTATCTCTAAATGAGAACATTATATTTTTTCCAAAGAATTCTTTAGTATTAAATCCTGCAAATAGTGATTTATCCTTAATTGCGAATGATGTAAACACAACAAATGCAGTAACAAAAATTAATATAATCGGAACAATAAAGAATTTTGCTTTTAAAAATATATCTATCTTGCTACTTAAATTAGTCTTAATTTTTGCTTTATGTAACAATAATTTCTTTTTCTTTTCAAAGATATCACTTTGGATTAGTGATCTTATAACCAATGTATATAGACCAGTTATAATAGCCAAAATTAATAATGATGCAATTCCAATTATTGCTCCAATTGTAGATGAATGATTAACATTTAAATAAAATGCAATAATTGAACTAATCCCTAGCGTTGCAAGTAAATCTAAACTAGATAAAACTGATTTTTTGTTTGCTTTATTCATTGCTTTACTTGTGCTAGAACCATCAAAGATTTCTTTTTCAAAAATTTGTAATTTTTTAGTTACTAAAATAAATACTACAAATAGCATTGAAATAATTGTTATTGCAATTAATGAATTTATTACAACTCCAAAGGCTACAATTATTGAAAGTAGTACAAATAACAAGAAAGCCATAACTACAACTGAAATTGCACCTAATAATCGATACTTAATTCCTAAGAAAATCGACATTAAAGCAAAAATAATAACAATCACTAAAATATAAGAATCATATTGATATGTAGGTTTATTTACTTTATTTACGAATAAACTATCATTTTCTGTTTTAGTACTGATATCAACTTTTTCTAATAAAAATGGAGTATATGAGAAATTTATTAGAGATGCTAATTGTCTATTTGAATAGCCATTTGGACTGTTATTTATTAGATAAAAAATTGAATCTCTTTTTTTAGTTGAAATTAATGATATTGGAGATACTGCCGATATTAAATATTTCTGCGCATTAATAGAATTTTTTAAAAATGGGGAACCTTTCTTAATTATTCTTCCATTTTCATCTCTTTTTTCATTTCCTCTTGGATCGTTTCCAACATATGCATAATTTACAGGATTACCGTTAGCAGCTTCTCATCCTTTTTTATCATTTTTCATCGAATTTTTAATAAATTCATCTAAATTTAACCAAAAATAAACTTTATTTTCTGGGTCATCAAAGTTTAAATTTTGAGTTTGATTAGAACGTAAAAAATAAAAGAAGGCAAGTCTTGTAAATTGATCTCACGCATAATCGTTTAATTTAATTTTAATTCGATCAGAATATCCTTCGTCAATTTTATCACTGGCGGGATTAGCATCCAGATCCATATTAAAATCACGAGAACCTTCCTTTATTAGTTCATCTAATCCATGAAAATTTTCAAAATTATCTTGAAATCTCCCTTTATAAAAGAGTGGTTTTCCAGTATGGTCAGTAACTGTAAGGTAAGGTTTGTTAGTCAATAAATTAATTAGTTCATCTCGTTTATCATCAGTTGTTGCAAGTAAACTTTTAACTTGAATTTTATCTGCAGATAGTAAGTTAACATCAAAATTTGAAGTTAATTGGTCTTCTTTTACTTGTAAATAATTTTTTATTATTTCAGCAACCTTATTTGGTGCTAGATCTCTTTTTGAACTTGTTTGAAAATTATCTTCTTTTATTCTTAGTTGAATATTTGAATGAATATTATTATTCACTACAGGGTTAGTAGCCTTTAATTTAGGAGTTAAAAAGAATATTGAACCAAATACAACTGATAGAATCATTCCAATAAGAATAAAAATTCCAAATAATCACTTCACTGCAGGACTTAACTTACTTTTCTTATTCATGGATACAATTATATAATAATTGTTATTTTTTTGTAGTATATTAAAAACTTTGCTTGATTAATATAAATCAATATTTATTTTTTTATTTGCTCTATATATTCAATACCTTCTTTTGTGATTCTTCTTCCTCTCACTGTTTTTTCAATGAATTTTTTTAACAATAGCAATGGTTCTAAGTCGTTAACTATAGTTATCTTATCATCTTTTAAGATTGAGCTTAAAGTATCTAATGAAGCACTTTTATTTTTGAAAACATTCTTTAATACCAATAAATACTCAATATGAAAAACACTTAATCCTCCAGGATATACATCCAAATAATTGAATGCATCTCTAACGATATTGTAATCAACTACTTTTTTATTATTATAGATTGCAAAATCATTCACACGTTTTAAAAGATTATTAGCAATTCTTGGCGTTGACCTTGAATTAAGTGCTATTTCATCAACGGCATCTTCTTGGATTTCGATTTCATTTCTTTTTGCAGAATTACGAATTATTTTCTTAATTTCTTTAATTGAATAAGGCAATAATTTACCAATATATCCAAACCTATCCTTCAAAGGATTTGATATTAAATTAAATCTTGTTGTTGCTCCGATTAAAGAAAATTTCTTTAAATTTAGACGCATAATTTTCATATCACCTTCAACACCAATCGGAAGGTCAATTACATAGTCTTCAATTGCTGAATAAAGTAATTCTTCTATGCTTTTATTAATTCCATGAATTTCATCAATAAAAATAATGTCATTTTCATTAAGTGATGAAAATAGAGTTAATATATCACTCTTTTTTTGAATAAGAGGTCCTTGAATATAAACAATGTTAGCATTAGTTTCATTCGCTATGATTTGTGCCAAGGTTGTCTTTCCTAAACCCGGTGGACCATAGAACAATAAATGATCAATTGGTCTTGCTTGCTTTTTAGCTGCATTAATCATAACCTTTAATGTTGAAATAATTTTATCTTGACCAACAAAATCATCAAAACTATTAACTCTGAATTCTTGTTTCATTTTGTTTTTTACTTATTATTTGAATTGCGTTTTCTACAGATTCCTCAATATTGTTTGTTAATTCCATATTATCAAGCGCAAGTTTGATTTGAGATGGTTTAAATCCCAACATTCTCATTGTATCTTCAAATTCTTTCAAAATTTGATTTGTTTTTACTGTCTTATTAAATTTTTCTAAATCTTCATTATTGATTTTTGAGATGAATTTAGCATACTTATCTTTAAAATTAAATAAAATTGCATTAGCAATTTTTGATGATACATAAGGAATCTTAGTTAATTCTTCCTTATTCGATGTCGCAATGTAAGAAATTATGTTCTCTCATCCTGCATTAAGAATTGAAATTGCTGTTTTTGGACCAATTCCCTGAAGTGTAATTAGATCTTCAAAAACAACCATCTCCTTAAAATTATCAAACCCATATGTAACTTTATTGTATTCATTTATGATTTGCGAAATAAATACTTTTCTAACATCACCTACTTTGAATCTTTCAATTTGAGCCACATATATAAGTTGACCTTCACCATTATGGTCAAAAATTATATAATTGGAACTTTGGTGAACTACTTTTCCATATAAATAAATTGTCATTTTCCCTCCACAACTCAAAATATAGAACAAATAAGAATAAAAATTTAGCAACAGAGAAAAACTAGCGAAAATAGCAAGAAAACCTAAAAGTTGGTAAAATTTTTTATTATGAAAAACATCCTAGTAAACATTGAAATTCCTAAAAATTCAAACATTAAATATGAATATGATAGAAAGTCAGGAAAAATAAAAATTGATCGTATTTTAAGAGAAGGATTTAGATATCCAGCTAACTATGGTTATATCTCAGAAGCATTAGATTGAGATGGCGATGAATTAGATGTTCTAGTTTACTCACCTGAAGAATTTATGCCAGGAAGTGTTGTAGAAGTTAGAATAATTGGAGCAATGAAAATGATTGATTCTGGCGAAACTGATACAAAATTAATTGGTGTTCATGCTGATGATTACAGATTAGATCATATTAAATCATTGGAAGATGTTGATAAAATGTGACTTCACTCAGTAAAAATATTCTTCCAAAACTATAAACATTTTAAAGGGGCTAACGTTACGAGTGTTACTGGATTTGAAAATATTGAATGAGCACAATCTGAATATAATGAATGTGTTCAATTAATGAATCAATATGGAACCCTAGATAAAGACGAATTCATTACCAAAATGAAAGAATTACACCCTGAAAAATACATCTAATTTAAAAATGTAGCTTACAAAAGTTACATTTTTTTAATACTTAAAATGTTTTTTTATATTTTATATAAAAGCTACCTTTATAGTCTCAGCCTTACTTAGATTTTTTATAAAAAAAATTAAAATAAAAATTGGAGGAACCTGATTTGGCAAAGGAAAAATTTAAGAATTTACTAATTCTAAAACCAGTAATTAAAAGATTAATTAAAGAAGAAATAAAAGAATTGAAACTAAAGTTAAATAAAACAAAAGATAATAATTTAAATGAAAGTATTTTAAATGAAAAACATAAAGAAAATAAAGTAAACGAAGAACTTGAAAAGGAATTCAAAAGAAAATTAACAAACTTTTCGAAAATAAAAGAAAACAAAATAAATTCAGCTTCAAGTTTTAAGAAGTTTATTGTTTCAACAATCAATAATCTATCAGAATTAGATCGATCCATATTCCTAACAATATTGTTTCGAAAGAATCTAAATAATGTAACATGAAAGACTTTTAATATATCAAAGTCAACGTTTTATCGAAGACTTAATTTCATAGAAAAAATTATTAATTGATGTTTATTTGAATAAAGAATTATAAAACTTAGATGCAATTCTTTATATATATAAAAGAAATATTCCAGTTTCAGAAAGTTTAATTTAATAACAAATTTTGATGTACTTTTTTATGCCTGATATTAGGGCAAATGAAAGGTATCTATGTTATTAAATACAAATGAAATTGTTCATATTCAAAAAAAAGTTTATGAATATAAAGAAAAAATTAGCGCAAGACTAAAAAAATACATTCAATACGGTCGTTGAAATTCAAAAAAGGAATGAGATTTCGGATTAAAAGAAAATGAAAAAGTTGAGCTTAACATCATTCGAGATATAAAAAATAATTCTTGAGTTATTGAGATGACTATGCCTAGTTTTAATTTTGACCATCCATCTCCACTTACTAGAACAATCGAATTAAATAAAAGGAAGTTAAAAATTGATGAAATAGAACAACTTCCAAACAAAATCAAAAAAATTAGACTAAGTAAATATCAGGATGACAATAGTCTAATTAAACTTGAAGATCTAAAAGAATTTGGAGTTCATTTTGTAAAAGTTTGATCTCGAGAAACACATAATATGTTATCGTTTCAGATAGATTTTGAGATTGAAAAAAATAAGTTAGATTTTGAGGAGTTAAATGTAAGAGAAAATAATTTGAAATTTGATTTTATTGAATCAATAAATTTTGTTATCACAAAAGATACAAGTACTGAACACAATCCTTTTGAAAATAATACAGGCTTTGTAAATAACTTAGTCTATGATATTGATTTTTATGATATTAAACAAAATGACTTTTTTTATAAAGTTATGCAACAAAGAGTAGAACTTAAGAGTCAAAATCAATATTATTCTCCTGATAGAGAATTCGCATTTGATTTGTTTAGAAAAATTTATATTGATGAAGGAAATCAATCACTTAACTTAAATTTAAAAAAAGAAACTACAAGTATTAATAATTTTAAATATAAGATTGATTATTATATTGATAGAAACAATCAATGAGATAAAGAAAAAAAGAGTTTCTTTGAAACAAAAGATGGAGAATTTTTAGGTTACCATTTGCCAATACGTTTCAAAGGAGATTTTAAAATAAAATATCAATCATTATACGATGTGATTGATTCATCCAAAACAATAAACTATATTGACAATTTTGCAAATAAGATTTTTGATGAAAAAGAAGGATTAATTAAGTTGTATACTGAAGTTATAAAAATGTCTGAAGAAAACTTAAACAAAGATTTTGATAATTGAACAACAATTAAATTATAGATAAATTGATTAATGACTAGAATTTAGGGCCTTTAGGAATTAATTTTCTTTTATGTTCGGTCTTAGTATTAAATTCCTTAATTTTATTTAGTATTTGCTTATCAATATTTGAATTTCCTTTAATATATTCTTCAAATTGAGCGTAACTGAATCCTAATTCATCCTCATCATACTGATTATCGAGTAAATTTGCACTTGGTTTTTTATTTAATATACACTCAGGAACATTTAAAATTTTTGCCATTTTATAGATATCACTTTTTAGCAAATTTGCAAACGGTAGTAAATCTACTCCGCCATCGCCTCATTTTGTAAAATATCCTAAATAATATTCATTAAAATTATCTGTACCTAAAACTAAAGAATTTGTTTGCTGTGCCTTTGTATAAAGCGCAGTCATAAAAAATCTTGATTTTGAATTCGCTTTTACTCAGTCATTTTTTAAATCAAATTTCTTTGAAAATAAAGCAAATTCCTTTGTTAGATCAATCTTTTCAATTGAATAATTTAAAATTTTATTCAATTGTTTTATATCATTTTCATTTTCCTTATCTTCCTTAGTTTTCAAATAATAAAAATGAGCATTGTCTTTAAATAAATCAAAGCAAATAGCAGCTAATGTTGAACTGTCTATGCCTCCGGATATTCCAAGTGTTATTCCTATAGCATTTGATTTTTTTACATATTTAAGAATTCAGTTTTGAATACGCTTAATTAATTTTTTATATTCTTTTATTTCAAAGTTGTTCAAATTTAAATTAGGTCAGTTTAGCATAATTAATAATTTTAAACTTAATATCTTGATAAAAGGAATTTTTATTTTGTTTTAATTTAGGATTTAATTAATTTATAATTCTTTTATATTAAAAAATACAATCAATTAAATTAGAGAACTTAATTGATAAATATAAAGTAAATTACTTAATGTCACTAAAGAAAATATTTCAATAAAATAGGAGATAATGATGATTAATGTTAATGATTTAAAACCAGGAGTTACTTTTAAATTAGATAATGATATTTTTGTTGTTTTGGAAGCTCAACACTCAAAACAAGGTAGAGGCCAAGCAAACGTAAAAGTTAAAGCTAAAGACTTACGTTCGGGTTCAACAACAATAAAATCATTTACAGGTGGAGAAAAAGTTGAAAAAGCTCTTATAGATAAAGTATCAATGGATTATTTATATAATGCAGGAGATACTATTGTTCTAATGGATCAAGAAACCTTTGAGCAAATTGAAATTCCTGTCACAGATGTAAAGTGAGAATTAAACTTCCTAAAAGAAGGGATGAGAGTTATTGTTAGAAAATATGAATCTGAAGTTTTAGATATTGAACTACCTGCCAATGTTGAACTAGAAGTTATTGAGGCTCCAGAAGCAGTTAAGGGCAATACAGCTCAAGCGGCTTTAAAGAAGGTTACACTTGAAACTAATCTTGTAATTGAAACTCCTTTATTTATTAAAGAAGGTGAAAAAGTTTTAGTTTCAACAGAAACTGGAAAATATGTAGGAAGAGCATAATATGAATGATTTTATTTCAGTAAATACTAAACTTAATTTTGATTTTAAAGTCGATGTTGACACGATTAAACAAACAATAGATGACTTTTTTAGCAAACAACCTTCAATTATTTTGACTAAAGAACCTGAATTAATCGTCAATAAAGGTAATCTAGATTTAATTATTTATTGTACTTTAAAAGAAAATGCAAGCATTTCTTTTGAAACTAACAAAATGATTTTTCTATTAGAACAAAGAATATACTCATTAATTAATACCAAACCAAACAATATTAAAATAATTTTCGAAAGCATTTAAAATGTTTAAAAACCGTCAAATTAATAATCTTGCAATTGACAATATAAAGATTAATTCATTGGCTCAAATAGCTAATACAAGAACAGCAAATATTGCAATTAACATAAGCGCAGCAAAAATATTTCATTCCCTTTTTGCATTTCATTATAAATTTGATTTACAAAATCCAAACTGAATATCAAGAGATAGATTTATTTTAAGTGATGCTGATGCAATCCCTACATATTACTCAACGCTATATATTTTGGGATTATTAAAAAAGACTGACATTGAAAATATAGGAAAATCTAATTCACAGTTTCAAAATTACATTGAAAAAAATAATAATTTAGGAATTGAAGTATCTTCAACTAAAGCAGGTTATGGAATCGCAAAAGCAGTCGGTATTGCTCTATCGGAGGCTCATTTATCTAAGGAATTCAAAGAAATTTCTCATTATACATATGTTTTTGTATCAAATAAAGACCTTGATACAGGCATTGCCCACGAAGCGCTTAGATATGCAGGTTCAATCAATCTAAATAAACTAATTATTCTTTATGATTCAAATTCGTTTCTAGGTAATGGAACAAACAAAAAGAACTTAGTTAATAGTAAAAAAATGTATCAATCTTATGGTTTCAAATACCTAAAAATTAATGATGCATCATATAAATCAATAACAAAAGCAATCTTAAAAGCAAAAAGATCATCAAAACCTACAATAATCGAAATAAAAACTTCATTGCAAGAAATGGGAATTAATAATTTTCAAAGTTTTCAATCTCAAAACTATAGTTTAACATTTGAACAAATTGATGATATTAGAGATAATACACATTTCAAAAAAAGCGATCCTTTTGATACATATATTGACGTCATTAACGAATATAAGAAAGTTTATGAAAAAAATAATCTTATTTTTAAAAAATGAACACAAACAAATAAATTAATTAATTATTTAACCGAAGAAATTAAGGAAAATGTCAATGACAATTATTTGAAGGATCGTAATGACCTATCATCTAAATTAATTACAGTAATTGATAATATTCTTGATAAGTATAAGAATACAATTGTTCTATCTTCATCATTAGATTTATTGAAGAAAATGAAAAACTCAAACGGTGTATTTGATTACAATAATACAATTGGACGAAGTTTATTTCTTGATACAAAAAAGATGTCAATGGGACTGATTGCAAATGGTATTAGTTTACATTCGAACCTAATTCCAATTACATTTGATAATCTATCAGATGCAGATTTATTTATTCCAAGCATACGTCAAGCAATTACATACAATAAAAAAATTCTATATATCTTTAATAATAATCTAAACTCAATTCAAAACTCTAATATCAAATATCAAGAAGAAGAACAAATGGCACTTTTAAATCAAATTGAAGGCCTAAAAATTCTATATCCTGCTGATATTACTGAACTAAAGGGCGCACTTGAGTATTTCTTTAACAAAAATAAAGGACCGGTTGTTATTGTTTCCAAATTAGATAGTAATTGAAGTTGTGAAGAAACATCGAAATATAATTTCATTGGTGGTGCATATTTCCTTTTAAATAATCATTCAGAATTCACTCTATTAGCAAAAGGTAATGATTTATATTTAGCACATAAGATTGCTACAAAGCATAATTTCAATCTGATTTCAATATCTAATGAAGATAACATTGATAAATTAGAATATGATAGAAACAAAGCAATTACCTTTACTAAAGATACGAAGCATTATTATCGTAAATATGCAAAATATAATCTAAATATCAATAATTCCAATGACAAATTAAGATCAGATTTTAATTATATTGAAAAAGCAATTAAAGCAATATTTAAAAAATCAAGTCAAAATTAGAGACTTGATTTTTTTATATCTTCTTTAAATCTTTTAATTTCATCTTCTTTTAAATGACGAAATTCGCCTATCTTTAAATTAGAATCATCCAAAAAACCATAACGTTTTCGATGTAATTGAGTTACAAAATTATTAACTAACAAAAATAAATTTTTAATATGATGATTTCTACCTTCATTTAATGTTATTGAGTAAGTTTTATCTTTTATTTTCTTAACAACTTGTCTTGAGAATTTACCATTTAACCTTACAAAGTTTGAATTAAGATATTTCAGTTCTTTTTCGCTTAGTTCTTTTTCTAGGGTTGCAATATATTCTCTTTCCATTTGAAATGAAGGGTGCGCTAAATTATTAGCAAATTCACCATCATTTGTAACAATAATAACACCTGTTGTATTGAAATCAAGTCTCCCAATTGAATAACAAAATGAATCAATTTTCATTCATTCGTATATTGTTTGGCGTTTTTGTGGATCTTTGATTGTACAAATAGTATTTCTTGGCTTATTTAGAAGAATATATAGTTTTTTTGGTGTCTTATTAATTACTTTATTATCAATTTTTATTTCATCATTTTCATTTACTCTTTGACCAATAATTGCAATCTGTCCATTTACTTTAACCCTTTTATTTATAATCAATTCTTCAGCTTCTCTTCTTGAACAGTATCCCAAACTTGAAATCTTTTTTTGTAATTTTGGATTATCTAACATGTTTTTCCTTACTTATTATTAATTAATATGCCTTCTTGTTTTAGCACTAAGAAAAATAATATTTATATTATAAATAGTTTTATTCAAAGTTTCATTTTATTAATTTAGAGTCATTTTTCTTTTAAAGTTAAGGTGGAGTTAAAAATGTTAGAAAGCAAAATTGAAAGTATAAAAAATATGAGTCTACAAAGAAAAAGAGCATTCATTGCAGACTTTTGTTTAAACCAAAAATTAAAGAAATATAGAAATGATATAAATTCACATCTTAAGAACATCTCACTACTTGATTTCTTCATCAATTCCTTAAGTGAAGACTATAAGAAAATATTCATTGAAAATTTTATTAAAAAAGAAAGTAATCCTTATTGATACCTAGATAATTGATCTAAAAATGCCTACTATAGAAAATTAAATTATCTAGTTAACTTATTTATTGAATATGTTTATTGCGCATAATCAAGCATATAGAAATATTGAAGAATCAAATAATGTCTGAACTGAGGAATTTATAATTAATGCAGAAGAGAGCAACTATTTAGATAATTGATCAAGTTTTAATGAATTAACAAAACTAAGAATTCGTCGGATTATTCAAAATGACAAATTTATTTTAGCATTTGAACACCATAATAACCTTGAAAAAATTAAGGATATAAAGATTGAAGCTACAGTAAATAATTCAAGAATCGAAATGATTCCGTCATATATTAATTCCAAAAGACAAATAGTTCTCAAATATAACAGTGACTTAGATACAAAAAATAAACTTGAATTTAAAGATATTGCAAACCTTAATTTCGAGATCTATTACAACGATGGTTGAAGATGATATCAGACTAAAAGATATACATATTGAATTAAAAGAAATGAAAAATCTAAGAATATTCTAATTAATAAAAAAACAGATATTCAAATTCTTTCAGAAATAGAAGTAGTCTCGAGTCCAGATCGCCTAAGTAAAGAAAAAATTAATCATAAATTTAAAACAAAATATTTAAATCTTAATTTAAAACCTACTTTATTAAGAGTTGGGTATTTTAATACAAAGTTATATGACCTAAACATCTCAAAAATAGGTAAAGAAGATAAATCACTGTATACCTTGGATGAATCAGATACATATAATCTAACTTTTGGTTCAGCTCAGATATTTAATCCTTATAAAGAAAAATATGAAACAAAACTTAAATACAAATCATTTAATAATCTTGAAATAGACATTGATTCATATAGTTATTATGATAGATCAATTGAAAGTGTCATTGTAGGTCAACAACACCCACTTGCAAAAAATGGATTACTTATTCCGCTAAAACATACAGGAATCTTTGGTTATCAGATTCCTTTAAATATAGGAAAAAATCTAAAGGATTTTAAACTCACTTATTCGCAAAATTTTCCTAAAGCTTTTTTTAATCTTAATGATGGACTTATAAAGATGTCTTTGCAAATAATAAAAGGATGACTAACTGATGAAAAATGACACAAAATCAAATATCAGGATTTTAACAAAATAATCAAGCACGCGGATTCTTTAGAATTTATTGAAAATATAGGGAAGGATTAATGAAAGAAAGAACAAAGAAAATATTGCTATGAAGCAGCATAATTTTAATTATAGGTGCAGCAGCGGCAGCAACAGCTACGATGGTCACATTACAACAAAAAAGAAAAAAAGAAAGAAATGAACTAAATAAAAATAACTATCGATTAGAAAATAAAAACCAAAAAGATAAAAAAGTAGACTTTGATATTCTAAATAAGAAAAAGAATGAAGAAGAGTCTAAACCCATCATTGAACATATTGATGATGAAGATCCAAAAGAAATCAATGAACTAGAAACAAAGGAAAAGAAAATCATATCCTGAGAAGAAGTTTTTCCAAGAATAAAGAAAGAAGACTATTATGAAAAACTTAATTTTTCAAATGGACAGGCTATTATTGATGAAGATATGATTTTATATATCATTAAGGATATCTTAAATAGAATGCTAATAACAGATGGCATCGTTGAATATGCATATAAAAAACTCGATGATCAAAACTTCATTATTTCTTTTAAATGAAATAATGAAAAACAAAAAAGTGTAGTAAGTTATAAAATAAGCACAAACAAGTTATAATTTATACACTATGGATTTTAAAGAATTGGTGTTTAAAAAAATTAGAAAGCTTACAAAAAAAGATTTTGATATTGATACCCCAATAAGAGGTTTAAACATTGATAGTTTAGATCTAGTTATCCTAATATCAGAATTAGAAACTAATTTCAACATTGAAATAACTGATGATGAATTAATGAAAATTAAAACAATCGGTGATGTTTTAAATATTATTGAACAAAAAAAATCAAAGTAATAAAATAAAATGTAAATGAAATAATGTAAAATGTTATTAAAACATTTTTATTATTACGGGTATAGTTCAATGGTAGAACAACGGGCTTCAACCCCGTGTGTTGTGAGTTCGAGTCTTGCTACCCGTGCCATATCATTAATAAATGAAATTAAAAGCAGTTTTGAAACTGCTTTTTTTAATTATTTGTATTGAATAATACCAATCTTTCTCAATCTTTAATTTCAATCATTAATTAATTTAGTTAAATACTCAAAGAGATTAGTTTTAGGTATTGATTTTCAATTAAATATTTCGATAAAAGATTGAATAAGTATTTAATAACCATTGAATATGTATTCGAAACAGACTTTTTGAATAATTATTTTGAGATTGACTAATGTTATTGTTATAATAGAAATGTTATTTATAAATTTTAAGGAGTAAATATTAATGAACAAAAAGCTTATGTTTTTGAGTGCTCCAGCACTCATGCTAGGTTTTCCGCTAATCGCTGCATCATGCAATTTAACTAACAAAACAGAGCAAGAAGCAAAATACAACGAAGACAAAACTGAATTACTTCAAATTGGATTCAAAGACGGAAAAATTGAAGCAATTGCAACTACCGTTAAAAAAGTACCAACAAAACTACCAAAAGAAATTACTAGTTTAGAAAATGCATTTAAAGACAATATAAATGACACTATTGAAGGTCTTGACCAATGAGATACAAGCAATATTGAAAATATGGATGGTGTATTCTTTGGTGCTAAGAAATTCAATCAAGATCTTTCTAAATGAACTACTTCAAAAGTAAAAAGTATGAAAAGTATGTTTGATACTGCAAATGAATTCAATCAAGATATTTCAGGTTGAGATGTATCAAAAGTAGAAAACATGGACTTCTTATTCATTCGTGCCTCAAAATTCAACCAAAATATCTCAGGTTGAAAAACAGATAGTCTAACCTCTATGCGTGGAATATTCAAAGAGGCTTCTGAATTCAATCAAGAATTAAAGGATTGAAAAGTTGATAACGTTACTGATATGGCTTCAGCATTCAATGGTGCTAAGAAATTTGATAAAGAAATCGGCAGTTGAAATGTTGAAAAAGTCACAGACATGAGTAACATGTTCCAAAACACAGATGTATTCAATTCAGATATTAAGAATTGAAAAGTTTCTTCAGTAACAAAAATGAACAATATGTTTGAAAAAGCCTTGAAATTCAATCAAGACATTAAAGATTGGAATACTTCAAACGTAACTACAATGAAATCAATGTTTGCCGGTGCTAAAGATTTTAATCAAGATTTAACAAAATGAAACGTTGATAAAGTAACTGACCATAAGTATTTCAATAAAGACGGTAAGTCTGATTGAAGTAATATACCTACTAAATTTAAGACAACATTAGGAACTGGACCATCTACTCCAGCCCCAGCTGCCCCTAAGGCTAAATAAATTAATATACGCTATCTAATAACTCCCTTATAAAATCTAATAATTTAATAAAAAAAGCAGACTTCTAAATCTAAATGGTCTGCTTTTTAATTTACATTAATTCGGACAAGAATATATGGTGCCGTCAACTGGAATTGAACCAGCGACCCCTTCCTTACCATGGAAGTGCTCTGCCCCTGAGCTATGACGGCATTAGCAAAAATTCAATGATTATTATATAAGAAAAACTCATTATTTTATTAAATTTATATTATTTAAAATATACTTATTATATTATGGAAAAGACAATGTATGAATCTTTAACTTCAATTAAGAATCAATATTTGGAACTTGAAAAAAAACTTAATACTCCTGAAGTTTATAATGACATTAAGAAGTACACAAAATTATCAAAAGAAAAAGCAGACTTAGAAGATATCTATCTTAATTTTAAAAAATATCAAAGTACAGAGGAGTTGTTTCTATTATCAAAAGATATTATCGAACATGAAAAAGATGCGGAGTTAATTGAATTAGCTAGACAAGATATTGATAATCAACAAAATGAACTAAATATTCTTGAAGAAAAATTAAAAGAATTATTACTACCAGTTGATGAAAATGATAAAAGAGATGTTATTGTTGAAATAAGAGGTGCAGCTGGTGGAGATGAAGCAAACATTTTTTCTGGCGATTTATTCAAAATGTATCAAAAATATGCGGAAGAAGTTGACTTTAAAATTAAGATTATTGATTATACATATGGAGCTGCTGGAGGATTTAGTCAAATAGTTTTCAGTATTAAAGGTAATAAAGTTTTTTCTAAAATGAAATTCGAACGAGGAGTACACCGTGTTCAAAGAGTTCCAGCAACTGAAACACAAGGAAGAGTTCATACATCTACAGCTACTGTAACTGTTTTACCTGAAATTGATGATGATGTTAACATAGTAATTAAACCTGAAGACATTGAAGTTGATGTTTTTAGATCTTCAGGAGCCGGAGGTCAATCTGTTAATACTACTGACTCAGCAGTAAGAATTACTCATAAGCCATCTGGTATTGTTGTTACCTCTCAAGATGAAAGAAGTCAAATTCAAAATAGAGAAACTGCGCTAAAAGTTTTAAGAAGTAGACTATTTGAATTAGAAATGCAAAAACGTGAAGAAGAAGAAAGTGGCCTTAGAAAATTGGCAGGCACTGGTGATCGAAGTGAAAAAATTAGAACATATAATTATCCTCAAGATCGTGTCACAGACCACCGTATTGGATTTTCAACTTCACTAAAAACAGTCATGGAAGGTGCTTTAGATAAAATTATTAACGCATTGATTGCTGATGAAAAGGCAAAGAAAATCAAAGAAGTAGGTTTATAAAAATGATAAAAGAAGAGGTTTTGCTACAAGAAAAAAGAAGGTATGAGCAACCTCTTTTTATTTCTAAAAAAGAAAAAAAACTTCTAAAGAAAGATTATCCTGTTCAAAAAATTATTGGATATCAGGAAATGCAAAATGTTCATATTGATATTCGCTACAATGTATTAATTCCAAGATATGAAACTGAAGAAGTTATTCTTAAAAGTTATCAATATCTGAATAAAAATTCAAAAGTTTTAGATCTATGCTGTGGGTCAGGTTTTATTGGCTTAGCAATTGCAAAAAATATAGCTTGCAATGTAACATTATCTGACATTTCAAACGCTGCAATCAAACAAACGAAACTTAATATGAAATTAAATAATTTAAGTAATTGCAAAGTAATTAAAAGTAATTTATTTCATAATATCAATGACAAATATGATCTTATTATTTCCAATCCTCCATATTTAAATAAAAAACATGAATTTGCAAATTCCCTACACTGAGAACCAAAAAAAGCTTTGTTTGCAAAAGATGATGGTTTATTTTTTTATAAAAAAATATTAAGAAAAGCTCATTACTACCTAAATAATTCAGGATATTTAATCTTTGAAATCGATGAATATGCAAAAAAATGGATTGAAAAACATTATCCAAATACAATTTTTGAAAAAGATATCAATAAAAAATTTAGAATTGCAATCTTAAAATATGAAGACTTAAAAAAATAGCACTCTAAATAAAAATGTGCTAAAATTTCTTATCATGAAAAACAAAAGAGATTATTATGAAGTACTAGGCATTAACAAAAATGCAACAGAAAAAGAAATTAAAACTGCATATCGTAAACTAGCAATGCAATATCACCCAGATAGGAATAAAGCGCCTGATGCTGAAGAGAAATTTAAAGAGATTTCTGAGGCTTATGAAATTCTTTCTGACTCACAAAAAAGAGCTAAATATGATAAATTCGGACATGGTGCTTTTGATCCTAACTCATATTCTTTTGGTGATTCCGAAGATATTTTTAGTAGTTTTTTCCAAAGTTTTAATTCCAGTTTTTCCGGGGGTAGTTTTTTTGATGACATTTTTGGTTCTTTTGGTGGCTTTGAAACTGAAACAAATAAAAGAGGTCAAGACTTACAATTAGTTTTAAATATAAGTTTTGAAGATGCCATTTTTGGAAGAGAAGTAGAAATTGATTTGGATAAATATGACCGCTGCGATTTTTGTAATGGTAGTGGAGCCGAAAGTCCAAATGATATTGTAACTTGTTCAGAATGTCATGGAAGTGGTCAAATCAAGCAAAGAATTGCAATCTTTTCAACAATAAAACCTTGCCCAAAATGTAATGGAACAGGTAAAAAAATAAATCACGTATGCCACAAATGCAAAGGTAAAAAGATTTTAAAAAATACAATAAGACAAAAAATAAAAATTACACCTGGGATTGATAATGGTGATTCCATTAGACTTAAGGGAATGGGTAAACCTTCGGCTGATGGAAGCAATAACGGAGATTTATATATAGTATTTTCTGTTGCAACAAGCAAAATGTATAAGAAACAAAATAATGATCTTTATTTGATTATGCCTCTATCAATTAAAAGCATCTTATGTGAAGAAACAATTAGCATTCCAACACCATATGGAAAAAAAGAAATTAAATTGGATAATAAAATTAATCTAAATGAACCAATAAGAATAAAAAACTATGGATATCCATATAAAAATTCAAACTCAAGAGGCGATTTATATATTAGACTAGATTTATATATACCTAATCTAAATACAGATGAAATTAAACAAATTAAAAAATTATTTGAAAATAAAAATGATACAAAACGTGAAGAATGGTTAAAAAAGTTCTAACCATTTTTTTATTTCTAAATTTCAAAATTAATTTATGTTATTATTGTGCTACTATTATTCATTGTAACTTCTAACAATAAAGAAAAGAGGATTTTATGCCCGAAAAAATTATGATTGTTGAATCGCCAAATAAAGTTAATACTATACAAAAAATTGTTGGAGATAAAATATCAGTTATAGCTAGCGTTGGTCACATACTTAAATTAGCAACCGGTGGAATTAATAATTTAGGAATTGATTTTGATAATTGAGAACCAAAAATGATCCCTGATCCACTTAAAAAATCAATTATCTCAAATCTAAAAAAAGCAACAAAAAATGCAGAGGAAGTTCTAATTGCTACAGACCCTGATCGTGAAGGTGAAGCTATTGCTAATAATCTAATTACAACACTTAAATTAGAAAATAAATATAAGAGAATTAAATACAATGAAATAACTGATGAAGCAATTAATTTTGCAATTAATAATCCACTAGAGATTGATAAAGATTTAGTTAATGCCCAAAAAGTAAGAAGAATGCTAGATCGAATCATCGGTTTCCGTCTTTCTGAACTAATGAAGAAGAAAGTAAGAAATGCTCCTACTAATCCTTCGGCTGGAAGAGTACAATCTATTGCACTTAAGCTAGTTTGTGATAAAGAAAAAGAAATTGAAAACTTTATTCCAATTGAATATTCAAAAATCAATGCAAAAATCCAAAATGAATTAGAAGCAATCCTATATTTAGAAAATAAAGAATATGAAGACAACACTTGAATTTCAGCTGAAAATGCAAATAAAATCTATTCTCAGTTACTAAATAGCAATTATCAATTGATTGTGAGTGATATCAATAAATCTAAAAGAACCGAAGCAGCATATATTCCTTTTAAACAATCTGTTTTATACAAGGAAGCTAAATATAGTTCCAAAGTTGTCCAATCATCCGCGCAAAAATTGTTTGAAACCGGACTTATTTCATATCCAAGAACAGATTCAACAAGACTTAGTGTTGGTTTTTTAGAAAAAGCTCGAAACTACATTAAAAAGCAATTTGGTGATGAGTATATTGCTAAAGAAATAAAAGGTTTCTCTGGTGAACAAGATGCCCACGAAGCAATTAGACCAACAAAGATTGAATTGACTCCTGAACTTGCAATCCAACAATATGAATTGAATGAAATTGATTCATATATATACAAATTAATATATGATAAAACAATCATTGCTCTAATGACACCACCTAAGAAAGAAATTTTTAGATTCAATCTAAAAAGCAATGAATATAACTTTAGAATATCATTTAGCAAAGTAATTTTTGATGGATACTATGCTTATTTAGGAAAAGAAAAATCAGTTGAAATTCCTTCTTTAAAAGTTGGAGATATCCTTAGTGTTAAAGAATTTATTAAAGAGGATAAAAAAACCACACCTCCAAGTCGTTATAATGAAGGATCATTGATTAAGAAACTAGATGACATTAAAGTTGGTAGACCTTCTACTTTTGCTTCAACAATTTCAGTAATTAAGCAAAGGTTATTTGTTGAGTTAGTGGATGGTCATTTAGTTCCAACAGAATTTGGAAAAATTGTTTTAGAAAAACTTCTAACTAGCTTTCCTAAAACAATCAATGAAACATACACAGCAAAAGTTGAAGTAGAATTAGATATGATTTCTGAAGGAAAAAAAGATTACAAGGCATTAATGCAAGATTTCTGAGAAAAATTCAATGCTAGATATGATGATATCAAAGAAAAGATTGATATTACAACACTAGAAATGAATAAATTAGATGAAAAATGCCCAATATGTAACTCTGATTTAGTCTATCGATACACAAAAATAAGAAAACAAAAGTTTATTGGTTGTTCAGCATTTCCAAAGTGCAATTATATTCGCAATATTGACGATAATAAAAAAAGATTTTATTTTAGAAAAAAAGAAAAAATAAATAATAAAAAGTTCAAGTTTAATAAACAAAATTAGGCTTGAACTTTTATTAATTTTTCTCTTTAATTGAAAGATATTTTTTATTCCTTAAAATACAATGTATTTTATCTTTTGTCTAATTTTCAATTTTATTAATTCTGCTATAGTAAAATAAATAGCATGAAATTTCAAAAATCTAAGCTTAGAAAATTCTTTGAAGTAATGACCTGAATTACAATTCCAACCGTAACTGCAGCATCAATCGGTGGAGCAATTTATTATGTCATAAAAAATACTCGAAGTATCCAAAAGGAATATTTCACAGTAGCACAATTCAACGAAGAAGCTAAAAAAATTAGATTATATCCTGAAATATTAGGATCCTTAGAAGCTTCTAGCTTATATGATGATTTTAAAAAAGGACAATCCAAAGCTAATCAAAGAATTGAAGAGTACAAAAAAGAGCACCAAGAAATTGATTGAACTAAAGTTAAAATTAATAATTACAAATATGCAAGATTAGTATCAGCAGAAAAAAAAGAAAAAAATAATAGAATAATTAAAAACCTACCAAAACCTTTTGATGCTCATGAATATTTAAAATCAAAAATTAAAGTTAACCTAGATTTTGAAAAGACAAAATATTTAGATTTCAAATTTACTGATTTAGAAAAAATTAATAATGAAGATACTAAGCTTAGAATACATTATGTTGTTTTTTTGAATTATCAATATGCGACTGGGAATTTTGAACCTAAAAGCAAAAGATATACAAAAAACTCAAAATATTATTATGAAAATTCAGATGTCGTTACTTTTTATTCCAATGATCTAAAAATCTTTAGTGGTTCAAAATTTGCTGCTGAATGACAAAAAAATAAAGCTAATGTTGAAAAAATTATTAGAGAACTAAATGAAAAAAATAAAGAAATAGATAAAAAAATTGAACACCTCGAAGCAAAGTTAAAAGAATCTAATTCTAATAATGAAGAGATATCTAAACAAATTGAGCAATTAAAAGAAGACAAGAAAAAAGTATTTATAAATCCTAAGTTTTATGATGATGTTTTTGAATGATTCAAAAAGACAATCGAAATAACCGATGCTTTTTCTGATAATTATAGAAAAGAAGATGGTTTTGTAATTGAGGCTTATAACAAGAATAATGAGCCATATATTATATGAAATCCAACAAAAGGACTAAACGAATTAACAATTAAATTTATTTTCATTAAAAAAGATAACATGGAAGAAAAAACAATTCGAAGTTATCCAAAAGCAATTATTTTTACTTTGGATAATGTCTAATATGATCTCATTAATTTAATTCATTGCTTATAAAAATTAAAAATCAATAAAGGATAAATATATATGAAAAATAACAAAATCAACATTGCAATTGATGGCCCATCAGGTGTGGGTAAAACAATTATGGCTAAAATGCTTGCTAAGGAATTAGGTTATAGATTTATAAGCAGTGGTAACTTATATCGTGCAGTTGCATATAATGCAATCCAAAAAAATATTGATTTAACAAATGAAAACAAAATTAATGATGCTTGAAATTTCGAACATCTATATATAAGCAAGGATGAAAAAGTTTACTTAGATAAAAAAGATATATCTCTTGAAATAAGAAAAGATGAAATATCACAAGCAGCCTCAGCAATAGCTAAATTTAACTCAATTAGATTAAAAATCAATGACTACATTCAAAATATCGGAAACAAAGACAAAGGTATCATTGTTGAAGGAAGGGATGCAACATATCGAATATTACCTGATGCCGAAGTTAAATTCTTTTTGTGAGCCGAACCCGAAATAAGAGCAAAACGAAGACATAGACAAAATATTATTTTAGGAATTGAAAGCAATTTGGATGAAATTTTAGAATCAATTAAAGTTAGAGATTACAATGATATGAATCGTAAAGTCGATCCATTAAAATACACTGAAGGTAGTATAAGAATTGATTCAACATATATGAGCATTGAAGAAAACTTCAGAGTTATGCTAGCAGAAGTTTTAAAGAGGTTATAACAAAATGAAAAATATTGTTGCATTAATTGGTAAACCAAATGTTGGAAAATCAACCTTATTTAATAAGATTATTGATAAAAGAAAGTCAATTGTCTATGATACTCCTGGCGTAACTAGAGACCGTATATATGATGATGCAAAGTGATCAGGACATGAATTTAGCATCATTGATACTGGTGGCATTACAAATGAAAGTGATAATTTTAAAGAACAAATAAAAAAACAAGCTGAAATTGCTATTAATGAAGCTGAAATAATTATTTTTATTGTTGATGGAAAGAATGGAATTACATCTGAAGATTTCTTCATTGCTAGTTTACTAAGAAAAGCAAATAAGAAGACTTTATTAGCAATCAATAAATTAGAATCTAATTTACATTTTTTTGATTCTGAAGTTTACAAACTTGGGTTTAGTGAAATTTTTCCAATTAGTGCAATTCATGGTGAGGGTGTTGGTAATTTACTTGATGCAGTTATTAATAACTTTACAAAAAAGCAAAATCAAGAAACGCAATATTTCAAACTAACAATACTTGGCCCAACTAATGCTGGTAAATCAACCTTATTGAATACACTAACAAACGAAGATCGTTCAATCGTATCTAATGTTGCGGGTACTACACGAGATTCAGTTTCATCCATCATAAAAATTAATGATGAACTTTTTGAAATCATTGATACAGCTGGAATTAAAAGAAAAAGTAAACTAACTGATAGCATTGAACACTATGCTCTAATTAGAGCCAAGAATTCAATTGAAGAAGCAGATCTTTGTTTGTTAATGTTAGATGCACAAGAAGAAGTTAGTCATTTCAGTCAAAACATTATAGGCATTGCATACGAGTTAAAAAAACCATTGATTGTAATCATTAATAAATGAGATCTAATTGAAAAAGATACAAATACAATGTCAATCTACAAAAAAAATCTTGAAAAGAAACTAAAATTCGTAGATTGGGCTCCGGTTGTTTTTATTTCAGCTAAAAACAAACAAAGAATTAACAAACTAAAAGATGAAATTATTAGAGTAAAAAATAACATCAACCGTAAAATCAATACAAATCAACTAAACTCAATAATTATGTCTGCACAAATTATTAAGCCGGCATCTCCAATTAAAGGAAAAAGACTTTCAATTACTTTTTCAAAGCAAATTGAAGCAAAAATTCCAACTTTTCTTCTTTTTGTAAATGATCCAAAATGTGCCCACTTTACTTACTTAAGATATATTGAAAATCAAATTAGACAAAACTATGATTTTTCTGGAACCCCAATTACTTTAATTCTAAAAAATAAAAATAAGGATGACATTAAGTAGATATGATGAATAAAATTGCAATTTTAGGTAGTGGTGCAATGGGGACTGCTTGCGCAAGTGTACTTGTTCAAAATAATCAAAATGTTACTATTTATGGGATTGACCAAAGTGAATTAAATGACCTAAGAGATGGTTATAATCGGAAATATTTTGGGGATAAATTCATCTATAAATTTAAGACTTCTTCAAATTTAGAAAACACACTGAAGGATGCTAATTTTGTTATTATTGCTATCCCAACAAGGTTCATTGAAGATATATTCAAAGATATTGTGTCTTTAATTAATAAAAAAGCAATAATCATTAACCTTTCGAAAGGTTTTTGACCAAATTCAAATGAATTTGTACATGAAAGAATGGAAAAGCTTTCGTCTGCAAATAAAAAAATTATGGGAATTGTTTCGATGATTGGTCCTTCATTTGCGATTGATATAGTAAATAAGAACATCACTATCATTAATGCAGTATCAAGAGATATAAAACTTGCTAAAAAAATAAAAAATATTTTTTCTAATGATTGATTTGGAATTTCAATCAATGATGATGTAATTGGAGCTGAAATTGGTTCAACCTTTAAAAATATTTTAGCAATTGGCTCAGGGTTAGTTGCAGGAATGGGATATTCAATCAATACACAAGCTTCACTGCTTACTTATGGATTAAAAGAAATAAAAAAATATGCATTATATCGTCATGCAAAAAATGAAACAATTTATGATTTATGTAGTTTAGGTGACTTAATTCTTACAGGTCTATCTGAAAAGTCACGTAATTATCAATATGGTAAACACTTCTTCAATGATAGATTGGATGATAATAAAATAACTATTGAAGGATTATATGCCTTGAAATATATTTATAAAGAATTAAAGAATATCAAAAATTTAAAACTTCCTTTGATTGAATCAATCTACGAAATAATATATAATAAAAAAAATCCAGATACAATTATTAAACAACTAATTAAGAAAGTATAACCTATATAAGCTTAGAGAGGCTAAAATGACAAAAAAAGAATTGATTAAAGTAACTGCAGAAAAAACTGGTTTTCAAAATGCAATGGTTGAATCAATCATTGATCAAATGATTAGCACTCTAGTTGAAAAAATGTCTAAGGGTGAACAAGTAACAATTTCAGGGTTCGGAGTTTTTTCTTCAAGAGTTATTCCTCCTAGAATAAAAAGAAATAATATAACTAAAGAAAACATTCAAATGCCTGAAAAACTAGATCCTAAATTTAAGTTTTCAAATTCCTTAAAAGAAGATATTAATGAAATATTCAAAAAAACTAAAAAGTAAGACTTTCAGCAATATTTAAAATCCCAGGAAAAGATAAAGTTAATCTTTTACCAATATTTAAAGCCTCTTCATAATGAAGGCTTTTTTTATTTTTTATTCCATCTATAAAATCCTTATGAAAAATAAGAAAGAAAGTATTTTGAACCTTGAAATAAATAATTCAAAAAGCAATTCCTTTATGCTTTTCAACCATATTTAAATATTCAATTTGATGGTTTCTTATATTGCTTAAGGGAAGAGTATTTTCTTCAGTACTTTTTGCTTCAAAGGCAATAAATCTTCCATTAAGAACACCATAATAATCAACTGAACTTTTTCCTTTAATGATTGCTCTATCAAGATTTAAGTTTTCATTTTCATATTTAACTGATTTAAACTTAACATCTAAATTTTTTTTATGAATCATACAAATATTGTTTCTTATATAGAATTCATTTGTTTGATTGATTATTGTCTCAAGTAGCATTCCTCTATTTTTAAAAAGATAACTCATATTTATATTTAAACATATAAAGGATAAATAACTTTCTTATATTTTTCGCCATTTTTTCTAGCAATTAAACTTATCTCAATTTTTGAAATATTCATCCTTATTTTTCATTAGATACTTAATCAAATCCGCAGTCATTAACATTGCCATAACATCATTATGACAATATTTTTTTAATTCTATTATTTTTTTATTTCATTCATTATCCCTAATTACATTTAGAGCTCTAGTTGTAGCGATTAACAATGCAGTTGCTCCATTTTTTACATCCAATTTTGAATAGGAAATGATATTGTGTTCTAAATATTTTCCTAATTCATTATTTGTGACAAATAACTCAATTTTTTTAATTGAGGAAGCTCCATTAAGTTGCCCTAAATTAATAAATCGGTCATGAATAAATAACTTTGTTCCATAACCCTTAAAAAGATTACATAAATCTACTAATTTTTCAACTATAAAATCAATCTTGGACACATAAGAACAATATTCTTCATATGACAGATCATTATTTTGAAAATAGTTAAATAAACTGTCCTTGATTTCATTTAATCTTGATCGTTCATAGGAAATATTGTAAATAATATAATATGAAATATTCTCATCATACAGATCATCAATAATTTTCTTATAAGTATTCAAATCAAAACTTAAAGGATCATAAACATAATCATTACTTTCATATATTTTATTTCCCTTTGTTTTGATAATAGATGTTTGTGAAATAATTTGACTCCAATTGCCAACACCATCAATAATTGGATATGGTAAGGTTACTCCTTCAAAATCAAACCATGCAATTTGAGACTCATTATCATTTATTACTTTGTACTCAAAAACATCCTCAATTTGAGGATTTATTCCAATTAGGTTATTATCATAAAATTCTTTGATTAATTTTTCTTTGATAACTCCTAGATTTAAATCTATTCCCGCAATAGCCTTAAGAATTTTCTTTGAACCAAATTCATACTTTGGGAATGCTTTGTTAAATATTCTTAAGAAAAATCTATTCGCACCAAAGTTGTCTATAAAATCATTCTTTGTTATTCTTCAATCAGTCTCAATTTGTTCTTTATTTTCTATAAGAAATAAAAACTCCTTAAACGAACAAGTATAAATACTATTTTTACTTTCAGTATTTTCTATTTTTTTATCGATGAAATTATAATCAGCATAGACTAAATCACTTTTTGCATGTTCTAAAAGCGTTATATTATTAGTCTTGATTCTTGATGATGAATATTCAAAATTAGGATCTGAAATATATAAAGCATTAATTTCAGCTTCAGAAAGTGTCGCTCTCTTTTCGGGTGTTAGAGAGTAACCACTTTTAGATAACGAACTATATTTACTCAAAATAAATTCTAATTTACCTTTTTTTTGTCTTTGTTTTTTTAGATATTTTGGTTTTAAAATAAAGATTTCATTTATTGTAAAGTAATTTTTTAAAATTGAATAATCATAGTATGCTTTTAAAATATTTCTTTTTTTTGTTTTATTTGAATAATTTAGGTTACCCAAATAATTATTTTTTGCATCATAAAAAAGGAATTTTGTATAGCATCCTTTATATTCAAAAACAGGATTAATTAGTAACTTAAATCCATTTTCAATTGCTTGTTTAGTTTCAGAAATTTTATTATTCAATGTTTGTTTATTTGAAATAAACTTTATTTGTGTATCATCAAAATCTTCATTTTTCTTATAAAAATCAATTAAAAAACTTATTGCTTGTTTTTCAAGTTCATCTAAACCATTCGAAAACATTTCAAGCGTTTGAAACAATTCGAATAAATATTTAATATTTTTCTTTGTATCATCAGTTGCAATGATTTCTTTTAAACTTGAATTAATTTCTAATTCCTCTTTTAAATATTCAATTTTTTCATACGCGGAAAGTTTATCTATTTTTTCTTTTGTTTGTTCATTTAGATTTTGAATTATAAAATTATTGAATATCTCTTCAATTTGTTCAATCTTAAAATCTAATAAATCAAAATCTTCTTCCAAGAGGTTTTCGGCATCAAAATTACCTTCTAATTTGGAATTAAAAAGTTCAGACTTTTCATCAAGCGCAATGTCATCAGCATCATTGAAAATGAATCAAGGTCTTGTTGTATTTGCAATTAAGAAATCATTAAAACTATATAAGTCTTTCTTTATCTTCATATTCAGCTACTGCCTTTCCAATTTCCACTCATTTTAAATAAAGTTCTTCTCATTCTTGATAATTCGAACATGCTAAATACTCAATTAAATCTGAATCAATACTTTCATTCCAAATTGGACTAACCCCAGCTTTTGTGTACTTGTAATATCATTCTTTGCATTTATTAATGTCATCAAGAACTTGTTCTTCATTAACTTCAAAAAATCAATTCTTAACAAATCTTTGATTAAGGTCAACATTTTCAGGATTAACATAGTCTTCATCTTCTAAAAAAGCGGCAACAATGGTAAATTTTTTAACGTTCATTAAATAAGAATAAAGTTGCGCTTGTTTAATATAAGATAAATTAATATTATTGTTATTTCAAGCACTTAGTTTCTTTATTCCTGTTGTTTTAATTTCAATAATTAATTTTTGATCTTCTAGATATCCATCTGGTAATCCGCCAAACAAATCATGATTAGAAAAATAATCATAATTATACTTTTTAGCATCGAATCTTTCAATCTTGAAATTATATTTGCTTTCAATCTTTTCAATGATCTTTGGTTCTAAAGCAATCCCTGCATCAACATATTTACGATCTAAAATAGGCATAGGAAATCCTGCGATTCTTGCAAATGCTGCAAATTCACTATTTAATGAACTCAATTTTAAAATATCCCCAAGAGCACTACCCGTTATTTTTCTAAATCCTCCAAATGAGCCTGGCTTATTTGAAAGTAGTTTATGGTGATAATCAGCATTTAAAATAACAACTTTATTATCATAATCTACTTTGTATTCTTGGCCGTTATACTTTGAGCGTTGAGGAATTTTAATTTTTTTAGTTATATTATCCATATATTTATCCCTATTTAAATCAATTTAATTTTATTTTAATCTTAATTTCTATCTAAAAATTGAAACTTATAAGAAATTAATATATTTAGTTAATATATTATAAATATTTTAAGTTTCAAAAATTTATTTATTTACTCTTATTTTTATGTGGTTTATAGAAACTATAAATTGTTAATTTTTAAATTATAAATTTAATAATTATGACTGCAAAGCAAGTAATGCAAAGTAAAAATTGGCAAAAATAATAAAATTATAATATGCTTTTTTTTGCTATAATTAATCTATCTAAATAATTAAAGGAGTCATTTTTATGAATAGAAATTTAAGATCAATTTTATATATGATACCTTCTTTAAGTTTGTTAGGTTTGCCTTTAGTTGCTGCATCTTGTAATAAAGATCAATCAAAAGACAATAATTTATCATTTTTAGAAAAAATTAAGTCCTTAAGAGTCAATATCGAAGAGATTATAAAATATGAAAAAGATGCATTTGAAAAGGAAAATGCAACAAACCTATTAGATCAAATTAAAAGTCTAGAAAAAGAAGATGCCAAAAAAATTAATGATCAAAAATTAGATGAACTTCTAACTAAAATTAAGTCTGCTATCTCTGAATTTAATAATAGAAATTTTTTGGGAAATAACATATTAAAAATCAATCGTATTGTTAAAAACAAAACAAACATTGAATCAGATAAGGTAGTTGAAGAATTAAAAAAAGCAAAAGATTGAAATGAATTAAAGAAAGTATTTGATAAATATTCAATTGAGTTTAAATTGCTTGAGGAAGATAGCATTCATGATATTAAGGTTGCCTCTGAAAGTCATGCTCATCCACATGAAGGTATAATTCATTTAACGATTGAATTTGGAAACAATAAAGGAAAAAAACAATACGAACTAGTTGGTTTTAAAATTGAATTAGACAAAGAAGATAGAAATGATCATAAAAAAGAAGATGAACACAATGAAACTAAACCAAATTCACACATGACTTCTTTGAAAGATAACTAATTAAAAAAGATCAATTAGAAACACTAAATAATATAATTAATTAAAAAAAATAAAATATGGAGGACCAGTGCTAAACAATAGAAAATTAAACATTCTTAAAAATGTAGCATTCTATATTTTTATTTTTTTTATAACTATAACAATTGTATTTTTTGCAATCAATCTCTTAATTGAACCTCGCATTAAAAAGAACCTTGCCATTTATCAACAAATTCCATCAAATCTACTGATTCGTTTTAAGATATTTTTAAAAAATTTGTTCACTTTCAATCCTGGAAAAATATATTCATATGAATTAGCCAGTGTTGAAAGTAATATTCTAATACTTTATTTAAAACAACTAAAATGAAGTATATTAGTGAGTTTTATAATTTTTAGTATTAGTTTTATTCTAGGAAATATTTTAGGAATAACTTCAGCGTATAAATTAAATAAAACTTTTGATATTATTATCACAATCGCTGTTTCTTTATTTGCTGCAATTCCACTTTTAATTATTGCAATTCTAGCTTTAATTAATTCCTCGTTTTTCGGTTATCCATCGCAATTTATTTATGATAGAAAGTTTAGTTTCATTTCTTTGCTTATTCCAATTATTATTTCATCATTTCCAACAATTGCAATCTTCTTTTCAAAATCACGTAAAAAAACCCTAGAAATTTTAAAATCAGAATACTACTTATTTGCAAAAACATATGGTCTAAATAAAAGACAATTATTAAATAAAGTAATACTAAAAAATTTATTGATAAGTCAATTGAATCTTTTCTTTGTAATATATGTTTTACTCTTTACAATCACTATTCTTATTGAGTCAATCTTTTCAATCCCGGGACAAAGTTTATTCATTTCATTTGCCTTTAAAAAGGGAGAAATTGATATCATAATGTTTTATTTTATGTTTAATTTCATTCTTCTATCAATACTAATTTTCCTTAACAACATCTTAATTAAGAAAATGAATCCAATCCTTGCTTCAAATTCATATTTAAATATTAAATTTAAAAAAATGCAAGGAGGTAAGCATGAATAACCTCTTTTCATTTCACAAAAATAAAGAAAAAAAACAGTCTGCTTATGTTATTCACCAAAGTTCAACAAAACAATACTGAAGACGTTTTTTTGGCAATAAATTAAATCTAACTTGATTTATTTTATTCACAATATTAATTTTGTCATTAATTATTGCCTTATTTTTTATAAGAAATTCACCAACAAAGTCGATTGATGAAAACACTGCTTTAGTAAATAACCTACCTTCAAGTTTAAATAAAATAATAATTAAAGATTTTAATCGTGGTCCTGAACTTGACTTTATTCGTCAAATTGCATCAAGTGAAGCAAAGATGGCAATTGCAAAAAATCGTGAACCTCTGTTTTTGATTTATTTCGATTCAGCCAAACATATTGGTGGAGACCAAACGATTCATACTGATATTGTAACTTTAATATATAACCCTTATGATTTAATTAAAGCAGTCAATAACATAAATTCTGAAGGCCTAAAAATCTCAATTCCAAGCATTCTCTACTTAGGAACCAATAATCAAGGGATTGATATTTATTCAAGATCAATTGTTACACTTTGAATTACAATTATTACAATATTTTTTGCAATCTTTATAAATATATTCATTGGATTCAATCTTGCAGTAATTGTTAATATTTCGAAAAAAAATCATTTTATTAACTTCATTGATAAATTAATCAATTCAATGTCTGTAATTCCAGAAATAATTTGAGTGTTTTTACTTTCAGTATTCATTGGAACAAAATGATATGCAATTTTAATTTCTTTATCTCTTATCTGTTGAATTTCATACTATAAATTGGCTAAAGAAAAAATTTGAAATTTATTACACACAGAATTTATTTTGGCATCAAAAGCAATTGGTTCTTCATATTGACAAATAGCTTATAAACATATGTTTAGATATCTTTTTGCTGACTTTCTAATTATATTAATTGAGCGTTTTTCAATGAATATTCTTATTGTTTCATCTCTTGCTTTCTTAGACTTCATCACTGAGACAAATAACCTAAATATGGGTTCTATACTCAAAGAAGCAATCATTTTATTTTTTGAAAATCCAGGTTACTTATTGCTTAACTCAATATATTTAATTTTATTTTCTTTAACTCTTAAACTTTTATCTTTAAGTTTTGCCAATACTTTAAATGTAAAAAATAAGTAACTTATTTTTAACTAAAATTTGCTATCTTAAATTCTTAAAATTAAGATTAAAATAACTAGCAAAATTAGACATTTAAACATTTATTTTTTTTAATTAATATTTTGTTAAAATATATGCATATAAAAATTGTTTTTTGTTAAAATTAGTTTTATTAAATTTAGTATTGGAATAAACTTTTTTAGTTTGGACAGGACATAGCTGAAAGACTATGCTTAGGTGGTTAAACGCGTTTAATCAATATTAGATTTTATTAAAATTACTATATTTAAAAAATAGGAAAGGAAACAAAAAATGGCAAAATTAGATTTTGATCGTTCAAAAGCCCATGTTAACATTGGTACAATCGGTCACGTTGACCACGGTAAGACCACTTTAACAGCTGCTATTGCAACAGTGCTATCTAAGAAAGGTTTATCAGAAGCTAGAGACTATGCTTCTATCGATAATGCGCCTGAAGAAAAAGCACGTGGAATTACAATTAATACATCACACATTGAATATCAAACAGAAAAACGTCACTATGCACACGTTGACTGTCCAGGTCACGCCGACTATGTTAAGAACATGATTACAGGTGCTGCACAAATGGATGCTGCTATTCTAGTAGTTGCTGCAACAGATGGTCCAATGCCTCAAACTCGTGAACACATTCTTCTAGCAAAACAAGTTGGTGTTCCTAAGATCGTTGTTTTCTTAAACAAAATCGATATGTTTAAGGATGACGAAAGAGAAGAAATGATTGGTCTAGTAGAAATGGATATCCGTGACCTACTAAATCAATACAAATTCGATGGTGACAATACTCCAGTTATTGCAGGTTCAGCCCTAAAAGCTCTACAAGGTGACCCAGCATACGAAGCTCAAATTTTAGAACTTATGGATGCTGTTGACTCATATGTTGAAGAACCAGCTCGTGAAACTGACAAACCATTCCTAATGGCTGTTGAAGACGTTTTCACAATTACTGGTCGTGGAACTGTTGCAACAGGTAGAGTAGAACGTGGTGTGCTAACACTTAACGAAGAAGTTGAAATCGTTGGTTTAAAACCAACCAAGAAAACAGTTGTTACTGGAATTGAAATGTTTAGAAAAAATCTAAAAGAAGCAAGAGCTGGTGACAATGCTGGTCTATTACTACGTGGTATTGACAGATCAGAAATCGAACGTGGACAAGTTTTAGCAAAACCAAAAACAATCGTTCCTCACACTGAATTTGAAGCTACAGTTTACGTTCTTAAAAAAGAAGAAGGTGGACGTCACACTCCATTCTTCCAAAACTACAAACCTCAATTCTACTTCCGTACAACAGACGTAACAGGTGGAATTAAATTCATCGGTCAACGTGAAATGGTTATGCCAGGTGATACAGTTGAATTAAAAGTTGAATTAATTGCTCCTATTGCCGTTGAAGAAGGAACAAGATTCTCAATCCGTGAAGGTGGTAGAACCGTAGGTGCTGGAACTGTTACAAAAATCGTTAAATAGTTTCATTACTAATCAACTAAATTTTAAAAAATACGTTGCCATATTTTAAGGGACAACGTATTTTTTTATTCTTCTATTAAGGTATTATCATTAGAAGATTTTTTATATTCCAATTTATCGATATTTAATTTTTTTGCCTGGTTATTAAGCTTATCCATCACTAGATTTGCATTCTTAGTTGCTTTGCTAATTGATTCGCTAGCCTTATTAACATTTTTTTCAGATTCAGATAAACTATTACTTAAATTTTTATAATTTTTTTGAATATAAATGAATAAATCCTTTATTTCTTCTAAATGTTTAGAGAACATAAAACCTTGATTTTTGATTAAAATATTATAAATGAAAGCCATAATTGTAGATGGGCCTTGAATAAGAACTTGTAAGTCCTTAAATATTTCTGAAACAAAATTAAAATCTTCAATAACTTTTAAATAAATTGATTCAGCCGGAAGATATAAAATTCCAAATGGCATTGTCTTTTTGTTTTCTTTAATATATTTTCCTTTTATACTTTTAGCCATCGTTTTAATTTCATTTTCAATCTCTTTATATTGAATTTTGTTATCAATATATTCCGATCATTTTTTAGATGGAAACTTGCAATCAATTGGAATAAAAATTTCCTTTTCAAAACCATCTTCAAGGTAGACTGATTTGATTGCAAAATCAACTCGTTCAGAAGAATTTTCACCAATTGAATATTGTTTAAATCAATACTTATTTTCCAATGTTGGGAATTGATTTCTCAAAATGCTTTCTAAAGTGAATTCACCAAAATTTCCTATTGTTTTTGGATTTGAAAAAGTTTTACTTAGATTCATAACAGATTCCTGAATTGTGCTAAATTCAATCATTCCTGTACTCATTTTATCCATTGAATCTTGAATAGCTTTAAATTGGTTTGCGACTTGTTTTTCTAATTTATCATTGAAATAAGAATCAATCTTGTCTTTAATATTTCCAATTTCTTTAGTATTTCTTTCACTTATTTGATTAAGTTTATTATCAATCGTTTCTCTAATTTCTTTTTCTAATTTAAAAAATGAATTTCCTAATTCAATTTGACTTTTATTAAGAATGTTATATAGTGAATTATCATTGCTTCCTGTGATTGCTGAAAGTAATATTGAATTAAGTTCACTTTTTAATTCTTTAGTAGTTTCTTCATTGATATTTTTAAATTCTTTCTTTAATTCATTATTAAGTTGATTCTTACTTAATTTGCTTTTAAATCCAATGTAAATTAAACTAACAATCAATGTTAATAAAATAACAATATTTATTATTAAAATTCCAATGATCATAACTTTATTTTCTTTTTAATCTCCTTATATTTAAACACTATAATGAATATAAAAACTTATTGATATCTAATTTAAATTTATTGCTTCTATTCAAAAATAAAGATCAATTTTATGCTTATTTTAAGTAATATTTTTCTTTTATTCTTTTAGATAAAAATATCTTATTTTGTATTTCTTAATATTTCTTAATTATATAAGAACTAATAATATAAAATTTAATATAACTATGAAAAGACATCTAAAAAAAATCTTGTTTTCTTCACTAATTCCAACAATGGCACTAATCCCTGCTTCAGTCTCAGTTATTTCTTGCACAAATAAAAATTTAGTAAAATTTGAAAGCACAAATACTAAAGAAAAAAAAGAATTTGAAGCAATCAAAACAGAATTTAATAATTTAAAATGAGATGATTTCTATTTAGCAAAAAATCGCAATTCAGAAAAGATTAATTACAAAAATTTTACTTACGAAGAATTCTTTGAATATCAAGGTGATAATCCAGAAAGAAAATCATATAGTTTAAAAAGAATTGAAATTACCAAGGATACAAGTAAATTAGGAATTTCAAAATCACTAGATATAGATAAAAATCAAACACTTAAAAATTATGTTTCAAATACAAAGATAAATGAGTTAATTAATGATTTCAATAAAGACAAAAATGATAGGGAAAAATTAATTGTGATTTTTCGGTCAGTAAAATTAGCACCTCCAGAAAACGCAATCCTAGTTTTCATATGATTAACACAAAAAAAATATTTAGAAGAAAATAAGGATGTTAAAGATATTAAATATCTTGCCAAAAATCAAATCAATCTATATGGTCATTGATTTAGAAATGAAGAATCCGAACTAAATAAAAGACAAAAACATATTTGAAAAATTGTTAGTTATGTTGTTCCTGCAATTGCAATTGGTTCACTATTACTATATATAATGATTGCCTTAATAATTCGTAAGAAAAAAATTGCGTTTAAAAATAAGAAAGGAGATAGAAAATAATGCTTTCAGTTACTAATGATAAAAAACCTGTTATATTCTCTGATGTTGATGGAACAATATATCAAGATTTCAATCTTCAAAAAGAAACTGAAACTGATATTAAATTTGCAATTCAAAATGGAGCAGACTTTAATATTTGCACCGGCAATCCCGTTCAAGAACGCATGATATATTTAGCTAATAAATTAAATGCTAAATATCTAATTTGTTCTTCTGGCGCTGAGATTTATGATGTTAAAAATGAAAAAATGATTCAAACATCACATATTGATTACTCAATTCTTTTAAAACTAATAAAAATTGCTAAAGAACTTAATATTCAAATGTTTTTTTGAGATGAAAAAGACTATTACTATCTAAAAGATGAATTTCCAATTAAAAATGAAATTTTAAGATATCACTTTATTTCAGAACAAAAGCGAAAATCAGTTCCTAAGAAATGAAACAATGAAACAATAAACCCAATAAAGATTGAAATATACTCAAATTTCAATTCAGAATTTCCTAACTTGCCAGTTGATGTATATCCTTATGTTAAGGACATTGAAAATGTCGAAATGGTATTAACCCATTTTAATATTGAAGTAAGTCCTAAAAATATTAATAAAGGTAGTGCAATAAAATGAATTGTTACCAATCTTTATAAAGATGAAAATGTATCAATTGATGATGTGATGACAATTGGAGATAGCAACAATGACGCGTCAATGTTAGAAATTGGAAACTATTCATATGCAATGGCAAACTCTGTAGATAAGCCATTAAAAATAGCAAAATTTTTTACTAGTGATGTGATACAAAATGGATTAGGTGAAGCAATCCTAGATTATCTATATCGACTAAAGAACATTATAAGAAAGCATATGCTTCATGAATTTTTGGAGGATAAATAAAATGAAACTTACAAGAATCGGTATAAATTACGTAATCGAAATTAAAAACATTGATTTCTTATCTCCTTCACTTCAAAAAAAAGGATATGAAAATACCAAATTTATTGAAGATAACGGAAAAAAGTTAGAGTTAGTTATTAGTGATAATCTATCGTTTGAAGAATTAAGCGGTGCTATAGTTGGAATGCATGGATTGGTAGGATTCAAATACTACTCAATGTTTGAATCGCAAGAACATATTGAGCACAATAAAAATAGTTCATATGATGATTTTGTATTTTATGACATTAACGATTTTCTTTATAAAGATATTGGAAGACTTGCAAAAACTAAAGAAAAAGTGTATCTAACAGTCATTCTTTCTGATTACTCACTTTTAAGTTTTGAATTAATTTTTAAACAAACAGTTATTCAACCTAAAAAAGGCGAATATAACATTGAATTTTGAAAAATTAGAAATAAATTTCAAGCATTCACAATTAATAATATAAATCTAAAAAAATTAGCACTAAATCAAAAACAAACAGTTATTTGTGCCTCTGATTTAATACCTATGTTATTTGCTAAAGGTCAATTTCATTTTAGATTACCAGTCGAAGAAGTTGAATTTGATCTTAAAGATTCAATTATGTCATATAACTCACTTGCCACAAGACAAGAACTTCAGACTGCTTCAAGAACTCTTGGGGCAATCTATGAATGAAGAGAATCATTCAACGACCCAATGTGAATCCAATTTATGAAACACGATTTCAATGATACTGATTTAGATGAAGAATTTGCTAGTGACCAAGATTTTGATGAATATGAAAAATACCTTAATGATAAGCAAAGTACAAATGACCTAAAATACAATCAAGGTACACAAAAAAATAAAAAAAGTGAAGTTGAAATTGAAGGTTTAAAATTACCAAATGAAAACTTAAATTTTGATGATTTACTAAAAATTAAATCTGATTTTTTAAATCAGTTAATAAAAATGATTAATGATTTACACTTAGATGATGACGAAGTAAGACATATGCTTGAAGAATTCATTTCTGATCTTGGTCAGCATCAATTTGATGGTATGAAACCTTTTAATGTTACAAAAGAAGAAAAAGAAAGTTTTATTAATGAAGTATTCGCAAAATATAAAGAGTTAAAGAATGGTTCACAACAAGAAAAGAAAAATTCAAATACTTCCAATGATTCTAATCTTGACGATATCAACTAGATTTCAAAATCCAAGTACATAATACTTGGGTTTTTAAATATCTATCTATTTTTTTGAATTTAACTATAATTTTTAAAATATGAATAATAAAATCATAATTAAAAATGCAAGAGAAAATAATCTTAAGAATATAAGTCTTGAAATTCCTCGCAATCAATTCGTTGTCTTTACAGGAGTATCTGGTTCAGGTAAAAGTTCACTCGCTTTCAACACCATTTATGAAGAAGGAAGAAGAAGGTACGTAGATAGTCTTTCAAATTATGCAAGACAGTTTCTTGGTGGAACAAAAAAACCTGATGTTGATAGTATCGAAGGATTGAGCCCTGCAATCTCGATTGAACAAAAAACAGTTCACAATAATCCACGTAGTATTGTTGGAACCGTGACTGAAATTTATGATTACTTAAGATTACTTTTTGCAAGAATTGGCAAACCATATTGTCCAAACCATAAAAAAGAAATCACAGCACAAAAGAGCCGTGATATTCTTAACCATGTTCTATCCCAAAAAGAAGGATCCAAAATCTTTATTATGTCTCCAATAATAATCAATCAAAAAGGATCTTTCACTTCTACACTACTAAAATTAAAAAAAGAAGGGTTTTTGCGTATTAAAGCAAATGATGAAATTTTTGAATTAGAAAATGAAATCAAACTAGATAAGAATAAGAAGTGAAACATTGATCTTATTATTGATCGAATTACACTTTCAGATGACTCAGAAATTAAATCTCGAATTGCTGAAGCAATTGAGATTGCCTTACAGTATTCAAATGGGTTGGTTACAATTGAAGTCATTGGTGGACAAAAGAATACTTATTCAATCTTTCATAGTTGTGAACATGGCGACTTCGATATGCCAAAAATTGAACCTAGACTTTTTTCATTTAATTCCCCTAATGGAATGTGTTTAAAATGTAAGGGACTTGGTATTCTTCAAAAAGCCTCTTGGGATTTAATATGTCCAGACAAGAATTTATCAATTAATCAGGGTGCTATTTTATTTTATAAAAACTTTATGAATACACCTAATTTAGAATGACAAGAATTTGATAAATTGCTATCATATTATGATATTGATAAGAACACACCAATTGGAGATCTTTCAAAAGATGAAATTGATATTTTAAAATATGGTTCAATTGATGATATTACTTATACTTTGATTGCAGAAAGTGGAAATCGTTATGAACGTTCTAAACACATCGAAGGAGTATGCGAAAAAATAGAACGTAAATATTTTGATACATCATCCAATGATGCAAGAATTTATTATTCAAAATATCTATCTGACATTACATGCGATGAATGTAAAGGAAAAAGACTTAATAAATATGCCTTAGCAACTCATATTAATGATTTAGATATTTTTGAAATTTGCAATAAATCAATTGATGAATTAAAAATTTTTATCAATGAAATTAAATTATCTGACATTGAAAAAGAAATTACCAATCTAATTCTAATCGAATTAAATCATCGCATTGATTTCTTAATTAATGTTGGTCTTGAATATTTAACCTTAAATCGAAAGGCAGAAACTCTTTCAGGTGGTGAGGCTCAAAGAATTAGATTAGCTACACAAATCGGAGCTAATTTAACTGGAGTTTTATATGTTTTAGATGAACCATCAATTGGTTTACATCAAAAAGATAATGAAAAGCTACTTAGCTCATTAAGAAAAATGGTAGACATAGGTAATTCATTAATTGTTGTTGAGCATGATGAGGAAACCATTAGACAAGCAGACTTTATTGTTGATATCGGACCGAAAGCAGGAGAACACGGAGGAGAGGTAATTTTTGCTGGGAATATAGACCAAATCATCAATGAAAAAGGTAGTATTACAGGAAAATATTTATCGAAAGAATTAGAAATAAAAATTCCAAAAAGCCGTCGTTCAGGAAACGGAAAAGTTTTAAGTATCAAAAACGCAATAGCAAATAATCTAAAAAACTTGACAGTTAAATTCCCTCTTGGTAAGTTTATTGCTATAACAGGAGTCTCAGGATCTGGAAAATCATCTTTAATAAATCATGAACTAGTTAATGAATTAGAAAAATTCTTTAAAAATCCATCTTACGATCAAAACAAAAAAACAAAATTATCAGGACACTTAGATGTTGATAAACTAATTAGAATTGATCAAAGTGCAATTGGAAGAACTCCAAGATCAAATCCCGCCACATATACTGGTGTATTTGATGACATTCGAGAAATTTTTGCAAATGTTGAGGAAGCAAAAATTAGAGGTTATACAAGATCCAGATTTTCATTTAATGTCCCAGGAGGACGTTGTGATAAATGCGAAGGAGATGGCGTAATTAAGATTGAAATGCATTTCTTGCCTGATGTATATGTAACTTGTGATCATTGCGACGGTCAAAGATATAATTCCGAAACAATTGAAATTAAATATCATGGAAAATCAATTAGTGATGTATTAAACATGACTGTTGAGCAAGCATACATTTTCTTTTCACAAAGAACCAAAATTCAAGATCAACTTAAAACTCTTCTAGATGTTGGACTTGGTTATATTAAATTAGGTCAAAATGCAACTACTTTATCTGGTGGTGAAGCACAGCGTGTTAAACTTGCAACCTATCTTCAAAAAAAACCAACAGGAAAATCTTTATATATTTTGGATGAACCAACTACTGGACTACATCCTTATGATATCCAAAATCTTTTAAACGTTTTAAATCGTATCATTGATCATGGAGATACTGTAATTGTAATCGAACATAATTTAGATGTCATAAAATGTGCTGACTATATAATTGACTTAGGTCCAGGTGGAGGAAGATTGGGTGGTCAAATTGTAGCTACAGGTACTCCTGAACAAGTATCCCAAATAAATGAATCATATACTGGACAATACCTAAAAAAAATACTAAGCAATTAAACTTTTATGCTTAGTTTTATAAATTTGTAAGATATTTAATTATTAATAATTAAAATATTATTAAACGTAAATTAATTTTTAAAAAAGGAGGGTAAAAGATAATGAAAGATTATAATGGGATTAGCTTACATATCGGTCCGTTTTATGTTTATTCTTTAACAATGATGTTAGGGATGCTAACTGCTATACTTACAGTCTTATATTTCTGAAAAAGAGAGAAATGACCACTTGATAAACTAGCTATTTTAATTTTCATCGCATTACCAACAGCAATTGCTGGAGCAAGAACTTTCTTTGTTATTCAGCAATTAATTGAACATAAAGGTTGAGTTAATGGGCCATGATACGAAATGTTCTTCATTTGAAAAGGTGGATTATCAATTCATGGAGGTGTCATTGTCTCAAGCATTTGTTGCATTATGTATATTATTTTTAGCAAAGATGCAAAAAGTATTGATCTAAAAAAAGCATTTTCAATTATATTGCCTGCAGTTTTAATTGGTCAAGCAATTGGACGTTGAGGAAATTTTGCAAACCACGAAGTTTATGGCGGAATAATGACTGAGTCTTCCTTAGCATTTAGAATTCTTCCTAAATTAATTAGAGAACATATGTTTATTAATGGTCATTATCGTTTACCTTTATTTTTATATGAATCTATTGCAAACCTAATTGGATATATCATTTTAGTTTGAATCTTAAATTATTGAAATTGACTAAAACCAGGAACAACCGGAGCATTATATATTCTATATTATGGAATCGTACGTTTTGGAATGGAGCCACTTCGTGAAGATAGTTATAACATTTATAAAGTAATATCAGCTCTATATATCATTGTTGGACTAGTATTATTAGTGTTATTTGAATTTGTTATTAAGCTAAATTACAACGTTTACAAGGTATATAGATTTAATAAAGAATGAACTCATAAATTCTTTTATTTCATAGTGTATGAACCAAAAGAACCTCGCGGAAAACTATTAAAAAGAGAATTTGAAAAATATAAGTTAGACGCAAAAACAAAAGCATTTGAAACTACCTAATAAAATGAAATAAAATTAAAAAAAGGAATGATAGAGGAATGGATAATAAATTTGATGTTCTTATCGTTGGCGGCGGCCCTGCTGGTTTAACTGCAGCAATATACTTAGCAAGAAATGAATATGATGTTGCATTTATAGAAAATGGGGCGCCTGGGGGCAAAATGACTCAACAGTCCAAGATTGAAAACTATCCTGGTTTTGATTTAATTAGTGGGTTTGATTTATCTATTAATATGCTAAATCAAGCAAGAAACAATAATGCTAAACAGATTTTTGGAAATGTAATTGATATCATTAGTGACTCAGAAGATGAAAAAAGAGTTATTCTTGAGGATGGTAAAACTCTGTATGCCAAAGCAGTTATTATTGCTTCAGGAATGGTTAACTTAGTGCCTACTAAAGTTGAAAATATTCAAAAATTTACAGGCAATGGCGTTTCTTACTGTGCAATTTGCGATGGTGCACTTTTCAAAAATCAACCATGTGCAATCATTGGTGGGGGTAATTCAGCATTTGAAGAGTCGGCATATTTAGCATCCACCGCATCTGAAGTTCATATTTTTGTAAGAAATGGCATCATTGCAGAAGCAAGATTAGTCAATGATGCAAAGAAACATAAGAATATTTTTATCCATGAAAATTCAGTTATTCTAAAACTTAATGGTGAGACAAAACTTGAAAGTATAACTTGCAATATCGATGGGGAAATCAAAGAAATGAATATTAAAGGAGTATTTCCTTATATCGGTTTTAAAGCTGCTACTTCATTTATAAAAAATAAAGATATACTAAACGAAAGAGGTTTTGTTATTGTTGATGAAAATATGGAAACCAAAGAAAGAAACATCTTTGCCATCGGCGATGTTATTGCAAAAAGTATTCGCCAAATCACAACAGCAACAAATGATGGTACAATCGTTGCAAAGACAATTTCATCAAGGATAATTAAGTAAATAAAATGAACAAGACAAAATTTTTAACTTTACTCACAAGTGCAACTATTCTTTCAGCTCCTCTAATTTCGGTTGTATCATGTGAATTACATGAAAAAAATAATGTTTTTTTATTTGTTCCTTTTAAAGAACAAGGTGAAAAACAATCATATAATACAGTTAAAGAAATTATAGATAAATTTAATGCTAACCTTGAAAGTAATGAAAAATACAAAAAAAATAAACTTGTTTTACGTAATGATCTTAGCAAAAAAGAAGTAAACTCAAAAATTAATCTTGAATTAAAAACTAAGGATTACCGCACTCCTTCAATTGTTTTTTCATTCCCTTCAATTGTTCCAAGAATTCAAGAAAATAATCGTCTAATTGACCTAACAGAAATTGCAAAAAAAAGTGGAATTCAAAAATATTCAAAGAATCTTTTGGATTACAACAAACGCCTAGGTTTTGAAAATGAATCTCATATTTATAATCTCCCTATAGGTATTGCTTCTGAATCTTTAATTGTAAATGATGTACTCTTATCTTATTATCTAAATGCATTATTTGAATATAATAAGTCAAAAAGTATTAATAATCAAAACATTTCAAACGCAGAAAAAAATCAAGGTTTAAATTCACTTATAAAGGATAGTAACAAATTTAACGATCTAACAAAAGAAATTAGCATCGAATTCAATGATAATGAATTAAAAAAATGAGATTTAGACTTAAGTAAAGATATCTTTGCTTACTCTGATGATTTTAATAAGTTTTGTAATCTGATTAGAAAAAGTGTAAAGAAATTCAATATTAAACAAGGAAAAGTTAATAATAAAATAGACATCCTTTATGTAAGACATATTGAAAATTATATTTATGGAGAATTATTTAAAAAAGCTAATTCTGATTTTAAAAATTATGCAATTGGATACACAGAGAAAAATAAATTTAATTTCGAAATTTTTAAAGAAAACTCTAAACAATACAATGACTTTTATTCAACAATAAAAAACTTCTATTCAAATTTAAAGAATGATGTTATTAAAACTGAAAGATTAAAAAACTTTGTTCCTGCTAGTTTTACAAATCAATTATTTACAATCGCTACAACAAGATTGTTATATGCAAAAGAGGCTGTCGACTTCTTTAATGAAAATAAAGGTAGATTTTCGATAAAGAATGTTCCATTTAAAGCTAACGAAAAACAAACAAATGGTTCATATTTTATTCAAGGATTATTTTTATCTGCAATCAAATCTGACATCGAAAATAAAAATGAAGTAGTAAATCAATTTTTAGATTGATTTTATGATCCAAAAAATCTAATTGAATGAAATTATTTGAATTACAAAGTTAAGTTAAGTCCTGTTGAATATTTAGCTTTAAATCTAGTTTACTTATATCCTTCAGAGAACTTTAAAAATACTTATAAATCAATCAAAGAGATTCAAAATGATTCAAATGATTTAGTAATAAAGAATATTGAAAACAAAGATTTAATTCCTTTTACTGATTTAGTTGATTCTGAAAGTAAAAACGAATTAATAAGAATTTATATCAAAACATACGTAAATAGTCTACTTTTAAAGAATTTAAAAAACAAAGACGACAAAGACACAGAAGCTATAGTTAAGAAATTCATCAACCAAATTGAAGAAAAAATTAAATAGGATAATTATGGATTTAAATGCAAATTCCATTGAAGAAATTAAGGAAAACAACAATATAAAAAAGATTTTTTCTATCAAAGACAATCATATCATCGCAGAAATAAATGATAAATTCAATGCATTTAATGAAACAACAATTAAGCGCCTTGCCCAATCAATAATCAATGTATTGAATAAAGAAAAAAAAATCGACCTAAAAATTTTTATAGCTAATGATGGAAGCAATAAAAATTTAATATCTTTTGAAAAAAGTATTGGTGATGTGATGGCTTTTCAAAATGGGCAAGTCTATAATTTTGAAGGACATACTCCTATTTCTTTAGCATTCCTGAAGTTTGTTAATTTTTCGACTGATTCTTTTTTAATTAGCATTTATTTACACAAATATAATCTTAAAAATAAGTATGCAATTTCAATCTATAATAAAGATAATGAAGCTGTCAGCCCTAAATTTCTTGAATTAGTATTAAATGAATATCAATCAATTCAAAACAAAGAAATTAATACTGTTCAAAATGAGCGTAAACTTCTTGATTTTGATAAATTACTAAAAGAATATTCTCAAATAATCCTATCAAGAAATTACACTAAAAATGCCAATCATCTTTTAAAAATAGGAATAATAAATTCTAGTTTACAAAATACCTTTGTTAAAAGAATCCTTGGTAAAAATGACATAGCATATCAAGTCTTAAAACCAAAATTAAAGGAAGATAAACCTAAAACAATCAAATTTTTAGCATTTAGCTATCATAAACTAAAAAACATTGAATACATTATTAAATTTTCATTTGATTATCAAAAACTTTTTCTATACAAAAGAAATTATGATAAGTCTCTTTATTTACAATATGACTTAATTGATATAAGTGATCTTATCTCTTTATATCTAATGTTTATAAATAATCATAATATTATTCCTAATGATAGTTTTGTGCCCATTCAAGATATCTACTGTTCACATTTAATTAAAGAAGAAAACATAACTAATTTATGCTCACAATTAAGTTTAAGATTAAAAGCTAATTGAATAACACCAATTGAACAAATTACATCCAATAATGCTTTATATTTCGATGAGGAACATAATGTATATTTGTATAGCAAAGAAAAATTAGGGTTAGATGGATTTAGCTTCCTAAGTATCATTGTTGACATGCTAAATTACTATAAGACTCAAGCAATGAAATACAATGATATCTATGATCAAATTAAAAACTTATCTAAACCACTAATTGTTTCTGAGTTTCAATTTGATTGTGATCCAAAAAATATAAGTGACTTTGAAACAAAATTATTCGTTCAAGATAAGATTGGTCAAATAAAAGTTTCATCAATTGAAAATATCAGTTCATATCAAAAAAATAAAAATCAAAAATATATTGCAAAATTTAATTTCTTACAAAATGAGTGAGTTAGCATTAAATATGATTTTATCAATGAAAGACTAATTTTTAATGTTCAAGAAAATAAAAAAACTAAAGGTAATCTATCTAAAAAAATAAGAAACTATATGTCAAAATTTGTTTCAAAATATAACAAACCTCTTATTAGTTTTAAACTATTTGAATAAAAATCCCATAGTTTAAAATTTCATATTTCTAATAATTTCGTATATCATAAATAAGTATTTAAAAGTACTTATTTTTTTATAAAATAGAGTATAATTTTGTTCGCATTGACACAGCATAATAATATTAATTAAATGTTTTTTCTTTGTTTTAAATTTGAAAGTAAGTAAGCTGTAATCCCGAAATCATTAGAGAAAAAAATATAGTTAAGAATTATTAATTTGTCTTTGCATATTGAAAGGAAAATATGTCAAGATTTTTAGGATCAATTTTTAAAAAATCAAGAAGATATGGTACATCTCTTTTAGAAAACAATAAAGAATTTACTAAAGGCAAAAAGAGAACAACCGCTCCAGGACAACATGGTGCAAAAAGAACTAAACCATCTGACTATCAACTACACATGTATGAAAAACAAAAAGTTAGATTCATGTATGGTTTAAATGAAAGACAATTCAAAAACTTATTCAACGTTGCTGCAAGAAAAAGTGGTGTTACAGGTACAAACCTTCTACAACTTGTTGAATCAAGATTAGACAACTTAATTTTCAGAGGTGGATTTGCTCGCACAAGAGCACAAGCTAGACAATTTGTAAATCATAATCACGTAACTGTTGATGGTCATAAAGCAAATATTCCATCAATGATTATTAAAACTGGTTCTGTAATTGAAATTAAACCTTCATTACAAAATAACGACGAATTAAAGGCAGCATTGGAAGTAATGCAAACTTCACCTTGATTGACACGTGAAAACTTTAAAGTAACATACACAAGATTGCCTGAAAGAAATGAATTCGCAAAAGAAATTGATGAATCATTAATTGTTGAATACTACAATAGACGTTAAAATAAAAGCAATGATATCAATAATCAAGATACCATTGCTTTTTTAGACTTTTTTATTTCACATTAAATAATCAATAATAAAAAATAAAACCACAAGACACTGCACTTCTCGACATGGCTGCTATAATTTCTATCCTGACCAGATTACAAGGTTGCTGTTCTTATGGCAATATTATTATATAATAAATTTCAATCATTTTATTCATTAGACAAATAAAAAAATATGCAAATTAGATTGCATATTTATTTGTTTTTATTGAAATTTATTTTTGTTTATTTAAATCATAGAATTCTTCAATACCAAATGAAACAGTTTTATCATTTCTTAGATCATAAATAATATTAGGATTTAAGTATCCATTTTTAATTTCATAATCAGTGATGCTTAATTTATCTTTATATAATCCAATTTCATTAAGTTTCATTGATTTCTTATCGCTACCTTTTATCTCTTCACCTGTTTTTGGATCCACTTTATTTACAATAGCATTACTTGTTCCGCTCGAATGAACACCAATATTACCTATTTGAGTATAAACCTTTTTACTTTCATCATAATATCTATTAACTCTATTTTCATCAAGAGCTTGTCTTTGAGAAGTTAAGAAGTAATTTGGTGATAGATATTTGGATCTATTTGAATACAAATTAACATGTGCATGCGACATTCATCCACCATTGGTTGCTTCAGTTCCTAAATATCCAATAATTTGTCCTTTTTTAACTGACTTTGGATTTTTAGGAGTAACTCCTTCGGCAACAGTTATTACTCTTTTGCCACTAGTATTGTCTTGTTTAGATGTAATACCTATTATTTCATTATTCAATGTCTTTTGGGCATCTAAATGTAAGAATGACATATAAATGTATTTATCATTATTAGTTAAATATAATTCTTTTTCTTTAGGACTTCAATCAATTAGATTATTAACCGAAATTCTTACTACTACAACAGTTCCGACTCCAGTTCATGCTGTTGCAACTTTTAAATCATAAGCAGCAACAATATCACCATCATAGGGCATTAAAACAGCTTGATGATCTGGTGCTAAATAATCCTCCCCAAAGTGTAAGAATAATGGTGTTTTAATACTATCATTACCATAGAAACCTCTAGAAATACCATATCCACCTGAAAAAATATGTGATTTATATGCAGTAAAGAAGTCTTTTTTAATACTTGCTAGATTAGTTGTTGTAATTCTATCTGTAGCAAAGTTAGGAGCTACTATATTTTGCTTTGTGAATTCTGATTCATATAGTAATGCATCTTTTTTAGATCCTAATGTTTTTTCAATTGTAATTGGATCTTTTTTACCTTTTAAATAAACATTTAGTTTAACTTTTGATTTTCTAAATCCATTTGCTTTTAAATCAACAATCTCAATCTTTTCAATATCCTTATTTTGTGATTTAACAATTAAATTACTCTTATCAAATGATTCGTGATTTGTATTTATTTCACTATAAAAAATAGTATTAACTTTAACTGATTCAGTCAATCTTAATTTACTTAAGAATTCATTATTAAACTTAAATTTAAGATTAAACGTTACTCCAGCCTCTGGAGTTTTTAGTGTTTTACCGTCCTTTTTATCATCACTAATAACTCCAACTCTAACTTTCAAAATGCCTTTATCTGATGCTAAGCTTTTATCCTTTAAATCAACATCAAATGCAGTCATTTTTAATTGAACTTTTTTATCTTTAACCTTATCTTTCAATTTGTCAAATGCTTCACTCTTAACTTCAAAAATTTTGCTTAATTGTTCAGTATTTAATTGACCAATTCCTCATTTATTAATAATACCTTGGATTTCTTGTTTATTAATTTCATCCTTTAGTGTAACTTTAAAATCAGTTTCTTTTAACTTCTTGATTTCTGAATAAGTTTCAAATACTTCTTTGTTTTTATCGGCATTCTTATCTTTAACATTAGGAATTCTAAATTTAATAGATTGACTAATAAACATTCCCTTTATATATTCAGCTTTATCATGATTTGTTAAATATAATTTAACAACAACTGGAACTAGTACATCAAAATAATTTCCTGGATCATAAAAGACATTATTATAGTCAATATGAAAATTCAATCTACTTAAAAATTCATCACTTAAATTGAATTCTTTTTGAATGATTGACTTAAATTTGTCTTTATCAAATTCCATGTATTTAACCATGAAATTATTTTTCATCATATTATCAAAGGTTACATTTTTAGCTTCAGCACCATCTTTGAAAATAACCAAATCATCATGATTAGTATTATTGAAATACTCATTGATTTCATTTAACATGTGAATTTGATTGTATTTTTCATATCTTGATAATTCATTTTTATTCGCAGCAAAATCAACATTCAAAAAGACTTCTGAAGACTTTTTATTTTCCTTAGTCTTGTCAGTATTATTGCTATTTGAATCAGCAGTTGGTTTTGTTGTCTTGCATGCGATAACCAATGAAATAGGCGAAACCGCTAGTAAACTAGCTGATGTAAGCAACAAAGTTTTTTTTAAGTTTATATGTTTCTTATACATTTTATCCTTCATATTTATCTACAAAATTTATGTAATTATGAAACTGAGATAATTCCCCCTGTTTTGATTTTAATTGCAACTGTCGCAAGTGCAATATCAATTGGTATTAGCACACTAAAAACAATAACAACAAGAAGCTTAGCTCATTGCATCATATAACTTTTAATTTGATTTATTCTTTGATTTTTTTCTAGTTTAAAATATGCAATACTTTTTATAATAAGTTCAATCATTGGAAAAGCTAAATGAAATGAGAAAAAATCAAAAAATGAAGAGATTAAAATAACCATTCCAACAACTACTAATTGAACTAAATGAATTTGAAAATGATTGCTTGAATAAGTTGCTGTATTAATCATTCCAGCAAATGGAAATAAAACCATTAGCAGTGTAATAAAGAAACCTTCTTTAAGAATGAATTTACCAAAACCTAAATTAGAATTATTTTCAAATATTGATAAAAAGTTTAATTTTTGAAGTTCATTTTTGTTTGTATTTTTATTATTTACAATTTTATACATCCAAAAGAACATATAGAAAAATATCAAACCTAATAATCCTCCCAATAATTGGCCACCAATTAAATAAGGTATTCCCTTATATACTGGACTTCCAATTCATCCTTTCTTAAGCGGTGTTTGACCTGATGCTCCATAACCTAACAAAAAGGAATTGAATAATACAATCATTGGATTACCCATAATATGAACTGGATTACGAGAACCAATTGTACTAAGTCCAATTGGTACAAAGATTGAAAGAAAAGTAGCTAGCACAAAACCTACAGTCAAAAAGATTTTACTTTCATTTTTCTTTAAAATTATTGCAATTAGTCTTCAACTTAAAACAAAAAAGACTAATAGAAATACTGAAATTATTTCAAAAGAAAATACTGTTGCATTAAATTGTAAATCTAGTACCTTCTTTGGAGTATTAACTAATGCTTGCATTATTATTCTGCTTTCAATTATTTTCTCTATTATTTTGGTTTCAATTTTACTATTGAGAAATAAAGTGAATAAATTTAATAATTACTAAAAACAAATTCATAATTAGCAATCATTTAAGGTTTATTCTTTTATATTTTACTCTTATATAAAAATCCATATACATTTATTAAACATCATAGAGAATTTAAGGTTCTTATTTTAGCTTTTATACGCTTAATATAATTGAAATAAAGTTTCAACTCAAATGATTTATTTAACGCAACAACACTAAAATTTTTATAAATATAACTATTAACGATAATAAAAAATAATATTAAAATTATATATAGAATGTTTTTAAATAAAAGACCTTTATTTAAAGTTAAATTTCAAAAAAATAATAAGTATAAAAGAGGTTAATATGAAAGTTATTGTATTAGGTACAAACCATGCTGGTACAACAACTGTTAGAACACTTAAACGACTAGATCCTAGCTGTGAAGTCACAACATATGATAAGAATGATGCAATTTCATTTTTAGGTTGTGGGATTGCTTTGTGAGTTAAGGGTGAAGTAAAAGACTCTAACATGTTATTCTATGCATCACCTGAGATTCTTAGATCTGAAGGCATAAATGTCTTTATGAATCATGAAGTTCTTTCAATTGATGAAAAAGAAAAAACTGTTTTGGTTAAAGACCTAAAAACTGGGAATATTAAAAAGGATAACTATGACAAATTGGTTATGGCAACAGGTACTTGACCAATTATCCCACCAATTCCCGGGATTGATTTAGAAGGCGTACAAATCGTAAAAAACTATCACCATGCAAAAACTATTTTGGAACATAATTTAAATAAAAATTATAAAAAAATAGCAATTGTTGGAGCTGGATACATCGGTGTTGAATTAGTTGAAGCATTTAATGAATATGGTAAAGATGTGACCTTAATTGATGTTGCTAACCGTATCATGCCACTTTATTATGACAAAGAATTTACTGATTTAATGGAAGAAAAAATGATTAAAGCTGGCATTAAGTTAGAACTAAATTCTAGGGTCATAGAATTTAGAGGACAAAATGGTAAGGTTACACAAGTAATTACTGATAAAGGTGCCATTGATGTTGACTATGTAATCTTTTCAGTTGGTGTTAGACCACAATCAAAGATTGTTGAAAATATTTGTGAATTAGATGCAACTAAGGCAATTGTTACAAACGATTATATGCAAACTACAAATCCAAATATTTATGCTGTCGGAGATTGTGCACAAGTATATAACAAGGCAACTGGTCGACGTGCTCCAATCCAATTAGCTACAACCGCAGTTAGAACAGGAATTACTGCAGCAACTAATATCATCAAAGGCAATATTCTTAAATCACCAGGTTACACAGGTGCTAACGGAATTTCTGTATTTGGTTTAAATATGGCTAGCGTTGGAATTAGCGTTGAAGCAGCTGCAAGATTCGGAATTGATGTTGAATCAATTAATTTTAAAGATTTAGATCGTCCAGAATTTATGTCAACAGCAAATGAAGTTTCATTTAAAGTTGTATGAGATAAAAAAACAAGAAAAATTCTTGGAGCACAAGTTGCTAGCGAAAAAAATCACACTGAAACAATGTACATGATGGCATTAGCAATTCAAAGGGATTTAACGATTGATGAATTGCCTTTAGTAGATATTTTCTTCCTTCCTCACTTTAATAAACCATTTAACTTTATTTGTTTAGCTGGACTTGAAGTTTTAGGATTAAATTACTTCAAAAAAGAGGATAAAAAATAATCATGATTAATTTATTAATTTCAAAGCATAACAATCCTGCTATGAATTTAGCAATTGAAGAATATTTAACATATCACTACAAAACAAAAGATCCTATTGTTTTCTTTTGACAAAATGCTAATACAATCGTTGTTGGAAGAAATCAAAATGCCTTTGCTGAAATCAATCTTGCTGAAGCACAAAAAGATAACGTTAGAGTAATTAAAAGAAATACTGGTGGAGGAACTGTTTATCAAGATTTAGGTAATGTTTGTTATTCACTAATCGTTGATAATTCAGTTGATGAAGTTGATTATCAAAAAGCTCTTCAACCAATTATTACTTATTTAAATGAAAATGGAATTAATGCAGCGTTTTCTGGAAGAAATGATATGTCAATTGATGGCTATAAAGTTTCAGGAAATGCACAACTAAAGACTAATGAAAAAACATTAATTCATGGAACACTATTATTTGATGTTGACTTATCTAAAATAATTAAATATTTAGTTGTTGATCCTGAAAAATTAAAACATCAACAAATTAAATCAAAACCAGCTAAGGTAAGGAATATTAAAGAATTTTTTAAAGATATTAATAAGGAAATTGATTTAAAAACCTTTATTAATGACGTTGTCAATTCATATATCAAAAACGAAAAAATCAATTGAATTGAATTTAATGATAAAGAAATACAATCAATTGAAAATCAAAAGATAAATAAATATGACCAATGAGATTGAACATTTGGGAAGAATACAAAATTTTCAATGGTTAAAAAAGAATATCTTGAAGGCAAGGGTTTTATTAATATCAATCTAGATGTTGTTGAAGGTAAAATTACTGCAATTAAAATTTATGGGGATTTCTTGGGAACACAGGGAACTGAGAAATTAGAAGAAAAATTAATCAATTCTAAATTTGAAAAAGAAGAAATAACAAAAATACTAAATCAATTTGATTTGGAAGCAATATTTGCTAAAAACTTTAATGTAGATGACTTTTTAAATCTATTATTTAAGTAAGTAAAATAAGAAAGGAGTTTAAATTGAAATATTTAGGAAAATTTAATCCAGTAAAAGATGAAAAAGTTAGCATATTGGATAAAGATGGTAAAGTTATCAATCCTAAACTAATGCCAAACTTATCTGACGAAGAGATTATTGAAGCATACAAAATGATGAATCTTTCACGTAGACAAGATATTTATCAAAATACAATGCAACGTCAAGGAAGACTTCTATCATTTCTTTCCTCAACAGGTCAAGAAGCTTGTGAGGTTGCATATATCAATGCTTTAAATAAAAAAACTGATCATTTTGCTAGTGGATATCGAAATAGTGCTGCATGACTAGCAATGGGACAACCACCAAGAAATATCATGCTTTATTGAGTTGGAAATGAAATGGGAGCTAAAGCACCAGACGGTATTAATTGCTTACCTCCTAACATTGTAATTGGTTCACAATATTCTCAAGCTACAGGAATAGCTTTTGCTGAAAAACATAAAAAAACAGGTGGTGTTGCACTAACTACAACTGGTGATGGTGGAACAAGTGAAGGTGAAACATACGAAGCTATGAATTTTGCAAAAGTTCATGAACTTCCTTGCATCTTTGTTGTTGAAAATAACAAATGAGCAATTTCTACTTCATTAAATGAACAAACAAAATCATTGAATTTTGCAATCAAGGCACTTGCTACTGGAATGCCTTCAATTAAGGTTGATGGTAACGATTATTTAGCATGTATTGCTGTTTTTAAAGAAGTGGTTGAATATGCTAGAAGCGGTAACGGACCAGTTTTAGTTGAATGTGACACATATAGATTAGGAGCCCATTCATCTTCAGATAATCCTGACGCATATAGACCAAAGGGTGAATTTGAAGAAATGAAATTATATGATCCTCTTATAAGACTTAAGAATTTCTTAATTGATAAAAAAATCTGATCTGAAGAATTACAAACTAAACTAGATGCAGAACAAGATGAATTTATAGCTTCTGAATTTGCTTGAGTTGAAAAGAACAAGGATTATGGACTAGAAGATATTTTTAAATATCAATATGATAAACTGGATTTATTCTTAGAAGAACAATACAAAGAAGCTAAAGAGTTTTTTGATAAAAATCCAGATGCTAAAGGAGGACACCATTAATGGCTATTATTAATAATATTAAAGCAGTCACTGATGCATTAGATTTGGCAATGAGTCGTGACAATAATGTTATTGTCTTTGGAGAAGATGTTGGAACTGAAGGTGGTGTATTTAGAGCAACACAAGGTCTGCAAGCAAAATATGGCAATGAACGTTGCTTTAATGCTCCAATTAGTGAAGCAATGTTTGCAGGTGTTGGACTTGGAATGGCAATGAATGGTCTAAAACCTGTTGTTGAATTACAATTTGAAGGATTAGGATTAGCTTCACTTCAAAATATTATTACTAATGTTTCAAGAATAAGAAACCGTTCCCGTGGTAAATATAGTGCACCAATGGTAATTAGAACACCAATGGGCGGTGGAATTAGAGCATTAGAACACCACAGTGAAGCACTTGAATCAATCTTTGCTCATATTCCAGGAATTCAAGTTGTTTGCCCTTCAACACCATATGATACAAAAGGTTTATTATTGGCAGCGATTGAATCTCCAGATCCAGTTATTGTCTTAGAACCTACAAAACTATATCGGGCATTCAAACAAGAAGTTCCTGATGACTTCTATACAATTCCAATTGGTGAAGCATATAAGATTCAAGAAGGTAATGATTTAACTGTTGTTACATATGGAGCACAAACTGTTGATTGTCAAAAAGCAATTACAATGCTTAAAGAAAGTCATCCAAATGCAACAATTGAATTAATCGATTTACGTTCAATCAAACCATGAGATAAGAAAATGGTAATTGAATCTGTTAAGAAAACAGGAAGACTTCTAGTTGTTCATGAAGCTGTTAAATCATTTTCTGTTTCTGCTGAAATTATTGCAACTGTTAACGAAGAATGTTTTGAATACCTAAGAGCCCCATTATCAAGATGCACTGGATATGATGTCATAATTCCTTATGACAGAGGTGAAGGATATTTCCAAATTAGTCCAAAAAAAGTATTAACTAAAATGCAAGAAGTTTTAGATTTTAAATTCTAATATCAATAATATAAGGAGATATATAAATTATGTTTCAAGTAAAATTTGCTGATATTGGTGAAGGGTTAACTGAAGGGATTGTTGCTGAAGTCTTAGTTAAGGTGGGAGACACTGTTAAAGAAGGTCAACCTTTATACTTTGTCGAAACTGATAAAGTAAATAGCGAAATCCCTTCACCAACTTCTGGAAAAATCGCATTAATTAATATAAAACCTGGACAAGAAATTAAAGTTGGAGATATTGTTATCGAAATAGATAATGGAACTTCTAATGCTGCTAGCACAGCACAAGAGTCACCAAAAAAAGAAGAAGTACAAATGAAACCAATTGAAGAAAATGCAAGTGTTGTTGGTGCAACACCTGTCTCAAATGAAGTTATTGAAAGAACAATTACAAAAACAGTGCAATCAAATACTCAAATCAAAGCAACACCATTAGCAAGAAAAGTTGCAGCTGACCTAAAAATTGATTTACTTTCATTAGTCGGAAGTGGACCAAATGGAAGAATTTTAGTAGCAGATGTTAAAAATGCAAATGCTACTCAATTACCTCAAGCAAAAGAAGAAGTTACATCCTCACAACCACAAACACCTGCAACAGCCACACCAATGCCAAAAGTAGTTGAACCATCAGCTCCTCTTTCATGAGAAGTTGTAAATATGAATGGTATTAGAAAAGCAACTGTAAAAGCGATGACAAAATCACACACTGAAATTGCTTCATTTACAGGAATGAAAAACATTGATATTACAGAAACTCATAAATTAAGATCCGAATTAAAAGATCACGCTGCTGCAATGGGAATTAAATTAACATACTTGGCATTCATTATTAAAGCAGCTGCTAAAAGTTTACGCGATTTCCCAAATATCAATGTTAGAGGAGATTTCGAAAATAATAAAATTCTTTTTGTTAATAACATTAATATTGGAATTGCAGTTGACACACCAAATGGACTTATGGTTCCTGTTATCAAAGGTGCTGACCAATTGAGTATTTTTGAAATCGCAAATAAGATTACTGACCTTGCCAAAAAAGCTAGAGATGGCAAACTTAGCAGAAATGAGATGACAGAAGCAACATTCACAGTATCAAACTTTGGATCTGTTGGATTAGATTATGCAACACCAATCATTAATTCTCCAGAATCTGCAATTCTAGGTGTTGGTACAATGACACAAACTCCAATGTATATAAATGATGAAATTCAAAAAAGATTCATTATGCCATTTTCAATGACTTGTGATCATAGAATCATTGATGGTGCAGATGCTGGTAGATTCCTTATGAAAATCCAAGAATATCTATCCAAACCAATATTGTTATTTTTATAAAAAATAAGAAAGAAGGAAACAAATTATGTTTAAAGTAAAATTCGCAGATATTGGTGAAGGATTGACCGAAGGAGTTGTCGCTGAAGTTTTAGTTAAAGTTGGTGATGTTGTTAAAGAGGGTCAGCCATTATATTTTGTTGAAACTGACAAAGTAAATAGCGAAATTCCATCACCTACAGCTGGAAAAATTGTAGTCATTAACATAAAAACAGGTCAAGAAATTAAAGTTGGTGATGTTGTAATTGAAATTGATGATGGAAAAGACTCACCAGCAGCAACTACTATGTCAGCACCAAAAGAAGAAACCAAAGCTGAAGAAAATGCAAGCGTTGTAGGTTCTACTCCTGTTTCAAATGATGTACTTCCAAGTAGAGCTCCAATTAGTAAACCAAATACACCTCAAGTTGATTTAAAAATTGAAGGTAGTTTTGATGTTGCAGTAATTGGAGCTGGAATTGGTGGATATGTTTCAGCAATCAAATCAGCACAACTTGGTCTAAAAACATTAATCATTGAAAAAGAATATTATGGTGGTGTTTGCTTAAATGTTGGATGTATCCCTACTAAATCACTTCTAAAAACAAGTCATGTTTACCATGATATTATGCACAAAGCAAAAGAACTTGGAATCTCTATAAAAAATACCGAGGAAATTGTAATTGATTGAGACCAAGCATTAAAAAGAAAAAATGGCATTGTTAAGAAATTAACGGGTGGTGTTAAATATCTATTAGATAAAAATAAAATAACTCAAATTAATGGGGTTGCACATGCAATAGATAAAAATACAATATCTGTCAATGATAAAAATTACCATGTCGATAATTTAATTATTGCAACAGGTTCAATTCCAAATCAATTACCACTTCCTGGTTTTGATGAAGGAAGAAAGAATGGAATTGTTCTTGATTCAACAGGAATTCTATCAATTCCTAAGGTTCCTGAAAGTCTTGTTGTAATCGGTGGAGGTGTAATTGGGGTAGAATTTGGATGCTTATTTGCAAGTTTAGGAACACAAGTTACAATCCTTCAAGCCTCATCATCAATTCTAGAAATGCTTGATCAAGAAGTTATTGATTTAGTAACCAAGGAACTAAAAAGTACTTACAAAATTAACATTATTACAAATGCCTCTGTTAAATCACTAAAAGGTAATGAAATTACTTACGAATTAGATGGTTCTACTCAAACTATCAAAGGTGAATTTATTTTAGAATCAATCGGACGTAAAACTACATTTGCAGGATTTGAAAATTTAGGCTTAGAAGTTACTCCAAGAAATGCTATTGTTGTTAATAAATATCACGAAACTAATCTAGATTCAGTCTATGCAATTGGTGATGTTACTGGTAAAGCAATGTTAGCTCATTCTGCAGTGAAAGCTGGTGTTGTTGCTGCAAATAGAATTGCTAAAAAAACTAATAAGGAACATGCTGAAGATATTACTATGGATTTCGATAGAGTTCCTTCATGTATCTATATTGACCCTGAAATTGCAATGATTGGAAAAACTGAGCAACAATTAAAGAAAGATAATATTGAATATAAAGCATTTAAATTCCCATTTTCAGCCATTGGTAAAGCTTTAGCTGATGATTCACCAACAGGTTTTGTTAAAGTTATTGTTGAACCTAAATATAAATCAATTTTAGGTGCACACATTGTCGGAAATCGAGCAACTGATTTAATTGCAGAAATTGCTGCCGTGATTGAATCTGAAGGTACTATTACAGAAATTGCAAATACAATTCATCCACACCCAACTATGAGTGAAGCTATTGGAGAAGTTGCTGAAGCATTAGAAACTGGAAAACCAATTCACTTCTAATTGAATTAATTTCATAAAAAATCAAACAAACTAGAAAAGAGTTACAAATGTTTACAATTGAAGAAATAAAAGAAAAATTAGTTACAAATTCAATTAAAAAACGCATTGTTCTACCTGAAGGTGAAGCAGAAATCATTCAAGAAGTAGCAAAGACTTTGATTGATCAAAAATTAGGACTTCCAGTTTTAATCTTTAAAAATAGCGCTGATATTCCAAATCATTTAAGAACCTATAAAGATATTGAATTAATTGCTTTAGATCAATTTGATACAACTGAATTTGAATCTAAATTTGTTGAAATAAGAAAAGGCAAAGCCACAGCTGAACAAGCTGCAACATTGCTTAAACTTCCTAATTATTTAGGTTGTATGATTGTGAAAACTAAGCAAGCTGACTGTATGCTTTCTGGTCTAAATAACACAACTGCTGATACAATTCGTCCAGCACTACAAATTATTGGTACAAAACCTCAATATAGTATTGCAAGTTCTGCATTTATTATGGCTAAAGGAAATGAAAGATATATTTTTACAGACTGTGCTTTGAATATCAAACCTACTTCTGAACAATTAGCTGATATTACTAATATGGCAGCTGAGTTTGCGCAAATTATGAATTTCAAGGATATTGAAGCTACATTGTTAAGTTATTCAACAAATGGATCTGGAAAAGGTGAAGATGTTGATCGAGTTAAAAAAGCAGTTGAAATTCTAAAAGAAAAAAATACTTCTTATAAGTTTGAAGGCGAAATCCAGTTTGACGCGGCATTTGATAAGTTAGTTAGAGATAAAAAGTTTAAAAATAACTCTCTAACAAAGCAAACCCCTGATATCTTTGTATTCCCAGAAATTCACTCAGGTAATATTGGTTATAAAATTGCCCAACGTATGGGTGGATATGAGGCAATCGGGCCATTTGTTTTAGGTTTGAATCAACCAGTTAATGATTTAAGCCGTGGTGCTACATTTATTGATGTCTTAAACACTGCAATCATTACTTTATTTCTATCATAGGAAAAATTCATTTAAAATTTCTCCTAAAAATTTATACAAATATAATAGATTTATTTATTAAATTAATTTTGTATAAATCACTAAAAAAATAGAAATCTTTTGCAATGGATTTCTATTTTTTAAAATGTCAAAAAAACAACAAGATTATTTATTAGTCAATTAAATTCAATACAATTAAAAAAATTTAACTAAAAACAATAATACCAAATATATATCTTAAACAAGTATTGGAATTTTAGATTTTTTATATTTGTTTTAAGCTCTTAATTTACAAAAAAATTCGAAAGTAAGTAAAAAAACTATATCCTTAACATTCAAAAATTTCTAGTTATTTATTTGCTCTAAAGTCAATTACTGCCCTACCTAATAATTCACCTTTTTCTAATTTTTCAAATACTTCGCTAACTTCTTCTAATTTAACTGTCTGACTAACTTTAGAAACTATTCCTTTAACGCCTAAAGCTAAAGCTTCTTTTGTATCTTGTCTAGTGCCAACAACGGATCCTAATATATGATGTTCACCAGATATAGTTCCTAAAATCGGTAATGGAAACTCAATATTACCTTTTTCATCTTTTGGTGGTACTCCAACTAAAACTTGTTTTCCTGCCCTACGTAAAATATACATTCCTAAATATGCTGAAGAAGTAGACACTGAAGTATTTATAACTGCGTGCACACCACCATTGGTAAGTTCTTTTATTTTTTCAACAATTAATGGATCATTAGCATTAAAGACACCGTCTGCTCCTTCACTTTTTGCTGATTCTAATTTCTTAGAATCAATATCAATTGCAATAATATTTAACCCCATTAATTTAGCATACGATATTGCAAAATGACCTAGTCCACCAATTCCAATAATTGCAACATAGTCATTTATCTTTAATTTTGCTTGTTTAAGTGCCTTATAACTAGTTACACCTCCACATAATATTGGTGCACCCGCTAATACATCTAAATTGTTAGGAATAGGTAAAACATAATCCTCATGTCCAATTGTATATTCAGCAAAAGTCCCTGGCTTAACAAGTGAAGTAACAATTTTTGAAGGGCATAAAATTTCTTTACCACTAACACAATATTCACAGTGACCACATGCACTATACATATATCCAATTCCAACTCGATCACCAACTTTGATTTTAGTACACATAGGGCCAACTTTTGTTACAATGCCAATACCTTCATGACCTGGAATCATTGGATATATTGGTTGTCTTGGTCAATCAAAGTTTGCAATGTGCAAATCAGTGTGGCACACTCCACTAGTTTCTAACTTAACTAAGACTTCATTATTAACTGGCTCAGGAATATCGATATACTCAATACCATATTTTTTAGGTGCTCTAACAACAAAAGCTTTCATCTTACTCATAATCAAATAACCTCAATAATATTTATTAATCTACTAATAAAAATATTAATAGTTTCTTTCATTACTTTTACAAAGATTAAAAAATTTCATTCTTCATATAGTTTTCTTTTTTATTTTTGTTTACTATAGTAGATTTTTTGCATTCATAAAAGATTAAATGTTGATGAGACCTATTCAATTTTTAAAAGAAAAAACTGCAGCTTTGGCTACAGTTTTAAATTTTTGTTTACATAAAAGTTATTTTTTTATTTTCTAAAGTCAATAACTGCTCTACCAATGAAGTCACCACTTTGAAGTTTTTCAAAAATTTCAGCAACTTCTTCTAACTTAACAACTTTGGTTACTTCTGATTTTACAAGTCCTCTAGCTGCATAATCTAAAGCTTCTTGTAAATCCTTACGTGTTCCAACAATTGATCCTGCTAATTCACGTTCTAATAAGACTGTTCAGAATACAGAAACGCCGAATTCATCCTTACCTAATTTGTCTTTAGCTGGAAGTCCAACTAATACTTGACGACCACCACGACGCAACATTTCCATACCTTGTTGTGCAGCAGCTGTTGCAACTGATGTATTAACTACACCTTGTACTCCTCCACCAGTAACTTTAATTACTTCTTCAACAACATTTACTTTTTTACTATTAAATGCAAATTCAGCACCTGATTTAAGTGCCAATTCTACTTTTTCATCACTTAAATCAATTCCAATTGGTCTATATCCCATAGCTTTTGCATATTGAATTGCCATTTGTCCAAGTCCGCCAACACCAATTACAGCAACAAATTCACCTGGTTTTAGTTTGGCTTGTTTAACTGCTTTGTAGGTTGTAACTCCAGCACATACAACAGGTGCTCCAGTCACAATATCTAGTCCTTTAGGAACAATTCCAACAAAATCTTCATGTCCAATTGCATATTCTGCATATGATCCATCTTTAGTATATGCTGACATATTTTGATTTGGACACAATGTTTCTCTTCCAGTTAGACAATATTCACAGTGACCACATGCATCATGCAATCATGCTAAACAAACTCGATCACCAACTTTTAGATGTGTACATCCTGGTCCTAATTTTTCAACAATCCCAATTCCTTCATGCCCTGGAATTAATGGGTATTTAGGTTCTACTAATCAATCATAGTTTGCAGCATGTAAGTCAGTGTGACAAATACCACTAGTTTCCATTTTGATTAGGACTTCTTTTTCCTTAGGCTCAGGAATATCCACCAATTCAACACTTCATTTACGTGGTTCACGAACCACGAAAGCCTTCATCTTAGCCATTTTTTTTCCTTCTTTTTATAATTTATTTAAATTATTTACTAATTGCAATTTTCGTATACTAATACTCTTTAATTATAATCATATTTAGTGCATAAACATCTTTTTTTAGAACTACTAATTTTAAAGATTAATCTAACTCATTTAATCATTCAAATTTATTAAAATGTTTTGCAAAAAAAACAATAAACTAAGGATAATAAATATAATTATAGTAATATTGCTAAAGGCACTAAATATGGAGATATTATGAACAAAAAAAATACAATTTACTTATTCTCATATGGAACTATTCAAGATGAATTATTTTATAAAAACTTATTATCTGAAAATGTAGTTAGACGTCCTGCAATCCTAAATGGATATGCAAAATGTATCGATGATTCGGAATACTTTTTATTAAAAAAAGACATTGCGCACCAAGTTGAAGGAACTCTTTTTGAAATTACTGAAGAGGAATTATTTATGATTGATCGTTGAGAGATGTTTCCTCAATACCAAAGATTTCAAGCTAACATTATTGCAACTGATACAAATGAAATTATCGAAGATGTTTATGTATACACAAGACTTGAATATGGTAAATACTATTTAGCTCCTAAAGAAATGCAATTTTCAAAATCACCAAATGAAAATGAACAAAATTTAAGAGCATTTATTGCACTAGAAAAAGAAAGTGCGGATTTTCCTTTACTTGATAATGCAATTTTATTTGAAGTTTCAGATGAAGAACTTGAAAAATTAAATGTTTTAACACATCCATATTTAGCATTAATTTTAGATGATCAAATTAATAAAAATTATTTAGTTGAGCCATATTCAATCTTTGCATTAAAAATCAAAAATAAAAACTATGCACTACTAATTTCATTTGGAAGAAAAAATAATTTGAATAGTATTTTTTACTTTCAAGCATTTGAAGGTAAAATCAATGGTGTTGAAGTACAAAGAACACTTAAACCGCTTTATGAGTTCAATCTTGATTTTTTAGCAGATAGAAAGCCACTTAAATATATCAGTCTAAGAAGAGATCTAAATGAAAATCAACCTAAATTTGGTGAATATGAAAATAAGGCATATGAGATTGTACTAAAAGATTTTGATATCGATCCATTTAAGAGACTTGATTTAATTATTAGAACTCTAGAAGAAAATATTGAATAATTTAACTAGCTTATGATTAAGAAGGAATTAATAAAAAATATCTCCCAAAAGCCTGGCGTGTATTTTTGAAAAGATTGCAATAATAAGATTATTTATATTGGCAAGGCCAAAAACTTAAAGTCAAGAATGACACAATATTTTGATTTGAACATGCAAAACTCGTTCAAAACTGAAAAAATGCGTCAAGAAATTTCTGATTTTGAAACTTATGTTTTTGAAACAGAAGTTGAAGCTTTAATTTTTGAAAGAAGTTCAATTCTTAAATATAAGCCTAAATTTAATGTTGCCATCCCCACACAGGCAACTTTTCCTTATATTTATATTAAAAAACAAAAAACCAATCTTAAAATTGATTTAACAAATAAATATGAAAGAAAAAATGATACTTTATTCTATGGACCTTTAGTTAAAGGTAATCAATATCTACCTCTTATTAAATACCTTAAACATTTATTAGTATCAAAAGATGGCCAACTTCAAAATAAAATGAATTCTGAAGAAATTGAACTAGCATTTAATAAGGCAAAAAAAATATTGAAATTTGGTAAAGAATTCAAATCCAAACTAATTGAAGAGCGAAATATTGCTTCAGAAAATGAAGATTACTATCTAGCTAAACAATATCAAAATATCTATGATCTCATTTATGCCAAAGATAGTCAACAAAACTTAGTACTTAAAACAAAAAGGGACATTGATGTTTTTGGTTTTTTTGAAACCAATAATATGGTTTCAATTTCAATATTACATTTTCGTTCTTCGATATTGCTAAATAAGACTGATTTAATTCTAAATATTAATACAACTCTTAAAGACTTTATAAGTAATTTTCTTGAAGAATACTATGCTAAAAATCAGATTCCTGATTACATATTATTATCTAACTTTTATTATGATTTGTTTATTGATGAAGGTTTAAAAACACATTTTCTTTTAAGTTCCAATTTCTTTTATAAGAAACTTCTTTTAATTGCCTATGAAAATGCAAAAAATGACATTGAAAATAAAATAAAAAGATTTGAAAAAGAAAATAAAAATGATTCAGTCATTTCTTACCTAAGCAATCTTTTAAATACCAAAATGAATTATTTTGCAGTTTTTGATAATTCATTTGTATCAAATACCAAAGAAGTAGTTGGTGCCTCTTTTGTTTATTCTAATGGAAATATTGACTCCTCTAAAAAAAGGGCATATATTCTTAATAAGCAAATAAATGGGCGCTCAGACTTTGATTATATGTATCAAAATGTTGATTTATTTTTAAATAGTAATAAATCTAAGATTGATCTTATATTCGTTGATGGTGGGATTATTCAAATTAAGGCAGCAAAAAAAGCAATGGATAAAAATAATATTGACATTCCAATATTTGGTTTAAGAAAAAATGAGACTCATACTTTCGAATCATTAATTAATGAAGAAGACCAAGAAATTAAAATTGATAATCAAGATGCAATCAACTACTTAATAAAGATTGATAATGAAATTGATGCACATGCCAAAAAATGATACAACAAAAGACACAAGAAAAATATGTTAGAAAGTCCCCTTCAAAAAATTAAAGGGATTGGTAAAAAAACTGAATATCTTTTGTTAGAAAGATTTAAAACATATGACGCTATATATAATGCAAAAATCGAAGAACTAGAAGAAATTATTCCTAAAAATGTTGCAATCAATATTAAGGAAGCATCTAAAACTCTAAAGTAAAATATTTTTTAAAAAAATTGCATCAAAAAATAATTAATATTATAAAATAATATGTGTGACGGTCGTGTAGCTCAGGGGATAGAGTACGTGCCTTCTAAGCATGTGGTCGCAGGTTCGAATCCTGCTACGATCGCCATTTTTTTTATTCTTTTTTTTAAAAAACAAATTTAAAATTGGTTTATAATTTTAACGTTATTAGCGAGTGTAGTTTAATGGTAGAACTTTAGCCTTCCAAGCTAACTACGTGGGTTCGATTCCCATCACTTGCACCATTGCGGATGTAGTTCAATGGTAGAACATCAGGTTGCCAATCTGAATACGAGGGTCCGATTCCCTTCATCCGCACCATATGAAGAAAACTTGGTAAATCCAGGTTTTTTTATTTCTTAAATAAAGACATAAAAAAATGATCTTAATTTACTGCTTAAAAATCTAAGATAACCTTTAATAATTATTTTATTTTCTTTTTAGTTTTTATAAATACTACAACTCTTATAATTACTGCAGCAAGTGATTACAGCGAAACAAATAATGAACTTATAGTCTACAAAATAATAAACTCAACTATAATTTAGAATGAGTTATATTTATAAATAAATATTAATGCATTTTTGAAAGGAAGAATGACATGGCAAAAGTTTTAGTATTATATTCTTCACCTCTTAATAATATGAAATCAATCTCAACCTTAGCAGCAAAGAAATTCATTGAAGAATATAAAAATATCAATCAAAATGATGAAATTATTGAATTTGATTTAAATAATCTTGAAATGGCTCAGTCTGGAATGAATTCAAATAACTTTGGTAATTTCTTTAATGAAGATTTATCAAATAAATACATTGAACTTCTAAAAGAAGTAAATAAGGTAGTTATCTCATCTCCAATGATTAATTTCAATGTTCCAACTGTCCTAAAAACATTCATTGACAGGATTGCAGTTGCAAATAAAACATTTTCATACAAATACTCAAAAAAAAGGTGCTTCAATCGGACTATTATCAAACCTTAAGGTTCAAATTATTGCAACTCAAGGTGCCCCATATGGATGATATTTATGAGCAAATCATATTTCATATTTAGAAGGAATTTGAGATTTCTTAGGAGCAGAAGTAGCTAAAAGCATTAGAATTGATGGCACAAAAGTTGAACCATATGTAAGTATGGATCCAAATGATGTAATCAAAGACAAAGAAAATGAAATTAAAGAAGCAGCTATTAATTTCTAATTAGATTTACTAAGAATCTAAACATAGGTTTATCCTATGTTTTTTATTTGATTTTGTTTTACTTTTTTGAATAAAAAATAAATAACAATAGTTTAACAAAATTCATTTTCAGAAACTTTTTTTATTTTCGAATTAATGAATAAACGTTTTTTATATAATAAAAAACCATATTTTGTTATAATTGCATTTGCAATATAAAAATTGCCAAAAAGTGGAAGAATTTTTAATTCGTTACATACCACAATTATCGAAAGGATTTTAATATAATGGCAAAAGAAATCGTAAAAAAGGCCAAACTACAATTTATCGCCGGTCAAGCTAAACCAGGTCCTGCTCTTGCTGGTGTTGGAATTAATATGCCTGAATTTACAAAGGCATTTAATGACAAAACAAGAGAAAGAGGTCAAGAACCAGTTCCTGTATTAATTACAGTTTACAAAGATAAATCATTTGATTTTAAACTATTTACCTCCCCTACATCATACAAATTAATTGAAGCATCAAAGGCTAAAAAAGGAAGTGGAGTTCCAAACAAAGAAAAAGTTGGATCAATTACTCTTGATCAATTAAAAGAGATTGCAACCTATAAAATGCCAGATATGAATGCAAATACACTTGAAGCTGCAATGCATCAAGTAGCTGGAACAGCTAGAAATATGGGTATTACTATTGAAGGTTATGATGAATGATTGAAAGGTGGTGCTAACTAATGGCTAAAAGAGTTACAAAAAATGCTAAGGTTCTAAAAACATTAGTTAATAAAAAAGATGTTTACTCATTAGTTGATGCAATTAACTTAGCTAAAAAAGCATCATTTGCAAAATTTGATGAATCAATGGATATTGCAATCAAATTGAATCTAGATACAAGAAAATCTGACCAACAATTAAGAGGTGCAGTTGTTCTACCAAATGGAACTGGAAAAACTGTTAAGGTTTTAGTTGCAACAGATGAAGTTAGTGCACAAAAAGCAGCGCTAGAAGCAGGAGCTGATTTAATTTATTCAGCAGCAGAATTACCAGAAGTTCTAAATCAAGATAAATATGACTTTGATGTAATTGTTGCCGACCCTAAAATGATGTTAGTTTTAGGTAAATATGGAAAGAAACTTGGACCAAAAGGTTTAATGCCTAACCCAAAAACTGGAACAGTTACAACAAACCCTGCTAAGGCAGTTGAAGAACTTAAAAAAGGTAAGGCTAATTACCGTGCAGATAAGGGTGGAATTATTCATGCTTCAATTGGTAAGAAATCAATGAGTACTGAAGCATTAGCTCAAAACGCGGAAACATTAATTCACACCATTAAAAGATTAAAACCACAAACAGTTAAGGGTACATATGTACTAAACATTGTTGTCTCAACATCAATGGGAGCTGCAGTTAAAGTTAAAATTGATTAATTAAAATAAAAAATGGGCTCATTTATTGATTCCATTTTTTATTTTTTTTAAAAACTAAGTTTATATTATTGAGATATTTTTTTGCCTATTTTTATATAAAAAGATTCATCTAAAAAATAAATACTTAAGATAAAAAAATACTAAAAATGTAATTAAAAATTAACTATTTTTTAATCATTAAACAATAGGATATAATTTATAAATAGTTATAAAGCATGCAATTACTTTTTATTTAAACGATTAACTTAAGGAGTTAGATTAAAAATGTCTAAAATTAAAAAAATATATGCATATGAAGTTCTAGATAGTAGAGGAAATCCTACAATAAAAGTTGAACTACATACAAAAAAAGCTTTTGCTGAAGCATTAGTTCCTTCTGGCGCATCAACAGGGTCTAAGGAAGCGCTTGAATTAAGAGATAAAAACACTCAATATGAAAATAATTGATTTGGTGGCAAAGGTGTTCAAACAGCTTGTGATAATGTAAATAATAAGATTCAAAAATTACTAGTTGGTATGGAAGTTAGTCAACAAGAAATTATTGATTCTAAAATGATTGAATTAGATGGAACTGAAACTAAATCAAATCTTGGTGCAAATGCGATTTTAGCAGTCTCATTAGCTTGTGCAAAAGCAGCTGCAATTGAAGCAAAAAAACCTCTATATGAATATTTAGCAAAACTTGGAAAAAATAGTAACAATATGTTTTCATTGCCAGTTCCAATGTTAAATGTCATTAATGGTGGAGAACACGCATCTAATACAATTGATTTTCAGGAATTTATGATTATGCCATTAGGTGCTAAAACCTTTAAAGAAGCAATGCAAATGGCAAACAAGGTATTCCACACATTAGCTAAATTACTAAAAAAAGCAGGTCATGGTACGCAAGTTGGTGATGAAGGTGGATTTGCTCCTAATCTACATACTCATGAGGAAGCACTTGACTTTTTAGTAAAAGCAATTAAGGAAGCTAAATTTAATCCAGCAACAAGTGGAGAAAATGCAATTGCAATATGTTTAGATGCAGCAAGTTCAGAACTATATAATTCAGACACTAAGACATATATCTTTAAAAAATTCAAACAAGCTATTCTTGAAAAAAGAGAAGGTTTTGGCAAATATGCTAAAAATAAATATGAATTTAATTCGAATGAATTAGTTAAATACTATGGAAAATTAATTAAGAAATATCCAATCATTTCAATTGAAGACTCACATCATGAAGATGATTGAGATGGGTTCATTAAAATGAAAGAACAATATGGCAATATTGTGCAATTAGTTGGTGATGATTTAATTGTTACAAATCCAAAATACATCCAAATGGCAATCGATAAAAATGCAATCAATGCATCCCTAATAAAAATTAATCAAATTGGATCATTGACAGAAACAATCAAAGCAATAAAGATGTCACAGAAAGCTGGTTATATTCCTGTTATTTCACACCGTTCAGGTGAAACAGAAGATACATTTATAGCTGATCTAGCAGTGGCTTTTAGTACTAATGAAATTAAGACTGGTTCTATGTCTAGAACAGATAGAATTGCTAAATATAATAGACTTTTAAAAATTGAGGATGAACTAAAGAATAAGGGTAGCTATCTAGGCGAAAAGATATTTTCAAATCTAAAATAATCTTCTTAAATTAAATATAGCAAATCATTTAGATTTATAAGACTAATTTTATAATCTTAAATAAGTGTTTAATCATTAGAATTCTTATAATGTTAGACACTTATTTTTATAATTTTGTTTTTCTTATTTTATATGCTTTTTAATTTGCTTTTCATTTTCTTTATTTTGTTTAAATTTTCATTAAATTAATGCTTAAAATTCATTGCAAAAATATTGTAGTGATTTGGTATTTATCCTTTAAATATCTTGTAAAATTGTAATAATTATGAACAATATATTAGAAGAAGAATTTAATACTTTTATTGATGAAATTTCTCAAATAAGAAAAGAAGACCCTCTAAAAGCAATTTATTTATTAGATGAAGCAAAAAAACAATTTCCTATTTCTGCAATGCAAAATGAAATTGAATCTTTTAGAAATATAATCCTAAGTCAGATTAAGAGAACTAATCTTAAAACTAACACTTCATTGGAGACTATTAAGTTAATTAATTCATTGAAAAATAAAAAAATGGACTATGTTTTTATGCTTAATTACAATGAGTTAAAGAATCGTGATATTAGTAATTACTTATCTGAATTTCAATACTTCTTTGAAGGTGATGGTTTTGATAACAGTGGTTTTCAGACACTAATTTATGACTTATTACAATCCAAGAATGTTAACTATGATTATCAGATTAAGAATGATATCATTAATCCTTCAAAGGATGGTTCCTTTTTAAAGAATGAAGCAATTGCTAAATTAGAAAAAGAGATTATTGAACTCTTTAAATCAGATATATCTAAGACCAAAATTGCAAGACAGGTTTTTGGTGCATATTTATTTCAAAATTGAGTCAATATTTTAAAGAATCGAACCCAAAATGATTACGAGATTATTAGCAATGTAACTAAGGTTTTATTCAATGAAAAAGATGCTTCTGAACTTAATGAATCAGAGCAAACCTTATACAAATTATTAGCTAAATAAATGCTATAATATTTACATATTTTTTATTCAAGGAGAAGAAAAAAATGTCTAAGAAATTCAACAGTGATAAGACTGAATTAATAATTGACTATACATTAGAAGGGACTGAGTGAGAAGCAGCCCTAGATAAGACAAAAAAGAAACTTGCAAATGAAGTTACAGTTCCTGGTTTTAGAAAAGGTAAAGCACCATTATTTGAAGCTCTAAAACACATTAGTTTAATGAAGATCTTTGATAAAACTATTTCTGATAACATTGACAAAATTTATAAAGATCACATTATCACTCAAATTGATGAAAAAGATATTTTGGCTGATAATTTTAGACCTAAATTCGATGTAACCGATTTAAATTTAGAAAAGGCTGTATTTGAATTTGTTTTTCCTTTATTTCCAACAATTAAACTAGGCGATTACAAACATCTTAAAACTAAGTTAGATAGTTTAGAACTAAGTGATCAAGAAATAGAAGAACAAAAAAGAAAAACACTTGAAAACTATGTTGTGATGTTAGACTCAGAAGAACCAATCAAACTAAATGATAGTGTTAACTTTGATTTTGTAGGATTTGTTGATGGCGAAAAATTTGATGGTGGTGAGGCAGAAAAATTTGATTTAGTTATTGGTTCAAATCAATTCATTCCTGGTTTTGAAGAACAAATGATAGGTCTTAAAAAAGGTGAAACAAAAGACCTAAATCTAAAATTCCCAGAAAATTACCATGCTAAAAATCTAGCTGGCAAAGATGTAATTTTTAAAGTAACAATTCACACAATTAAGAGTCCAAACTACCCAGAAGTTAATGAACAATTTTTAAAAGAAGTAAAAGTTAATCCTCTAGTTAATGATCTTGAAAGTTTTAATGAGTATATTAAGAATAATGCTCTAAAGGAAAAACTTAACGCGAATAGTCAAAAATTTATCAATGATGCAATTAACGAAGTTATTGAACAATCAGAAGTAAAAATGTCAGACATAATCATCAACGAAACAGCTCAATCGTACTACCAAGGTTTTATTGCACAAATTAAAAAACAAGGTATAACTGAAAAAGACTACATTGAATTTGCAAAAACATCAAAAGATGAAATTTTAGACTTATACAAAGACGAAGCTAAAAAGAATCTAATCAAGTCATATGTATACGGAAAAATTGTCGATGAAGAAAAATTACATGCATCAAGTGATGAATACGAAGCAAGAATAACAAATCTATCAGAACTTTATGGTTTAAAACCAGAACAAATTAAATCATTTGTTACATTTGAGGCTTTTGAGCAAGAACAATTAGCAGCTAAAATCTTTGCTAAATTAGCTGAAATTAATGACCCTGAAGCTTTAGTTAAATATGATGAAGCAAAACAATTAACTTCTGACTATGATAATAAGATCCAAAGTGCTTTAGTTGCACAAGTAAAATCAATGTCACAAGAAAAATCTAAAGAAGAAGAAAACAAAGAACAACCCTTAGAAGAAGTTAAAGAATAAAATAAAACTAATTAAAAACTTGAATAAAAAAAATAGACTTTCTAGTTGCTTATAAGAAAGTCTATTTTTTTTTTTTTTTTTTATAAAACAATCATAAGAATTGCAATAATTAGGATTCCTAGGATTAGGCAAGCTGATACAACTGAGATCTTCGTGGCACTAAGAAGTTTAATTTTATTTTTCTTAACTAATAGAAAAATACTTAAGGATAATAATAAAATTCCTGAAAGACCTAATAATGCATATCCAAATTTCTTTAAACTAAGTTTACTATCATTGTTACTTAACTTAATTTTTTCAGTCATATTCGCATAAGCATCATTAAAGTTATTTTTTATTTCATCTGTGCTTAGGGGTTTATTATCAACTAAAGTTGCTAAAATCTTCAATTGATTCATAATATCTTTAATTCCATTTAGATATGTATCATATCATACTGAAAGATTTATTATTCTTTGTGTACTCATTGCAATCAATTGCGAAACTTTTTTATTTAAAAGTTCATAGTATTGATTCAAATAACCTAAATTAAATTTGTGATCATTAAAGTTTTTAGAAATAATTTCCTTATTTAATCTAATAATTTCTTTAAATCTTAGAAGTGCATCCTTTAATGAATATGGAATTGCACTAAAATATCATTCATTATTAATTTGTGATGAATATAAGGATGATAGCATTAGATATTTTGCATTGTTTAGATCTTTAATAATTGAATTTAGATTATTTGATTCTAAATAAGCATTCGAAGCTGAGATTAATATTTTATTTGTTTCTTTTAGATAATCAGTTTTATTGGTAATTTGAACACCAGCTCCAACCATTCTAAATAACGAATCTCGTAAATTATTATTTCTTATCTCTAAATAATTAATTTTGTCATCAATTCCTAAGGCACTATAAATTTGACTAAACACCTTTTTATTTGATTCAATAATTTCTCTATAGGCAGAATTAATTGCTTTTTGTTCATTGGATGTGTTTATTTTAATTCTTCTTATATAACTTCGAGCGCCCTTATTATCAACACGATCGGTGATATTAATTGTTGCTCTTAGATGTTCAGATCCTTCTGATTCAAGAGAACTAACTGTGTATTCATATCTTGTATTGATCGGATTATCAAAGAAGAATATTTTGCTTTTATTTTCTCCTGCAGATTCAAATGAACTCTTTAATGAAGATGCATCATTTGATACATATTCAGGTGCTACTCATGGAGATAATAATGGAAGTGTTCTAATTTGTTCATCAAGACTAATTGTTTCAGATGGTTTGTCCCCAGGAACTAAATCTGGTTTAGCTATTGGATCATTATTATTGTTTTCTTTTTCATTTTCATCAGTCTCAAAATTTTCGTTTTGTTTTAAATCAAATTTGATAAATTTAGGATTTAGTTTTGCAATAATATACTCATCTCATGAATTAAATCCATTTGGATTACTAAATTCAAATTGATTTTTATTCTTAAATTCCAGTTTAAAATCTTTTCCAATTTGAGGAATATTTTTATCATCATATAGCATTGATTTTAATTCATTATTCAATGCTCCTAAATAATTATCAATTGCCTTTTCAAGACGATCTTTTTTAATCCCATTTACTTCATCTTTATTTTTACTTACTTCAGCCTTATCATTGAATTGCTTTTTATAATCAGTATCATCTTCTTTACCAATCTTAATTGCATTAAATTCTTCGTTATCAAATTTAACTTTTGATACTTCATAATTTTTATTCTTTGATAACACATATGGAAATACAATATTAAAGCCTTTATTATTTGAATGATTATTTTTGATATCATCCTTATTGTTTCCCAGGTATTGCAATATAGATTGAATATAAATTAGTTTATTAATCTCAGAAACATTTTTTACAAAATCATCATTAATAAGTTTTTCTAATTTCTTTTTTTCATTATCAAAGTGACTGATTGTTTGATCAATGACTTTTTCAATTCCTTCTTCAATTTTTTTCTTACTTAATTCAGCAAATGTATCAAAATCACTAGCATTAGTTGGAGTTTCTTTTTCCTTATCCTCTCTTATTGTGTTTCTAGTTTCAATATGTTTGTAAGACACAAGAGGAAGCGGTGCTAATGTAATCAATGTAAGTGATAATAATGTATTTTTTAGTTTCATAAATTTCTTCTTTTTTTATTTAACTAATCTAAATTTTTGTTCTAAATTAAGTAATGCTAATTTCTGTTTCAAGATTTTAAGTTCCATAAATTGATCTAAGTTTAAACCTAGAATTTGAAGGGATTGATAGTATTCAATTTTTTTCAAAACTTCTTTGATTTCGTCTTTTTTGTCAATTTTTTCTTTGGTTTGTTTGTAAATTACTTTTTTACTAAATGTATTAATTGTAATTCGATTATCTTTAATAACAATGTTTGGATTTAACAAGAATAAATAAAAGGTTTTATCTTCATCAAGATCATTAATTTTAATCATAACATATTCATAGGCCATGATTGAATTTGAATCAATTAATATTCAATCATCATCTTCATCAACATTGATATATAACTTAGCTTTTTTAATTTCTAAAACCTTGCTATCAATAAAATTAATTTTTATATTAAATGAACCTGACTTATTCTCCATATTTTATTCATCCTTAAAAACCTTCTCATTTGTTCTTGTTAAAAGTACGATTTCTTCGATTTCTTTTTCTCTTTTTTGTCTTATTATTTTCTTCTTTATCGATGCAATTTCATCTTCAATTTGATTAATAATTTTATTTGTTGTTACTAAATCATTTTTTGCATTGTAGAATGAAGATTCAATCATTAATGAATAAATTGCATTTTCTAAAAAGATATCAATTTCTTTATCGATAAAATCTTCAATATTTGGAAAAATCTTGAAGTTTTCAAAATTTTCAATAGTTTTATTTTTATTCTCTTCACTTACTAATTTGTTAACATCAAATTTTTCAATTGGAAGAATTGTAAAGTATCCATCATAATTGCGATTTGTATTAAGCACAAAATTAACTTCATCGTAATTATTTTCTGCATGCAATACTTTAATTGTTTGTGAAATAATTCAAGGTAATCTTTTTGATTGTTTATCATTTTCCGAAAAGGCTTTGATGATATTGAAATCATTTTGCATGCAAAATGACTTTGCTCTTTCGCCAATAACAATAAAGTCATCTCTTTTTTTGTTTATTAATTTTGTAATTGTTCTTTCATATCTTGAATATGAATCAGTTGAATATTTTTGATTTTCAGTCACATATATTCAAAGAATTGATTTTTGATTGAAGAATTTTTTTAATCTAATGGTAATTTTTGAACTATTAATTAATTTATTTTTGATTGCATAATGATTCTTTACTTCATTAATTAAATCAATGTTTAAAAGCGCATTTGAAACATTGAATTTCAATCTTTTTGTAAGCTTCATTATGTCAATTAGAAGTATATTCTTTGAATTATTAACTTTCGTTAGAATATTTTCTAAATTGATTAGTTTTTCATTTAATTTTTTTAAGTGCATTTTTTATCACCCTAAAATACTTTTTTTATCATAGAATAGTTCAATGTCTTCATTTTTTTTAATTACTAGATCTTCAATTACTTCGACATAGAAATCATTATCTAACAAATAATTTATTTCTCTATTTAAATTCATAATCAAATTAGAATTAAAAAGAGTTGAATTGGAAGTTAAATTTAAAGATTCAAAATTCGTTGCCTCAGAATTTGCTATATATGGACATATATACAAATTATTAAATTTATTTACAAGATTGAATGAAATAACAAAACGATCAAATACTAAATCATATTTTTTTGCAATTGCTTCTTTAATCTTATTTAAAAAGAATAAGACATCTTTATCGTTAGTTTTGAGATTGCTTTTTAGTAAGACTGTAAAAAATAATTTTTGAAATGAAATGAAATTAGTTTGATTTTGAATTTCGTTTCATACTAAACTAAGAGTCTTAATTTCTTTGTTTGCTTCCATTAATAATTTTTTTTCTAACTTATTTTTTTTATTCATACACTAATTTCTTTCAAGATATTGACTATTTTCCTTTTTAGTGATTTTTGATAAACTAACAATTAAATTAATGGTTGTTGCAATATTAAATAAAAAGGCAAATGCGATTGTCGTTATAATAAAAATTTGCTCTAATGATAAAGATGAATTAATTAAATAGAAACTTTGATTGCTATTAGCAAGCAAAATTGAATTAAGTCCACTAATTAGTAAGCTTAAGGTTATCAATACGATGATTGCTTCTAATAAAATTGAAACATAATATGCTTCATTAGCAATCTTTAATCGATAGATGACTAAAATAACTAAACTTGAGAATGTTGCGATTAAGATTGTGATATTAAGATTAAATTTAATTTCGGTTAAAAAACTGATCGCAGCTACAATAATTCAAATTAAAAAGATACTAAAACCAAAAACAATATTATTAAATAGAAGTCCTTTTACCTTAAGTTTTTTTATAAAACTAACTAATAGATATCCAATTAATACTAATAAAATTAATCCGATTCCAATCAAATATAAATAGTCACTTAAGTTCTTAGATACCTTAAATAACTCAATTTCACTCTTATAAAATAAAGTTCTTATAAATCAAATTAAAGTAATGAAACTCAATGATATAAATAACAATATTTTTTCTTTAATTACGTTGATTTTTCCTTGCTTTGAAATAACTAAAATAATATTTTCAATGTTAATAAGGAATATCAAAACAACAATGATAACAATAAATAAAATCATTAAAAATAAATTTTTAATACTTCTTTGAGAAAAAAGTTCAACAAAGAAATTATGAATCTTATTATTGTTTAAAAAATCATTTCTTTCAAGGGCATTCTTTGAAAAGATTCAAGCACTTAGAATAGCAATAAAACTTATAACTAAAATTGTTCTTGAAATGATTGAAATTATCATTGAAATCTTATTCTTATAATTGACTGGATCAGTTTTCTTTTTAAGATTAAATTTATAGATTAAATATGCAATATCAACTGCAAGAAGTGGAACTGAAATCAATGATAAATAGTAATAATCAACAATATTTTTCTTAAAAAATGTAAATAATAAAACTAAAGATGTTAGTGAAAAAAGCAAATAAATAACAAATCAAACAATATATTTTCTAGTTGCTTCTCTTTGATTAATTAGATTAGAAAAATTGGCAATAAATGTATATAAGAAAATACCAAGCAACAAGAATATCCGAAATAAAGCTATGTAATTTATCCTCTCAAATGCAGGATTTGAAAAATCAAGAAATCAATTAATGCTTTTACTATCAACTAGTTTATTTGAAAAAAGTGTTAATGGTGCAAAGAATAAAATCAATCCTGAAAAAACTACTAGAAAACTAATTAATGTAATTTTTAAAACTAAAAGAAGGTTATTTCTTTTTTTATTATTAAGCATCGATTCGAAATCATCATAGACTTTTTTATTATTAATACTATTAGCTTGCATAATATAGTTTTCTCCTTTCATTGTTAGACTATTTTAATTATTTAATACATAATACATATTTATAAGTTTTCTATATATACAAACTATCATTAGTAATAATTAAAAATTCTATATTTCTATAGATTCAAATAACAAATCAATAAGTATTATCATTTCTTTGCAAATAAAGTTATTTTATCTTTAATCCCTTTATCTACATTTGCAATAGTTACACAAACTGCTCCAATGCCAGTATGAATTGAAATATCAACTGGTAATTTAATTGAATATATTGGTAGTTTATTTTCTGTAATCACTTTAAATTTTGAGATTAAACTTTCAATTAAATCTGAATCAGCATGAACTACAAAAAGAATCTTATCTTCAAGATTTTCTTTGTTTTCTTCATACATTTCAGAAACAGTTTTTTCAAGTGATTTTGTGAATACTCTTCCAATACCTTCTTTCTCTAAAATCCCAAAATCATATTTGATTAGTGGAACAATTCTTAGAAGTTTAGCAATTACTGCAGCAGATTTGGAAAGTCTTCCACCTTTAACTAAAGCATCGTTGAATTGAGGAATTAGAATTAATCTTTCATTGTTAACTTCAAAATGTTTGATTGCTTCATCGAAAGGGATTCCGTTATTAATTTTATTTTCAAAAATTAATAAATCTCTTACTATCAAATAAGAAACTCTTTTAGAATCAACGACATAAACTTTTTTATTATCTTTAAATTGATTCATTAAAAAGGAAGTTTGTGATGATAGGTGTTTTGAAATTGGATAGATCAATACCAAATCATATTCATTTATATACTTAGATACTTCTAACTCTGATAAAGCTGGCGATGAGGCAGAAGTAGTAGCATCAACTTTTTTATTGTCTTCCCATATTTTTTTATAATCTTCGATAAAGAATTCTCTTCCAATTTGAAATCTTTTTCCATCAATTTCACATTGTAATGGAATAAAGCCTCATCCTAGTTCATTAGCTTGACTTTCACTAAGTCCAGATGATGAGTCTACAATTATTTTTATCTTCATAATTTCTCCTTGAATAAAAAAATACAAAAGAATTATACATTTATTTAAATTTTCGTGCGTTTTATATTAATTTAAGCTAAATTTAATGTTAAAAGTTAAATTAAATCTTTATTAATTAAAATATAAAAATCTTTTTTTCCTTTTTTTAATAAAGCATATTTGAAGTTATATTTTTGAAATTCTATAACATAGTTTTCATCTTCAATTATTTTATTATCAATCGAAAATGATTTCTTGGTAATAAATTCTCGAGACTCACGATTTGATGAAGTAATATTATTCTCCTTCAAAAGATCAATGAATTTCTTTTGTTTGGTTACTTCTATTGTCGTAATTGATTCTTTTAGCATCTCAATATCACTTAAAGTTAATTCCTTATTACTTTTTAAAAAAAGAATTTCAGTAATCTTTTTAGCTTGATTAAGTGATCGTTGTCCATGAATATCTTTTGTTATTTGTTCTGCTAGAGTTTTTTGGGCAAGTCTTTTATTCTTAGCTAAATTATGTTCTTCCATAATTTTGGCAATTTTACTTAGTGGTAAAAATGTAAAAGCTTTTAAGTAATCTTCCACTTTGGCATCTGATTGATTAAGTAAAAATTGATATAGTGCATATGGACTAGTCATATCTTTACTTAATCAAAGCGATCCTCCTCCAGTTGATTTTCCAAACTTTTTACCATTTTCATCTGTAATTAGGTTTATCGTAAGGGCAACTGCTTTAACTTCATCTCCATAGGCTTTTCGAATAAATTCAAGACCTGTAGTGATATTGCCTCATTGATCTGATCCACCTGCTTGAATTTGCACACCATATTTTTCAAACATGCATTTAAAGTCTCACCCTTGAATTAGTTGGTAACAAAGTTCTGTTACACTTAATCCATTTTGCAATCTAGTGGCAATGCTTTCTTTTTCAAGCAAATAATTAACATTGATTAATTTTCCAATTTGTGAAAAGAAATCGATCAATTTAATATCTTTATAAAATTCAAGATTATCAATCACTGTTAAACCAAATTTTTCTAATTGTTTTCTAATTTTTTGCTTATTTTGTCTTAGAGTTTTGATGTCTAAAAATTGTCTTTCAGAGCTTCTGAAACTAGGATCGCCAATCATTCCTGTAATCCCACCTAAAATTGCATAAACTTTATAACCAGCAGCCTTGAAACGCAATAAAGTTGCAATTTGTAAATAGTTACCTAAATGAAGACTTTTTGCCGTTGGATCGAAACCAATATAAACTCCTGTTTCATTCTTTAAAGATAAAAATTTTTCAATATTTGATAGATTATTTAAAATATTTCTCTCTTTTAGTTCGTTAAGAAACTTTTGTGACATAAATAACTCCTTTAGAATAACAAAATAGATTTATTAAATTATATAAATAATTTAAGTATTTCAATTTAAATTGAAATATTGATAAATTTATATTTTTTAATATTGAATATTAGACCTTTTTTTAAGATAGATATAAAATAAAAAAGTTCGCTTTACGAACTTTAAAAAGAAATTATTTTCTTTTAATTTCTTTCAATCTAGCACTCTTACCTTTTAATTCCCTCATATAGTAAAGTTTAGCTCTTCTAACTTTATTTCTTCTAATAACTTCAATACCTGAAATCAAAGGAGAATTAATCTTGAAAATACGTTCAACACCTAGACCATATGAATCTTTTCTTACAGTAATTGATTTGTTAATACCTTCACCATAAGAAGCAATAACTAAACCTTCAAAAACTTGAATTCTTTCCTTATCGCCTTCTTTAATTCTAACGTGAACTCTTACGTTATAACCTTCTCTAATTTCAGGAATGTCAGTTCTAATTTGTTCTCTTTCAACAAGTTCCAATAATTTACTTCTCATTTTTCTTAATCCTTTCGATTATGTCTTTACGGTTCTTTAAAGTTTTCAAATAAGCATTTTTCTCACGTCATTCTTTGATTAATTTATGATTTCCAGATAATAGCACTTCTGGAACAGCTAATCCTTTGTATACAGAAGGTTTAGTATACTGAGGAAAATCAAATAATCCTTCATTTTCAAAACTTTCATTTTGATGACTTCCTTTACGTAGTACTCCGGGAACTAATCTTGCAACTGCTTCAGTTATTAGCATTGCTGGAATTTCTCCTCCTGTAAGAATGAAGTCACCAACCGATAGTTCTTCATCAACAAAAGATAACACTCTTTCATCAAAACCTTCATAATGCCCACAAACTAATGTTATTTCTTTCATTTTAGATAGTTCATGCGCTTTTTTTTGATTAAAGACACTCCCTTGTGGACTAACTAAAATTTTGTAACTGTTAGGAACACTTTCAAGTGCCAAATCAATTGGTTCAACCTGAAGCAGCATTCCATCACCACCACCATAAATTGTGTCATCAACCTTCTTATGTTTTTCTCTAGAAAAAAGTCGAAAATCAATGATATTTATTTCAAGGTGTCCGAGTTTGATTGCTTTTGCAATCATACTTGTATTTTTGAAAGTTTCAAAATACTGTGGAAATAATGTGAGTATGTTTATTTTCATAACTTATTTATTCTTGTTAGCAATATATTTTGCATAGAAGTCGTTTTTCTTTAAAAGAGTTCTAACTGTTTCTGTTGGTTTGGCACCATTGTCTAGATATGAAGTAGCTAATTCTTCATTTAAAACTAATTGTTTTGTATGAGGATCATAGTGACCTAAAACATCAATAAATCTACCATCTCTAGGTGCTCTTGCATCTGATGCAACAATTTTATATGTTGCATGGAATTTTTTTCCTGTTCTTTTTAATCTTAATTTAACCATATTAATCCTTTTTTAAATACTGTATAAAATTTACTTAATTATTAAATTTAGAAATAATTTTAACACAAAAATTCTGTCAAGCAAAAATACTTTACATTTTTTTTAAATTATAAGAATTTTAATCTACTTATTTAAGTATTCTTGATAGCAAATCTAACCTTAATTAATACATTTTAAAAAACGAATAAAAGAAAAAATTGACTAGCGAACTAGTCAATTGTTACAATGAAATTTTAACGATTATATTAATAGGTAATTAGAGTTATTAAATAGATAGATACTTAAATATTTAGATAGAAATTATAATAAGGGTTTTTAGATAATCGGGTCAATTGATTCGCTATTTACAAGCTCTTCAATTCCATTTGTTTCATGACCTGTCGCTGGTTTTGGTTGAGGTTGAGGTTGAACCGTTGGAGGAGTTGTTGGAGATGGTGAAGGTGAAGAAGGAGTAGCTGGTTTCTCTTCCTTTCCTTCTTTTTCCTTCTTTTCTTTTTCTTCTTTTTCCTTCTTTTCTTTTTCAGCCTTAGCTTCTTCCTCTTTCTTCTTTTCTTCATCAGTCTTTCCTGGTGTTGAAGCGTTTGCGTCATCTCCTTGAGGTTTTTCGGCTGGTTTTGAAGCTTCTGGTTTCTTAGATTCTTCCTTAGTTCCACCACAATTTGCAGCAACTAAAGGTAATGATGCAACTGAAGCAACCGAACCTAAAACTAATAGTATTTTGTTTATCTTTTTCATAATGTTAGATAAATTATCCTTTCATCAATGTTAATTTAATTACCATATTTTCTTATGGTAAAAATTAATTCTACTTTTTTTTTTTTTTTTTTAGCAAAGTATTTAAAAAACTTGAATCATCGATTGAAAAAAGATTGGAAAATATTGCTTCTTATTGAAAACAATAAGAATTTTTTGCTTAATTTATATTTAGAAAATACTTGCCTTTTTCAATGAATTATTATTGATTAACTACTAATAAACTAAATTAAATAAAATAGAAAAATATTGGCCCACAGCCAATATTTTGCCATGAACTAAATCTATATGATTTAGTCATTAATTATTATTAGAAATTCAATATTTGATATTTAAGTTGTAGATATTAGATTTGAAAACAATAAGTTTATACTTTGATAATAAGAAAATTATCTTTCTTCTTCTGAATCTGATGATTGACTATTTGCATATTCGCTATTAGCTAAAATTGAATCTTGAGTACTTTCTAAATGTTTTCTTACTTCCTCAGTAACATTTTCAAAATTAGCTTTATTTCTTGCTGCTTCTGAGTTTTTTAAAACTTCTTCAGATGTTGGAGCAACAGCTTTTTTAGCTAACTCAACACTATAGTTGAAATTATCTCTATCAGTTGAAATTGCATTAACTAAGTCCTCTAATTCCCCTGATGCTAAACCAATACTATATTCAACTCTAGGTTCTGCTTTTTCTGAACTAGATCCTAAAGTTTGAGGAGCATCTGCTTGTGGTCTTTCTGTTGTTGCTGGAGAAGTTGTAGTTGTAGATGCATTTTCGTTTTGTTTCTTTTCGTCTTTCTTTTCTTCTTTTTTTGTATTATCACAAGCAGCTGCAACTAAAGGAAGTGCACCTAAAGAAGAAACTGAACCAAACACTAATAAAAACCTATTTAGTTTTTTCATATATGATTAAAATAATTTACCTTTCTTAAAATTAATAAAAATAAGCATACTTAATTGTGATTTTGCATGCTATGGGAAAAAGTTTACTTTTTTTTTTTTTTTTTGCCAAAATAGTAAAAATTTCTTTAAAAAATATACAAATTTCAATCTTTTTTAACAATTAAATGTAAATCTTTTGAAATATTAATTAATTTTTAAGATTAATGCCACACAGAAAATTGGTATTTTAGTTTTTTAAAATACCTTTGTGATTCTAGAATATTAAATTAGAATCTCTGAGAAAGCACTAATATCTTCAGCGATATTTAGTGCTTTTTCTTTATTTAAAATGTTATCTTCAGACTTAATTTAATTTTATAGTTATGAGATGCTAAAGGTTTTATCCCAAATTATCCTTATTGCTAATTATTAATTTAATTAATAATTTGCGTAAAGCGGCATACATACGGTTGATACTGCCGCTTTTCGCAAAGTTCATTATTAGAATTCAAAAA
>NZ_QKUB01000003.1 GCF_003253435.1 Metamycoplasma auris
TTTTTTTTTTTTTTTTTTTTTTTGTATAGGCTTCTGTTTTATTTTGGCAACATTACTGGTGGCACTAAAATATTTATCTATATACCCTAAATACAACAATTTATTTTAGAAACTCTAGTAATCTAATGTCATTATTTATATAATTTTGTTCTTTATTTGCTAATATAAGTTAAATGCTATCTGATAGGAGGATATATGAAAAGATCTAAAAAATTCTTATTTAGTTTGCTATCTATTAATCTTATTTCAAACTCTTTTTTTGTTATAAGTTGCAATACAAACAATCAATCTAATAATCAAAGTAATAGAAATATTCCATTACTTCCAGGTAATCATGTAATTCCTTCAGAACCAATAAATACCAAACCTATCAATCCGTCAAGCAATACAAACCCAACAAATTTAAATCCTAAAAACCCTACAGATTCAAATGAATCTAAAATAATTAATGATGAAAATAGAAACCCTTCAAACAACTCAGATTCAACAAATAATAATCATGCAAATAACTTAATTCCATCCTCTACCACTCAATATATCTCTAACTCTAATTCAAGATTAAAGAGTTTAGATTCATTTTATCTAGTCAATACAAATTCAAAAACAAGTTTTGTTGAAAAATCTCTTTCAGAAAAAGAAATCGAGTCAATGATTCTAAATAATGAAGTTCCTTCTAATTTTTATTCCCATTCTAAGTATGAAATAGATAAAAAAGATATTCATTTGAACTCAAATGGTATTGATACTATAAAACTCAATCTCATTGATACAGAAACTAAGGAAATAATTACTAAAGACATACAATGATATCAAAGAAATTGATATGCTAAAAAAGAAGTTATGAAGGCTGGTGAGGATGAAGATGACGCGAAATTAAAATTAACAATCAATGGACAAATAAGTGGCAAAAAGCATACTAATAATGATTTTGGAAAGGTACAAGTTTGAGCTCATTATAAAGGTTATTTATATTCAACATTGATTGATGTAGATTCAATTGATTTAACTAAATCTAACAAAGAATACACTGAAGCAAAAAACAAAGCAAAAGAAATTGCAAACCAATGAAAAAACCTACCTACCTTACAAAAGATTATTGAAGCTTATAAATGAATGACTAAAAATGTGAAATATGATTATTCACAAGAAAATTTGATTGATGACCAAAGTGCATATTCAGCCCTAGTTAAACAAAAAACGGTATGTACTGGATATGCTAAGGGTTTTAAGATGCTTATGGATGAGTTAAATATTCCATGTCGTTTGATGACTGGAAATGCTGATTATGGATATCTAACTGGGTCTGCTTCAAGACATGCTTGAAATCAAATTGAAATAGATGGAGAATGATATCACGTTGATGCAACCTCTGATCGAGCAGATGAAAAGAAGCCTAATGCTGAAGGTACCTTTAATTTCTTTATGATGCATGATGATGATTTTATTAAGGAAAGCATCTTTACTCGTGGATTATATAAAATGGGTAATCGCTTTAGAAATCTGAAGATTAAAAATTACATTAATTCAAAGGAAGGTGCAATAGATGCTATCGATAGAGAACTAGGTGGTTTAGAAAAACTTCCTCCTTATTTAAAACTAAATTTAGCTAAAGATTCCTATAAATATGTAACTGCAGTATTAGATGAATATAAATTACAGTTAAGTGAGAAGGGAGGTAAAAAACTTAGACTTCCCTATGTAACGTATGATGAAATTACCTACTATCTAAATCAAAGTAAACCAAATGAAAAAATTGATCTAAAACATGTCTCATATAATATTGAAAAAACATTCTTATCAAACAAAGAATTAGGTCAATATGCTCTAAGAATTAAATTTGATCAAAATATTAAAGACATAAATCTAAAATTAGGAAATTTCATTATTAAAAATGCATATGTTAAAGAAACAATTAAAGAAAATGATTCAACATATATTTTAATTCTTGATCATTTTATTAATTATGGAAATGTTGACATTGAACTTCAAGACATTAAAAAATTTGGTTATAAATTTAATATAAAAAATAACAAAAAAGTAAATTTTAATGTTCAAAAAAATGAAATTCCTAAGGCAAAATTAATTTCATTAGACGAAGACAAGATCAAACTAACTGGTGTTGCTTCTAACATGGAATATCGAAATAATTTCAACGAATGAAAACCTATTGTATCTAATAATCAAATAATTGATAAAATAGTCCCAGGTACACTTTCCATAAGATTTAAGAATACAAATGACAAGTTTCAATCAGATATTCAAATAATAAAAATTACTAAAGGTAATGATTTGGATAGAATAGTAAAAATATACAATAACAACATCATTGTTGGTGTCGATTCTACAATGCAATATAGAGTTGAGCATGAAACTACTTGACATTCAATTTCAACCACTAAATTAAAACTTTCTCCTGGGAAATATATTATTAGAAAAGCTCCAAAAGACAACCAACTTGCATCCGAGTCGTTCATAGCAATCATTAAATAAAAAATAAAAAAGTCTATAAGGCAACTTATTTCCTTCCTTATAAACTTTTTTATAAAATCTTATCCATTATTTTAATTTTAGAAATTTCTAAAGTTATAAAATTAATCATTATGAAAAAACTAAGTAAATTTATTTCAATTGTTGGAGCAGTTGCATCTCTAAGCACAATACCAATAATTTCAGCAAAATGCAATGTTTCTGATAATAACAAACCAAACAAAGAAGATCCAAATACTAAAAAGGATGAAGATAAAAACAAGCCAGAAAATAATAAAAATCCTAAGGATGGTGGGGACACAAGCACTCCAAGTAAACCTTCTAATACAGATAACCAAAACGGTGAAAATCATAATGGCAATAGCGAAGTAGCGCCTACGGATCCTAAGAAACCTAGTGAAATAGAAACGCCTTCAAAACCTGAAGAAAATGAAGGAGAAAATCAAGGAAATAATAATGCAAACCAAGGCGGTTCAAATAATGGAAATGAACAACCTAAAGATTCAATGCCTAATGACAAACCTAGAAGCGATAGTGATTCAAATATTTCAGACGAAATTAAAAATAAAACTCCAAAAGAAAAAATTAAATTTATATATGAAACTTTTGAAAAATATAAAGATTTAGATAAATATTTGAAGGATAGAAATTCCGCATCAGAATTTAATAATGGATTAAAGCCTATAGATGAACTATTCAAATATGATAGTGATACTAGAGATAAATTTGCTACCTTTGGATTGGATCATAATTTTCTAGGTGAATTTTCAGATCTTGTTGATCTTCTTTCAGAAATAATACAAAATGAATCTTCGTTATCAACTACAAAAGATAAGTTTAAAAAATTATTTGAAGATATTAAGTCAAAAGTTGATGATGCTTACAAAAAATCCAAACAAAATTAAATCATTAAATAAAAACTAAAAACAATAGAAGATTAATAAAATTAAAAATTTATTTATTCTATTGGAATTATTAAATTTGATAAATGCCTAAAGTTTATAAAGTAAGTTTTTTCTTTATAAACTTTTTTTTAAATAGTGTTTTAGTACATTTTTTTATATATTGAAATAATGAAAGTTATAATATTGAGAATTATGAAAAAATTAACTAAATTTCTTGCAATTATTGGATCAATCACATCATTAAGTGTAATTCCAATCATTTCATCCAAATGCAATGTTTCTGATAATAACAAACCAAACAAAGAAGAATCAAATACTAAAAAAGATGATGATAAAGACAAAAATAAGATAGATAAAAATAAAGATCCAAAAAATGAAGGAGAAACAAATACTCCAAATAAGCCTTCTAATACAGATAATCCAAATGATGCAAAACCAAAAGATGATGGTGAAATAATTCCTAAAGAACCAAATAAACCTAGCGACGCTGAGGCTCCCAAAGAACCTGAAATGCCTGAAATGCCTAAAAAACCTGAAAAAACTGAAAATGGAGATCGAGAAAATAATAATGAAAATGAGGGTAGTTCAAATAATGAGGGAACTCAACCTAAAGATGTAATGCCTAATGATGAATCTCCAAAAAATGAAAACCAACCAATGAATAATGGTGACTCTGCTACTCCAAATAGTAATTCAGAACAAAGCACACCAAAACAAAAACTAGAAGCAATATATAAAGAATTTGAAAAAGTTAAAGATATTGAAAAACAACTAAAGGATAATGATTCAATATTAAAGTTTAATAGCCAATTCGATACACTATATTATAATGTAATGAAGAATCTTAATGAAGATGATAAAAAATACTTTGAAGAAGTGGGATTTGATGATAAATCATATATTGAATTATGAGACCTTTTTGAATTACTTTCAGCAATAATTCATGGGAATCAAAATGTAGAAGAAACAAAAGCTAAATTTATAAAATCATTTAAAGATATTAAATCAAAAATTCAAAAAGCATATGAGATGGCTAATAAGGCAAAATAGACACATTTTTAAAATTAAAAAACTGGCTACTAATGATAGTCAGTTTTTTAATTCATATCTTATTATTTTGCTTATTTGGTATTTAAGAAAAGTAAACAGTAATTTTAGAATATGGGGAAGAAAATGTAAAAGAATTTAAGGTATTGAATTAAATACTAGTCCTTCAATGCATTAATTGGGACAACAACTATTCCATCTTCCCTTTTATAAATACCATTACCAATTCCAACTATTATGCATTTTAGAATTGGTGCCTTATTGTTACTTTGAACAATCTTATCTACAGCATTATTTAAACTTTTAGCAGCTGATTCAACTTGTGCAAAAGACAACTTTATTTCAATTGCTATTCAATCACTATTGTTTAATTCTATTATTGCATCTAATTCATTACCGTCATAATCCCTATAATGAAATATCTTTGCATCCATTGCTTGTGCATAAACTCTTAAATCTCTAATAACTAATGATTCAAATAAAATCCCAAATAACTTAACATCACGTACTAGTTTATTTGGTGTAACATTCAAAAGTGCGCATGCTAATGATGGGTCGCAGAAGTGTTTCTTCTCAGAAATTCTTACTCTTTTTGATGATCTAAGATTTGGTGCATATGGCTCTTGATTATTAAAAATAAACATTCGATTTAAAACATCAATATATTTGTTAACTGTAGGTCTAGAAATTTTTTCATCATCATTTGCAGATATATCTTTTATGATTTTATCTTCTGAAACAAGAGTAGATTCATTTCTTGCAAGTGACTTTAAAATTAATTTTATCTTTAGTGGGTCATATGTTGAATTATCAATTTCTTTAATTGTTTCATTTAAAATTGTTTCAATATATGAGTTAGGTAGCAAATGACAATTTTGAATCGAACTATTAATATTTCTAGGTCACCCTCCTCTAACAATAAAGTATGCTAATTTTTCAAATGACAAAGGTTCAATTAATTGTTCTTTAATTTTTTGATTGCTCAAATCCCTTAATGACACAATTCCGCTTGATTCGTTTGATTCATACAACGACATTGTTTCCATTCTTAATTTAACAATTCTTCCAGCTCCACTGTGTAATATTCCCTTTTTTTTGGGAGTGGATGACCCTGTAAGTATGAATAATCCATTTTGATTTCTTCAGTCAATTTCTCATCTAATTGCGTCTCAAAGGGAAGGTATTTCCTGTCATTCATCAATAAGTCTTGGATTTTTTCCATCTAATATCAATTTAGGATTTATTAATGCAAGTTCTCGATTAGCAAAGTTATTTGATGGATCTCCCACAAAGAAAGAACTCTTAGACTTAAAAAAAGAGGTTCATGTCTTACCACATCATTTTGGCCCTTCAATACATATTGCCCCTACAATATTGTAGTATCTATCAATGACATTTTCAATGATTCTTGATTTGTAATTTTTTATTATTTTTTCTTCTTCTATCATAATGTTTATATTATTTAATTACTGTATATTATATATTGAATTTTACAATATTTAATGCTTATTGTTTACAATATTTAATGCTTATTGTTTACAATATTTAATGCTTATTGTTTACAATATTTAATACTTTTAATTTACAATTTTTAACAAAGAAACTTTACAATTTTTCATAAAATCAATGTTTTCTTGTTTAATTTAATATTAAAAAAAGAGCCCTCTAGTTTTAAAATTGGCTCCTTTTTTTATATTAGAATATTCTTTTTTTCGATTAAAAAAATCTTAAAATTTCTTCATAATTTGGTTCATGACCAACTACTTTAACATAATCAACATATAAGACTTTGTTATTTTCATCTAAAACAAATACAGCTCTTGTAAGTAATTCCTTACCTTCTAACAAAGTTCCTGTTTTTCTACCGAAATCTTTATATTTGAATTCACTTAAAGTTTGAATTGTTTTATTATTTCTGATTGCACATCAACGACCTAAGGCAAAAGGTAGATCTTGGGAAATAACTAAAACTGGGTACTCTTTATTAATAAAATAATTCATAAATTTAGTTGTTTCAGTTTCACAAACGCCTGTGTCGATTGATGGAATAGATAAAATTAATTTCTTTGTTTTTGGTAAACTGCTTAGTTCAAAATCATTAAAATCTAAATCTACTGCCATAAAGTTTGGGAAAGTATCTCCGATTCTAATTTCATTACCTAAAAGATTAACATCATCACTACCAAATTTTACTTTCATAAATCCTCCTAAATGTTATTAATTTATTAAGTGATTAATTATAGACTATTGAATGTATTAATGATTATACATTGATTTTTAATTGCCCATTACTTGAAATTTTTCATTAAAAATGAGTTACTAACTCTTTTTTAATGTTAATAACTCATTTTTATTTTGATTCATCTTCAATAATGTAATCAGTGAAAATTGATAAATCTTCCATCTTAAAAACATGTAAGGATACTAAAGATTTTTTAAATCAATCAATTGTTTTAAGATGATTAATGGCTTTTATAATTTGCAAAAGATTGTTTATAGAACGTGAAAAGTAAAAACTGTTTGATAATCAATGAAAACCATAGTGTCTTAAAATATCACGAATATCCTCGTATGCTTGTTTGTAATTGTCAGAATTTATTCCTTCATGAGTCTTAGAATATTCTCTAATTAAATTCTCTTTTTTTAAATAAAACACTAGTCCGTACATATTTTTCCTTTTTTTACATTTTAATTATATCACAACAATTTTTTATAGAATTTTCCATAATTTAAGCTAATTTCAGAAATATGAATTGCCTAATTTACTAACTTTTTAGCTTCAGCTAAATTCACTCCAAAGAAACTTGTAACACCTCTTTTTTGCATTGTTGCTCCATATAATTTGTCAACTCTTTCCATTGTCCCTTGACGATGTGTTATAACAATAAATTGAGTATTTTCTTTTAAACTTTGAAGAAACTCAGCGAATCTAATTACATTTGCTTCATCAAGCGCTGCTTCAACCTCGTCCAAAATACATAATGGTAGAGGTTTTGCTTTAAGAACTGAAAATAGAAGCGAAATAGCAATCAATGCTTTTTCACCACCTGAAAATAATTTAATATTTTTAATTGACTTTCCAGGGGGTTGTGCCATAACATCAATACCGCTATCTAATAAATTATTTGGATCTGTATATCTGATTTCTGCTGTTCCACCACCAAACATTTTAGAAAAAACATGTTTAAATTCAATGTTTGCAAGGTTCACTGTTTCAGTAATCTTTTCAATGATAATTTTATCCATTTCAATGATTACTTCTTCAATTATTTTCTTTGCCTCGATAATGTCATATTCTTGTTTTTTAAGTTCGTCATAGCGCTCTTCAATTTCCTGAAGCTGGTCAATTGAACCTAAATTAACATATCCTAATTCTTTAATATCATTTTTTAGATCGTTAACTATTCTTCTTGCTGCTTCAAAATCAATTTCAGGATTATATAATTCCTTAGCACTTTCAAAAAGCATGTTATATTGTTCCGAAAGACGTTGTGTAATTGTATTAATCATCACCTCAGCATGACTTTTTTCAGCAATCTTATTTGCATTATTTGTAATCAATGTATTTAATTCATTGTTTGCAATATTCTTTTTTATATTCGCATCACTAAGTTCTTTCTTAGTTGCTTGAAGCAATTCATTTTGCGAATTTTTATTCGCAATAAGATTGCTTTTTTCTAAAATTAATTTTTGAATTTCAGCTGAAATGTCAATCACATTTAATTCATCAAGTTTCTCATCGGCAATATTCTCATATTGAATTCTTAACTCATCAAATTTAGCTTGTGTAGTTTTTAGTTGGTATTCCTGTTTAACAATATCTAAACTAATATTTGAAAATAGGTTTCCTAAATTTTTTTCTTCTTGTTCAAGAATAATTAGTCCCTCATTTTTTTGAGAAATTAGACTAAGAATATTAGGTTTTTGTGCTTCCAAATTCTTAATTTGTTCATCAATTCCAAGTAGATGAGAATCTTCTTCTTTTTGACCTCCGCTTAAGATTCCGCCTACTCTTATAATATCTCCATCCAATGTAACAACCATGTATCTATGCTCTAGAAGTTTGGATATCTTGTTTGCACTTTCAATATTATTTGCAATAAGAATATGACCTAATAAAAATTTCTTCAAAACATCAAATTCTTTTTCTACTTCAACTAAATCACTAGCAACACCAATGAAACCTTTTTGTGTCTGCGCAGCAATATAATAGTGTTCTAATACTTTTTTTGGACTAATTGAAGATAGAGGAATAAATGTAGCTCTACCTCCATTGTTTTCTTTTAGAAATTCAATAGCTTTGACCGCAGTTTCAGGAGTATCAACAACAATATTTTGAAGGGCGCTGGCTAATGTGGTTTCAATGGCAATTTTGTATTGTGAATCAACATTTAGGATATCTAAAACAAGTGCCTTATAACCTTTAAAAAGATGTGCATTTTGCACAATATTTTTAGTTCCTTTATGAAGATTATTTTTTGAATTTTTTAGATTGATTAGGTATTCAAGTTTCGAATTTATTTTTTGAATTCGATCTTTTTGTAAATCGAGTTCATTCTTTATTTCTTGTTTTTTTGCTACTGTATTGATAATTTTTGCATTTATTTCATCGTTTTTTTGTTTTTGATCTTTAATAAATTCTTTAATTAATTCAATCTTTGTATAGAGTGAACTTAGTTCTTCTTTTAGTGCTGATTTTCTTTGTTTATTATCAATGATAATCTCATTATTAATAAGCATTTCACGATGTTTTTCTTCTTTTGCTGCTCTTATTTCAAGATTAGTAATTTGTGATGTAATATCATCAATCTGAATTCCTAAATTTAAAATATTTTGCTCAAGGTTAGCAATCAAATTACTTTTTTTATTGTATATATCTGTATAAGTTTTAATCTGTAATTCTAAGTCTTCTTTTTCTTGCTTGTATGATGATGAATCGGCGCTCAAGTCTTCAAGTTTTGCTGAGTAATCTAAAAAATCATGAATCAATAACGAAACTTCAATGTTTTTTAACTCATTTGTTTTTTGTCTGTATGTTTGTGCTTTTTGAGCTTGTTTTTGAAGAGGTTTAATTTGTCTTTCTAATTCTTGAATCACAATCCCAATCTTATTCAGTGATTCTTCAGTCCGTTCTAATTTCCGCATTGCTTCTTGCTTTTTTGCACGATACATTGAAGTACCAGAAGCTTCTTCGAAAAAATCACGTCTTCTTTCCGGACTAGCTTCTGCAATATCAGAAATTGTTCCTTGACTAATAATTGCTAATGATGATTTAGAAATCCCACTTTGCATTGCAATCTCTTTAATATCTCTCTGACGTGCAATCTCACCATTGATGTAGTATTCATTTGATCCTTGTCCCCGATTTAGAACACGTGAAATTGTAAAAAAATCATGAGGGATATCAACTGCCCGATCTTGATTATCAAAAGTCAAAATTACTTCGGCACGATCCATTTCTTTTTCAGTCTTTGATCCTGCAAAAATAACATCTTCCATGCTATCTCCACGTAATGCTTTCGAACTACTTTCACCAAGTACTCATCTAATTGCATCATTGATATTCGACTTCCCAGACCCATTTGGTCCAATGATTGCAACAACGCCGCCATTAAACTTTAATGTTACCTTATCTGCAAAAGATTTAAATCCATGGGCTTCTACCTGTATTAACTTCATTTTCTTAGCCTCCAATTATTTTTTATAGCTAATACCTACTTAACATTTATCATACACAACTAATTTATAATTATAGATAGTCTAAAAAAATTATTGTCATATATTCTATTATTAAATCTATTAAGTCTATCTTTAAAAATTGTTTAACAATTACTAAAAATGAATTCTCTTTAATATTCATATTAAAACCCATCTAAATATTAAATTAAGAATAGGTCAATATTTGGTAAAATTTATTTATTTCAAATAGACGGAGTATTTCAATGTCAAATAATAAAAAATGGAAGAATAAAAAAATCAACATTAATAACTATAAAAGTTTTGAAATTCAAAGAGAAAAAAAAGAACTTTCTCATTCATGAAAAGTAGCCTTAATTTCTTTATTTCTAATTGCAATTCCTTCATTTATTATATTTATTTTAATTGGTAAAGACAGCTGAGCATTTCCTGCCACTAAGGATTTTGAAAGATGAAGTTTTTTACTTCCTGTTGCTTTTTTGGTTTCTATTATTCAAATCTCAATTGTATGCTTACTTATTTTTAGATTTAAAGTAATTAAAAAAAGCACATTAACTTTTTTGGTTCCGTTTGCCATTGCTATGTCTTCCTTTATGGTTTCTTCAGGAACTGAAAATTGAATCTATAGAGTTTTACCAGCAGTTGGTCTTGGATTACTATCACTTCCAATTTTATTAATCATTAAAAACATTGAAAAAAGACAAGAAACTAAAAAGAAAATTGAAGAAGAAAAATTAGAAAAGCAACATAAATCACTACTAGACTAATTAAGTTTAGTTTTTTTATTTTTACAAGATAAAAATTTTGTTTTAAATCTACTTAATTTTCTTTTAGAAAAGGAGAAAAAATATGTACAAAAAAATATCACTTAATGATAAAGAATTAGCTGAAATGATTGAAAATGAAAATAAAAGACAATCAGAACACATTGAATTAATTGCCTCCGAAAATTATGTATCTGAGGATGTACTTGCTGCAGTGGGATCGTGTTTAACCAACAAATATGGTGAAGGATATCCTAACAAAAGATACTATGGAGGTTGTGAATTCATTGACCAAGTTGAAATACTAGCGCAAGAAAGAGCTAAAAAACTATTCAATGTTAATTATGCTAATGTACAACCTTATTCAGGTTCCGTTGCAAATGCCGCCGTCTATATGGCTCTTTTAAAACCCGGCGAAAAAGTTCTTGGACTTTCTTTAGATTCTGGTGGACATTTAACTCATGGATATCGTATTTCATTTAGTGGTATTTTTTATGAATCATATAGTTATACTGTTAATGAAGAAGGAATTATTGATTATGATGAAGTCCTAAAAATCGCTAAGAAAGTTAAACCTAAAATGATTATTTGTGGTTATTCAGCATATTCGCAAATTGTCGAATTTGATAAATTTAAGAAGATTGCTGATGAGGTTAATGCTTATTTATTTGCCGATATATCACATATATCTGGTTTAGTTATTGCTGGTCTTCATCCTTCACCTGTTGGTTATGCTGATGTTATCATGACCACAACACACAAAACCCTAAGAGGGACTAGGGGTGCTATCATCTTAACAAACAACGAAGAAATTGCCAAAAAAATAGACCGTGCTGTATTTCCTGGATATCAAGGTGGGGCTTTATTTCACCAAATTGCAGGTAAAGCAGTATCATTCTATGAGGCTTTACAACCTGAATTTATTGACTATCAAAAACAACTTCTAAAAAACTCCAAAGTCTTTTGTCAAACTTTTATCAATAAAGGAATAAAGATTATTTCAGGATTAACACAAAACCATTTGTTTATGATTGATGTTAAAGAATCTTATGGTTTAACTGGAAAAGTGGCTGCAAATATTCTTCAAGAATGTAACATTACAGTTAATAAGAATTCGATTCCAAATGATACAGAAAGTCCGTTTGTATCAAGTGGAATTAGGCTCGGTTCAGCAGCAATGACATCAAGGGGTTTCGGTGAGGATGAATTTATTATTCTAGCTAATTTAATTGATAAACTTTTGAAAGAACCTGCAAATGAAGAACTAAAAAAAGTTATAAAAAAAGAAGTTGCAAAATTAACTTCAATGTTTCCAATTAAAAGAAGTTATATCAAAAAATAATTGAGGTTTTAAAATGAATTACAATTTACTTGAAACTGAAATAAGAAACTGAATATCATCAGTCGCTGGTGTTGTCGACTTTTGTGCATTAGACTCTAAAAATCAGATTGACTTTAAAAACAATGGAATTATTGTTCAAAAAAGTATTAAGGCAAAAAATGCAATTGATTTAACTCTTGGATTAATTATTTTAGTAAACCTTAATGCAAGAATTATTGTTGAAGAAATATATCAAATTGTAAGTTACAAACTACAAGAAAAAAATCTTAAGATTTCTAAATTAAACGTTTATATCAAAGGAATTAAATAATGAGTAAAATTACTGGTAATCAATGAATCAATGCTCTTTTATCTGGGACATATAATTTAAAAAATAAACAGAATCTTATTAATGCATTAAACGTTTTTCCAGTGCCTGATGGTGATACTGGATCTAATATGGCTTCAACAATTCTTAGCATTGAAGAAATAAAAATTTCAGATGATTTGAAAATTTCAGACGTTGCCTCATTAGCGGCACAAAATATGTTATTTTCTGCGCGTGGAAATTCAGGAGTTATTTTAAGTCAAATTTTTAAGGGTTTTGCTGTTGCATTTCAAAACAAAAATGAAATCAATGCATATGATCTAGTTAAAGGTTTTGAAGAAGCCTCAAAATACGCTTACAATGCTGTTTTAAAACCAATCGAAGGTACTATTCTAACAGTTATAAGAGAAACATCTGAAGGACTAAAGGATAATATTCTTATTGACGCTGATATATTAGATGTTTTAAGGGCTGCACTTTCATTTGCACGTAAGAGTTGTGATAATACTCCTAATTTACTTCCTATACTTAAAGAAGTTAGTGTTACAGATTCTGGTGGAGAAGGTCTTTATGCCATTATCGAAGGAATGTATTCATATTTCGAAGGCAATCCAATTTCATTACTTGAAAAAGGTATTGAAGTAAATAAATTTATTTCTGACGATGAAGTATTTAATGGTGAATTTGGGTATTGCACAGAGTTTATTATTGAACTAAAAAAACCAAAGAAATTTAACCGTGAAAATCTAATTGCTAAATTAGAAAAGCATGGTAATTCTACTGTTGTTGTCAAAGATGATTTTTACCTAAAAGTTCACATTCATGCAATAAAACCTGGAAATATTCTAAATTTAGTTGATAATCTTGGTCAGTTTGTAAAAATCAAGATCGAAAATATGACCATGCAAGCTAATGATGGCAAAAAAAATAGTAACGAATTAGCAAAGAAAAATAATTCTAATGAGAATGATACTGATGCTAAATTACCTAAAAAATCAGCCGTTATATCATGTAACACAGGAATAGGAATTATTAATCTTTTAAAAGAAAATGGCGCTTCTTACATTATTGAAGGCGGTCAAACCAATAATCCGTCAATTAAAGATATAATCTTTGCAATCGATTCAATCAATGCAGAAACTATTTTCATTTTGCCAAATAATTCAAATATTATTCTTTCAGCTCAACAAGCATCAACAATCATAAAAGATAAAAAAATTATAATCATTCCAACGAAATCACAAGCCCAAAGTTTAAGTGTTCTATATAACTTCAATGAAGAAAATAGTGTTGAAGATAACCATATTTTAATGAAAGAGGCGTTAACCAATATTCATTATGGTGAGATTGCTCCTTCAATCAAAACTACAAAACTAAATAACATCAAAGTTAAGGCTGGAAGTTATATGGTTATTAGTGAAGGAAAACTTATTAATACTGCAACAACATTCAACGAAGCAGCATATAAATTGTTAGATGAAATTGTTAACGAAGAAATTCAATTGGTTACAATCTACTATGGTCAGGGTGTCACTGAAGCTGATATCAATGAATTAAAAAACTATATTGAAATTAATTTTGATATTCAATTTGAAATTCACAATGGTGGACAAGATATTTATCCATATCTAATTGCAGCGGAATAAGCTAAATTAAGGAGTAAAACAATGAAAAAAATAGTCTTTGATGTAATGAATAATGATAATGGAATTTATGACGCAATTAAAGGTGCTATAGCATTTAAAATAAAAAATCCAGAATATAAGATTGCATTAGTAGGTAATAAAGAAATCATTGAGGCTGAATTATCAAAGAATAATCCAACTATCAATAAAGATTCATTCACAATCATTGATTCAAAAAATATCATTCATCTTAGTTCTTCTCCAAGAGATGCACTAAAAAATCCATCATCAATGTTAGATGCATTTAATTACCTAATTGAAAATGATTATGATGCAATTTTGAGTAGTGGTGATAGTGGCGCTTTTACAACACTTTCAATGCTTAAAATAAAAAGATTAAACAATGTTGAAAGAATTGCATTTATGCCTATTCTTCCAACATTAATTGGCAAACACACCCTACTTTTAGACGCTGGGGCGAATATCGAAACCTCTGCTGAATATCTAAATAATTGAGCAATTTTAGCAACTTATTATCATAAATTAATTTTCAATAGCAATATCAAACCAAGTATTGGGCTTTTAAACATTGGAACTGAAGAATATAAAGGAAGTCCTTTAAATAAAGAGGCTTACAAAATTTTAAGAGAAAACCAACATATCAATTTTTATGGCTTTATTGAACCAAAGGATGCAATTGAAGGAAAAATTGATATTATCCTAGCTGATGGACAAAGTGGAAATATATTTTTAAAAACCTTAGAGTCTTCATTCCTTGGCTTCGGTAAAATGTTAAAGGATATAATCCATACAAATATAGTTACAAAATTTGGTGGTTTACTTCTTAAAAAACAACTAAAGAAAATGAAAAGCAATTTTGATTATCGGAATGTCGGTGGTGCCTACATTATTGGATTAGACAAAGTCGTTGTTAAAGCTCATGGTGGTTCAGATGAGATTGCTTTCGAAGGTGCTTTAAATCAAATCAAAAATCTTTTAGACAAAGAAACCTTTATTGATGATCTTAAAAAGGAATTAGATAATATAAATTATGTTTCAATTGAATAAACAAGACCAAATATTTTGAAATGATCTATCTAAACTTTTAGTTGAATTTGAGCTTCCTATATATTTTGTGTCTGATGAAAAGAAATATATTTTTATAACTGCATTTACACATAAATCATATTCAAATGAACATAGAAATTCTGAACATAATGACTATCTTGAATTTATTGGAGATGGAGTTCTTCAATTCATTGTTACAGATTGAATAGCAAAGAGAAATCCTACTTGAGAATCGGGTTTAGCTACACAACTTCGAAGTTCAATTGTTGATAAAAATAATTTATCCGACCTTGCAGAAGAATATGAATTATTCAGATATTTAAGACATTCAAAATCTGCCTTTATTAATGGAATTAATCGAAAAACAATTTCTAATCTTTATGAGGCTTTTATTGGTGCTGTATATGTTGCCTTTGGCATCGAAACTGCAATGAGAATAGCAGAACAAACACTAGGTAAAACTTTTGATTCACACTACTATTCGCAACACTCACATCCTAAGAATGTATTACAAGAATTTTTTCAACAATCAAGTAACTCGAACGTTGAATATAAAACAGAAAAACTTCCTAACAATATTTTTCACTCTTCAGTTATATTTCAATGAGTTAAATATGGTGAAGGAAGAGGGTATTCAAAAAAAGAAGCAGAAACCAATGCAGCAATTGATGCATTAAAGAAATTAAAAACAATAGTAAAATAGTGATTTTAAATTGTAATAAAACTTTTATAAAACAATTTAAAATCACTATTTTTATTTATTCTTAAAATAATTCAACTTGATTGGTTTCGTTTAAATCTTTTAGAATTCCTAATCTTCTTAACTCGTTACAAATTTTTATATTTATTTTTGCTCTTTCTGTTAAATCCTCAATAGAAAGAAATGGAGATTCTGCTCTTGCCTTAATAATTGATTCAGCAACTGTCTCACCTAAGCCATCAACAACATTAAATGGAGGGATTAGTGATTTTTTATCCTTGTCTACAATTCAATTTTTAGCATCAGATTTTTCTAGTGATACATTTTGAATACTAAATCCTCTTGCATACATTTCCTTAGTAATTTCAAATGTTGTTATTAGCGCAGATTCTTTTGTTGAAAGAGGATTTGCCTTATCATTTTTACGATTTTTATAATCATATAGTATTTCACTAACTTTGTTATATCCGTTTGACATAACCTCAATATCTATTGCATCAGGTCGTATTGAAAAATATGAAGCATAAAATTCAAGTGGATAATATAGTTTATATCATCCGATTCTTCAAGCCATAATAACATATGCAGTCGCATGAGCCTTAGGAAACATATATTCAATTTTTTTAAGTGAATTAATATATCAATCAGGAACGTTACTATTGATTAATAGATCTTCTTGTTCAACAGTCAATCCCTTTCCCTTACGTACTCTTTCCATAATCTCAAAAGCCACTAAAGGCTCAATTTTTCTTTTTATTAACTCTTGCATGATATCATCACGACAACAAACACAATCTTTTAGTTTAAACCCTTTTTTTACTAACTCTTCAGCATTTCCTGCTCACACATTTGTTCCATGACTCAATCCACTCAATAGAATTAAGTCATTAAATGTCCGAGGTTGTGCTTCCTTTAACATTCCACGCACAAAATTTGTTCCAAATTCAGGTAGTCCATATGCCCCAGTTGTTTCATTATCAATCATACTTGGACTTATTTTCATTGATTCAGTTGTATAAAATAATTTCATTACTTCTTTATCAAATTTAGGAATACTTTTTACACTTACACCAGTTAAATCTTCAAGCATTTTTATCGTTGTTGGATCATCATGTCCAAGTAAATCAAGTTTTAAAACATTATCATGAATAGATTCGAAATTAAAATGCGTTGTTTTTCAGGTACTATTAGTATCATTTGCTGGATAATTAACTGGCGTAAAATCCTCAACATCAAACTCTTTTGGAATAACAATTATTCCTCCAGGATGCTGACCTGTTGTTCTCTTAACTCCCGCTGCTTTTGATGCTAGAAAATCCAAAAAAGTTCTTGATCAAGGAATCTCATCTTTTCTTTCTTCATGCATATATTTTTCACAAAATCCAAATGCTGTTTTTAGTGCAATTTTTGATATTGTTCCAGCTCTAAAAGAGTGATCATCACCAAATAATTCTCTAACTAGATTATGAATTGTAGGTTGATATTCACCACTAAAATTTAAATCAATGTCAGGAACCTTATTTGCTTCGAATCCCAAGAATGTTTCAAATGGAATATTATGTCCGTCCTTTGAAAGCATTTGATCGCATTTTGGACATCTTTTATCAGGTAAATCTCAACCTGAATAAATATTTGAATCTTCACTTCATTCAAAATATTTACAATTTGAACATAAATAATGTGGTTCAAGCGGATTAACTTCGGATATTTGAGATAAATTAGCAACGATTGACGAACCTACTGATCCTCTACTTCCTACTAAGTATCCATCTTCATTTGATCTTTTTACTAACTTATGACTTATTCAATAAATTGCTGAATAACCATATTTAATAATTGGATTTAATTCTTTTTCAACACGTTCAATAATTTTTTTATCTGGATTGCTTCCATATTTTTCATATAAGTTCTTGTAAACTAATTCTCTTAATTTTACTGGTGAATTGTCAAAACTAGGTACATACAATTTGTCTTTTATAACTTGAATATCTTCAATTTGTTCAACAATCTTCTTAGGATTATTAATCACAAGATCCTTTATTATCTTTTCATCGCCTAAGAAAATAAATTGATCAATCATTTCTCTTGTTGTTAAATATTTAAATGAAGGTTGTGCTCTTCCTTTTAATCAATGCTTTCCTCCACCTAGTGACGGAGCATTAATATAGATTGCATGAATTTGTTTTTGGTATTCATAAACATATCTAGCATCCGAAGTAGCAATGCACATTTTATTTAATGATTTACATTTTGTTAGCAAATCTTTATAGGCTCATTGTAGGTCTGACATTGAAATATCTTCAATTTTTACATAATAAACAAAGGAATCAATCGGAGGAAGTTCAATATAGTCAAAATTCTTGATTTCTTCAATGATTTCATCATCAGTTCCAAACAACACCTTATCTCATAAAAGGGATTGATTTGTTGCTGAACCAAATAAAAGATTAGGATATTTGTCTTTATCTTCAATGTAAAATTTTGGTCCATCAGCAAAGTCATTTGTCAATGAATTAGATAATATTTTGAATAATTCTTTCAATCCTTGTTGATTTTTTGCTAGCACTCTAATTTCTGATGATCTTCTTCTTTTAGCTCATAATGATGTATCATAGTTAAATAAATCCATTGAACTGAATATTTGTTTTTCAATATTTAATCTAGATATCATTCGCAATCACACTTGAGCTAAAACATTGGCATCATAATCTGCTCTATGTGCCTCAGCAACATTGTATGCTATATTAAAACGTTTACATACTCTTTCTAATTTATGTAATCTATCATCAGTATCTAATAGGTATGAAACTCTTAAGGTATCAATACAAACCAAATTACTTATATCTAAATTTAATTCCTTAAATTTTTGAAAACACATTCGCATATCGAAACTACCATTATGTGCGACAGCAATACGATTGTTTAAAATTTCATATATCTTTTTAATTCCTTCTTCTTGTTCATAACCTTTTGCTAACATTGATTCATTGATATTTGTCAATTCTTGAATCTTTTGTGTTAGTGGTTTATTTGTTTTTAAGAAGAATTGAATCTTTTCAATCTGTTTTCCATTTTTTATAATCGAAGCACCAAATTCGATAATATCATCAAATCTTGAAGAAAGTCCAGTTGTTTCAAGGTCAAAAACAACGTATTCTGCATCAGACAATATAAAATCTTTATATCCAATAAAAATTGAATTCTTATTCGATATAGTTGATAACGTGGCTCCATATATTGGTTTAATTGTCTTATTTTTCTTTAAGAGATTATAGAAGCTTGGAAAACTTTGGACATTATCTAGATCGGTGATTGCAATAGCTTTATGTCCTAATTTTTCCATTGCCTCAATATATTCTTCTGGCGATGAAATTCCATCTTGAGCACTCATGTTTGTTCTAACTGCCAAATCAATTCTTTTTTCAGTTTCATTATCTTGTGTAATTGAAACTAATGATTCAGTTGGTGTGTATCAATTCTTGCCTGATGTTAAAATAAATTTACTTTTGGTATACGTATCATCACTTAGAAGACCTTGAACATAAATTGTGTCACCTATTTTTAGGTTAGGTTTTTCATCATTTATATCTTGAATATATTTAATTGCAATTGCTTCTTTATAGTCAGAAATTCGAATGTTTAAAATTCTCTTATTTGTATTTGTCGTTCTTCATTCAAGAAAGAAAATTTCTCCTTTTAACATCACTCTAATCTGCTCAAATGTGATTAACGCATCAGAAATACTCATCTCAATTGGTTTATGTGATGCTTTATAAGATTTATTAAAAAATGGATTATTATCGTCCTTTGATAAAGATTTATTGTTAGTATCCTTCTTGATTGAATCAAAAGAATTAATTAAATCTTTGACAATTGTTTTTCCTTCATTAATTTCTTTTTTTTCACTTAATTTATACAAAGGAGTAAGAAACTCGAATCCTATTTTTTCAAGACATAATTTTATTTCTCTATCAAAGGATTTAAAAGACTCATACGCCTTTTTGGTTGGAATATTGAATGAAATTTGGTTATCATTTAAGTCTAAAATTTCAGGATTAATAAACCCTGAAATTGAATGTAATCTACGATATGAAGTATCTATCATGTATTTTAAATAATCAGCAATAACTTTTTTATCTAAAATCATATTTTGAACATATAGATTAATTTTACAATCTGGAAATTTAGAGCGCATTGCCTTCTTAAACTCAAGATATTTGGTTATTTCAATATGTTCTTCAAATTGAATATCAAAGATTCAATTTTTAAGACTTGCTAATGCAGGCTGCACAGATAAAAGTTTTGTACCCTCAAATAAACTTGAAGGTTTAAAATTTATTTCCTTACATAAATTTTCAAAACCTTTGTCTAGCATAATAACTCCCCTTAAAATTATTTGATTAATAGAATTAAGGACATAGATATCGCAACAAAAGACATTGAATCAAAACGATCCATAAAGCCTCCATGTCCTGGAATAAGATTAGAAAAATCTTTAATTCCTAATATTCTTTTTATCCCTGAGAATACCAAATCACCAATGATTGAAGCAATAGGTAAAATAAACAAACCAGTCACTAATTGTCTTCAATTTGTTAGTATTAAGAAAATAGATGGACCTTGCATTAAGTGTCCTAAGTACATTGTAATAAATACAAAAAGAGAACCAAATATAAAACCAATAATTACTCCTTCTCAAGATTTCTTGGGACTAATTGTTGGCGCAAATCCGACCTTTATTATCTTTCTTCCTAATAATGATCCACCAATATATGCCATTGAATCTGTAAATATTGGAATTGTAATCATGGCAAATAATAAATATATGTTTGCTGCATTAAAAATAAAAATTGCCTTAAATGCTAGCGGAATAAATCATGTTACAAAAATAACAATTAAATAAGAATTTATTTTTCTTTTTAATTTAGCTTTTGAAACAAAAAGCTCAACTAAATAGATGAAAGAAATCAATGTAATTAGAATCAATAATTGAAGAACTCTAAATTTTGTTATTTCATCATAGCCAAAGAACACAGTTAACTTAATTTGTTCAACTAAAGTTTGAATGTCAATCCCAGTATTACTTGCTAAATTTATAAATGAATTATTTGGATTATTTTCTTGATTTATAAATCAATTAATAGGCATCAACCATATTAAAACACTAGATATTGAAATTATGATACTTTCTCATTTTCTTAAAATTCGATGTGAAATAACTTCATAGACTGCCCATGTTGAAATTAAACTATAAAATATGATTCCAATTATTTTTCCTGAAATTTTTCCATAATAAATTACAAATAAAAAAGGTATCAATATTAATAACAAAATGATTGCAGATTTTAATCTAACTTTTATATCTTTCATTTCTTTATCCTAATCTGTTTTAAATTAATTTGACATAAAACAGTTAACTTAAAGAATTTAAATTGTCATTAATTCTTTTTCTTTTGTCTTAAGTAGATTATTCACTTGTTCAATTGCTTTATCAATTTCTTTTTGAATTTGATCTAAAAAATTCTTTTGTAAGTCTTCAGATAGTTCTTTATCTGCTTTTATTTGCTTATTTATGTCTTGGCGAATTTGTCTAATTACTATTTTTGCTTGCTCAGATAATTGTGCTAAGACCTTAGTCATTTCAATACGTTTTTCAGTAGTCATTTGAGGATATATCAATCTTAATTGATGTCCAACATTAACAATTGTAATGTTTAGTTTTTGATCCATTAATGTTTTTTCAATCGCCTTTAAAATCCCCATATCATATGGTTTAACTAGTAATTCTAAGGGTCCATTAGGTGTGATTGATGCTAATTCTTCCAAACTCATTCATGAATCATAGTAATTAATTTTGATTTTATTAATCAATGTTGGATTCGCCTTTCCAACTGCAACCTTTAATAATTGATGCTCAAAATTATTAATTGCTTTATCAATACTATCTTTTAATTCTTCAATATAAAAACTCAACTCCATACTTCTTCCTTATATTATTTATTCCTTTATTTCTTTTGTAATAAGTGTATTTGGGATTCTATTTTCAATTGCTCTTAATAAGGCATTTTCTTCATTAATATCAAAAATGATTATGTCAATATTGTTATCTTTTGCCATTGATGCAGCTGTTTGATCAATAACTCTTAGATCTTTTTCCAATAATTGATCATAAGTTATTTTGTCAAACTTAATTGCATTTTTATTAAATTTAGGATCGCTATCATAAACTCCATCAACATTATTTTTTCCCATTAGAATTGCATCAGCTTCAATTTCAGATGCATATAATGTTGAAGCAGTATCAGTTGTAAAAAATGGTCTTCCAGTTCCACCTGCAAAAATAACAACCTCGCCATCGCGTAAGTATTTTTTTGCTTTTTCATTAATATATACTTCACAAACCTTCGGATCCATTGTTAGAGAAGATAAAACTCGTGATTGTAGGCCGTTATTTTCAAATCCAGATTGAAGTGCTAAAGCATTCATAGTTGTTGCAAGCATTCCGATATAGTCAGCTCTTACTCGATTTATTCCATTCTTAGCTGCGCTAGTTCCTCGCCAAAAGTTTCCGCCGCCAACAACTATTGCTACTTCAACATTATTACTAATTATTGTTTTTAGTTGTTTTGCAAATTTTGTAACTAGTTCATAGTCAATTGCTAAATGTTTATCTTTGTTAGCGAGCCCTTCACCAGATAGTTTGATTAAAATTCTTTTATATTTATAATTCACGATAACCTCATTAAACCAAACTAAATTTATATAAATTTAGTCTATTAAATATTTATATATAATCTAAGCAAAATTATATATTAGTTTAATTTAAATGCTTTTATAAAGATTTGTCATTTATTTTTTTATCTAGAAGAAATAATTTTTCCTTACCTTTTTTCATTGCATCATATGCTCCAGATCTTGTCATTGCTAATTCATTAGCAATTTCTTGAAAAGATAAATCTTCAAATAGATATAGATATAATGCCTGTTTTTGAGATTGAGCTAAAAGAGCGCCATACTTTTCGAATAATTTAATTAATTTATCTCTTTCTTCAAAATCTTGCATTATTCATTAATACCCTTCATTAAACCAAAAATGTATGAATCTAAATCAAACTCTTCTAAATCCTCAATCTTCTCTCCTAATCCGATGTATTTTACGGCTAAATTTATTTCATCTTTAATTGTTAATACAATTCCACCTTTTGAGGTACCATCCATCTTAGTCAACACAATACCACTAAGGTTTGTAGCTTCACCAAATGATTTAGCTTGTGAAATTCCATTTTGACCTGTTGTTGCATCTAAAACTAACAAACTTTCCTGTGGAGCACCTTCAATCTTTGAACTAATTATTTTATTGATCTTTGATAATTCATTCATTAAATTAACTTTATTTTGCAATCTACCCGCTGTATCAATAATTAAAACATCATATTTTTCTTCTTTAGCCTTATCAATAGCTCTATAAACAACCGCAGCAGGATCGACCTCGTTTTGTAATGGTTTAACTATATCTGCTCCAACTTTATTTGCTCATATTTCAAGTTGCTCAACAGCTGCTGTTCTAAAGGTATCAGCCGCAGCAATCAATACCTTATATCCCTCATTAATTAATTTGTAAGCAATTTTTGAAATTGATGTTGTTTTGCCAGACCCATTAACTCCAACAACTAAAACTACATTAGTTCTATTTTTCTTAACATTTAAAGTCGTATCAATAATTGAATTTGATGTATAGATTGTAAAAAGTTTGTCAGCAATAATTTCATTTATTAATTTAGGATCGACAATATTTTCATTTTTTACTTCTTTTTTACACTCTTCAATGATTATTTGAACTAATTTCATTGAAATATCAGCCATTATTAGTATTTCTTCGAGTTCTTCAAAAAATTCTTCATCAATCTTATTGTGTTTATTTTGAAGCTGTTTAATACTTTCGATGAAGGATGAGTTAGATTTTGATAGACCTGCAATGTATGTATCTAGTTTATTTTTTTTCTTTAATTCTTTTTCAAGTTGTTTCTTTTCTTTTGCTTCAATCTTTTCTTGTTTTTTTGCAATTCTTTCTTCTTTAGTACCAAAAAGTTTATCTTTTAATTTTGACCAAAACCCCATCATTTCTCCTAAAAAGATTAATAAATTAATTGTATTTATATAAATTTTAATATAAAAAATCTAATAAAAAAAGAATAGTAAACTATTGAGTTTTTTTATATTTATTCATTTTAAAGTAACTCAATTATTTGCTATTCGATTATTTGTTTAAGTGATACATAAATTATTAAATTTGATATTTTTTTTCAATCAAAACAAGTGTTTCAATATGTGGGGTTTGTGGGAACATATCAAATGGTTGAACTTTTTTAATTAAATAATCATTCTTAACAAACTCATTTAAGTCTCTTATTAAGGTCTTGGGGTCACAACTTAAATATAAGATTTTATTGATTTTTGATTCAACAATAGCATTGATACTTTCTTTTCTTAATCCTTCTCTAGGAGGATCAAAGATAATTAGATCAATTTTTTCTTTATTTTGATTTATTCATTCATTTGCATCTGCATTTATTATTTCTATATTTGAAATATTATTTAATTCAATATTTCTTTTTGCTTGGTCTGTCGCATTTTTGTTTAATTCAATTGAATAAACCTTATTTGTCTTGTTAGCAATATAACACGCAATCGTACCAACCCCACTAAATGCATCAACAACATTTAAATTTTCATTTGGAATTAATTCATATATTTGTTGATAGATTTCTTTAGTAACCTCTTCATTAATTTGATAGAAACTATCATTTTTGACTTCAAAAATATTATTATTGATTTTACATTTTATTCCTTGATGATTTAATAAATTGATTCATTTATTCTCTAGTTCATTAAAGATACTAATTTTATATGCATCATCTAATTTATTGATTTCATTCAAATTGTCTATCAATCTTTTTTCAATATTTCTATCAATATATAGAATAATTTCTATTTCATTTGTTGAATAATTGTTGGCTCTTAAAGTAATTTTTTTAGGTTTTAGTGAAAGAATTGTATCTTTAAATTGTTTGTTATTTTTACTAGACGGATTTAATAAAACTGATTTATAAAAGTCTCGTATTGTTTGATTTGCTAACAATAAATCTTTTTGTTCAACTAATTCATGACTATGTCTTTTATAAAATCCAAAGGATATCTTATTAGTTTTATAATCAACTTGAAGTGTAATCTTATTACGATAGGATAATTGATTTGGTGACTTGATTATTGAATTAATTTTATTAATTCCTAAATTTCTTCTGAATAAGTTTTCAATAAGATTTTGTTTAAACTCTATTTGATTTTCATAACTTAGAACAACAAGTAGAGCACTGCCGCTTTCATATAACATGCTTTCATCAAGATCTAATTTTCTTCTTGCATTTGAGGTTTTTATAAAGTTTATAACTTTTGCAAAACAGCACTTTTTGGAATAATAAGTAATTTGAATATCAGCAATTTCTTGAGGTAGTAAATTATAAACAAAAATAGGAACTTCAAAATCCCTTATGATACAAAGCCCTTCATAACTTAGTCCATCAAACAAAGATTGATTATTTGTTATATTCCTTAAAATTAAATCTTTTTTTAATTGAATATTTTTATTCATTATTTACCCAAGCAAAATTTATTAAACATATTATCAAGTAACGCTTCGTTATCATGCTCTTTGTTCAAAATTTCTCTTAATATTGCTCAAGCTTTATTTATATCTAAGATAACAACTTCTGGTCCAAAACCTGCTTTTAAGCTTTCAATTGTGGTATTTAGTTCATTAATGCATTGTTTTAAAAGTCCGATTCTTCTTGTGTTATAAATTAATTCAGGATCTTCATAATCTAAGTTTAAATAATTTTTAATAAGTGCATTTTTTAGTTCTCATAGATAACCATTTTTAGCTGAAGTTAGAATTACATTATTGGAAACTTTTTCTTTAAGCAAATCACTTTTGTTTATTACTGGAATATAGATTTTATTTTTTGATAATTCTTTTATTTTTATATCTTCTTCATTTTCTTTATGCATTGGACTTGTTAAATGAACCACAATTTTAGCTTCTTCGATAGCTTTAATTGAACGTTCTATTCCAATTGATTCAATTTTGTCATTTGTTTTTCTTATTCCAGCTGTATCAATCATTTTGAATAGAATACCATTTAATTCATATGTATCTTCCACTATATCTCTAGTAGTTCCTGCTATGTCTGTAACTATAGCTTTTTCTTTTCCTAATAGATTATTTAAAATTGATGATTTCCCAGTATTGGGTTGACCTACAATAGCTACCTTAATTCCGTTATAAACATCTGAGGCATTTTCTGATTTTTTAACAATTATTTCAATATTATTTTTTAAATTATTAATCATAGTTAATAATTTTTCACTATTCATTTGTTCAATATCATTGTAGTCAGAATAATCAATATTTATTTCGATAATTGAAATAATCATTAAAAGTTGTTGTTCTAATTTATCAATTATTTCACTGTCTTTATCATTGAATTGTGTGATTGCTATTTCAGCTTGAATATTTGTTTGCGCATGAATTAATGAATTGATTGCTTCTGCTTTTTCTAGACTTATTTTTCCATTTAAAAAGGCTCTTCTTGAAAATTCTCCACGATTTGCCATTCTAGCTCCGTTGGCTAGAATTAAGTTTAAGATTTTATTTGTTACTATAATCCCACCATGAGCATTAATTTCAATTGTATCTTCACCAGTAAAATTTTTGTTTCCAATAAAAAAATTAACTAAAACTTCATCAATTATTTTTTTTGTTCTTGGGTCAACTATATATCCGTAAGTAATCGTTTTATCTGTTCCAATTTTTCCTGTGTAAATTTTCTTTATTATTTCAATAGCATCTGGACCGGATATTCTAATTATAGAAATTGCTTGGTTAATATTACCTGATGAAATAGCAGCAATTGTATCGTTATAAATATTTTTCATAGATTAAATTATAGAATAATTTATTTTTTGTTATACATATGAGTTTTTAATAAATTTTAAATTTAATTGTTAAATTTTGAAATTAATGAAAGACAAGTTATCTGTTATTTTAATTAATAATATAAATAAAGGCTGTAAATAAATAAAAAAGCAATATAAATTGCTTAAATTAAGTTGAAAATGATGTTAATAATCATGTATATAAAAAAGGATATTATAAAAATTATTGACATTTCTATATTTTATAGAAAATAAAAAAGCAAGTTACCTTGCTTTAATTATCATATCTTAACTCTTTTGTTGGAAGGAAGATACATCTTGTCACCTTTTTTAATGTCAAAGGCATCATAGAAATCATCTGAGTTTTGAATTTGAATATTTGCTCTTAAGACCACTGGAGCATGTACATCAGTATCGATTAATAGTTTTTGTAATTCCTTACGGTATTTTGAACGTCAATTAATTGCGTAATTGATATAAAATTCCTTGGCATTAAAGTCATCTTCGGTTTTTGCTGCTTCTAGAGCGCAAGACACTCCGCCCGCATCTGCGATGTTTTCTGAAACAGTTAATTTACCATTACATTTTCCTGCTTCAGTTTTTTTACCATCGAATAATTCAATCATCTTTTGTGCACGTTTATTGAACTCGTTTTTGTCTTGTTCTGTTCATCAATTAACCATATTTCCGACTTCATCAAAATTGGCACCGTTATTATCAAATGCATGTGATATTTCATGTGCGATAACAGTTCCTATACCACCATAATTTCTTGATGATGATTGTTTTTTACTATAGAATGGAGCTTGAAGAATTCCAGCTGGAAATACAATGATATTTTTAGTTGGGTTATAGTAGGCATTTACTATTGCAGGTGTCATTGATCATAAGTCTTTGTTTTTCTTTTTTCCATATTGTTGGAATTTATATTCTGATTCAATTCTTTGAAATTCCATAACATTCATTAATAGGGCATTGTAGCCATCATATTCTTTAAGAATTAGCTTATCGTAGTATTCTTCGTATATTTTAGGAAAACCTACATATGCACCTATTTTGGATAGTTTTAAAATTGCTTTTTCTTTTGTTGCTTCAGAAAGTCAATTATTACTCTTTAAACGTTTAGCATAGATTGAAATCATTTTATCAATCATTGATTCAACATTTTTCTTATTTTCTTCTCCAAAGAAAGTTTCACCATAATATTTTCCAAAAGGCATTTTGTAAATACTGTCAACAACTAATTTAATGGCAATTTTTTGTTTTGGTTGAGCTTTTAATTGTCCTCTTAGTGATCTCGAGAATTCACCAGAAATGACTAAACTATCGTAATCTAAAAAAGGAGCCAAAGATAAGATTGTATTTATGTACAAGAAAGCTTTGTAATTATCAAAGTTTTCTGGAGTAAGTAAGAGTGATAAATCATCAATCAAGCGATCTGAAACAGAAATTACTTGGTCAATTTCTTCGCTATAAATACTTCTAATAATGTTTGATAATTTAAGTGTCTTGATTTTCGAATCAAATTCTGAAACTTTTTTTGGATTGTAAATATTGGTTATAACTGCTCATTCCTCAGCAGATAATATGTATTTAGCTGCTTCAGTATCTCATAATAAAGCTTTGTTAATTAAATTCTCAACTCATTTAGTATCTTTACTAATTTTTAAAAGAAGTTTCTTAACCATTGAAATTCAAATTTTATACATTGAATTCTTTTTTTCTTCATCTGAATAGTATTGCTTTTCAGGGAGAATAACATTAGGACACGAAACAAAAAGAATTTGTTTCTCAAAATTTTTGAAATCAGTCTCAATGAAAAATGGAATAGGAAGTTCAAATCCGCTGAATAGAAAATATTTATAATTACTTTCTAAATCAGCTCAACTTTGAAGTGAATTAATTTTGTCCAAGATTGGTAGTATGGGTTTAATACCATTGCTTCTTCTTTGGTTTCAATCACTAAATAATTTGTAAAATTTAACCATTTCTAAAAGCGTTGGATTATTTTTTATATCAGAAGGATCTTCGATTCATTTGTTCATTAATTTTATTTTCAATTTCGTTAGACTTTCATCTAGTCTTTCAAAAGAACCAACAGACGATTTGTTATCCGGAATTTTGTGTTTAGCTAATCATTCACCATTAATTGCCTCAAAAAAATTATCTTTTATAAGTTTCTTATTCATAAATTACCTTTCTTTATTCTTTACACCAAACTTTTTATCGATTTTATTTTTTGCATAAAATATTTTCAAATTATTGAGTGTAATTGCTTTTTTGAAATTCTTGTAATTGATTTTTTCAAAAACAATTGATATATTTAATTTTTCAGCTTTTCTTAAAAGAAAATTTAAGTGTATGATGATACTTGGTTGATCATTTTTTTTTACAATTTCTTCATCAATTCAAATCATATCAATTCAATCATCAATATTGAATATGATACTTTCATTTATTTCAGTTAATTTTATTTTGGCTTTAAAAGCATTATTAATCTTTCTAATTTGCTCAACTTTTTTCTTTGTTCGACCTAAAGTTTTTTTGCTATTAATTTTTATTAATTGCAAAAAATTTTGAGATTTGGAATTAAGTTCATTGATTGTTGTATTATCAATGGTATTAAAAATATAGTCTTGAATATTAATAATTTTATTTTCGATACTTTCGGAACCAATATTTTTATAAAAATGTCAAAAAGAATTCTTATAGAGATCAAAAATAGTTCAAATTTCCTTGTTTTCTTTATCAAGAAACTTAAATTCTTTTTTAAACTCTTTATCAATCTGCAATATATCAAACCTTTGGATTGAATCTTCTAAATCATTTAAGTAAATTTGTTTTTTATCAAAATCATTCAATTTTAGATTACTTTTAATTAAATCGTATTTATTCTTGAATGCAATAAATTCATTTGAATCAATTAAATTATTAGATAACCAATAACTGTCAAGATTCAAATCTAATTTTAAATAGTCAAATATTAACTCATAGTTATAAATGGCTAACGAAGGATCTTCTTTATTTACAATCAATGAACTATTAAATGCATAAAATGACTTAAAAAAATTCTTATATCAATAAGAGTAGTAGTTTTTAATAATCTTAATGATTTTATTGGAACTTTTTAAACTAAATTTATTTTTAGGAAATAGCAAAAAGAGTTTATTTCAATCTAAAATAGTTTGAACTCCCATAATCTTATGTTGAATGAATAGATCTCTAAATATCTTTATTAAACCATCAAAACTATTGATGTTTTTGATATTTAACATGAGTACACAAGCAACATATTCGTCTTCGGGATTTAGTAGATAATTGATGTTTGTATTCAATCCTTCAATGATTGTTCTTTCAATATTTGTAATTTCTTTTCAACTAAGACTTACCAATAATTTGTTTTCATCAATAAAATTAAGTTCAATATTTACTTTTGTAATACTTAATGATAATTTGTTTTTTTGTTTGTTAAAATCGATTCTTATATTTTTTCTAGTTTCAATTGCATGTTCAAAAGCATAAGAAGCTTTTTCATCTAGCAAACTTAGGAAGGATTCGAGTTTCTTTCATCTTTTATTTCATAATGAAAGTTTTTTTAAAAAGAAAGGTTGAGTATAAAGATTTTGAATATCACTGCGATATTTAATTCTTTCTTTTGCAATATTAACTTCAAGAAAAATTTGGCCATTTGTATTATTGATATCCCATTTTCTTTTGTTAATTAAATAAATAAGTAGGAAGGTGACTACACATACGCTGCTTAATAATATAAGAATAAATATGATTAAAGCATTATTCAAACTCATTGATATTGCCATCCCATTTTTTGATTGAGTGATGTGAACGTTCGAATTGTTTGATTCCTTTATCGTTTTGGAATTTAACGGTAATGATTGAACCAATTAAGTCAATAATTTGTCCCTTGCCATAGACTTTATGAATAATATAATCTCCAACAATTAAATCACTATTATTTAAATCGTTTTCCTTAGTTAGTGCAAAATCAGAAGCTAAATTTATTGAATCGTGTTTACTTCTAATTCCTGTTTCATCAATAAAACGACTTCTTTTTGTAAATCCAGAACGATTGATGGCGAATGAAAAATACAATTTTTTCTTTGCACGTGTGATTGCTACATACATTAATCTTCGTTCTTCTTCTAAAGCTTCAATATCTTCTTTATAGTTATCAAGATTTCTTATAAAAGTAAATTCACGATTAGGGGAATGAATGATAGATCTTCTTAGAGGGAATATCCCATCTGCAAGGCCGCAGATGAAAACATAATCAAATTCAAGACCTTTAGCATTATGTACTGTCATTAATGAGACAAAACTGGTTGCATCATCTTCAACATCACGATCTGTAATCAATGTGATTTCTTGAAGATATTCATCAATGCTACCTTTTTTGTTTTTGTTTTCTCAACGTTCAATTGCATTAATTAAACTTAGAAAATTTTCTTTTCTACTTTCATATTCTTCTTCAATATTTCTAAATGGTTCAAAATAACCAATAACTTGAATCATAAATTCTTTTAGCATTGTGCTAATTTTATTAGTTTTAAGTGCAACTCTAGCTCAACGAATGTTATTAATTAGATTTGCTATTTGTTGAATTGTGATTGTTGATATGTGTAAAGTATTCTGAATTTTATCAAAGTGATTTTCAATTGCATCAAATAAATTAATACCTTTTTCACGTGCAAAATTAAGAAGTTTTTCAATTGTAACTTCACCAATTTTTCTTGATGGTTTATTAATTATTCTTAGAAACATTAATTCATTTCCATCGTGAATAACTCTTAGGTAAGCAAGAGCATCTTTAATTTCTTCTCTTTGATAAAATTTGATTGAACCAAAAAGTTTATAGATTGTATTTTCTCTAATCAATGCTTCTTCGATAGCTCTTGAATAACTATTTGTACGAAATAAGATTGCGATATTTTTTAATTGAATTCGATTTCTTTTTAATTTTGATATGTTTTGAGCAATTCATCTTGCTTCATCTTCTTCAGAATAACCACTAAAGAATTCAACATCCTCACCCTCTTCGTTATAAGTATAAAGTTTTTTTTCTAGTCTTATTTTGTTGTTAGTAATCAATCTATTAGCATACTTCAAAATGGTTTTAGTTGATCGATAATTTTCTTCAAGTTTTATGGTTAAGGCATTTGGATAATCTTTATGAAAATTGATGATGATATTGATATCAGCATTTCTTCAACTATAAATTGTCTGATCTGGGTCACCAACGATTGTTAGATTGTTTGTTGAACATAATTTTTGAAGAATTTTATATTGAATTATGCTTGTATCTTGGAATTCATCAATTAATAAATAATTATATCTTCTTGCTCATTTATTAGCAGTTCGATAAAATTTTGGGTCATAAAACAACTTATAAACAAAAACTAAGAGATCATCAAAGTCAAGCGCTTGTGATCTTTCTAGTCTATCTTGATATTTCTTATAAATTAATTCTTTTGTTTGGATTGATTTTTTTTCTTCATCTGAAAGTGTTGGGTCATCTTCTTCGGATTCAATATTTAAAAAATCAAATAAGGCGTTTTTTTTGTTTTGAATAAAACTAATAATTGAATTATAACTATATTCAACATTTGAAATTTCAAGTTCTGAATATACTGATTTTAGAATGGCTTTTTGGTCTATTTCATCAACAATTTGAAAGTCATTGCGATAACCTAAAAGATGTATATCACGTCTAAGAATATTTGAACAGATTGAATGAAATGTTGTAATTGTTGGAAGTTTTGTTTCATCATCAAGGATACTAGCAACTCTTGATTTCATTTCGCTTGCAGCCTTGTTAGAAAAAGTTAAAGCTAAAATTCGCGAAGGATCTATGTCTAATTCATTAATTAGATAAGTTATTTTATATGTTAGAACTCTGGTTTTTCCAGAACCAGCTCCCGCAATAATCCGCAGCGGACCCTCGTTATATTCAACAGCTCTGCGTTGCTGTTCATTTAAATTATCTAAATTTAGCATATTATCCTCCTTTTGTTATAACTTATTTAATTATATCTTATTAAATATGCGCAAAATAGTACTACTAAAAAATAGCTATAATTAGCTATTTAAACCAATTAATTTTTGGAAGTTCTCTTCTTTTGGAAATAATTAATTTATTTTTAAATTCTTCATCATCTTCAATTTCTTCAAATTTATTTTTCCAAACAGTTTGTGTTCTTGATAATTTATCATTTCAATTAAGTCTAGTTGAACTTATTCCTGAGAGAATGATTAAGATTTGAGCATTTATTGCAATTGTTGCAAGCAATGAAGGAATGGCTAATATTATTTTTTGTCCAGCGTTTAACTTTTTACCTCTTGCTGCATCAATAAAACCATCAGCTGAAATGAGCATAAAACTTAGAAAAACAAAAATTCAAAATAAGGCAAATAATCTTTGGCGATCAAAAATATACTTAGATAATTTTCTGTTTTGGTCAATTTGAATAATTTTAATTTTGCAAATTAACATCCCGATAGTTTGTCCCTTGAGAATAATAGGAATTAAAATGTATTCAAGAATAATAAATAAAATTATTACTAGCAACCAAACTCTAAAAATTATCTCTTTGAAGATTTTGTTATTTGTATAGAAATCCATATTCTTGTAATTAAAAACAATAAATGAAGTCCCAATTGAAAAAATAATAAACAATAATAAATCAATTAATGTAGCTAGAAGTCTGATTCAAAAATTAGCTTTTATATTTTTTTTTACTATCATGTGAATTTTTTAAAAATTAAATTTCATTTTTTGCTAAAACCATCAGTTAAATTGTTTAAATCATTGATTTTGAATTCTTTAAAATAAGGATTAGTCTCTAGTTGTTTTAGTCAAAACTCTTTTTGATTCTTTATTTCTTTTAAAAGCGAGTTTCTTATGTTGGTATAGACCTTGTATTTTAATGAATCTTTTTTAATTTTAAAAATACCTAAATACCCAGCGACATAGTAACAAAAAGAAATAAGATTAGCAAAAATTAATGCATCTTTTTTGTTAGTATCTTCATCGTTGATTGAAGAAATGATTGAGTTTCAAACTCTTGTTAAAGAATTAATATTGAATAAAATGAATTTACCATTTACATCAGAGATTCAAGTATTTTTGTAATAAACGTATGATTTTGCTTTAAAAAAGCAATCAAAAATGAATTTTATGGAACTTTCAAAGTTAAAGTTTTTAATTTTGGATTTCTTAATTACTTCAGAAATAATTTCTTTCTTAATAATGTAATTTGAGTTAGATGAGGATGCTAAAGCAAGAGGTAAATTATTGGTTTCTAAATCGATAATATTAAGGTTTGGAAGAATCTCATCTTTGTAAAATGAAAATACATTTTCTTTTTTAGAATAAGGAATTTCAATAATATCTGGAAATTTATCTAGTGTTTCTAGAAACGAATTTATTCGTTCAATAAATTCACTCTTTATCTTGTAAGTTTGCTTCAAAATGTGAACATATGGCGTGTCAACTAAGTCAATTGCAGTTTTAAGTGTGGAATCAAGACTTTGGTGTGATGAATTGATAAGAATTTTACTTTTTTCTTTATGTTTTGTTTGTAATTTATCAAATTCAAATATTTGCTCATTAGTTGGATTATCGATTGTAATAATAAGATCAAAATTATTATTTTTTTGTTTATATATGTTGTGTAGAATTTTATCAATAGCAATATTTGGATTGTAAATAGGAATTATAATTGTTAAATTTTTATTCATATTTTAACCTACATTTTTATTTGTCCTGCGACTCTTGGAAATGGAATTACATCCCTAATATTCGCAATTCCAGTTACATACATAACTAATCTTTCAAAACCGATACCAAAACCTGAAGTTGGGGCATAGCCAAAGCGTCTTAAATCTAAATATCATTGTAATGGATTAGTTGGAATATGAAGTTCATTCATACGGTCAAGTAACTTTTGATATCTCTCTTCACGCTGACTTCCACCAATTAATTCACCAATTCCAGGAACTAATAAATCAAATGCAGCAACTGTTTTGTTGTCATCATTTTGATACATATAGAAAGCCTTAATATCTTTAGGATAGTTAATAACGGCAACTGGGCCTTTAATGATTTGCTCAGATAAGAATTTCTCATGTTCTGATGCTAAATCCATTCCGAAATGAATATCTTTTTCAATAAAGTGTTCTGTATAGTTCTTTAATTTTTCAACAACATCTTTATATTCAATTATTGTTAGAGTATTATCTAAAAACTTATTTAGGTTATCAAGTAATCCTGGATTTAATGAGTCTAAATAATTCATTTCAGCGCCAAAGTTTTTAATCGTATTTCTAATTGAAGTCTTTAATAAATCATCTGCAAGAAAAATAATATCTTTAAGTTTATAAAAAGCTACTTCAGGTTCAATCATTCAAAATTCTGCTAAATGTCTTGAGGTGTGTGAGTTTTCAGCTCTAAAAGTTGGGCCAAAAGTATATACTTTCTTAAAACTTTGTGCATAGGCTTCAGCATGCAGTTGTCCAGTAACACCAAGAAATGCCTTTTGTTTAAAGAAATAATCTTTGCTTTCATCATCGACTAAAAGGGTTTCGCCAGCCCCTTCTCCATCATTGGAAGTAATAATTGGTGAAGCCATATATAAGAAATTATGTTCTTGAAAGTATTTGTGGATTTCGAAGGATAATGAGTTTCTTATCAACATTATGCATTTAAAAAGGTTTGTTTTATTTCTTAAGTGAGGAATTTCTCTTAGAAATTCAAGTGAAGTTTCTTTTTTTTGGATAGGAAAATCTTCATCAACAGTGTTAATAATTGTTAATGATTCTAAAACTAACTCAAAGGGTTGTTGTGCTGATGGAGTAAGATGTATGTTTCCACTAACAATTACTGAAGTTCCAAGTGATATATTAGATACTGAATAATTTTCAATATCTTTTCCCTTAGCAACGATTTGAAGATTAGAAATTGAACTACCATCATTTAATGTTAGAAAGCGAATTTTTTCATTTCCACGATTAGAAACAATTCAACCTTTTAATTCGAGTTTTAATCCTTCTGTAATTTCATTTTTCTTTTGTATTGTAAACAAATCTTTAATTGTCATAATGTTCGTGTATTGATTCCTTATTTATATTAAATATATTTTAATTAATATTTAATTATACTTAATTATTTTACTAGCGTTACTTATATAGGATTTTCTAAGAATTAAAGATTGAATTTGATTGTGGTAAAAATAAGAAGAGCATAAAATAAATAGAATTAAAAAAAACAAAAAAGGCTTATTTATGAATTATAAAAACCTTTTTTTGTTTTAATAAACAAAGTATAAATTTAATTTAGGATTTTAGACAAATTTAATTTTAGTTTTTAGTTTTTTCGAAGTAATATGAAACAATTTTTGTTCTTAAATTATTGTCAATAAGAGGGTAGGTGAATAAGGAATATCCATTATCCTTTGTTGGATGAGGTTGCTCAAAAATTCCTCTTGCAATTTCATCATTTCCAAAGTATCATTTATCAATAAATTGATATGTTAATGAGTCAGCAGGAGTGTATGAAATATAATCAAAGTTTCCTATTTCAGATAATTCAATATCTCCAAAAACATCACTAAATATGTCTTCAAATAATTTATATCCATCATCAGAATGAGATCTAAGTAAATAAAGAAATTCTTTGAATTTATTGTCTTCAACTTGATTTGGATTAATGTGTTTAAATCATTCCTTTAAGTCAGATCAATTATTGTTTTTTAATAATTGATTCTTATTTAATAAATCAATTATTTCTTTCTTAGTTTCTTCATTTTCAAAGATATGTTGAAGAATTTCTTTTGCATCTTCTATTGCTTTTTCATTAATGTTCTCAATAATTTTCTCAATGAATTTTTCTTCGAGATTGTTTAATGCATTTTGGCCATTATACTCAGAATTATTACGATAAATATTTTCTTTTAAGGTATTTAGAAATTTATTTGTATCTTCTTCACTTAGTTTGTGTGAGATAATTCATCCATCCATTAGAATGTAATTATGTTTTGGTCTTATAAAGCGAATTAGTCCTTCTTCAACACTAGAAAAATTATCTTTTGAATAATAAGCATCTAATGCATCCCCATTGTAAACGACGGCAGCATCACTACGTCCTGAGGTTGGTTCAATTAAATGGTTAACTAATTCCAAACCATCCCCACTTAAGAAATTGTATTTTGTATCTCTAATTTCTTTTCCTGATGCATTTTTAACAAAGTTAACAAATGAATCAATTGCATCCTTATAATTATCTTCATTGAATTCAAAAAGTTTACCTTCTTCATTTGCAGTGAATTTTTTTTCTCAACCATCGCCATAATTGAATGCACCAATCATTAGGTTATCAACATATGCATTAGTTCATCCGACCCTTTGATAGTTGTTTTTTTGCAATGTTTTAAAGATATCAAGTCAATCTTTTTTTAATGTTTCATTTGCTAAATTTTCTATTTCTTCATCACTGATTTGTAAATGAGGTCTTGTACTCTTATTGATATTATAAGCAACGCCTTTATCTTGAGAATAATAAGGAATAATAAAGTCAGCAAAATGATCTCATTCATCAATATTTTTAGTCTTAGTTTCAAGTGATCTTCATGATCTTTTAGTAGAATCAATCTCAAAGCCAATTCTTTTTAAGTCTTCAGGGGTCATTGATGCTAATTTATTGTAGATTAATTGATCAAAGTTTTCAAGATGGTCTTGAATTGTTTCGGTAAATAGTTTCTTACGATTTTTTCAATCATTAGTTTCTTTTCCAAAAATGATTGAATAATCGATTTTCTTTATTTTTTTATCTAGGATTAGTTGTGCTGCTTGAAAGTCGCTACCAACACCGGCAATTGCTTTATCTTGAACTAATGCCTGTGTAAACTCATTTACTTCCTTGAATTGTTTGTAGTTGTAATCTTGGTTAATTTTTTTAATAATATCAGGCGCTAAATATGATTCATAATTGTATATACTAGGACGATATTTATTATTCAATTTTAAGGCTAGGGAACCAATAAATAGAAATAGAATTAGTATGCTAGCAAAGAAAAATATTAATGCTTTAAAAAGTCTTCTATGCAATTTATAAGAACCTCCCTAAAAATCTCTTTGTTGTTGTTTTCTTGTAAGTAAAATAGTCTTCTTAGTTTTTATGTTTTGACTTTTTTTGAATATGATATAGATTGTGTTTGAGAAGATAACAACAATTAGTGATATGGCACCTATCGCTAATGATCAGGCTTGAAATTGTCCTTCATACAATTTAGTTCCTAAGGTTTGAGTATTAGAAACTATTCTTGTAATAATGAAATCATCAAATGATAGAGTCATTGTCATGACAAATGTAAAACCAATCGAACCTAACATATATACAAAGTAAGTTTTAAATCATGTTTTAAATTTTGAATAACCTAAATCTTGACTTGCTTCGAATAGGTTTTTTGAAAATTTATCACTTTTAGGAAGCATGATTAGGATACCGTATGGTAAACACATAACTGTGTGTCCAATGATTGCTCTAAAGAATCCTTCGCTTGTTGCTTTAAGAGTTCCAAAGAAAATAAAGTTTAGAACAATTGCTAATGTTAGACCTGTAATAACATCGGGATTAATTAGAGGAATATTTGAAGTAGTTTGAACAAATGAACGCGCTGCCTTATTTTTGTGTCTCCAAAGAGCAAAAACAGTAAGTAATGATAGGGAAATAACTAAAATCGATGTTGCTAAGCCTAATAAAAATGAATTTGCAAATGCTAATAAATTTGATTTTGAAAATAGTTCTGTATATGCTTCAAACGAAGTTCGATTTCAAGTAGTTACAGAGAAAATTCCTTTATCAGATGGAGAATTGAAACTATATATGCTTCCAAAAATAATTGGAATATATAGAAATGCTAGGATTACAAACACATATGAGTATTTAATAAAACTTTTAAATTTATTCATAGTGACTCCCTTGTTTCTTTCTTGAAATTAGATATGGAATACCATAGATAATTCCATAGATAGTTAGCAATACTGAAAGTGTAATAATAACTAGAGTTGATGAGTTCGCTAGATCAAATGGATTTGCTGTATTTGCAAATTGATTAATTAGGTTACCAATCAATTGTTTTTGACTTCCGTTTGGTAGTAGTTTATCTGAAATAATAATTGAGGTTGCAGCCATCATAAGTACAATTCCTAATCCACTTAAAATTGCCTTTGCTGAGTAAGGAATAATAACAGTAAAGACTGTTTTAAACTTTGAATAACCTAAATCTTGGGATGCTTCAATAATATTATTTGGCATATCCTTTAAAACTTGGTATAAAGGAAGTACCATAAAAGGTAAGTATAAATAAACCATTCCAAGAATAATAAAGAAGTTATTGTTAAGTTGATTTTCATCAAAGATCGCTGAAAATAACCCTCTTACTGCTAAAGCTTTTGAAATTGTAAAGATTGCTAGTGGACTTAAAATTAAGGTTAATCCTAGAATCTTAATGACCGAATATTTTGAACGAGAAACAATGTAAGCATAAGGGAAACCAATAATAAGTGTTATTATTGCAGCAATTCCACCAGTTAAAAGTGATCTACCAATGATTACTCAAGTTGAAGGTCTTAATGCAATTGCTCAGTTTTCAAGTTGTTTTTGTTGACCTTCTAAGGGCTTAAAAGCATAAATTGAAACAAAAATCATTGGAAGAATAATAAATAAGATTGTAAAGATAACATATGGAATTATTAATGATAGCTGAAGTTTTTGAACAGGAGAAATAAATGTTTTCTTTTTATTTTTCTTAGTTTGAGTTTGCATTTTAAGATTTAAACTTCACTTTCGTGGTTTTCTTGTTCACCAAATTTTTTATCTTTCTTCATTAAATGAATTGCATCAGTATCTCAGTTCAAATATACTTCTTTTCCAACATCATGTTTTGAAGGTGTCTTAACATTAATAATATTACCTTTTACATTAATATCATAGTTATAAAAGATTCCACTATATGTTGATTTTATGATTTCACCAGTTAGTTTAGCTTTAGCCTTTGTTTTTGTAATGATAATATCTTCAGGTCGAATTAAAGCATCAACTTTTTCTCCTGGTTTAAATTCAGTGTGAATTGTTTCAAAGGTTTTTGAAATGAATTTTACTTTATTATCTTCAACAAAGGTAGCGTCAAAGAAATTCGAGTCGCCAATGAAATTTGCTACTCATTTATTTATTGGATAATCATACAATTCTTTAGGTGTTGCAAATTGTTCAACCTTACCATCTCTAATAACAGCAATACGATCACTCAATTGAAGAGCTTCATTACGGTCGTGAGTAACAAAAATAAATGTTAATTTAAGTTTTTGTTGAATATCTCTTAGTAAAATTTGCATTTTTTCACGAATCTTAGCATCTAGAGCACTAAGTGGTTCATCAAGTAATAAAATTTCAGGCTCAATAACTAATGAACGAGCTAATGCAACTCTTTGTTTCATCCCGCCTGATAAGAAATTTACATTTTTCTTTTCATTACCGCTTAAACCAACCAATTCCATGATTTCTTTAACTTCTTTATCCATTTCAGCATTATTAATTGGACGAGTTAAATATCTTTTCTCATAGCTTTCTGTTTTTAAGTCAACATAGTTTTCTCAATATGAGTATTTGAAATCCATATCATCAATTCATTGTTGATATTTCTCTCTCTTTTTCTTTGAAAGTTTGGAATTATTATTCAATTCCTTTTCATAAATTTCAAATTCTTTGTCAAGCATTGCCATTTTTTGCTGAGCAAATTTTTTTCATTTTGTCTTTTGTAAAGTCAACTTTGTTTTAAATGACTTAGGAACATTTTCTTTTTTAATACGTTTAAGTCTTAAACCGTATTTAATGTTATTTTCCACATTAAGATGACTAAAAAGTGCATAATCTTGAAAAATTGTTGAAACGTCTCGTTTGTGAGGAGATAAATCCTTAATATCTTTCCCGTGTAATTTTACTTCACCACGAGTTACTCATTCAAAGCCGCCAATTATTCTAAGAATCGTTGTTTTTCCTGAACCAGATGGGCCTAATAAAGTAATGAATTCACCTTTATTAATTTTTAGATTAACATTATCAAGAACGATTTTATCTTCAAATTCTTTGACAACATCAACTAGTTCAATAATTGAGGAATCCTCCTTTTTAATCTTTTTCTTTTCCATTTTTGCCTTTCATTATGTTTTAAATTTAAGAATTAGTTATTTCATAATAATATTCAATCATTTTTGTCTTTAATTCAAGACTAAGAGGTTGGTACGCTCTAAATTTAGTTGTTTTTTTAGTTTGTTCATCATCAATGTCAAAAATCCTTAAGGCCTTTTGATCTTTATTTTTCTTTTCATCTAAAAAGTATCATTTTTTTATAAATTCTTTTACATTCTTAAAACTAGGAGTGTAGTTTATATGATGAAAGTTTAAAATAAATGGCGAATCAAATGATTCTCATGCTTCTTGGAATGATTCAAAATTTTCTTTAAAGAAAGAAGCTTCTATTTCATCTAGTGATCTATTTTTGTTAGGAATTTTATCGTTGAAGTCTTTGAATAGAATTTTCTTATATTCATTCTCTTTAGAAGGATTTTTTTCTATAAGTGTATTAAGAACATTCTTAATATATTGAGATTCAAGTTGTTTGCTATTGTAAGCGGCATCTTTATAAAGATTGTCATGAAGTTCTGATAATAATAAATCAGATTGTAAGTCATTTGTATCTTTTGAGATTATTCAACCATCGATATTTATATAACTATAATTTGGTCTTACAAAAGAAATATTATCTGATTCCGGCAATGAAGCAAAGTTATCATTTCCATAATAAGCATCTAGTGCATCACCATTATACATAATTGCAATGTCAGCCTTATTTTTCTTTGGTTCAATAATTGAAGAAACTAATTCCTGACCATCAGTTACTAACTTATTTCTATTTGTATCTTTGATTGAAGATTTAGTTGTATCAAGCACTAATTTACTAAAATCATTAAAAGTTTCTTTGAAGTTATCAAGGTTATAAAGAATTCAATTTCCATCTTTATCAATTTGATTTTTAAAAGTAACTTTATCTTTTTCATATTGATCTTGTGTGTAAAATTGACCAATCATTGCGTTATCTAAGAAATAATGTGTTCAGTATACATTAGGGTTTTTATATTTGCTAACTAATTTAGACAAAGTAGTTGATCAACTTTCTCCGTCAATAACGTCATCAAATTTAGAGTTTTCTTTAAGATTGTTTCTTTGTTTTTTAGAAATATCTGTATTTTCGGGATTATATGCAATAAGTTTGTCTAGTGTGAAATAAGGAATAATGTACTCATAGAAACTATCAACTTTGCCATCTAAATCAATATCAAATCCTATTGGTTTTTTATGATTATTTTTATCGTAGATAATTCTTTTATCATTTGGATTAGATTTCTTAATTTGTTCAATGATTCATGAATCAAAGTATTCAAATTGCTTTTGGACTTCTGGAGAATATAGAGCGAAGATTTTATCTTTTTTATTATTTTCATCGTAATCAACAAATTCACCATATATTTTTTTGAAATTTATTTTTTTAAGTTCATTTTCAAGAATTAATTGTGCAATTTGATAATCTGAATGAACACCGGCAACAGCTTTTTTATTTTTTATTGCCCTTGTGAATTCATCAAGATTTTTAAATACATGATATGAGTAATTCTTTTTAAGATTATTAATAATAGGTCTACTTAGATATGATTCGTAGTTATAGATGCTGACTTTATATGGATTATTAATTTTAATAAAAAGAATAATAAAGAAGATAACAAATAACATTGAAAATAAAATCGAGAGGAGAATTAATCTAATTCGATGAGTTAAAAAATATTTTTTCATCTAATAACCCGCTCTCTTAATTTTTTGTTCATCATCAACTCAATTTTCGTTTACTTTAACTCTTAAGAATAAGACGATTGAATGTTGAAATACATTTATCATCTTTTGTCTTGCGGACATTGAAATTGTTTTAATTTTCGATCCAGATTTTCCAATTACAATTCCTTTTTGAGATTCGCTCTTTACAAAAATAGTTGCTGAAATTTTATAAGGTTTTCTATCATCTTCATCTTCTATGAATTCGTCTATATCTATTGATATTGAATGAGGGATTTCATGATACAAATTATTGATTGCAGCTTCTCGAATAATTTCTTTTGCCATAAAGCGTAGTGAAACATCACTAAATTGGTCTTCTTCATATATTGGTTCAGAATCATAAGCATAATTTTTAATCTCATCAATTAAATCATAATAACTTTGATTATATCCAAGACCAACACCCAAAACAGTATTAAAGCCTAACTCTTTTAATTGGGAGGCTTTTTCATCTAGAATTTCTTTATTATTTACTAAATCGATTTTAGTTATGATTGCAATTAAATTAGCCTTTGTTGATTCTTTAATTTTGTTTATGATGTATTTATCACCGGTACCTAATTTTTCATTTGCTGCAGTAACAAATAGAACTAAATCAACATCTTTAATTGTGCTATAACTTTTTTCATTTAATTTTTCAGACAACAAAAATTCAGCCTTATGAATGCCTGGAGTATCTATAAATATAAGTTGACTATCATGGTCATTGTAAATGCCTTTGATATTATCTCGAGTGGTTTGTGCTAAATGAGTAACAATTGATAAATCGAAATTTAATATATTGTTTAATATTGTACTTTTGCCTACGTTAGGTCTGCCAATAAGGCCAACATAGCAAACTTTTTTCATATATGACCTCACTTTAATATCTAGTAATATTTAATCTTTGCATTATATTTTCGACATGTTCATTCATTATTTTTGCTTCTTCTTCTGTTTGATGGTCAAAGCCAAATAAATGTGCAATACCATGAGTAAAAATATAACAAAATTCTCTTCTCAAACTATGATTAAATTCTTTAGCTTGTTTAATTATTTTTCAAGGTGAAATTATGATTTGTCCAAGTTCCAATAATTCTAAAAAATCGAGTTCTTTTTGTGCTTCAAAAGGAAAGCTTAAAATATCAGTTGTATAGTTCTTTTGACGGTGCAGAAAATTAAGTTTTTTCATCTTAAATTTAGTTACAAATAACAGGTCAACTGATATGTTCTTGGGGGCATTAAATTCCCTCTTAGCTTCAGCTAAAATGTTTAAAAAATCTTCCTTAAATTTAAATGCAAAAAGACTGCAATTTTTGATATTCAAATTATTCATACGCATAATTATAAATTAATGAAAAAAAATATTAAATATTTATGAAAACTTATAAATTTTGTGATTATTAGTAATGAATGTATTCGTATGACTTACTTCAATAATTATTGAAGTCTTTTGCTTTTTTAGAATAAGATTTTTTATATTTTCTAATAGATCTTTTGCTATAAATTCAAGTGATTCATCTAATAAAATCAATTGGAATTTTTTAATCATTAAGGGCAATAATTTTATGATTTGAATTTGTCCCATTGAAAGTTTATTTTTTAGCATAAATAAATTAGCAAATAGATCAACATTTAACTCATTTAATAGATCAATAAAATTTTGGTCTTTCAATATCATTTCTTTTTCGTTATCTGGTATTTTAAAAAATAAATATGTGTATAGATCTACATTAGGAAAATTATTATCTTTGTTAATCATAAAGATATTGTTCATAATTCAATCATTTTCAATCTCTTCAATTGGTATATCATTGAGAAAAACAAAATTTTTTACATTCGGAAAGGAACCTGAAAGAATTTTTAAAAGTGTAGTTTTTCCTGTGCCATTTTTGCCTTCAAAAACAAAGTTGCTATCAATTACTAGGTTTAAGTTAGAAATGATTTTCTTTGAAGAATAACCAAAACTTAAGTTCTTAATTTTTATACTCTCTAAGTCTTCTTTTAAACAAAGTTTATTATTGTTGTCTATAGTTGGAATATCTAAAACAAAAAATAAACGTTCTACATTGATTTTGTTTATCTTTTTTTCTGTTAAAAAAATTTGTAAATTATTTAGCGGTTCATTCAATAATGATTGAATTTGAAAAACAAATAAAATTTCTGAGATATTGCTATTTTTGACATTTGCAAAAATTAAAAATATAAATGTGTTGCTAATAATTGTCATTAAAGAAAATAATGAATTTTTAATTATATTTAATTTGTTAATTTTTTGCTCAATGGAAATCCCAAAATTGATATTGTCATTGTAGTTTAATACTGAAAAATATTTTCAAATTTTTTTGCCATATGGTTCATTATTTTTTGATAAAAAAGTCAACTCATTTATCTCATTTAAATTATTTGTGATTAATTGTTTAGAAGAAAAATAAATTCTTAAATTTATTAAGTAAGTTAAAAGTAACTTTATTGCATTGGTAAGGATAATAATGCTAATTGACTTAAAATTAACAAATAAAATAAAGGGTATTAGATATGCTAGTGTAAAAATAATTGAAGGGCAAAAAAATATTATTGATGCATAAAAGTTTGATACTAAATTAATTGATAAGTATCTTAGAAGAATTTCATTTTGTTCAATTTTATTAATCTGTTGATGTTGTGCATCATCTAATTTGGATATGAAGTCCTTTTTTAGTTTCTTTACTATTTTTAATCTTATAAAATTTAGGCAAAGATTACTTATTAAATTTGATAGTAAGATTGCAATTGAGATTCAAAATAAGAAAATAATGGTTTTAGAAGTCTGTATTCAATCTAAATTTTGGATATAGGAAAAAATATATTTGTTAATAAGCGATAAAAAGAAATTAAGAGTAACAGTAATTAAACTTAGAAAAATTACAAGGAAGATAAAACCAAAATAGATTTTAAATGGTCATTTAAAGACTTTTATTAGTTTATTATCACATTGCTTTTCTTGAGTTCTTTTAGTAAAGAGAATTATGTTTGAATACATTTGCTTAAAGATTGAAAGTTTTATTACTCGTTTTCCATTTATTGAATCATATATCTCAATAGAATCATGTTTTATTTTCTTTATTATTATGTAATGCAAGAGATTATCAATCTTTATGATAGAGATACAAGGAAAAGTAATATTCAAAGAAATTAATTCATCAAATTCAATCTTGTAAGGTTCAATTTCTATTGATATTTTACTTGCAGTTTCAACTAGGTCAGATATTGAAATCCCATTCTCGCTATAGGAAGTCATATATTTTAGTTGGTTGATATCTAATCATTTTTTTCAATAAAATCTATATAAGGCTTGCAAGACATATAATCCGCAATCTTTTATGTCCTCTTGAATTCTTATTTGCATACCTCAATTTTCAAGTACAATCGCAATTAAAATAGATAATTAGCGAAAAAAAAGCGAAAACTTATATTTTGTTTAAAATTATTTGTTATGAATAACAAATACAGAAAAATTTCTTTTAGTTTACCTTTTATAGGTGCTTCAGCTTCATTGCTATCTCCATTGGTTTTAGCAGCAACTTGTAGTTATGATAAACCTACTATTTCAATTTCCGAAGATAGCAGACACAGTTATCTAAACAAAAAAGGTGAAAGAATTATTAAGGGCAGTGCTTTAGAATTCTATAATACAAATCGTCAAGGTGTATTTAATCCAATTGATTCGTCAGATAAGTTTTATAAGATCTTTAAGGACCATAATCAAAATGCTTTAAATGCAACACACGATCCAAACCATAAACCAAAAATAAAAGGAAACTTTGAATTTCTTAAATTTAATAATCTAACAGCGCCATATAGTTATCGGATTTATTCATTTAGATATCCTGAACTAGTTGCCAATATTCCTGGGGTGGCAAAAAGAAAAAAATATACTGACTATAAAAATAATCCAAAAGCAGTCTATATTGTTTTATATTGAACTTCTAAGATAAATGAAGCACCTTCAAATTGAGTATCAGATATTGTTAGTCGTTCTGCTGCGCATTTAAATGTTGGATTTAGTCCCGAAAGAAGAGAAGAAGCTCCTTGACCTTTTGTTAGAGGAATTATAAACAATGAGTTTTGAAAAAATATTATTGAACCAGTAGTTTTGATTTTTGATAAGGAATAAAAAGGAATAAAGTTATGAAAACAGTTAGAACAAGATATGCCCCTAGTCCAACTGGATATTTACACATTGGTGGAGCTAGAACAGCATTATTTAATTATTTATTTGCAAAACATTTTAAAGGTGACTTTGTTTTTAGATTAGAAGATACAGACGTTGCAAGAAATGTTGAAGGCGGAGAAGAAAGTCAACTTGATAATTTGGCATGACTTGGGATTATTCCTGACGAAAGTCCTTTAAATCCTAATAAAAAATATGGTTTCTATCGTCAATCTGAAAGACTTGATATCTATCAAAAAGTAATCAACAAACTTTTAAGTAAAAATTTAGCCTACAAAGCTTATGATACACCTGAAGAGTTGGAACTACAACGTAAGGAACAAGAGGAAGCAAAGATTGCATCATTCAGATATGACTCAAGCTGACTAAAAATCTCAGATGAAGAGAAAAAAAAGCGAGATGAAAATAACCAATATTCAATTAGATTAAGATTAAAGAAAAATGTCGTTTATGGTTGAAATGATTTAGTTCGTGGAAGAATTGAAGTAAATAGTGATGATATTGGAGATTTTGTCATTATGAAAAGTGACGGATATCCAACTTATAATTTTGCCGTTGTAGTTGACGATCACATGATGGAAATAAGTCATGTTTTAAGAGGTGAAGAACATATTACAAATACGCCTAAGCAACTAGCAATCTATGAAGCACTAAATTGAGATACTCCAATCTTTGGACATTTAACGATTATTACAAATATGGAAGGTAAGAAACTTTCAAAAAGAGATAAAAGTCTAAAACAATTCATTGAAGACTATAAGAATGAAGGTTACCAACCACATGCAATTTTCAATTTCTTATCCCTTCTAGGTTGAACCTCAAAAGATAGTAAAGAAATTATGAGTCATGCTGAATTAATTGAAAATTTTGATTATGAACGCCTATCTAAATCACCTTCTAAATTCGATATTGTAAAAATGGAATGATTTTCAAAACAATATATGAAAAAAGCAGCAAATGAAGAAATTATTAAGCAAATTGACTCTCCATTTGAAGCAAGTTGAAATGAGTTATTTGTTGATACTTATAAACAATCTGCAGCAACAATAAATGAAATTAAAAATAATCTTTTAATCTACAGTAATCCAAAAAAAGAAACCAAATTAGAAATTCAAAATTTGGATGTTGTTAAAACATTTTCTATGTATCTAAAAGATTTAGATTTTAGTATTGAAGGAATTCAAAAAGCTATTGAAGCAACAAAAGAAAAATTGAATCTTAAAGGTAAAGAATTATTTATGCCAATTAGAATTGCTACAACTCTTGAAGAGCATGGTCCCGAGTTAGCAAAAGCAATTTTTCTATTCGGAAAAGAAATTATTTTTGAAAGACTTTCAAAATGAAATTAAAATATGTATTAATTTCTGATTTTAATAATCATGAAGAAAAAGTGATTGAAACAGAATATGTTGATTTCAATGAAGAAGAAAGAGGAAAATTTAGTCATATTGAATTCAGTGATGAAAAAGAAATGCATTGTATTCTAGATGTTGCTGACGATGAAATTAGAATATCATATGCTGCTCAAAGTTTGAGTATGAAAAAGAATCAATTCATTGAAAATAGATTGAATATTTCAGAAAAAGACTGAATAGCATTAGATGTATATTTAATCAAAGTAATTATTAGCAAGGAATTGATTTCTTTTACATACGATTTGTTGCAAGATAGAAATATCATTGTAAGAAATACAGCTAAACTAGTATTTAAAGATTAAAAAATCTAGGCTTTATGTCCTAGATTTTTTAATTCAGATTAAGAAAATTACTTTATCTTTTTAGTTTTGAGACAAAATCTTTTAATTTAGAAGTATATGACTCTTTTATACTTTCATATTTTGTAACAATATCTTTTCATATAGAGTTATCTTTTCTAGCTCTAGATTCATCATAAGAATTTTTTGTCTTATATTCTGTATAAGAGTCTGAATCTTTTATTTGAGCACCTAAAGAAAATAAAGATAATGAATAAGTAAATAAATTGCCGTCTTTCATTATCGTATTTTCAAAAGTATGTCCAAATCTTCCTTGCTTATTATTTCAAATTTCATTCTTTTCTTTTATATATTTCTTTATTTTGTTAAATAACTCTTCATTTTCTGAGTGAATAGAAGGTAAATCTTTTGGTAATTCATTCATAGAAGTTTCAGGACTATCAGCTTGAGGTTCATCACTTCTAGTTGTTCCTTCTTCTGTAGTTTCTGGTTGTGTTGGGGACATTGATTCAGAATTAGTTCCTTCAGATCCGCTAGTAGATCCTTCTGAACTATTTGAAGAATCTATAGATTCAGGAGTTGGTGGAACCTCAACCCCCCCCTATTGCTATCGGTGGTATTTTCAGTAGTACTTCCTTCTGCGGAACTACTACTACTACTACTATTTGTTTCTGTTTCTGTTGTACTTGATGAGCTTGAACTTTCATCTGTTGTTGAATTTGGTTGTTCTTGATTCGTTCCTTCAGGGGAAGTTTCAGGTGTTAAAGATGGTGTTGCATTGTTTCCATCTTGAGTGGAATTACCTTCAGGTTTCTTTAGATTTGGATTATCTGCCTGAGGTAAATTAATATCCATATTTTTTTTAGGATCTTTTGATTTGTCATCATTGACATTATTGCTATTTTGACATGATGCAACAATCAATGTTGGAGTAATTGTTACAAATGATCCTAGTAGTAATGCAATTTTCTTAATCATAATTTATTCTCCTATTATTTTTTTTATGGGTATTCATAGGTATATTTTTATTAATGAATAAAATATAAACCTTATTAAAGTCAATTATTATAAGGAAATAATTCAATAATTTATTGAATTTTGATTAAAAAAATATTGAATTTATTGAGATTCTTATCATAAATTACTAAATATTTACTATAGAAATGAAGTGAAATTAGAATCTAAGAATCTTTAACTACTAGTTAAAAAATATCAAATATAATTAAGTTATAAAAGAATTAAGTTAAAACATTATATAAAAAAGAAGTAAAAAAATGAGTTATCCTAAGATTGTTATTGATGAAGAAAAATTTAAAAATAATGTAAGAAAAGCTATTGGCATTTGTGCAAAAAAAGGCATTGAAGTTCTAGCTGTGACTAAGGGATTTTGTGGCAATAGAAGAATGGCAGAATTGTATTATGAAGCTGGGATTAGATATTTTGGAGATTCAAGACTTGACAATTTTGAAGTCTATAAAGATATACAAGGACATAAGCAACTTCTAAGAATTCCAATGATTTCTGAGATACCAAGAATGCTTGAGTTGTGTGATTCATCACTCCAAGGCGATATTAATGTAATTAAGAAGATTAGCGAATATGTAATATTTAAAAATCTGAAACCTCATGAAATTGTATTAATGGTGGATTTAGGAGATCGTAGAGAAGGTTATTTACCTGAGGAAACACTTGAAATAGCTAAGGAAATAAATAAGTTAAAAGGTGTTAAATTAATTGGATTAGGTTGTAACTTTGGTTGCTATGGTGCTAGAATTCCCTCAGATGAAGCAATGGCAAAGTTTGTTGAATTACAGCATCAAATTGAAAATGAATTGCATATTAAATTAAGTCATATGTCAGGCGGGAATTCATTAAGTTTACATATGGTATGAGAAAATCGAATGCCATCTGAAGTAAATTTCTTAAGAATGGGTTTTGCAATGATATTCGGAACTGAAGATATGCACCGTCAAACAATTGAGGGTATGTATCGTGATGCATTTCATTGTGAAGCTGAAGTAATTGAAGTTGATTTTAAATCATCGCTTCCAGTCGGAGCTTGTGGGATTGATGCATTTGGTCATGTTCCATATTTTGAAGATATTGGAAATATAAGAAGACTTATTCTTGGCATTGGAAAACTAGATACGATGTTTGATGCTATGATTCCTAAGGATAAAGATCTAAAAATCTTAGGAGGATCTTCAGATCATTTAATTATTAATGCACAAGATAGCAAAATTGATTATAAACCAGGGGATATTGTCTCATTTGATTTAGATTGAGGTAGCTTACTTTATTTATTCAATTCAGATTACGTAGAAAAAGAATTTAAAAAATAAAAATTTAAAACTAAGAAACTAAATTTAAAAGTAATTTTAGAATTTATTTAATTTGACAATAAATTTAAAATTACTTTTTTGTTTTATTATTTTTTAATTCGCTTTTGCTATCATATTTAAATTAAATATTTTTATATAAAAATATGTATTATTTTTTATATGTTTGATTGAAGATATATTTGAATAAATCTATTAATTTTTATTATTGCTTATTTCATAGGTTCAATTAATATAAGCATTTTGATCTCTAAAAAATGAAATAAAGATATAAGACAACATGGTTCACACAATGCGGGTTCAACAAATGCTCTGAGAGTATTTGGATTCAAATTTGCAATTTTAGTTTTTATCTTTGATTGCTTGAAGTCATTTATTCCAACAATGATAGTTTTCTTATTCAAGAAATTTCTTAATAATGGTGATACTAAATCTATTATTCCTTTGTTTGCTGGATTAGGAGCATTCATTGGACACATTATTCCTTGTTACTTTAAATTTAAAGGTGGTAAAGGAGTGGCGTCTTTCTTTGGAATGATTCTAGCCTTTGATTTAACTACATTCTTTATGCTTGCTTTATTTTATCTTTGTTTAGTATTAATTACTAAATATGTTTCGCTTACTTCAGTTATATCAGCAATTGTTTTTGCTTTTTTAAGTTTCATTCCTTATTACTATAATGAATGAGTTTTATCTTTCATTAATCAAAATATACCACTATGATCCCACAGTTACATTCTAGTTGGATGCACAATTATTATTATGCTTAAACATATTCCAAACTATATTAGATTAATTAAAAAAGAAGAGTCAAGATTAAATTTAATGAAATTTAGCAATTAAAATGTTAAAGTGCTAATTTAGTGCTAAAATTATTGAGATAATAAAACTTTAAGGAGTAATTTTATTATTTCAATTATGGATTTAAAGAATCGTCATCTTGATATTTTTAAAATGATTGTTGAGACTTTTTTTGAAACAGGCGAACCAGTTGGATCTAAAAAACTTGTTGATATAAAAAAACTTGAACTTTCATCTGCAACAATAAGAAATATTATGTCGGATCTAGAAAAGCAAGGTTTTTTAGAAAAACCGCATACTTCAGGTGGAAGAATACCAACTACCTATGGTCTTGAATACTATACTAAATATATTGCATATAATCCTAAAAAATTTTTTAATCGAAGCCTAAACGACATACTAATTAAAAAAAGATTAAGTGTTGATACTACGTTGGATGAAGCAGCTAATTTGATCAGTAAAATGGCGCATTTTACAGTTATTGCAACTTCGAATAATAAAGATGAGAAATTAAAAAGTATTCAACTAACTCCACTTGATGAAAAATCAGCAGTTATTGTTATTGTGACAAGTTCTGGTAATGTGCAAAATAAACTATTTGACTTTGAAGAAGGAATTGAATTGAATGATCTTAGAATTGCAATTCGATTATTTAAGGAGCGACTTATTGATACACCAATGATTGAGTTAGCAATAAGAGCAAAAGCTCTACTTCCATTATTTAAGGAAAGAATTGGAAATTATGAGCGCCTCCTTGAGCGATTCATCAAAACAATTTTTGTTTTTGAAGAAAAAACACAAAATAAAACGTATAACAAAGATGCAATGATTTTATCTAAAAATATTTCAAGAGAAGAATTAGTTGGATTGCTCGAATTAATTGAAAAACATTCAGTTTGATCAACGATTGAAAATAACCTAGATGAGGATAACAAAATTAGACTTGATTTCTCTAGAGAAAATTTAAATATAATCAGTAAAAAAATTGATTTTGAAAATGATAAAAATATCAAAGAAATTTCAATCATGGGTCCCAAAAACATTGATATTGAAGAATCATTAGAAACACTTGATTTATTGTCAATACTAATAAAAAAAGGAGATAGATAATGTGAACTTTTGAAAAATTTGAACAAGTTATATTTGAGTTATTGAAAAAGGATAATTCAAATCAAAAGGAAGAGTCAAAAAAATATTCCTATATTTGAAATTATGATGAAATTGATCCATTAATATTGGAAATTATTAGTAATGGTAAGAAATTAAGTGAAACTGAAATAATATTTAAGAATAAAAAGACTGTTTACAAACTTAAATTAATCTCAAGAAAAAAAATTAATGCAAAAGAAAGATCATTGATTGAAAAAAATCAATCTTTATGCAATGATTTAAATAAATTGAAGAATGAACTTCAATTAAAAGAAGCTGAGATTAAAAAACTTAATGATGATATTGAAAACCTAAAAACTAAAGCAATTTTAGATGCAAATGTTTTTAAACAAGAAGCAATTAATGTTCAAAAGAAAGCACAATCTACAATTAATGAATATAAGGCAAAAATATCAGAACACCAAGAAGAACAAATTAAAGAAGCAAAATTATATGCTTTGCAATCATTTTTAGAAAAATTAATTTTGCCACTTAATAATTTTGAGATTGCAATCAATGCCGCTCAAAACATTGATAACTCAGTCTTAAAGAACTTTATTGTTGGATTCAATATGCTTTATAAGCAAGTTGAAGAAGTGTTATTAAGCGTCGGACTTACAAAAATTATTCCTAGTGTTGGAGAACAATTCGATGCTAATATTCATCAGGTTTATGAATTAGTTACATCAGATTTAGAAAAAGATACAATTATTGAAATTAAAAATATCGGATATAAATTGCATGATCGTGTAATTAAACCGGCATTAGTTATTGTTGCTAAATAATTCCTATTTTTTTCTCAAAAATTAGAAATATTTAATCAGATCAAATAAAATAAAAATAAATTTGAAAGAGGAAAAATGATATTACCTTTTATACCAATCAAAAAGCAAATTCTTCTGCCATATGACACAGATCAAATTAGAGTTGGAAAACCTAATTCAGTTTTAGCAATGATGCAATCTCTTGAAAACAAAGAATATAAAAATAAAATTCTAATTACTTTTATTAAGGATGAATTTGCAAGAGAAACTGAAATAACTAATAGAGATATGATAGAAGATATTGCAGTTGTTGCAACAGTAAAAAACTCAACAGAAAACAATGGTGTGTATACACTTAAATTAAATTGTTCAGCAGCTGTAAAGTTAGGAGACCTTCTAAAACTAGATGAGAATGATAAAAGTAGTCCTTTAATATTTGGTTCATATGAGCAAATTATTGAACCTAAGGGTTTAATTTCAATTGAGTTATTACAAAAATCGTTAAAAAAATTAGATGATTTTATTGCTAAAAAACCATCTAATCAATCTGATGCAAAATTCTTTAATCCAAATACTTTTGATTTTGCTGCCGCTGAGACATTTAGAAAATTTATCGTAAATGAAATTATTGATGTTGAAACCACTACATATAAAGAACCTCAATTGAATGAGAAAATTTGAACGATTATAAAAATAATTAAAACTCATCTAACGAGAGAAGATTTAATTAAACTACTTCATTTAAAAAATGATGAATTAATTAATGAAGTAGTTGCAATATTATCATTAAAATTTGAATCAGTTAATGTTGATTATGAATTAAGCAAGAAAATGAATGAAGAAATGGAAAATTCTCAAAGAGATTTCCTAGTAAGAGAAAAAATTAAGCAATTAAGATCGATGCTTAATGATGATTCGACAAATAATGCTGAAAAAATTGAAAAAGACCCTGAAGAAAGTAAAAGATATCCATCATATGTTTTAGAAGCTCTAAAGATTGAACAAGCTAGATTAGCATCAATGATGGCATCAAGCCCAGAAGCAAACATTACAAAAAATTACATTGATTTAATTCTAGCGTTACCATGAAGAAAAGTAAGCAAAGAATTAATAGATATAAATCATGTAAGAAAAATACTTGATAAGCATCACTCTGGTCTTGAAAAACCAAAGCAAAGAATTCTAGAATTCATTTCTGTTTTAACTCATACAAAAAGCAAAAATGCTGATGAAGAATATATTGCAATCAAGAATGATAACGAACATTTTATTGATAAGAATCTATTTGTTCATAAAACAGGCGAAACGTTAAACAATCCAGTTAATAATATTCCAATTTTAACTTTAATTGGTCCTCCAGGTACAGGTAAAACTACTCTAGCAAAATCGATTGCCGAAGCATTACAACGTAGATTTATTAAGGTATCTTTAGGTGGAGTTAAGGATGAAAGTGAAATAAGAGGACATAGAAGAACTTATGTTGGAGCAATGCCTGGAAAAATAATTTCTGCAATTAAAAAAGCAGGAGTTTCAAACCCAGTTATATTGCTTGATGAGATTGATAAAATGTCTTCAGACTTTAGAGGTGATCCAACAAGTGCAATGCTTGAAGTACTAGATCCTGAACAAAATCCTAACTTCCAAGATCATTACTTAGATCTTGAATATGACTTATCAAAAGTTTTATTTATTGCAACAGCAAACTACTATGATAGTATCCCTGCTGCTTTAATTGATAGAGTTGAGTTACTTGAATTATCAACTTATACTACTGCTGAAAAGATAGAGATTGCTAAAACTCATTTAATGCCTAAAGTATTAGAACAAAATGCTCTAACTGAATCACAAATGAAAATTTCTTCTGAAATGCTTGAATTTATAATTTGCTCATACACAAGAGAAAGCGGAGTTCGTGAACTTAAACGTTTACTAGATAGTATTGCTCGTAAAATCGTAGTTAAGATTTTAGACAAAGAAATCACTGATAGTTTTGATGTATCTGAGGAAATAATAATTGATTTTTTAGGACCAATTAAATTCGAAGAAGATGAAAATGAGAATAAAGATCAAGTAGGAGTTGTTAATGGACTGGCATATACTAGTTTTGGTGGTTCTACTTTAGCAATTGAGGTTACAACTTTTCCTGGTAAGGAAGGATTAAAACTAACTGGACATTTAAAAGATGTTATGAAAGAGTCAGCTCAAATTGCATTGGCTTATGTAAGAGCTAACGCAGAAAAATTTGGAATTGATTTTGATTTTGATAACAAGTCAATTCATATTCACGTGCCTGCCGGAGCAATACCAAAGGATGGCCCTTCAGCCGGTGTAACATTTACTACTTCAATCATAAGTGCCCTATCTAAAAAAGCAGTTCCAGCTAATATCGGAATGACAGGTGAAATAACACTAAGAGGAAAAGTTCTTCCAATTGGTGGATTAAAAGAAAAATCACTTGCTGCAGCGCAATTTGGAATTAAAAAGATTTTTATTCCATATGATAATGCTAAGAATTTAATCGATGTTCCTGAAGAAGTTAAGAAGGAAGTTGAGTTTATTCCAGTAAAATACTACGAAGAAATATTTGACGCACTTTTTAAATAATTAAAAATAAAAAAAGAAAAAATTAGCCTAACTAACTTGGGCTAATTTTTTATAAGCGATTCTTTATTTTAAATTTGCAAGGTGTTTTAGAGTTCTAATGTATTGATTTACAAATGATGACTCATTGTCGTATCATGCATACACTTTGTATAACTTCTTACCATCTACTTCTAGAGCTTGGGTTAATTGTGAATCAAAGATTGCTCCTGCTGTAGAACCAATAACATCACTAGATACAATAGGATCTTCAGTGTATTTTAATGAATCTGAGGCTGCATTTTTCATTGCTTGATTTATTTCTTGAACTGTAACATCTTTTTTAAGTTCAATTGTTAAATCAATGATTGAACCAGTGATTGTTGGAACTCTTAAAGCAATACCATTCATTTTTCCTTTTAATGTTGGAATAACTTTTCCAATTGACTTAGCTGCTCCAGTAGTTGTAGGAATCATATTTGATGCTGCTGCTCTTGCTCTTCTTAAATCTGAGTGAGGTGCATCTTGTAATCTTTGGTCAGCAGTATATGAGTGTACGGTGGTCATGTATCCTTTTGCCACACCAAATTCTTTTTCTAATACATTTAATACCGGTGCTAAGCAATTAGTTGTACATGATGCTCCAGACACAATAACATCATCTTTTGTTAAAGAATCCTCATTAACTGAGTAAACAACTGTTTTGACTTCAGAACTCTTTGATGGGGCAGTGATTAAAACCTTTTTAGCTCCAGCATCAATGTGTAGTTGCGCTAATTCGGTAGTTAAAAATCTACCAGTTCCCTCAACAACAATATCAACACCTAATTCACTTCATGGTAGTTGTTTTGGATCTTTTTCACTGAAAATTAGGTATTCTTTGCCGCTGACAACTATTGCCTTGTCGTTGCTACTAATTTCATAGTCAAATGTTCCATGTGCTGTGTCGTATTTTAATAAATGTGCTAAAGTTTTAGCATCTGTTAAATCATTAATTGCAACAACTTCTAAATCTTTGTCATTAATTAATTCTCTAAAAACTAGACGTCCAATTCTTCCAAAGCCATTAATAGCTATTTTTGTTTTCATTGTTCTCCTTTTTTACTCCATATTAAATTAAATCGATGATTTAAGTTAATATCTACATAAAAAATTATATTCCAATTAACTAATTCGAATTTTCAATTTTTTTAATGGCATTATACACACCTGAATTTTTGTATGACCCAGCAACTCATGCTGCTTGACTTTTAACATTTCGTAAAGCATTTTTCATCGCAACAAAGGCACCAACATAAGGGATTGAAGAGGTATCATTTCCTGAATCACCAAAATGAATAGTTTCTTTTGGATTTACATCTAGTAATTTTGAGACGAATTCAATAGCTTTTCCTTTGCTTGCATTGATATCATTAATTTCAATTGCAAATCCTTTTGAAACTATAAAAATTGAAATATTTTTGAATTCACTCTCTAGTTCTTCTTTTAATTTTTTAATTCCTTTTTTAGTGGTACCAAAGACAATTATTTTTGTGCAATCAGTAATTGTTTCCAAATCATCATAATTCTTTTGTGTCATGCTTCTAACTCATGGTCTAATTAATTTTAGTCTAGCTTTATTACCATAAATTGTGTTTCCACTATTTAAAATGAAAAATAGATTCTTTTGTTTAATTAAATCAAGAATTTCAATTACTGTGTCTTTATTTATTTCATGTTTTGCAATAATTTCACCATTTGAATCAACAATGATGCCACCGTTTTGGCAAATCACATATTTAGAGTTTGCTTTTTTAGCTAAGTCTAAGACGAAATCAGATGCATAACGACCAGTGGCAATAATAAAAGGAGTACCACTAGTATTTTTTCCTTTTAATATTTGCAGATTTTTTTCACTAATCTTTTCTTTTGTTTTTGGTAAATCTAATAAAGTACCATCTAAGTCTGTGAAATAGGCTTTTGGTTTGAAATTAATCATAATTTACTTTATTTTTTAATAAATTGTTTCTTTAATTCTTCAACTGGTAAATAGCCTCTAGTAGAATTTACTAATTTACCATCGTCATAATAGAATAATGAAGGAATTACACTAACTCCCATTTCACGTGCAAATTCAACATTTTGATCAACATCAAAATCAAAAACATTAATGTCTTCATTTTCTGTTGCAAGACGTTGCAATTCTGGACCAATCATTTGACATGGACCACATCATGTAGCTCTAAATGCAACGATTGACTTACCATTTAAATGTTCATTATTTAATTCTTCTCTTAATAATTTTTTATACATATTTAACTCCTTAAATTAGATTAATAAGATTTTGCAAAAATTACAATTTTATCAGTTTTTTTATTTGAGTAGAAGCAATTATCGCTTTGTATTTTTATGTCTAAATTGAATGGCATACAGCGTGACGTTGCGCCAGTATCTTTCTTAATTTCATCCTCAAGAATTGAATCACCGCAGAATTTAGTAATTGCTCAATAACCTGAATTAATTATTTGTTTGAATTCATCATAGTTATAAGCAATTTTGATGCTATTAATTAATCTTAGTTTTGCTTGATTAAATAAATTATTTTGGATATCATCTAGTAACTTTTTAGTCATTTGCAATACATTAGAGATTGGAACTTGGTGTTTTTCAAGTGTATCCCTTCTAACGAAGGTTACAACGTCATTATCTAAATCTCTAGGTCCAATTTCAATCCGTAATGGTGTACCATGAATTTCGGAATTAGCTGCTTTAAAACCTGCGTTTTTATTGCTTTTATCAATCTCATTAGATATAAATTCATTATCTAAAAGCATTGATATTTGAGATGCAACTTCTGAAACTCTACTATCTTTGGCAGCGAACAATTCAATAATATCTACTTTTGTTGGAGCAATCTTTGGAGGAATGATGATGCCGCGGTCATCCCCATGAGTCATTATTAGAGCCCCAAGCAATCTAGTTGAAACTCCTCATGATGTTCCATAAGGATTTTCAAGTTTATTCTCTTTGTTTTTAAATGTAATATTAAAAGCTTTTGTAAAATTTTGACCTAAATAATGACTTGTACCAGTTTGCAATGCTTTTTTATCTTTCATCATTGCTTCAATTGTGTATGTGTATGTTGCGCCAGCAAATTTTTCGTGTTCGGTTTTTTGACCTTTAACAACCGGAATAGCTAAATATTCCTCAACAAATGATGTGTAAATATCTAGCATTTTTTTTGTTAATGTTTCTGCTTCTTCTTGCGTTGAATGAATTGTGTGACCTTCTTGTCATAGAAATTCACGTGTTCTTAAGAATGGATTAGTTGTCTTTTCTCATCTCAAAACATTTACTCATTGATTATAAATAAGTGGAAGATCATTATAAGATTCAATCTCATTTTTAAAGAAATCACCAAATAACACTTCACTTGTTGGTCTAATAAAGAATTTTTCAGTTAATTTCTTGCCTCCAACTTCAGTGACTGTTGCTAATTCAGGATTGAAACCATCAATATGATTTTTTTCTTTATTTAGTAGACTCTCGGGAATTAAAAGAGGCAGATTAACATTTTTGACGCCAATTCTTTTAAATTCTTTGTCTAAAATTAAACGAATATTGTCTCAAATTCCAAATGATAAAGGTTTAAAAATAATTGACCCTTTTGAAGAACCATAGGCCATTAAATCACCATTTTGAATTACATCTGTATATCATTTGGCAAAATTTTCTTCTTGTGTTGTAATTTTTTCCAATTTCTTCATAACTAATAATTTTATAGATTTTATTGATTTTTAACTTAAATTAAAACAGGCCATTTTACCTGTTTTAATTTAATAATAAATTAAACTATATTAATTGATCAAAAATATCGTCTCCAGTTTCAATTAGTGGAACACCAAAGTTTTTAGCAACAATGTTACCTGCAGTTCCTAAGCCCTTTAGAGTTCCAAGAATTTTTGGATTCTTAAATGATTTAGAAAATACTGTCAATGGCAATGCTTCTCTTGTGTGATCTGGACCGAATGTTGGATCGTTACCGTGATCCGATGTCATGATTAGTAAGTCGTCTTCCTTCATTGCATTAATTAACTTAGCTAATTTAATGTCTAATCTCGAAACATTTTGACTATATCCAACTGGATCTTCACGATGGCCATAGTGGCTATCAAATTGAACTAGATTTACAAAAATAAATTGATTTTTTGAATCTGATGTGGCAATATCAATTGCAACATCCATGTTTTCATCATCAGAAGCTGGTCCATAATTTTTATCCACACCAACGCCAGTAAAAATGTCATTGATTTTTCCAACAGCAATAACTTCAATTCCTGCTTTTTGTAAGTCTTCCATGATAATGTGACCAGTAGGTCTATTTGCAAAATCATGTCTATTAAATGTTCTTGTGAATTTTCCATTTTCATAAACAAATGGTCTTGAAATAACTCTAGCAACATTTCATTCAGGTTTTGATGAACAAATTTCTCTTGCTTTTTTTGCATATGCATTCAATTTTTCAACACCCAATGTCTTTTCATCACCAATGATTTGCAATGTTGAATCTGGGGAAGTATAGATAATCATATCCCCAGTTTCCATATGTTGATGTCCAAGTTCAGCTAAAATAACTGTTCCTGATGCGTTTCTATTTCCAATGATTTTTCTTCCATCTCATGCTTTTGATAGCTCAGCAACTAAGTCATCTGGAAATCCTTTTTCTGTGAATTGAGGGTTAGGAGTTTTTGTATAAATACCCATCATTTCTCAATGTCCAGTTAATGTATCTTTTCCATTTGACATTTCATGAATTGTGCCAACATATGCTAAAGGTTTTTTAACTCTTTGGTTGTGTCCTGCAATCTTTGCAATTTCAGTAATTCCTAGTGATTTTCAAGTTGGAATTTCTAAAGGTAAAGCTTCTGAAGCATGTAATAAACTATTAGCTCCCTTGTCTCCGAATTCTTCTTGTCTTGGTTCAGGTCCGATACCCAATCCATCTGTTACAATAAAAAATATACGTTTGAATCTCATAATCTCTCCATTAATTACATTAATTATTATATTACTATAAATTGCTTTTAGAAAAAGTAAGCATTTATTGATTTTTCAACTTAATTTATTGAGTTTTTTTAATTAAAAAAGCCATGTTTTTTATTCAAAAATTCAGTTTTTTATCTATTTTAGTTGAAACAAAAACAAAAAAATATTTTTCAAATAAGAAAGGCATTTATTCTTAATGTTTATAAGGAAAAAAATAAAATTCATTCTGAAATAAAAAATATATTATTCATTAGATTACTAAATTAGTGCTTAGATATTTTTTTAGTTTCAAATATGATAAAATAAGTAACAATTATGAAATCAACAAAAAAAATATTATTATCAATTGCATCAGTGTCACCAATTATAGCTTCAGCTTTTGTAGTTTCTTGTGGTAAGGGAGAAAAGGCTAACGATTTTGCGAAAACTTATGTTTTAGGAAATAATGGGATTGCAAATTACAATAAAGATACAAAAACTTTAGATTTAAGTAGAGCTACAAATCTAAAAGTTATTCCACAAGCTTCATTTTCTGATAAAGCATTAAAAATTTTATTTACACACACATCAACTAATTTTTCAAATCCACAATTTAGATTACCTGAAGGAATTTTTGACCCAACTACAGGAGCTATTAATATTGAAAAGATTATTTTACCAAGTAGTATTACAACAATTGAATCAGGTGCATTTGAAGGACTTGGTCTTAAAGAAGTTAAGTTTGATCAAACATCTAGTAATTTAACATCTATCCAGGATAATGCATTTTTAAATAATAATTTGACTTCTTTAGAGTTGCCTGAATCAATAGTTAATATTGGCAATGGCGCATTTATGAATAATAATATTAAATCTATTAACCTTGATAAGTTAAAGAATTTTAAAAAATTAAAAACTGCAGTTTTTGCCAATAATGAATTAAGTACTATTGATCTAAGTAATATTGTTGAAATCGAAGAGTCTGCCTTAGCAATGAATAAATTTAAAAGCATTACCCTACCTAATAATTTAAAACATGGCAATGTCTCAGAAAAATTATTTTTCTATATTCAAAAAGATGCAAAAAATGAAAATGAAAAAGTTAGTTTAGATATCAAAGATAATCTTTTAAAAGACTATCTAAAGAAGAAATTAAATGAAAATAAAGATAATAATCTAAATTATCAAATTACTAACTAAGAGATGTAATCTTTTTATTCTTCAATCAGTAAAAAAATATTTAAAAAGTATTGATTTTACTAAAAAAATAGTATAAAAAAACTCCTAATTCAAGAGTGGGAATTTGGAGTTTTTTTATTCAAATTAGAATTCATGTATTGTTATATTTAGACTATCAACAACGATGAATTTGTCACCCTTTCTTGCACCATAAGCACCTAGAATTTGACGTCCTGCTTCATGGTCATGTTTGATTAATCCTCTAATTGCTTCAGAGTGTTTTTCACAAAATACACCAGCGGTTACGCCATAACTTCAAACCAGTTTATCATCACTTACAATACCAATAATATAAGCATTTGGACGATATTTAGCAATCTCTTTTAGTAGTTTTCCACTGTGACTTAAAACTATTGCATATTTATATTCACCAGTTTGTAAGATAGAAGCAACTTCATATGAAATAAGCATTCTTGAATCTTGATCGTTAGCAACTTTTTGAATTTGTTTTTCATAGAATAATTCAGTGAAGTATTCCTTCTCAGCTCTTTTTACAATTTGAGACATAACTTTAACTGCTTGCACAGGGTATTTACCACTTGCAGATTCACCAGAAAGCATTGTAGCGTCAGCACCTAACTCAACTGCATAATAAACATCAGTTACTTCAGCTCTTGTTGGCATTGGTGAGTTTTCCATTGAGTCCAACATTTGTGTTGCTACAATGACCTCTTTACCTTGCATTCTTGCCGAACGAATAATTTTCTTTTCATAATATGGAACATCATAAAAAGGAATTTCTAAACCTAAATCACCACGTGCAATCATGATTCCATCTGATGCGCGAATAATTTCTTCTATATTATCTATGGCTGTTTGAGATTCAATTTTAGAAATAATTTGAATATGTTTTCCATTATTTTCATCAAGAATTTTTCTTATTTCTTTGACTTGATTTGCATTATTAACAAAAGATGCTGCAATATAATCAACCTTATATTTTGCACCTCAAATAATGTCATCAATATCCTTTTTGCTTAAGAAAGGAAGGGAAAAATCAACACCAGGAATATTAACTCTTTTGTTTGTCTTTAAAAGATGTGAATTTAAGGTTTCAACAATAATTTCAGCATCTTTTACTTCTTTAACAAAAGTTACTAACTTTCCATCATCCAATAAAACTCGATTGCCTTCTTTTACATCTAAGTCCATCCGATATGAAACAGTTATTTGGTTTTCATTACCAATTAAATTTTCATATGATTCCTTATCAGTTCTTATTGATAGTAATTGTTTAGCTGGAATTAAACAGCTTCCATCTTTTATTTTTCCAACTCTAATTTCAGGACCTTTTGTATCCAACATTAAGGAAATTGGTCGATCTAGTTCACTTGATATTTGTCTTGCAATATCAAACTTGTGTTTGTGTTCTTCTCCATTGCCATGTGAAAAGTTGGCTCTAATCGTTGTTACGCCAGCTTCAATCAACTCTTTCATTGTTTGATAATTATCGCTTGAAGGTCCAATTGTTGCCACAATTTTCGTTCTTTGCTCATTAAATTTCATTGTTTTTTGCCTTTCAACATAGTTTTTTTAGATTATATAAAAATTTTACAATAAATTAAAATCGTCTTTTTTATTAAGAAAAATAAAGGGATTGCTTTTATTAAAATTTGATTGTAATTTAAATATAATTTAAAAATATAAATTTCAAGTAGTAAATGGTGGATAGAATGTTAAAAGGTTTTGATAATGAAAAATACATAAATTTACAATCGGAAGCAATTCGAAATCGAATTAATAAATTTGGATGTAAATTGTATATTGAATTTGGTGGAAAACTATTTAATGATTTTCATGCCACAAGAGTTCTGCCAGGATTTCAACACAATACCAAATTCAATATGCTTTTAAAACTAAAAGATGACCTTGAAATGATTATTGTGATCTCAAGTTTAGATATTAAAAATAAAAAAGTTAGATCTGATATAAATTTAACTTATGAGGAAGATGTTTTTAGATTGATAAGTAAATTTAAAAAACATAAACTAGATATCAATAGTGTAATTATTACGCAATTTGAGAATTCAGATGAGATTAATTCTTTTATTAATAAATTAAATAAGAAAAAAATTAAAGTAGTTAGACAATATAAGATTAAAAATTATCCAAATGACATTGACTTAATTGTTTCAGATGAAGGTTTTGGTAAAAATGAATATACTAAAATTAAAAAGAAATTAGCAATTGTTACTGCCCCTGGACCAGGATCCGGAAAATTAAGTGCAATACTTTCCCAACTATATCATGATTATAAAAATAATGTTAAATCTAGTTATGCCAAATTTGAAACGTTTCCAATCTGAAATTTAGATGTTAAACATCCTGTTAATTTAGCATATGAAGCAGCTACTGTTGATTTAAATGATTTAAACATGTTAGATCATTATCACTATAAGGCATATAGAACCAAAGCAACAAATTACAATCGTGACCTTGAAGCCTTTCCAATTCTTAATAAAATCTTAAGTTCAATTTATCAGAATTCAATGTATAAATCTCCTACAGATATGGGAGTTAATATGGCTGGTTTTTGTATTACTAATGATGAAGTAGTATCAATAGCTTCAAAAAAGGAAATTATTCGTAGATACTATCAAACCAATATTAATTACCAATTAGATAAATGTCCAAAAATTCATGTGACAAGATTAGCAAAGATAATTAAACAAAATGATATTGATCTCAATCTTATTAAGTCAATAAAAGTGGCTAATGAATTTAGTGCTACAAATAATATTATCTGTTCAGCAATCGAAATTGATGAAAACAATGTTTTAATTGGTAAAGAATCAAATCTTTTAAATTCCAATAGTGCAGCAATTTTGAATGCATTGAAATACTTTGCAAAGATTGATAGAAGTATTGACGTACTTGAACCTTCAGTCATTGAATTAGTTCAAAATCTCAAGCAATCATTACACTATAACCAACTAAGTTTAGATTTGAAGGAAACTTTATTTGCTCTATCTGTTAGTGCCAATAATTCTGAAATCGCAAAGAAAGCATATTTACAACTTAAGAATCTCTCAGGTTTATTTTTACATCGTACTTCTATATCAAGTGATTCAGATCGAGAAATACTTAAAAACATTGATATTCAATTGACAGAAGAAACAATCTTATAGTTCAAAATAATAAAAAGCAGATGACAAATAGTTTCAATCTGCTTTTTATTATTTTGTTATAAGGGATTATTTTGTTATTGTATTTCTAACTCAGAAGTTTGAGAAGCAAGAGTTGTGCCAAATGCTTTTCTTCTGATTAAATAAGTACCTTTTTTAGGATTAGACATCACTGAATTTGCAATTGGTTTTCAATCTTTTTCATCCTTAAGCCTATATTCCATTGAATCATCTAGACCAATAATTAGATTATTGTAAATCAATTTAACTTGATTATCTACATCTTGTGCTTTTTCAAGATTAATTGTTTGAACTTCAGAATCAACTTTGTATGTATCTTTATAACGAATCGAAATAGTTCCTAAGGTTGCGTTATTAATTAGAAAATTATCATTAGTTATATCAAACCATTCATTATTATTTTTCTTATATTGCATACCACTTGACACATTTTTAAGGACAACTTGATTTGATGATATTGCTTGAAGAGTGGCATTTGGTTTGCTATGTTTTTCAATCTTAAATTTTAATTTACTATCTGATTTGATATTAAATTTGTAACCCATTTTCTTTATAGATTTTAGAGTTATTTCAAGATCACCGAATTTCTTAAAATGATCAAGAAATAGTATGTATCCATCATCAATCTTTTTAACTTCTTTTATCATTGCGTTTTCAATGTTGAAGTTACCAACTTTTAAATCAGTGATTTGTTCTTTATTATTGAATTTAACCTTAATTGCGAATGAATTTTCAGTTTTATATTTTTCAAGATAAATATCTGCATCAATAACAGGAATTTCTTTATTTTTGTTTATAAACTCATATTCAATTTTCTTAGTAACACCATTTTCAAGAATTTTTGGTCTTTCAGAAATTTCCAATCCTTTTTCTTCAAAAGCTTTGATAACGCCAGAAAATGAACTAGCAACTAAGGTTAAATGAGTAGGTATCTTATTTAATTCTCCTAACTTATTATCAATTAGAGCTAAAACTTCATCTTTTGTGTGAACAAAGTCATTAATTTTATAGTTTCTTAAGCGACTTCCCTCTTTACCTATACTACGATTGAATTTATCTTTTTTATCAAAGTCTTCATTACTATTCATAAAAAACTTAAATTCAGTTTCTGTCATTGGTTTTTCTCCAACTCTATTTTCCAAACGGTCAGAAGTAGGGTCGACATGATATCATTCACCATCAACCTCAATTAGATTTCAAACGTGTCTTGCAGCATTTTCACGACTACTTTGTCCTTCGATTAAACGACATTGTATTCCTAATTCATCCATAAGCATTTTGAAACCTTTAGCATAACCAGTACATACTGTATGCTTCTCGACTAATGCTGAATATGCAGTTTGATTAAGTAGAACATTTTGAAGTTCACGATTATGGTCGTATTTAACATTCTTTGTAATTCATTTATAAGTTTCAGTAATTTTTTCTAGGATTGGAAGGTTGTGTCAATCCTTAACAATCTTTTTAGCTTCTTCTCTAGCTTTCTTTTCTTCATTAAATTTCTTAGTATTCTCAACTGACATAACATCAACAATAGTTGAATATAAATGTCCCTTGTAATAGGCTCAAACTTCTGTTGCACCAGAATCATAACTGTCATGTTGCTTTCCAGTTATACTTCCGTCAGCATCTAATTTAAGTTTAGTATTGCTATTGTCTTCACCACCTTTGATAACGGCAGTTTCTGGATATCTTAATCTTTGATATCAACTAACACCATCGACTACTTCAGTCTGAGTAGTTGTATCTACTAATGAAAGTTTGCCTTTTTGTTCATTGCCAATTACTGAATTTTCATTTTTAATTTTATATCTTGGATGTGAGTAAAAGTTTTTTGGAAGAAAATCATTTAAGATCATTTTTCTAATTGAATCTTCTGATTGATTAATTTCTTTAAATTCTTTACTTGAATTATCAATATAATTTCTATCATTATCTAGGAAACTATAAGTTGAATTTGTTATTTTAAGATTGGTTTCAATTTCATTATTGATTTTATAATGATCAAAATTAGGTTCTACTGATTGGTTTGAATTAGAGTCTGAATTAGAGTTTGAATTTGGCAATGATTGATTGGAATTTGAATCTTTTTCAGGATTAATGAAATTATTTGAAGGTTCTATAATTTTGTTATTTTGAGGATGATTGGGTTTAATACTTGGAGTAATACTTGGTTTGTTTGTGTGATCGATATTTGCATCATAGTTATCATTATGATTATCTATCTTAATGTATGATTCGTTATTGTTACTACAACTAATTGCTATTGTTCCAATTGCTACAATATTAAGTGATCCAAGTATGCTAAGTATATTTTTCTTTTTCATAAATATAAATCTCCAAAAGTAATAAAAGAAATATTCTATATTATTACTAATTAAAATTTTAAATTTTTAAATTTATTTAATTAAATTTGAATACAAAAAGTTAGTAATTTAGAATCATTAATTTCTATTTATAGAAAAAGTATTAGAAAAAATAATTAAAAAACAAACCTTTGTAGGAATGTAAAATTAACATAGAATATTTATCGTATTTAGTTAATAGTAATCTTTTCAAATAACTCAGAAATTGTTTGTTTGAACAATTCCTCTAGATCATTTGTTTGATCATATTTTGAGTAATAATAATTGCTTAGAAGCTTAGTTTTTGGTGAAACAATATCTCTTGATGATGAAATTAGTGTAGGAAGATTTTTTGTATTTCTAGTCGTGAAAATATTTATTAGACTATCTAAATATCATTGAGGTTTGATACCTAAAGTTAGATTATTAATAATTAAAACATCAACACGATTGAGATGTCATATGATTGATTTTTTTTCATCAATATTTGAAGAAATATAACTGTACAAGTCATTAGAATTAATAAATGCGACAGTTTTATTAAATAAAAGTGCACTTAGTGATGCTATGTATTTCAATATATTGGATGCATACTTATTTTTATTATCAAATAATCAAAGATTAGCTTCAAAAATTCCTTTTGAGGCAATATTCTTAAACAATGTTTTTATTCTTCCAGACTCTTTTGTATTTATTAGATTATCCAAGAAATTTTGTAGGGATGACTTAAGGGGAGTAAAAACGCGATTGCTTTTGTTCTCAATAAAGTAACTTTCAATGATTGGATCCAATTCTGTAACTGAAGTTAGTCAGAAATTTTCTAATTTCTTTGATTTTTCAAAAATCGGATTTTTTGAATGATCTTCATCTAAAAATCCATACATATTTACATACAATTCATAATGTGGTTTGTGATTGTGTTCAATAATAAAATCATGATATCTTTGAAGGATGCCCATACCTTTTTTTATTTGTTGTTCATTCAAATTAAGACGTTGAATCTCTTTTTTAATGTATTCATCTGATAGAACTTCTTCACGCAATTTATTTATATCTAATTCATCGTTGGATGAAAAAATGGATTCTAGTATTTTTTTATCCATATATTTTTCCTCCCATTAATCATCTCAAGCCAATCCATCACTTAAATCATTTTGCATAGCATTATTGTCTTTAGATTTCATTGATGAGTGAACCAAGTTTCTATTTTTAAATAAACTAGCTTGATTCAATTCATTGTCAATCATATCTGCTTCAAAAAGATTTCTTTTAGCAAAATCATTCGCAATCTTTTCAATATAGTTGCATACAATTGAATTATTTATAGCGATCGAATATTTTATAATGGAATTAATAGCAGAGTCGCTAAAATTCATTAGTTTAATTTTCTTAAGCATCAATATTTGCGAAGGACTTAATTCTCTTTTAGTGTAGTAGTGAATATATTCTTCAGCACTTAAACTATTCATAAGTTGATAGTCATTTTTTAATTTAAAATCTAATTTTATATCCTGTGTATATAGCAGTTTTTTTGTATCAAATATATCAAAAAAACTTTTTGAAATATTATTTAACTTATTTTCATCAAATGTGTAATTTGCATTTTTTTGAATAATTTTATAATAATTTTCTTGACCTATTTTTTCTTGTAGAATACTTGAAATTAATATGTTGTTTGAGATTTCATTTGCATTAAGAGGTCTTATTAATCTAAAAAGAATATCACCATTTATATCTTGAAAAGTTTTTATAAGACCTATAGCCTCAAGCTCATTTTTCGTTTTTTGAAGTTCTGAAAAATCTAAGATCAAGAAATTCATCGTTGAAACTAAATCGTATTTTTTTTCTTTATTAATATTATATAAGTCATATAAGTGATGATAAAATGCAATTCCATTATTCCCGATTATTGGAGTATAAAATGTTCTAAGGTTAACTAAATCTTTTGAACTAATGGTTCCTGCATTATCGATCCAAAATTTATAGTTTTGCATGTAACATATACCTCCCTTATCTTAATGTTTAATCTGAAATTTGATTTTCGAATTGCATTTATTTATGCTTCGTAAAATAATTTTATGAGACTAAAAATACAATAAGTCTCATTTTTTATCAATTTCGAATTTATAAGGTATAAATGTCTCTATTATAGACAAAAACTATTTGCTTTTTTCATCTTAAATTAAGATGTTTTTATTTCTAAAAATGGTTTTTTGACACATATTTATTAACAAAAAAATAATTATTTAAGCTGTTTTTAAAAATAGATTAATAATTTTAAAAATCTCATTTCAATTTGAGTTGAAAACATTAAATTATCTTGTAGATAATGATTAGAAATTATTAATTTTTGAAGTTTTAAATTTTTTTAGATAGTCTCAATTAAAAAACTTAATTGACCTTTTGATTATAATTAAACTATGAAATTATTAAATCTCCATTTAAATACAACATACTCATTTTTACAAAGTACAATAACTGTTGATGAAGCCATTTCTAAGGCTTTGGAAAATAATGTTGAATATTTAGTGTTTAGCGAAAAAAATCACTTTTTTAGTTTGGGAGAAGCCAATTTAAAATGTATTAAAAATAATCTAAAACCTATTTTTGGACTTGATGTTTTTTTGCAAGTAAATAATAAAGAATTTCGATATAACTTATTTGCAAAAAATAAAGAAGCTTTTTATAACTTGAAACTTATTTCCTATTTATTACTAAGCGGTAGAAAATTTTCAGTAGATGAAATATTAGAAAATTACTTGGATATTATTCTAGTCGAAAATCCGCATTTAAGTTACTTCAAGGAAACAAAAATAGAAATAGAAAATAAAAATTATTATATTGGAATTGAGTTTGACGAGTTAGATAGCTATTTAGATTCAATTGATCAAAATAAAAACATTTTAATTTTTAATAACTTCAATATTTTAAGTTTAGATGATTACTCAATTATTGAATTACTTAACAAGATGTCTAATAGAAATAGTGATTTAAATTTAGGCAATTCATTCAATTTTCAATTTGATTCATCATTAGAAATAATTAATAGATTGTTCTTAAGAACAAACGAATTTATAAAAAGTTTATATTTTCCATTGGAAAAAAAAGAATATTTATTGCCTAAATTTGAGAATGATAAAAATCTTCAGTCCGATGAGTATTTAAAGTTTTTAGTATTTAAAAAAATAAGAGAATCAGTGCAGTTAACTTCGCTATTTCAACAAGACATTTATGCTACAAGATTAGAGAAAGAACTAAACATAATAGCAAAAATGAATTTCTCAGATTATTTTTTAATTGTTCAAGATTGAGTGAATTGAGCAAAAAATAATGATATTGCAATCGGACCAGGAAGAGGTTCTGCTGCTGGTTCATTAGTTTGCTTTGTTCTAGGAATAACTGAAATTGATCCAATCAAGTACAATTTGATTTTTGAGCGTTTTTTAAATACAAAAAGAATTTCAACGCCTGATATTGATATTGATGTTCAAGATGATAAAAGGTATCAAGTTATCAATTATTTAATTAGTAAATATGGATATGATAGAGTTAATAATATTGTTACTTTTTCTACCTTAGGAAAGAAATCTGCAATTAGAGATGTCTTAAGAGCGTATGGTACAGTGCCATCTAAGATTAATAGTATTTCAAAACTCATATCTTCAAATGATGATGATTTAAATGAAGAATATGAAAAGAATACTTTTCTTAAAAAGGAACTTGAACAATTGAATAGCAATGACTCTGAATTTGCAAGTAAAGTCATTAGTCAAACTTCAAGAATTTCAGGTTTTTATCGTCAGATTGGAACTCATGCAGCTGGAATTATCATTTCTTCAACTCCAATCATTGAATCAATCCCAATATCAAAAAACGTTGATAACTTCTTGCAAACGCAAATTAGTTTGGAATATCTTGAATATTTTGGACTTATCAAAATGGATATTCTAGGTCTTAAAACACTGACAACAATTAAAGAAATTGAGAGTCTTATTAATTCTAAATATCCTAACAATAAGATTGATTGAGAAAAAATAAATTATTATGATAAAAAGACTTTTGAGTTGCTATCAAGCGGAAGCACATTAGGCGTATTTCAAGTTGAAAGTCCAGTAATGATAAAAGGTCTTAAAGAAATTCAAATTGATAATTTTAATGATATTGCAGCAGTTATTTCACTAAATAGACCTGGACCAATTGCATATGTATCTAATTATGCGAAACGTAAAAAAGGAATTGAAATCATTCCTTCAATTTCAATTGAATATGACAAAATTGTTAATGCTACATATGGAATAATAATTTATCAAGAGCAAATTATGCAAATAGCTCAAAAAATATCTAATATGCCATTTGAAGAAGCGGATCTTTTGAGAAAGATAATTTCCAAAAAACAAGCTAATGAAATGGTTCGAATAAAAAATGAATTCATAAATAAAGCCATTCAAAATGGATATGATAGCAAAGTTGCAAATGATATCTTTAATAACATTGAAAAATTTGCAGACTATGGATTTAATAAATCACATGCAATTGCATATTCGACATTAACATTTAAAATGGCCTATTTAAAGGCTAACTATCCACTTGAATTTTATGCTTCATGTATAACATCAGCAAATGGAGCTCAGGCTACTATTGCTAAGTATGTGAATGAAGCAAAAAATATGGGAATTGAATTTATAAGTCCAAATATCAATAAATCGACTGATATAGCAAGGATTGAAGACAATAAGATTGTTCTTCCATTGGGTCTAATAAAAGGTATTGGGCCAGAAATGGTTAAATTAATTGTTGAAAATAGATTTGAAGTTAAGGGATATAAAAATTTTGTTCACTGCCTTCTAAGTCTTTCAAAAATTAAATCACTAGGTAGAGCAACGCTCGAACTTTTGATTAAATCAGGCACTTTTAGGGACTTTAATTTAAGTCAACAAACAATGATTAATGAACTAGATTCTAAGTCAGATTTGAATATATTTATAAGAGAAAATATCACAGAAACAAATGAAAAAATTCTTAATAAAGTAATTAATTATCAATTAATTGATAATAATGAAGACGATGAAGTTTTATTACAAACTAATGAAATTGAATTGTTAGGACAATCCTATAATTATTTTGCGACATCAAAATATGAAATAGAAGGCAATAGATTAATTAACACAAGATCAAATAATGAATATATTTTAATTGCTCAATGTGTTGATGTTGTTGAAAGAATTAATAAGTATAGAACAAAGCAACAAATCTTATATTTTCAGGATTCTAGTTATAAGGTTGTCTCAATTCAATTCAAATACAATGAGGAACTAAAAAAACTTAAAAATAAAATTGTAAAGATTAAATTTATAAGAAGAAAAGAAAATTGAATTGATTTAATTGATTTTAAGGTTATTAAATAATGAATAATAAATTGTTAATTATAGATGGAACTTATTTGGCATATAGATCGTACTTTGCACTAAATAAGTCCAATGTGCTTTTGGTTAATGAAAGTGGGTTTTCAACAAACGAAGTTGTACTATTCTTTAAAACACTATTCAATTTAATTAATGAATATCATCCAACACATTTATTTATTGCTTTTGATGCAAAAGAAAAGACTTTTAGACACCAAATGTATGATTTATATAAGGCAAATCGAAGTAAAATGGAACCTAGTTTCTATTTGCAATTAGATTTGATTAAAGAAATTCTTAGTGCTCTTAAAATAAGAAATATTGAGAAGAGCGGATATGAAGCAGATGATATTATTGCAAAGGTATGCAATATGTATACCTCTACAAGCAAATTAATATTCTCAGCCGATCAAGACTTAAATCAATTGATTGATGAAAAAACATCAATTATTAAAAAAAATAAAGACTCATACTTCATATTGAATAATTTGAATTTCAAAGATTCATATTTCATTGAACCCAGTCAGGTTATTGATTACAAAGCAATTATTGGAGATAGTAGTGATAATTTTATGGGTATTAAAGGAATTGGCCCAAAAACAGCATCAAAACTTCTAAGTGAATATCAAAATCTTGATAATATCTATGCAAATCTAGATAAGATTAAAGATTCATGAGCTTCAAAATTTATTGAATATAAAGAATATGCATTTAGAAATAAAATCATAGCCAAATTAGTAACTGATTTTGATTTAGAGAATATCAATGAGGACACTCTTGCTTTAGGAAATATTGAACTTTCAGACAAAGCAATCAACTTGATTGATGAATATGGTCTTAATTCAATAAAAATTAATGTAACAAAATTATTAAAAAATTCGGCAATTAAGTAAGCCGAATTTTACTTTGTTTTTTGCTTTAATTCATTTAAATAAAGTTCTAAATTTCTTTTATGAAATTCAAGTTTTTCTTTCTTTTCATTTATTTGTTTTTGAGGAGCATTTTGTATAAATTGAGGATTATTTAAGAATTTTTCATTAAATGCAATTTCATCTCTTGTTTTTTTAATTAATTTTTCTAGTTCACTAATTTCGTTAAGTTTATCTTCATTTCTTTGTTCAATGAAAATCTTTCCAAATGAACATTGAATTAAAAAATCATTATTTTTATTGACATTGAAGTTGGATAACTTATTAATTATTAATTGATTTAAAGAATTAATATTGCAATCTTCAATAAAGTAATTTAGAGTTATCGATTTTGAAATCTTTTTGTCTTCGCGATATTTTCTTAAATTTGTAATTAATTCAATAAGGTTGTCAATGCTTTGATAATTAGAATTTTTATTAATACTATATTCAATGCTTTTTGTTTGTAGTAACTCTTCATGATATATATCTTCAAATAAATAATCACTTAAAAAAGGCATATATGGATGAAGAGTAATTAGAATTTCTCTGAATAAATAATGAATGAAATAATTATTATTCTTAAATTTTAAAAATTCTAAGTATCAAGATGAGAATTTATTAATAATAAAATCATAAATAAACTTATAAACTATTGTAAATTCATATTTATTCATTGCTACATCAATGCTTTGCTTCATTGAATTAAATTGTAAAAGAATTCAAAAATCAAATTCATCTAATTTATCATATTTAATTTTTTCTTCAAGATTTACTTCAATAGGTTTGATTAGTCTTGCAATGTTTCAAAACTTGTTAATGAATAATCTTGCACTTTGAATTTTGTCATCACCGAAGTTGATGTCGGCTCCCGGTGAGCAATTGAAAATCAATGACATTCTTAAGACATCTGAACCATATTGATCGATAACAGAGATTGGGTCAATTCCATTTCCTAATGATTTCGACATTTTTCTTCCCTGAGAATCTCTTACTAATCCATGAAGAAGAACTTGTTTAAATGGAATGTTATCCATAAATTGTAAACTTTGAAAATACATCCTTGAAACTCAAAAGAAAATAATATCATAGCCTGTAACTAGTAAGTTAGTTGGGAAGTATCTTTTAATTTTTTCATTTGTTTGAGGCCATCCTAAAAAAACAAATGGAGCTAATGCTGAACTAAATCATGTATCTAAAACGTCATTATCTTGAATTCAATCTTCTCCAGGATTATCAATCTGAACTAACATCTCATCATTTTTATATCATGCAGGAATTCTATGCCCTCATCAAAGTTGTCTACTAATAGTTCAATCATGAACATTTTCCATTCATTTAATTAAAACTTCTTCGAATCTAGCAGGAATAAATTGGACTGCATTTGATGAATCTAAATTCTTAAGAATTTTCTCTGCCAATGATTTCATCTTAACAAATCATTGCGGTTTAACAAGAATTTCAATTGGTTCATTAGTTCTTTCTCCATAACCTACGTTAGAAATAGTATCTTCTACTTTTTCCATTAGGTTATTTTCACTTAGTTCTTTTGCAATTAAAACTCTTGCTTTGAAACGATCCATTCCTTGATATTTTTTTGCATTGGAATTCATTTTTCCTTCATCATCAATGCATTCAATGACTTCAAGATTGTTTTTCTTTATTATTTCAATATCATCAATTGCATGAGCTGAAACTTTCATGATTCCAGTTCCAAATGAAGGATCAATTAAGGTCGAAGAAATAATTGGAATTTCTTTGTTTGTTAGTGGATGAATGATTGTTTCATTCATTAATTGTTTGTATTTTGAATCATTTGGATTAAGAGCCAAAGCAACATCTGAAAACATTGTTTCTAATCTTGTTGTTGCAACAGTTAAATGAGTATTTTTTCCCTTAAGAGGATATTTAACATAATATAGTTTTTGTTTTACTTCAGTAGGGATAACTTCGATATTTGATAAAGCAGTTTTTAATTTCGGATCCCATGAAATAGCTTTTGTATCGCGATAGATTAAACCATCTTTAAACATTGATACAAATACTTTAAGAACAGCTTCATTAGCATATTTATCTAATGTAAATCGTTCACTTGGATAATCTAATGCGAGTCCGAGTTTGCCTCATTGTTGACTAATTCGGTTAGAGTATTCATCTTTTCATTTTCAAATTTCATCAACAAATTTTTCTCTTCCTAATTTATATTTATCTAATCCAATATTCGATAGTTTTTTTTCTACAACAACTTGGGTAGCAATACCTGCATGGTCTTTACCAGCAACTCATTTGACATCAAAACCCTTGCTACGTTTATATCTTATGATTGTATCGGCAATAAATGTGTCTAGCGCATGACCAATATGTAATTGGCCTGTAACGTTTGGCGGTGGTAGGATGATAGTAAATGGAGGTTTATTCAAATTATGAGTTGAAAACGCTTGCATATCAACTCATTTTTTATTTCTTCCCTTTTCTACTAATATGTGATCGAAATTTTTTTCCATATTTTCACCATCATTAATGTTTTTTACTTCCGCGATTTTCTTGTTGAAATTAATTATTGTTTCTTCTTCAAAATCATATTTGTCATTAATTTCAGCCTCTTTTTTAGTTTGATTTTCATCTAATAAAAGAAGATCTCTTATTTTTTTATTTTTAATATTATTGTCTTCTACTCATTTAGTTAATTGCGATCAAGTACATCAGACATAGTGGTCAGGTTCAATTTCGTATTTAAAAATACCTTCAACATTATTGCTTTTTTCAATGAAATTTCTTAAATCATCTTCGCTATCAAAAGTAGTTTTGTTGAGGATTTTTTTTACATAAGGATTTATTGGATTATTGATAATTTTATTAGTCTTTCCTTGTTCTATTGTACTCGAGTTATAAATAACATTTAAATCAGTCGTAATTTTTGATGCGAGTTCAATATTATCTAAAAAATAAATTCCAATTCCTTCTTTACTTAAAATGTACTCATTTAACTTATTTAATGTGTCAAGTTGAATTTTGAAATTTAACTTGGAAATTAAATTTCCTAAGATAATAACGTCTGGATTATTTAAGAAAATTTTATTAATTTCAAGAGCAATTTTTTCATCAAGTGTTAAATATGATAAATTCATTACCAATTTATCTAATGACATGCCAGAATTTTGAATTATTTTATAGATATTTAATTTCAATATTAATTGAAAGAAAGCATCCTTATTATTTTTTATATTATTGATAATTTTTTCATAATTATGAAATTTATGAAATGAATCAAATAAAAGAAATTTCATTGATGTAAGATCGTAGAAAATTCTTGACATAGGATTTGAAAATAAAGACTTTATGTCTGAATTATCAATTTCAGTTGAATGTTGCTTAAATATTTCATCTAATAATGAATTAATTTTCTGTTTAATGAGTAAAAGATTGTTTTTATTTTTGTTATAAAAAGGTAAAGAATTTAAGTAAATTTTGAAAGATTCATTTTTTATCTTTTTTCCTTCAGTATCTATTTTTCAATAATACTCATACTTCTTTTCTTCTAAATCATACTCATATTCTTTAAGTTTGGCAATACTAATATGATTAAATTCTTTTACATTTTTTAACTTAGAAATTTCGTCATTAATTTTTTTAACTATGTTTGTTGTTTCTTCTTCAATTAGATTCTTAAATCTTTCATCATACATTTTGATACTTTTTTCGATGATAGATTTAGTAATATATTTTGCTTGAGATTTTAGTTGCTTGTGTGAACTAAGAATACCTAGAGCACTGATTTCATTGACGATGTAATCTCTTAAATCATAGATTTCCTTAATAAAATCAATGATTAAAGATTTCTCAAATAATCTTATTTTGGGTAGATACTTTTTACATGCTTCATAAAATTTTTTATTTACATAATATCTTGGATAATAATACGAAAATGCATCAACTTTATTTTTTTTATTTAGATTAGCTTTGTTAAAAGAAGTTTCTAAAATGAACTCATGTTTTAATTTATCAAAATATTTTTTTGTTTCTAATTTTGTGTTTTTCTTTAATTTAAATATCTTTAAACGATTTTTTAATTTATTTAAAACAGGAGAATTTAAAGGAATTTTTTTTCTTTGATTATTTTGATTAATTAATTTTTCGTATTCTAACTTAGCGAAATTATATTCTTTAAATTTAAGAAGTGATGAACCACTTTCATAATCACTAATCCGGTCTTCAAGATAAGTTAAAAATTCTTGTTCATAATTTTGAATTATCTTAATGACATTTTTAATTAAATTGTAAACGTTTTGCATTAAGATAATTTTGTCATTGTAACTAAGCTCATGAAGTTTTTCATTTGCATCAATATCTACTATTGATTTGATTTCTTCGATTATTGGTTCAATTTCTTTTTGAAGACTTTGATTGATTGAAGAGTATTTTAAATTTAAATGATACTTTGAATCTTGGTAAACATCTTGTCAACCTTTTTTAAAAACAGTTGTCATAAAATTAATGATGTTATTATTCTTGATGTATCTTTCAAGGTAAGAAAAAACAGTATCTTTTGTTTTATTTGAAAAAAGATTTTCATCATCAAATCCGAATGCTAGTTTCTTTTGATATTCATCGTTTTTGTATGTCAATGAGTAGTTTTTTTCTTCACCTTGTTTAAATTCAATAAAACCTTGATATCCTTTTCATTTGATTTTATTATTTGTCAATAATCTAAAAATGGCATCTTTTGTTTTGACATCATTTGAAAGAATTGCTAAAATATTGTTTTTAGAAATTGAAAAATTAAGATTACTAATGAGTAAATCAAAATTCATCTTATTATTTGTTCAGTTTTTTGCTCTTGCTTTTAAACCTGTAACTCTTAGTCCTGTAATTTTTTTATCCATTAAAATCTATTGCCTTCTTTCGATCTAATAAGTGAGGCAACTACTTTGTATGTTGCTAAAATGATTGCGAGATTAAAGAATATTTTAATTGGACTAGTTAAGGTTTGACCAGTAAAGTTGACCCAAAAATCAGTTTTAAGTGTCTCAGTATCTGCTCAAGCTAATAAAAGAGTATTAATTAATTCAAGAATTGCACAAAATGTTATGATTGCCATAACCTCAATAAATGTTTGGTAATTCTTTCTTAAAAACAAGCGATAAAGAACTACAAACACAATCATGCCAATGAAACCTGAAGTTGTAAGGATTACATAAAATAATCTATTTTTAATAAAACGGTTGTGTTCAAAAATTGAACTATCCAATTTTGAAAATATTGCTAGAATAATTATAATTTGCAATGCTAAAAAAGCAATTGCTGAAATAAATGAGAAATTAATCATTGCAACAGGTTTTTGCTTTGTTTCAAGAATAATAACCTTAACTTCATAGAAGGCAATCTTTTCTGAAAAATATTGTAAGTCTTCAGAGTTACCTCTTGCCTGAGCCTCTAAATATTGAATCTTAAAAAATTCAATAGTTTGTTTATATTTATAAATTCTGTATCTTCTTGAAAAAAACAACTCATTTAGATTGAAAAAGTAGTAGCCAATTAGACCTGGAATAAATCCGGCAGTCGCGACAGCTAACGTATACAAAACATTGTAATAAGTAGGAACCAAAGCAAATGAAATTAAATCAGCTAGAATTCCAGTTATAATGCCAACAATTGGTCCAAATACAAAACCAGTTATTTTTATTGGAAGGCCAATAAAACTAAACTTAAAAGCAGGAAGTGCACTAATTGGAAGAATTCTAACTGAAATTAGAAACATAACAACTGAAATCGCAATTAAAACACCAACAAATGCAATCTTTTTAGGATTTCATTTTCTAAAAGATATATTTGTTTGTGATCTTGCTCACTTTAAGTAGTGATTAATACCACCAGGCAATTTCTCTTTCATATCCTTCCTTTTATTTCTTAATTTTATTCATACTATGAACTTTATAAGTTTTTATCTCTAGTAATAAACTAGTCTAATTAATATAAATAATAATATATTATTATTCTCTTTATTTAAGTAATTTGAAACAAACCAAAAGTTGATTAGTTTCTTTTATTTAATCATCTTCCTTTTTCAATAGTTGGAAGATTAATAAAAGTTTTATAAAAACTTGCATTTACTATGACACCTGTGTAAATAAAATATGACATTATACTTAAAAGTAAAATAATGTACATAAACGAGGCAACTATTCCAAATTGTTTATAGTTTATCAATGATGCTAAAGATCCAAAAATCAAAATATATAGTGAAGTAGGAATTGTTGCAATTAATACTCCGGGGCTAATTTGTGAGAATTTAATCTTAAAACTAGGAGAAAATTTAAATGAGATAAGTAGTGAGCAGTATATTAACATTGGCAAGAAGAGAATAATTGGCAATCAAAAAATAATTTGAAAGTCTCATCTTAAATCAATAAGACCCTTAATTGAAGATACTTTTTGTTTAAAAACATTTTCTAAAATAAAAGCTAAAAATGCGGAATAAGTTAATAAAAATATTGTTAAAGAAATTGTAATGATAATACTTGTAAGAAATCCCTTTACTCTTGTTTTTCAAAGAGCATTTGTTGTTTTGTGTCCATAAAGAGCATCAATTGAAAGAATAAATTTGCTATATCCTTTTGATGAAAGCCATAAAACAGAAAGAGACAAAATAATAAAGGTTATTGCTCCACCAGCATTATTTAAAATTCCAGAAAACGCAGGGATAACTTTATCAATTCCAGGAATTAATTGACCTAAAATAATAACCTTAATTATAGTCTCATAATCTTTGTTAATTAGACCTATGATTCCAATAACTAAACCAATAGTTGGAATAAAAGAAAGAAACATATACATTGCAAACCCGGCAGGAACAAATGCGAATTCATAGGAATTTATTTTTAAATATGTTGTATTAACAATTTCTTTAGCTTTAGATCTTGAACTTCGCAATGAATTTGGCATTGCAATAAAAAGAATGCCGTAAATGATTGACTTAATAATTTTTTCAATTATATTATTTCTCTTTTTATTCTTTACAATGTGCTTTGATGAAAAGTTCTTTGATTGTCTAGTATCTTGTTTCTTTTCTTCTTCCTGATTGTCTGGTTCTTTATCTCATCCAGTTTGTAAATAATCTCTATTCTTTTTCTTCATTTAATGCCTTAATTAGTTGATTTAATTTAATTATATCTGCTTTACCACTAGTTTTTTTCATCACCTGACCACTTAGAAATTTTGAAGCACGCGCAAAATTATTCTTAAATTCAACTTTAAGTGAAGGGTTTTCATTAAAAATTTCTTCAATAACTTCTTCAAGGTTTATATTTTTATTCTCAATAAAAAGTCCATTGTCTTTAATAATTAAGTCGACTAAAAACTCTTTATATATTTGGACTAATTCTAAGATTTGTTTAATGCTATTTTTTGATACTTTGTTATCAATAACATATTGAATCAACTTTGAGATTTCCTTTGAATTGGATATAATTTGGTGACTAAAGTTTGGATTTTGATTCATATATGAAACAATTTCTGAAAAAAAGATATTAGTTGTTTTCTTAAAATCTGTTGTATTTAATGAATCTAAAAAATTAGCATATGTTGGATTATTAATCAATTGCGAAATTTGAACATTATTTAATCCATTGACTAGATATCTTTGTTCTTTTTGATATGGAAGTTCTTCGATAGAAATGCTATCAATTAATTCATTGGAAAGTCTAATATATGGAATATTAGGTTCAGGAAAATATTTATAATCAATTGCACTTGATTTTGAACGCATTAAGACTGTAATTTGCTTATCTTCATCAAATCTTTTTGTGGATTGCTCAAACGGAATGTTATTTTCATAGCAATTAATTTGATAATTTGCTTCATAATTAATTGCTTTTTCAATATTAGAAATTGAATTTAGATTTTTTATTTCAACTCTTGTGTTTAAGTCGTTAGTTCCCTTTCTTCTTACTGAAATATTAACATCAACTCTTAGACTTCCTTCATTCATTTTAGCATCGGAGATATTAATAGCTAAAGCAGTTTGTCTTATTGCTTCAACATATGCAATTGCTTCCTGTGAAGAATGAATTACAGGGTCTGAGACAATCTCAATTAGTGGTATTCCTGAACGATTATAATTTAGGAATGTTAATTTATTTTGGTGTAAGGATTTTGCTGTATCTTCTTCAAGATGAATTCTTTCAATCGAAACATCTTTTCACTCATTGTCGACTTTTATTTTGATATTGCCATTTTTGCCTATGGGATTAAATTGCTGAGTTATTTGATAACCTTTAGTTAGGTCGGGATAAAAGTAATTTTTTCGATCAAATCTAACTAAATGGTCAATTGTCATATTTAGTGCTTTAGCTAACTTAATTCCCTTAATTATTGCTTCTTTATTAAGAATAGGTAGAGTTCCTGGGTATGCTAAATCAATTGGTGATACATATATATTTGGATTATCTGAATATGAATTAGGTTGAGATGAAAACATTTTTGTTTTAGTGTTTAGTTCAATATGTATTTCAATTCCAATAACTAATTCTCAATCATTATTCATTTAGATCCTCCAATATTTTTTCAATATATAATGCATGTTCAAATAATTTTGTATCTTTGTAGATCTTTGTATCAATAGCAATGTTGAATGGCATTGATGTTGTTTTATCAATTCCCAGTTTCATTGTTAATGATGGATTACCAACTAAATTAGCATATGTTAATATAAAATCTAGATAGGATTTATATTTTGAATCTTTTCCGATTTCAGGAGCAATATCATTTGAGGCAGGATAGATAAATAAGTCTACACTCTCATGAATTTTAGTGAAGTATTCAGATAGTAATCTTCTAATTTTTTTAGCCTTCACAAAGTATTTAATTTGATTTTCATTTTCCAAAAATAATGAACCAAGAATTAAACGACTTTTAACCATTTTTCCAAGATATTTAGATCTTGTTTTGATGAATGTTTCAGTTCAATCATTACCTTCATCTCTTTGTCCAAAGCAAACTCCGGTTAGATTAGCTAAATTTGATGAAGCTTCAGAGAATGATATGACTTTATAAATTACATCAATTGAATTAAGAAGTTTTTCGTTTTCCTCAATTGCAATTAATTCAATGTTCTCTTTTTCTAATTTATCCAATAAATTTCGATAAGAAATAGCAACTGAAGGACTTAACTTATCAAAACAATTTAGGTATGCAATCTTTAGAGGCTTTTTTTCTTTTATATTATTGTAATCAAAACTTAGATTAATCGAAGTCATATCATTTTCAAAATCTTGCTTATATAAAACTGATGAAATTTTAATTAAGTCATTAATGTTATGAGAGAAATAAGCAACTGTATCAAGTGATGAAGCATAAGAAAAAAGACCATATCTACTAATTGCGCCATAACTTGGTTTGAAACCGATTGTTCCAATATTTGAAGCAGGTTTTCGAACGGAATCCCCTGTATCTGAACCGATAGCAAAATCAATTTGGTGATCAAATGTTGCTGCCGCTCCTGATGAAGAACCTCCAACTAAAAATCTTTTATCTAGAGGGTTTTTAATTAGACCGTATGCTGAATGTTCACCACTACCAGCTAATCCAAATTCATCTAAATTAGTTCTAGCAATACATGTAGAGCCTGCATCTTCTAATAATTTAAGAATTGTTGCCTTATATTGAGGTTTAAATGTTTCTAAGAATAAACTTGAAGCACGACATGGAACATCTATATCAGCATAATTATCTTTAATAGTAAAAATATAATTAGCTAAAAGACCTTTATCATTTAATTTTGCATCTTTAAAAACAAATGAAAGTGCATTATTGTCATCTGTAGATAATTTTTTAATTATTGGTTCAAGATTCTTATTCTTCATTGACTACTCTTTTCATTATTACTAGATCATCATTACTATTGGCAGCATTGGCTAATAAATCTTTTTTTTCAATTTTCTTTGTGCTGTCAACTACATCTTCTCTTAGATCTTCAAAAGCAATTTCTTTTTCATTGATATGTGAAAGAGGCTTAATCCCCTCTAAGTCCATTCATTCTAGTTCATGCAATGATTCATCAATTGAAGCAAGAAGTTTTTTTGTTAACTCAATAACCTCGTCATTTGGTTCAAGTAATAAATCATTTGCAAGTTTCTTTATTTTTTCAATTTTCATATTTAATTAATTCCTATCATCTTGGATATGAAATAAAAATCTGGTCATTGTATTCAGCAAATTTTTCTGGTAAATGAGAAAATTTAATTGAATATGAATGTAAATACATACGTTTAGCTTTTTTGCCACCATATTTAGTGTCACCTAGAATAGGTGCTTTTAGATATTCTAGAGTAGCTCTAATTTGATGTTTTTTTCCAGTAAGAATTTGTGCAAACTTACGATTTCCTTCCTTAAAAAAGATAGTTTTTGCTTTAGTTCCAAAATCTGGATTAACTTTCATTTTTTCATTTTTAATATCTTTTTCAAGTCTAACAGTAATATCTAATTTTTCTTGGTTAAAATTCTCTGAGACAAATTGGTAAATTTTTTCAAAATGTTTTTGATTATCTTCAAATGTCACTAGTGCTTCATAATTTTTAGCATAAACAACAAGCCCACTTGTTTTTTTATCTAATCTTCCAATTGATGCAGGCACAAAAGAACTAGTCTTTTTGAAATTAAGATATTTATGAACTTGATCATCCAAGCAGTTTTCTTCAGAATGCATTGCTACATTTGTTTCTTTGTCAATGATCAAAAGATTTTTATCTTCATAAATGACCTTAAAATTGATATTTGCTGTGTTTCTTTTTTCTTCTTTTTTAATTTGGCTAAGACCATAGATAATAATTTCATCGCCAAGTTGCAATTTATATTGTTTATCATTGGTTCTTAAACCATTAATCTTTATATCTTTTTGTCTAAAAATTTTTTCTATTCTAGACTTTGGAACATTATCACAAACACGAAGAATGTATTTGTAAAGAATACGTCCAACATCATCTTTCTTAGCACTAAATTTATTCATTTAAATCATCCTTTATAAAAATACCATCATTGTTTGTATCACTTCTTTGTGAATCAAAGAGATTGAATTCTTTTTCATTTATATTTTCGTCTACATTTGAATATCTCTCAAATTCAGGAAAAACAGGAAGTTCAGCTAATGTCTTAATCTTAAAATAGTCATAAAATTTGTTTGTTATACCATATAAAATTGGGCTACCTGGACTTTGAGCTACTCCTACTTCTTCAATAATTCCTTTTTCTAATAAGCTTGCTACGATTCCATCACTAATAACACCACGGATACTTGAAATGATTGAGCGTGTAACTGGTTGTTTATATGCTACAATCCCTGCAACTTCAATAGCTGCATTGGAAAGTTTTTGCTTTCTTGCAATGCTTAATAAGTCGGAAATATGATCTTTAGCAGCCTCAATAGTTAAAAACTTATAAACATCATTAAATTCAAAAACCTTAATTCCGCGGTCTTGATTGTTAAAAAATGTTTTAAAGTCTTTTAACATTTTTTTTCCTTCTTGAATTGTATTCAGTTTAAATACATCCCTTATTTGCTCTGGACTAATACCTTCACTGCCTTGAATAAATAAAAGCGCCTCGATAATCTTATTATTCATATTTATCCCCTTTAGTTATTCTTATTGCACCTTCATCTTCAAATTGCTCAATGATTAAAATTTCTTGTCTTGCTAAGTCGAGAATGGCTAACAAAGTAATTACAAAATGCCCCATTGAAGGTACATCAAAAATTTGTTCAAATGAAACATTGTCTTTATTTCTAAATAGATTAATGATTCTTTCTTTTTGTTGTTCTGGACTAACTGAGATTGTTGAAATGGTAATGTTTCGAATGATTTCTGAATAGGTACGTTCAAACATTTTTCGTAAAGTAATAACTAACTTTGAACTACTTGAATACCCATCTAATATAGAAGGATCAACTTCTTTTTTAAATTGATCTGCTTCTTCAGGTTCCTTTGAAAAAATATTTTGTCTTCGTTCTTCTTTTTCCTTTAGAATTGTTGAAATTTCTTTGAATTTCTCATATTCAGCAATTTGCTCAATCAATCTTTTCTTTTCTTGTTTTACTTCTTCATCATCCTCACCATCCTGAAGTAGCATTTTTGCCTTAAGTTGCAATAATGAGGCTGCCATAATTAAATAGTCTGAAGCGATATCAATTTCATAAGGTTTGATATTTTTAATTATTTCAAGATATTGAGTAACTAGTTCGATAAGATCAATTTCAAAAATACTTATATTTTTTTCTTTGACCAATGTTACAAGTAAATCAAGTGGACCATCAAAATTAGATAATCTAAAAATGTGTTTGTTAGATGAATTTATAAATTCATCTGAATCTCTATTTTCAAGATTATTCATATTTAAAACTAATCCTTTTTATCTTTTAGAAAATGTATTATTGATTGTTTCAGATGATGTAATTGTTTGATTAGTATATGAACTTTCGACAATACTCTTAATTCAATCAGCAAAATCTTTTTTGTCTAGAGTTTGGAATTGTTGCGGTCTAATAACTGGGTGAAATTTAATAGTTACCACTAATTTACCATCTCTATTTTTATCTAATGCATTAGCTGCATTGTTGATTGTTACTGGTACTAGAGGAATATATGTTGATTGTGCTGTTAAAAAAGCCCCGGCATGAAATGTTTGAAGTTTTCCGTCTTTAGTTCGAGTTCCTTCAGGAAAAATAACACCACAAGTTGAATTTCTTTTAACATATTGGCCAAATTCTCTTAGAATTGAAAGAGCTTCTTTTGGTTTATTTGTGTCAATATAAAAAGTATCTATTAAATCACTAATTTTTTTGATTGTTTTTTTCTTCTGAACTTCAGAACGCGCTACAAATGTCGCTTGTTTAGATTTTTTTGATCCATCTCCATGATTTCAAAGAGCTGAAACAATAATTAAAGGATCTAAATATGTAGAATGATTTGGTGTAAGAAAACATGGCCCACTAGGGATGTTTTCAAATCCTTCAACCTGAACGTCAACATTTAAATGTTTAAGAATATTGGAACAGTGTTTTTGAATATAAAAATGTTTTTCACCTTGTTTATAATAATCAGGCATTCTTCTATTTCTTGCTGCCTTTGATTTTAGAACTGTAATATTATGAAGTATTGGAATAATTCTTCAAAAGATTCGTGTTTTTAATTTCATAGTCTAAAACTCCTTAATCATTTTTTTTAAATGCAACAGCTGCAACATAGCCATCTTCAATTGTTGTTGAAAGCTGAAAATCTAAAAAAATATACTTACCTTCATTAGTTTTCTTTATCAATAATTTCTTAAAATCAAACAATGAATTATCAATCTTATAAATGCATTCTTTAATTGCTCATCTTGTTGCAAGAAAAGTAGGTTTTTTTTCTTTTTTTAAGCAATTAAATTCTTCGATTTCATCTGGGTGAAGAAATTTCTTTATTGTGTTGATTGAAAGACGCTTAAATCGTTTGATTTTTGTTAAGTCAATTGAAATCATTTTGCCCCTAACGATAAATAATTATTAATTATAAATTAATAAATAATTTTGGAATTTAAAAATAAAAAATATGCAAGTCTCAACTTGCATATAACTTTTATTCAGCACATAGAGGATCAAATGGTGAAATTTCTGTTATTGGTTTTTCAAATGTTTCTAGTATCTCAGCAGTTAAGTATTTTTTATCAATAATTGCCATGTAGTTGTAATCTGTAAATCATTGATCACTCATGGATCAAAAACCTTTATTTCCAATATCAGCACCTCAACTGTTTTCAACCTTTCATGCGATTGGATTTTGTTTCTCATCCAAATTTACACCTACCATATTCATTGCGTGTGAAATTACCGAAGCTCTTGATTCAAATTTTTCTGCTTTGCTAAAATTAGGAGTCTTTGTAAGTGTTAGATCGAAATTATATAAGTTGGAATCTAAGATACCTTCGCGATTTGAAAATGTTGAAACATCACAACCAAATCAAATTCCCTCGCCACCTTTAATTTGATTAATCATCACTTTTTTTAATGTTTCAATGTCGACATTGATCATTGTAAGCGGGATACCACCAACCATATTATTTGCTAGTGGAGCCTTAATGATTGAATTAAGTGGAAATTTATTTCTTGGGTCAGCTACCAAATCAATCTTGTTTTCAATAAAATCTCCAACGTACTTATCAAAGAATTCATTTGGAGTCATTGTTTCAAGAGCAACGTATTTTTTGTCTTTATTCATATATTCAAATTTGAATGATTTTGGAGGATGACCTAATGTTTTAAGAAGAATGTTATAAACGTCTTCTAAGGCTTTTTCTTTTAGTTCTAGTACTTCATTTTTATTCTTATTTAATTTAAAATTCTCTCTAATTCTTGCTGTGTAGGCCTTCAATCTTCAATTAATTTGATTTACCATATCATTAGTTGATTCAGAACTATGAGATTCATTCATTGCGTCCTTGGGAACTATTCCATATTTTTTAACTAGATTAACAAAAAATTCTCAATATCCTCCGTCTGATATAGGATTATCATTGAAATGTCTAAAAAGTCTATCTTCACTATCTAGTTCAAGTCCTTCATTTACGATTCAATCTAAATAAAAATTTGCTTTTTCTAATTTGTCATAAAAGTGAAGATAGTTTTGTGATAATTCAATATTTTCAACATTTAAATCTTGAATTAATTTAATTCTAAGTGAATTTAGTCCTGCGAAGATTCAACATCTTCCACTTTGTTTTTGGTTTGTTATATTTCCAACCTTAGTTTCGTTTGAAAACACAAAATTGTGTTTTCTTACTATTTCATTATTTATAGAACTTTGTTTAAGACCAACCTTTAATATTGCTGATTCAATAACTTTATTTGTTAAATTTGAATCATATTTTTCTTGAAATTTATTCAATAGTTCTTTAGTTATAGCGTTCATTTTACTCCTTATTTTTTGTTGCTTTTTTTAGTTTTTGTACAGAATTCAGTTACTTCAATAATATTTCTTAATGTTCCAATAAATGTAATCATGTCATTTTCTCTTAGTACAAAATCACCACTTGGAAGAAATGTTTTTTTATCTCTTTGGATTAATGAAATTAGGACATTATATTCGTCTCTAAAAGGCAACTCGCTAATGTTTTTATTAATGATAGTTGGATTTTTGATTGAGGTTGTTGTACTTACATAACCATCCCGAATTTCAACAATATCCTCCGAAAAATGTGTTAGAGAATTATCTGAAACCATAATTGCAACCTTTTTTCCTGCTTCTTCTTCAGGTGAGATAGTTTGTGTAATTCCAATTTGTTTTAAGATTCTGGCATGTCTTGAATTAAGTGAGCGAGCAATAATCGTTTCGACGCCCAATTCCAAAAGTGCTGAAACAATTTCGATGTTATTTGGTGTCGCTACAATAACAACATCAAATTCTTTGATGTTTAGAGTTTCAAGTGTTTTGATATCAGCACAATCTGCAACATAAACAGCATCAACTTCATCTTTAAATTGAATCAAATTATGTTCATCATTATCAATTAAAACTAATCTTATGTCGTTAGTACTATCTGAAATTAATTTTTTTACAATTGCTTGCCCAAATCTTCCAATTCCAATGATACAAATTTCCCTTGCTCTTTTAAAAAGTCCCATAATTTCTCCATAATAAAAAGTAGTAATGTTTATTAAATATTATCATAATATTTTTTTGATTGTTAATGATGGAGAAATCTTATTTTTTAAGTTTGACAATTTTGTATTTAATTATTATTAAATACATAATAAAATACTCAATTTTAGTAATAAATTTATATATAAAAATGATATAAAATATATATTTTATATATTTTGGAATATAATAAACGCATGCGAAATAAGATAGGTAGCGCCAAAAAAGCAAGCATTATCTTGAAATTTTTAAGAAAAATCGGGACAATAAGATATATATTTCTAATATATATTTTGTTTACGGTTTTAATTTCTTTGTTGCTTTTTTGGAATATCTCACACAAGGTAGATGTTGATACTAAAGACCCAATTAGAGTCAAATATATTGATGCATTATTTATTGCAACATCTGCGTTTAGTGATACTGGATTAACAACTCTCACGCCATCTAGTACTTTTAATGAATTCGGACAATTCTTAATCGCAATTAGTATGGTCGTTGGTGGAATTGGAATTTTTACAATTAAGTTATATATATTTCAATCCATATTCGGACTTAGATCAAATTTATTTAGTAATATGGTTTCACAAACAGAAAGAGGTTCCTCAACTATTTTTGAAACACGAAAGATGATCAAGGTTGCAATTTCATTTTTAATTATTACGACAGCAATTGCCTCAATAATATTTACAATGCTTCTTTATTTTAGAGAGAATACAAATTTTGTTTTACCTAATCAGGATGCATCAGGTTTTGGCAAGGTTGCAATGGCAAAGAATGAAATTCCCTATCAGAATTTTCCACAAGCACTTAAATTAGGTATCTTTCATGCCATAAGTTCTATTAATAATGCTGGATTTGACCTATTTGGAAATAAGAGTTTACAACCTTTTTATAAGGACTATGCATTTCAATTAGTTACAGTTACAGTGTTTGTTATAGGTGGCGTCGGATTTCCTGTAATTTATGATATTTGAAGAAGAATCCAACTTAAGAAAACCAATTCAGTTCATAGATTTCATTTGTTTACAAAATTTACAATCATAACTTATATTGTTACAACATTAATTGGTTTTGGTTTGACTGCGGTTTTGGAATATACTTCCAAGGCAGATAATGCTTTTTGAAAACAATCTATGTATGGAAATGATGGAGATAAAGTATTTGCAATTTTCTTCCAAGTAAGTTCAACTAGATCCGCTGGTTTTTCAACAATTGATTACACACATTTCAATCATTCAACTATTTTAATTCATAGTATTCTTATGTTTATTGGTTTTTCTCCTGTTTCAACAGCGGGTGGTGTGCGTAATACAACGATTGCAGTTATTTTCTTAAGTATTCTTACAATGATAACTGGAAAAAGAAGAATTAATGCTTTCAAAAGACAAATTGGAAAAGAAATATTGATTAGAGCAGTTAATGTATTTGCAATCGCATCATTACTAGTAATAATCTTTTCAATTATTTCGTATTCAACATTTGAACATCCAAGTCATACAAATCTAATTTTTGTAATGTTTGAAGCATGTTCGGCATTTGGAAATACAGGATTAACTAGTGGCGTAACTTCTCATGAAAGTTTACATATTGCTGGAAAATTAAGTCTAATTTCATTAATGATCATCGGTCAGTTTGGTATCCCACAGGTAATTAAGTTCTTTGGGAAAGAAAAAACAAGATCAGAACACTATCAATACATCTATGAAGATGTATCAATAGGTTAGGAGAAACTTATGAAAGTAACTAAGATGATTAGGAAAGTAGGTGCTATTGCTATTTCAACATCTTTAATACTTACTATTCCTCTAATTTCAGCTTCATGTAAGAATGAAGATAAAAAGGAACAGCATGATGATCCAAATACAAAAAATAATACACAAAAACCACTTAAGGGTGAAGTTAAGTATTTAGCTATTGGTGATGATTATGCACTGGGGCATAATAATGCAAAAAATGCACAAATAAAGAATCATTTAGATCCTAAAAGCAATCAAGTATTAGGAGTGTCATATGCTTCTTATTTGGCTAATGCAATAATTAGTCTCAAAGATGAAAGTACATTTCTTAAAGAATATAACAATTTTGGCTTAATCAATTCTAATATAGAGGATTGATTGTATCTTTTAGATCTAAATAACAATAAGACAGATTTACATTTTGAAAGAACTAAAAAAGTTAATCAAAATTTAGGAGCAATTAATGCTAATTTAAGCAAAAATGAACTAATTAAGGACTTAAAGAATGCTAATCTTTTAAGTATTTCACTTGGTTTTAATGATTTATTTAATAAAGAAGAGCTTCTAAATTTATTATTCAATCAAATTGATGATTCGAAAGAATTACTTAAGAAACTAGATGAAAAGATTGAAAAAAGATTGAAATCAATTGAAACCAATTATCTGAAACTAATTGATGAAATTAAAAAAGTCAATCAAACTATCAATATTAATCTAACTGGTTATCTTGTACCTTTTTTACATTTGCAAAAAACTGAAAACAATAAAGATATTGCTAAGTTTCTAAAACAAACAACAAACAAACTTAATGAAATAATTAGTAAAATAGCAAAAGAAAAGGAAGTTAATTTTTATTCATTCGTTAATGAAGAGTTAATTATTTCAAACATTACTGATTTTAGTTTGGATTTTTTAAGTTTTCTTCCATCAAAAAATGCATATAAAAAACTTGCTCAAGATATCTTTGCTAAAATGGCAATTTCAAAAGAAAAATACAATCTTTTGTTTAGTAGTGCTAATAAGTCAGACCACAAAGTTGCATTATTATTTAGTAAACTTCCTGAGACAATTAAAGCAACTATTTTTGGGATCAATGATTCAAGTAATGGTGCATATAACATGCGTTATACTTTTGAAAACTTTGATCAAAATCAAGAAATTATTAATTCAGAAAAAAGTGGTAGTTCTATTGAATCATTACTAGTTGAACATTCAATCAATTTAGATTCAATGAAGAAGAGTGAAATAAAGGATCTTTTGATAGGTCTATTTGGAGTTGTTGGTTTCAATAATAAGGATTTCTATTCCTTAATTGAAAAGTTATTAGAAAATGAAAATGAATTAGAGTTACTTAAGAAACTAATCAAACAAATTTTAGGATCAGAAACCTTTAAGTTGCTTTTGAAAAAATCTAATGCAAAGATCCTAGAACTAATTGAAAAACAATCACATCATAATACTTCTTTAGAACAAATTAGAAATCAAGGCGCAAATGCTTTAGATGATAAATCAATCGTTTTTAATCTTATTAAAGATATATTAAATGATAAATTTTTAGAAAATAAAGAAATTTTAACCTTCTTAAAAACTAATTTACCAAAGATAATTAGATCAATCTTTGGTAATACTTTAATTAATAAATTATTTATTGGGCCATTGAAGCAAATTTTCTTTAATAAAGTTGACAAAAATTTATTAGATAATGAAATCAATAAAATCATCGATCAAATATCAACTAATCTTCTAGATAAAAGCAAAAGAAATAAATATTTTGCTAAGAATGATTTTTCTTTATTTGTAAAAGAACTTCTAATTGATATTGAAGAAAAACACATTAACTTATATGCTTTGGTACTTGATTCAATAAGAAAAAATTCTAGTTTATTTGATAAGGTAGTTGTAGAAATACTTAATAGTTTAGATGAACTTTATAAGATTAAGCATCAAAATAAAGTAGACGATGTTAAATACTTCATAAAATCACTTCTTGAATCTGTTGGTCTTAATAAATTAAAAAATAAAGATGAATGATCATATGGAATTTTTAAGTTTCTAATTGAAAGTATTGTTTTAAATAATGAAAATAATAAGCAAGAAATAACTAAGAAATTCCTTACTAACTTAGCACTAAATAATAATGATGGAATTAATCAAGGAAATAAACTATTCTTTAAACTAATTAGTTTCATTCCAAGTAAGATTCAAAATTTTAACAAAGAAAAATATGTTAGTGGAATGGTATATTTAACTTCTTCAATGATTGATGTTGAAAAGTTTCTAGAACCAGACAAAATCACTGATTTTATTAGTAATAAAGATGCATTTTTAGACTTTATAAAAAATATTTCTAATAAAAAGACAAATAAAGACTTAACTGAACAAGGCAAAGAAAATATCAAGAAATTCATTTCAGTTGTAATTGATGATGGACTAGATAATAATTTTGCTAAATTAATCTTAGAAAAATTCACCAATTTTTCGATTATCATGCCTTTAACTAATTTGATCAAAGCAAACAACTTAGAAAAAGACTTATTAGAATTAAATAAGAAATTCAAAACAATCGAAGAGTTAGTTAACTCTTGATATAAAGGTGTTTATGAATCCGCTTTAAGCAAAGAAGTTGTTAATAAAATCAAAAATACAATTAATGATATTGTGTTTGATGAAAAGCAAATATATAACAAGGAAAATCCAATTAAATTCTTGTTATCAGTATTGGAAAATGCTGAGCAAAATGGAATGTTTGGAATCATTGAAGAAATAAGTAATCAACTTGGTAAAAAAGAAGAAAATTATTCAGTTTTTGTTGATCTTATTACAGTTTATCTAAAAAAGAAATTTGCTATTGAAATCAATGGGGATGATAAGAAAAAAATTCTTTCGACAATAAGTAAGTTCTTTAAGGAATTTCCAAAATTAGGAATTTTCAAGACAATAAAGAAAAACTTCGTTGATTTAGTTAAGGAAGTTAAAAAACAAAATGTTAACGATCTAAATCAATTAGGTCAAGCATTTAAGAATAATCTTTCAAGATTAACAAATTCGATTTTTGATAATGATAATATTGAAGAATTACTTGGATTCATTGTTGGCAATGATGACAAAGAAAAAAAGAATAATGTTATTGTTCAATTATTACAATTAGTTTTATCTAAAGTTAATGACAAAAACAAAGATACGATTAAAAAAGAAATTGGCAATTTATTAAATAAACTTATTGATATGCCAAATTTCAAGAATTTGTTAACCAATCAAATTGAAAACATAAGTAACTTAATTTTGAAAGAGGATTCTTCTGCTACCAAATTTGCTTCTTTAACAAAGAAAAAGTTGGAAAAACTTCTTTTAGATGACGAACTAAAATTGAAAGAATTAATTACAAAACTAGTTGATTCAGTTTTTGAAATTAAAAATAATGAAGGTGATTTAAAAGATTTAGATTCAATAGCTAAATGAGTATCAAAACTTTTAAAGGAAAACAAGAATATATTTGAAGAAAAGATACAAGTTCTTTTAAAAGAATTAATTGAAGATAAAGATTACTTAAAAGAATTAATTAAGTTTGTTTTAGGTGTTGTTGGTAAAAAATTTAGTTTTGATTCAATGAGTGATCAGATTGATGATATTGCAGAATTCCTTGCAAGATCAATTAGTAATTTAAATAAAAATAATGGACTTTCAGAATTAATTTCTAAGTTACTTAGTTCAATAATTGAAAATGGCATTTTTAACAATGGCTTTGATTCTACTAAAATAAAAGATAGTGTTCTATTAGCATTGAAAAAATTTGATTATAAAGGAACCTTTACAGTTGATTTCTTTAAAAAAGCTGCAGAAGCAGTGTTTGATAAAAACATTAAAAAAGAACAGTTTACTAAGGAATTAACATCATTATATAAATACTTATCAACTAATATTCCTAAATTAATTAGTAATTTAAAATCAGCAAATCTAAGTCCAAGCGCACCTGCAAATGATAGTGGTCGTGGGGATTCCTCGAATGGAAACACTAATACAAACGATGAATCACAAAAGCAACTATTTGATAGTCTTGAACAACTAATTGTTAATTCATTAAAAGGATTGAATGGTGCATTGAAAGATGACTCATATAAAGATATCAGAGAGTCAACTATTTCAACAATTTCAACAATTATTAATGGCCAAGTATCAAATGCAATTAAGAATATTAAAAGTGATTTATTATCTGCAAATAAGTTAGTTCCAATAATTGAAGCATTCTTTAATAATCAATATTTCCAAAGTCTAATTAAAAATGTTATTGAAGAGTTTTTAACTAAGAATGAAATTAAGAAGGATAAGGTTGCTGACATTCTTAATGAAATTCTTGAGAAGGTATCAGAAAAAATTAATAATGAAGTACCTACATTAATTAAGAGTTTAGCAAATGATAATAAATTAATGGAATCAATTGCTGCAAGTTTAATTGATTTCCTTGGGTTAAAAAGCACTACTAAAGAAGACAAGAAATTTCTTGCTGATTTATTGAAGAAAATCTTAAACGAATTAGCTAATAAAGATTATCTAAAAACTAAGATTATTAAAAGAACCACTCATCATTTAACTGAATATAGCAAACAATTTAATATTCAAGAACCTTTCAAATGAATCCTTGAAGCAATTGAAAAAATCAAATCAGGTTTTAGTTTATCTGACCTAAATATTTTGGGTGACCTAGTAGGAGATAATAAACCTATTAATGGAGAAAACTTAGTAAAACTTATAAACTTACTATTCGGCAAAAGTGATTTGAATGATTCATTATTGTACAAGGCATTAAGAAATATCAATATGAATTCTGATAAAGATAAAAGAACTAATATGAAAACGCTGAATGATGCAGTTGGTAATGCAATTAGTGGTCTATTTTCTTTTGGTAGAGGTTCAAATTCAAATGGTGACAGTGATCCTTACAACATGACGCCTTCTTTAGATGTCCTTAAATTTGCTGATGATATCTTTAGATTAATATATGGTGAATTCTCTAAAAAAACTAAGGATAAAAATGGTTTCAAAGATAAATCGCAAACTGATGAATGAAAGGCTGTATATCGTTTGAAAGTTGCAATTGATTTCATGGTTTTTGAAATGTTTGGGCGTGAAACTGAAATGAATAATCGAGATAACTGAGGCACTATTAACTTATACAAGGGCAAAAGAGCCATATTATGAGAACTTCAAGAGGGAACTAATCTAAAATGAATTCCTGGCGTTGGTAATAAGTTTTCTGGTATGGGCGGTTATTTTAAAGATTTGCATGAACGTCGTCAATTTACAAATTATTTAAAGGATGAAAGTGGTGGCTTTCTAGGTTTTTTCAAAACATATACTTATTACGAAGAATCAAACTATGGTCCTGAATCTATAACTTATATCATTACAAGTTCAGGATATAATGATTCTGAAAGTTCAAGTCAACTTAAGGACTTCAAGTATATAGTTGATGAGAAAGAACAAAACAAAAGAATTTCTAAGAAAGAATATATCCTTCTTACTCTAAAAGAAGGTGGATATGGTAAATTCATGAAATTGAATAATAAGAAATCAGAATCGAAATGATCAGATTTAAACCAACTCGGCATAAATGATTTTTTTTCTGATTAGATAAATTCAATAATTAACTAAAAATTGCTACAAGTAATTATTACTTGTAGTTTTTTAATGTAAAATTTTATTTGCACGGCCAACTGCTGCAATGAGAATGTAGAGGAAAATCCGCTCTAGCACTTGCTGAGATGCAAGTAGTGTTCATGCTAGGTCAAATAAACCTAGGCAGCTTCTTAATAGAGGTTGACGACTAGTGCAACAGAGACGAGCTTATTAGATTAAGGTGCAACGATGTAAACTCCATGAGTTAGAAACCCAAATTTTGGTGGGGGAACCTTGCTAAGGGAATTAAACTAAAGCAGGGAAGTTATTTTAATAACTTAGATAAATAGTTGGCGCTGTGATTAATTAATAGTCAATAAATTGTTCTATATGTTTCATTTTTTTTGAACTCCTTTCTATTGTGTTTCTATTTTTTAACTAATTCACAGTACAAAAAGCGGTTTATAGTGCAAAAGGTCATCTTGGCCTTTTTTTATTTTCGCTATTTTTTCTCAATTTGCTAAAAATACTAATTACTACGTATTAGCATTAAATCATAAAAAGGAGCAAAAAAAATGAATGAAATACTACTATATTTTTCGCTTAAATATAAGGGTGAATGACAAAAAATATATCAAGCAATATTAAAAAAAGAAGTCATTGAGGAAAATGATTTTAGAGAACGATTAAATAATTTTAAGAATGACAAAATTGAATATATAACAATCCTGGATGATTTATATCCAAAACAATTAATGCATTCTGCGCAACCTCCATTTGTTCTTTATTACAAAGGAGATTTATCAATCTTAAGTAAAAGTAATAAATGTATTTATTTAACAGGAGCATACGAAACACAAGCAATTACAAATTATGTTAATAAATTGGAAAGTAAAAAAAAAATGTCACATTTTTAAATTTAATATGACCTGGACTTGAACAATCTATTCTAAGTATTCTTTACAATCATAATTTCAAAACAATAATCTTGCTACCATGTGGTATCAATTGATCTTTGGATAATCTACATTTAAGAAAATTTGATCATCAAAATTGTTTATTTCTATCTGAATTTCCTAGTGATTCACATCCTACAAAAAATTCATTTATTTCAAGAAATAGAATTAGCGCTAGTTTATGTAATAGTCTTGTCTTATTATCTTTGATTGATCAAAGATATAACGCATTGATTAATGAGTTCTTAGACCAAGGAAAAAACATTCAATGTTTATTGTTTAATGACCATGATAAAAAAGATTGTAATGTCGATTTAATTAATCAAGGAGCAGAACTAATAACAGAAAACTCTGAAATTTTCTAGGTGCAGTTGATAACTAATAAATTTAATGTATTATGGAATACTAAGTAATATATTATTCAATAAATATAAAGTATATTTATAAGTAGAATTAATAATATAATTTTATTTGGTAAATAAAAATTAAATCTATAAATTCAATATGTTTAATAATCTTGATGATTTTTAGAAAAAAAATAGGAAAAGAGGAAATTAAAATGACACCGCATATAAATGCAAAGGATAATGCATTTGCTAAATTAGTATTAATGCCAGGGGATCCTTTACGTGCAAAATATATTGCTGATACATATTTGGAAAATGTTGAATTAGTTTCTAACGTAAGAAATGTATTTATGTACACAGGATATTACCAAGGAAATAAAATTTCAGTTTGTGCTTCCGGGATGGGAGTTCCTTCAATCGGAATTTATTCACATGAATTATTTAGTGAATATGGTGTTGAAGCAATTATTAGAATAGGTTCAGCTGGTTCCCTAAAAGCTGATCTAAAAAACTATGAAATGGTTTTAGCATCATCTGCTTATAGTCAATCAACAACCTTTAGAAGCTCTGTTCTAAAGGATTCAGAAGTGACTAATATAGCATATCCAGATAAAGAATTAAATGAATTAATTTTAAAGAATGCTTCTGATTTGAAAATGAATGTTCATGTGGAAAGAATTTTAACTGAAGATGCATTTTATACATACCAAACACCACAAGAGAGAGCAGATATTTCAGAAGGTGCTGTGTGTGTGGAAATGGAAGCATATGGACTATTTAGTATTGCTGAAAAATTAGGTAAGAAGGCTGCTACATTATTAACAATCTCAGACAACTTAATTACACATGAATATACAACAAGTGAAGAAAGACAAAATTCATTCAATAGTATGATGAAATTAGCACTATCTTTAGCTAAGGACTTTCAATAATGCGAATAATTGATATCATAAATAAAAAAGCAAGTAAACAAGAATTAAATAAAGAAGAAATTGAATTCTTTGTTAAAAACTATGTAAGTGGTAATATACCAGATTATCAGGCTTCAGCACTTCTAATGGCAATCAAATTAAACTCAATGAATGAAATTGAAACATCATATTTAACTAATGCAATGATTAATTCAGGAGATACAATTGACTGATCATATTTAAATAACGTAATTGCAGATAAACACTCTACTGGTGGTGTAGGTGATAAAGTAAGTATTGTTTTATGTCCAATTTTAGCTTCCTTAGGATTAACAATTGCCAAGATGTCAGGAAGAGGACTAGGACACACTGGTGGAACTCTAGATAAACTTGAATCGATAGCAGGATTTAGAATTTCATTATCAGATTCAGAGTTTAAAGAAGTTGTTGAAAAACATAATATGGCAATCGTGGGACAAAATGAAAAATTAGTTCCAGCAGATAAAAAAATATATGCATTAAGAGATGTTACTGGTACAGTTGATTCAATTCCTTTGATCGCAACTTCAATAATGTCTAAGAAATTAGCCACTGGTTCAACATGTATATTATTGGATGTTAAATGTGGTAATGGTGCATTCATGAAGAATCTAGAACAAGCTAAGGAACTTGGCAAATTGATGATTCAAATTGGTAACCAATTAAATCGAAAAATTGCTGTTGAAATTACAAATATGGAAAAACCACTTGGTAGAGCAATTGGAAATAAGATTGAAATCTTGGAAGCAATTGATTCACTAAATGGAAAAGGTCCAAAAGATTTCATGGAAATTATTTATTCATCAGGTTCTACTTTACTTCTTTTGGCAAATAAAGCAAAAAGTGAAGAAGAAGCAAGAGCAATGATAAAAGAAGTTATTGATAATAAAAAAGCAATTACTAAATTTAATGAATGAATAAAAGCTCAAGATGGAGATATTGATTCAGTCTATAAAAAAGATTGATTTAATCCAAAATATAAATATGAAATCATTTCAGATAATGAAGGATATTTAAAAATTGATTCAGCAATTGAATTTGGTCTAGTAGCAATGAAACTTGGAGCAGGTAGAAGTAAAAAAGAAGATAGTATTGATTTTGAAGCAGGGATTTATTTGAATAAAACATCAAATGACTATGTTAAAAAAGGTGAAGTATTATTTACTTTATATTCTTCAAATCCAATTAATACTGATCTTGCAAAAGATTTATTGAATGTAATCCAATTTAGCAAAAATCCATTTGAAATTAAGGAAGTTTTAGCTAAACTAAA
>NZ_QKUB01000004.1 GCF_003253435.1 Metamycoplasma auris
CTCAGGCATATATGATTGATAATTCTTTAAGGCCAAAATGTTTGGCTACTTCTAAATATGTAAGTCCACTTTTTTGTTTATATTCGATAACTTTGAGTTTAAATTGTAAACTATACGAAGAATTATTTTTTCTGGTTTTTAATCCAGTTAATCCAAATCTTTTATATTTAATTATCCAACCATTTACTGTGTTTATATTAATCTTGTATTTCTTGGAAACTTCCGTTAAAGAAGACCCTAATAAGTAATCAAAAATAATTTCTTTCTTTAATTCATATGTATATTTTTGCATGAAAAAATCCTCCACTTTTTTGTCCGGTTTTTGGGGGACTGTGCAAAATAAAATGATTGACCACACTTTTTTAGGTCAAGCAGGAACAACAAAGGATATTGACAAATTGATTGGTGAAGCATTAAAATATGATTTTAAATCAGTATGTATTGCTCCATCATATGTTAAATATGCTAAAGAACAATTAAAAGACTCTAGTGTTTTAATTTGTACTGTTATTGGTTTCCCACTTGGATATAATGTTACAAGTGTTAAGGTATTTGAAACAAAAATAGCTTTGGAACACGGAGCTGATGAAATTGATATGGTTATGAATGTTGGTCGTTTTAAGGACAAACAATATGAATATGTTTTGAATGAAATTAAAGCGATTAAAGAAGTTTGTGGAAACAAGGTTCTTAAAGTTATTATTGAAACAGCATTATTAACCAAAGAAGAAATTGCAAAGGCAACCGAATTAGTATTACAATCTGGTGCAGATTTTATTAAAACATCAACTGGTTTCTCATTCCGTGGTGCATCATTTGAAGATGTTGAAATTATGAAGGAAGTTGCAAAGGATAACTTGTTAATTAAGGCATCTGGTGGAATTAAATCGAAAGAAGATGCATTAAAGATGGTTGAACTTGGAGCAAACCGTTTAGGAACATCTAAGTCAGTTGTAATTATGGAAGGAAAAGTTGATAATAGTTCAAACTATTAAGACTTTCTATAGATTAAATAAACTCAATGAAATTTAAAATTAATATTTAAAACAATAAAAACAATAAATAAAAAGTAGTAACAAAATTATGGTAAAAATATTTTCACATCCTCTTATTGATGCTAAGTTAACAAAATTAAGAGATAAAAATACAAGTAATAATGAATTTAGGCAGAATCTAGATGAGATTACTTCGTTAATGGTTTATGAAATGCTAAGAGATTATAAAACAAAACCATTAGTTGTTGAGACTCCTATAGGACATATTTTTAATGGACAACAACTTGATAAAGAAATTGTAATAATTCCAATTCTACGTGCTGGACTTGGAATGGTAAATGGAATTTTAAATCTAATTCCACAAGCTCGTGTTGGTCACATTGGGATGTATCGTGATGAAGAAACAAAAAAAGTATCTGAATATTTCTACAAGATTCCTGAAGTCTCAAAAGATAGCTACATAATTGTTGTCGACCCTATGTTGGCAACTGGAAGTTCGGCATTTCATACTATAAAAAAACTTAGAAATAATGGTTTTTCCAACATTAAATTATTATGTCTTTTAGGTGTAGATAAAGGAATTAATAGAATTAATAAGGAATTTCCTGAAGTAGATATTTTCTTAGCAACAAAAGATGAAGAATTAAATGATGATGATTATATTGTTCCAGGATTAGGAGATGCTGGAGACCGTATTTTTGGAACCAAAAAATAAAAAAAGAGGCAATAGTCTCTTTTTGTCGTTTAAATAGGAAATATAGGAAATTTACTAATTAAGAAAATTAGTATTAATAAAGTTAAATATTTGAAAGGATATTAGAATGGCTTTTAATAAAGTCTCAAATCAAAGAAGATTCTTATTTGCTCTTGATTTAGATGGTACTCTTCTAGCTGATTCAGGTGCTGGAACTGTACACCCAAAGACAGAAGAAGCAATTAAGAGAGCTGTTAAGGAAGGACACATTGTATCTATTATTACAGGTAGACCATGAAGATCGACAATGCCGGTTTATGAAAAATTAGGTCTAAATGCAATTGTAGGAAACTATAATGGTGCTCATATTCATAACCCAGCTGATCCGTTCTTTATTCCAACAATTACATATCTAGATTTAAATGAAGTTTTATATATTTTGGGAGACCCAAAAGTAAAAAATGAAATTTCAAATTATGCAATTGAAGGACCAGATTGAGTACAATTAATGCATCGTGATCCACATCTTGAAAAAGTATTTGGATTTAATCAAGCAACTAAATTTAAAGAATCAATTAATTTAGAAAAATTACCACTAAAACCAACTGGAATTGTTTTTGATTGTCAACCAACAACAAATGTCTTAGACCTATTAACATATCTAAAAAGAAGATACGGTGACCTAGGAGAATTTTCATCTTGATCAAAAGGTGAAGGTTTAAGTCCAGTGTTTGATATTACTTCAATTGGTGTTGACAAAGGTAAAGTTATTTCACTAATGATGAGATATTACAACATTGACATTGACGACACAATTGTAATGGGTGATTCATATAACGATTTAAGTATGTATGATATAGGGAATGTTGGTGTTGCACCAGCTAACGCTGAACAAGCAATCAAAGCTGTTTCAACAGTTGTTATGAAACAAACAAACAAAGAAGGGGCAGTTGGTTACTTTATAGATGAATTTTTGGATAATCCAAATAAATACATTGAAATGGCTAAAGAAAGAAGAATTAAGTCAAATCAAAATCTAAAAACAGTTAGTGCTGATAATTTCTATAGTAAAGATGAAAAATAAAATGAATGATTTTGAATTAGAATACATTGGGGTTGATGAAACAGGAGTAGGAGATTATTTTAGTCCTATCATTTCGGTTGCGTGTTTTATTCCTAAAGAAAATATAAAAAGAATAAAAGAACTAGGAATTAAGGATAGTAAAAAACTAAGTGATTCCAAAATAATTGATTTGATTGAAATAATCATTGAAAATAAACTTGCGATTTTTAAAGATACAACTTTGTATCAAAAGAATTATAATGATCTAACTAAATTAGGAATTAACAATAACGCAATAAAGACCTTAATCCATTTTAATTCAATAATAAGATTGCGAAAGACTCTAAATAGAAATTTAAGAATAGTAATTGATCAATATGCAACAGAAGTAAATTTGCAGAAACATCTTGTGAAGTTAAAGGAAAAGAAATTAATTAGTAGTAATTTAGAACTAAATAATTTTAAGCTCATCTTAGAAGTGCAAGCTGAAGAAAAATATTTGAGTGTTGCATGTGCATCAATGATGGCTAGATATATCCTGCTAAAAAAAATGCGCGAACAAAAAAAAGAATACCAAGACTTCCCCTTTATTTTAGGAGCAAGTAATTTGGTTATAGATTTAGGCATCAAATTTATTAAAAAATTTAGTGAGTCAGAATTATATAATGTTGCAAAAATATCATTCAAAACAACGAAGAAAATTATTGAAAAATTAGAAATTTAGTTATTTTTAAAAAAATAGTTAATAATTTGGTAATTACATATTTAACTAAGATATATAAATATATAAGTTAGTATATAATTATTAAGTTAAAATAGAGTAAAAGCTATTTAATTTAACAAAAAAAGGGTGAGACTCCTTGGCCAAAAAGGTCCAAAAGTCCAAAAGGAGAAAAAAACTATAATGTCAAAATATGAAATTATGATTTTAGTTAACCCTACATCTAAAGAAGAAAGTGTTAAGGAATTGTTATTTTCAGTTCTGGATGAAAAAAGCACAAAATTCGAAAGATTAGAGAGAACTGAATTAGCATATCCAATTAAAAAATTAACACATGCAACTTATTACCTTGTACACACAAGAACTAATCCTGAATTAGTTAAAGAATTAACTAGAAAATTTAATATTGATAAATCAATCTTAAGAAGTCTAGTAATTAATTTAGATTCAGAAAAAGGTTTAAGACCAAAAAGACAAAAAAGATTTGTAAGAAGAAATTTTGATAATAAAAGAACTTTTGAAAGACAAGATAATAGACAATCAACACAAACAACAGACGAAAAGAAACAAGAACAACCAACATCAGTTAAAAACGAATCAACTGAAGCGTAGTTAAGTTTTAGTTTTTCTTAAAGGAGATACTTATGAATAAAGTTATTTTGGTAGGTAGATTAGCATCTAAACCATTCAAAGGCATTACAGCATCCAATATTGAATATTCAAGATTCACTGTTGCCATAAGAAGAGAATATGCTCTACCTAATAGTGAACCAGTTTCTGACTTTGTTCCATGTGTAGCATGAAGATCAAATGCGACATTCATTAATAAATTCTTAGATAAAGGATCACTTATTTTAGTCGAAGGAAGTTTTCAATCTTCAAGATTGACTGACCAAAATGGTCAACCAATCAATTCATATGTGGTAAATGCAGATCGAATTCAACCTCTTGAAACAAAAGAAGTTAGAGATTTAAGAAGAAAAAATAGTGAATTTGAAAAAGAATTTAGTATTTCTGACGAAGAAAAAAAACAAACTACTCAAAGTACATCAAAAATTGTCGATGAATCAAAAGATGATTCAGATATCAATTATGATGGTTTAACCTGAGATCTTTAAAATAGGAGAAAAAAATGGCTAGAATTGTTCGTAAAAAACTATTTGTTCGTAAACGTCCATGTCAATTTTGTTTAAATAAATCTCCTGTTGTTTATGTTGACTATAAGAATGAAGAATTATTATCAAAATTAGTAAATCAACAAGGTAAAATCATTTCATCAAGAATTACTGGAACTTGTGCAAAGCATCAAAGAGCAGTTGCACTAGCAATTAAAAGAGCTAGAACTGTAGCAATCTTACCTTACATTGGTTCAGTAAAAAAAGAATTCGTTAAAAAAGATGTAGCAACAACTAAAGAAATAAAACCTGCAGTTGAAACATCAAGCGAAAAATAATAATAGAATTTAAACTAAAATTAAAGCCTTTTTGAAATTGGCTTTAATTTTTTTTTGTCTTATTTTAGTGTCCTTTTTTTAGTCATCTATTATTAAAATATTTATTTATAAAATAAATAATTTTGTTTATTCTTCTATAAAAAACTTACAGTATTTTTTAGATATAATTAAATACATGAATATAAACTTGGCAAGTCAAATGCGACCTGATAACTTAGATGATTTTATATGTTCAGACGCCAAAAGAAAGCTCTTTAAATCAATTATTAAAAATCGTGATTTTTCTTCGTTTATTTTTTATGGCAAACCTGGTGTTGGAAAAAGTACAATTGCAAATATCTTAGCAAATTCAATGAATGTGAATTACGACTTATTTAATGCAGCAATTGATAAAAAAGAAGAACTATTAGTCAAAATTAAAAATAATGACATCATAATTATTGATGAGATTCATCGCTTAAATAAGGATAAGCAAGATATTTTACTTCCATATTTGGAAGATGGATTGATTACCATATATGCAACCACGACAGAAAATCCATACTTTAAATTAAACCCAGCACTTCGCTCAAGGGCACATATTATTGAATTAGAAGTACCTGGAAAAAATGAAATTAAAAAGAAGTTACTTAATATTGCTAATGTATTAAAGATTAATTGATTGTTTGATGAAAAAATTCAAGAATTTATTGCTACTCAGTCAAACGGTGATTTTCGAGTAGCTATCAATATTGTTGAATTAATCAATAAATTAAGTGATGAATCTGAAGTTAATCTTGAACATATTAAAGAAATAATTCCAAGCATTAATTTCTTTTCTGATAAAGATGGTGATTCACATTATGATTTACTTAGTGCATTTCATAAATCACTTCGTGGTTCAGACCCAAATGCAGCATTATATTGGGGACTTTTAATTTTAAAAACCGGCAATGTTGATGATTTGTTTCGTCGAATGCTATGCGCGGCATACGAAGATGTTGGATTAGCTAATCCAATGTGTGGACTTCAAACACAAATGGCAATTCAATCATTTGAAAGACTAGGACTTCCTGAAGGATACTTACCAATAGGATTTGCAATTCTAAACATTGCATTGAGTCCAAAATCCAATTCAGCATATTTGGCAATCAATAACATTAGACAAATAATTGATAATAATTACATATATGAACCTCCCTTATATCTAAAGGATGCTCATTATGAATCAGCTAAAAAATTAGGTCGTGGTATTGGTTATAAATATCCACATGATTATATAGACCACTGAGTTTCACAAGATTATTTGCCTAACGAATTAATTAAACTTAAAGCATATTCATTCCAAGATCAAGGATGAGAGAAAAAAATAAAAGAATATTGAAATAAAATCAAAAATAAGGAGTAGTAAGGAATGTTTGACTTAGATAAAATTAATTCTTTGGAAGATTTAAAGTTAGCAAAAAATCAATTCAATAATTCAGATGAATTAAATAATTTGATTGAACAATTAAAGAGTGCTTCTAAGGAAGATAAGGCAAAGATAGGTAAAAAAATTCAAGAATTAAAAAATGCAGCAGAGATGTTTTTTAATGAAGCCAAACAAAAACTTAATGATCTAGAAATATCTAAAAAATTAAGCAATGAATTTGTTGACTATGCAACTCCAGTTTCTTTTGATGGAATCATTCACCCAGTTAATTTAGTTTCAATGCGTTTTAGAGAATGATTACTTATGAATGGGTATATTGAATTAAGCTACTCAGAAATAGAAAACGATAAGTATAATTTTGAAAATCTTAATATTCCTTCTACTCACCCTGCAAGAGAAATGCAAGATTCTTTGTATCTAAATAATTTTGAATTATTAAGAACACATAACACAGGCATTAGTGCAAGAGCATTAGAAAAATATGCAAATCAAGAATTTTCTCAATTTGCTATTGGAAGAGTGTATCGAAATGATGAAGAAGATAGAACACATACTCATCAATTTACACAACTAGATTTAGTTAACGTTGGAAATGTTTCATTTTCTTCATTGATTTATACATTGCAAGAAATGCTTTCATATGTTTTTGAGCAAGAAATAAAAATAAGATTGCGTCCTTCATATTTTCCATTCACTGAACCCAGTGTTGAAGTAGATATATTCTATAAAGATAAATGGATTGAAGTTTTAGGGGCAGGAATGTTAAATGAAAAAGTTTTAAGAGCTGCTTGATATACAAATTCAATGACAGGTTTTGCTGCTGGAATTGGAATTGAACGAATAGCAATGATTAAATATGGAATTGATGACATTCGTGAATTATATACAAATGACATAAGATTTCTAAAGCAATTTAAATAAGGAGTAAATATGATATTTTCCTATAAAAATTTATGTAGATTAGCAAATTTAAAAAATGTTACGATTGAACAAGTAGTTGAGGGAATTAATTCAATCGGTTTTGAAGTTGAGGAATATCATAAATTTGCTGATGTTGAAGGAATACAGTTATGTCATGTATTAAAAGTTTATAAAAATCCAGCTGCTGATCGTTTAAGTGTTTGTGAAGTTGAATATGCTGATGGGCATAAAGCAATTATTCAAACAACAGCAACAAATATGAAAGAAGATCAGTATGTTATGTCATTTGTGCCAGGGTCAAGAAGCAAAAATTTAATTTTTGCACCAAGAAAAATGCAAGGAATTGTTTCGGAGGGAATGTTTGTTGGACTTAGTGAAATTGGTTTTGATGAAGAAGTTATTCCTGAAACTCTAAAAAATCAAATTTTTCAACTTGACAAGATTGATTTAAGTATTGATCCAATTGAATATTTTGATTTAGATGATTGAATAATTGACGTATCAATTCTTTCAAATCGCGCGGATGCTCAGTCATATTTAGTAATGGCTAAAGAATTGAGTGCATATTTCAATACTGAAATCAAATGACCAAAAAAGCCAAACCATAATCTTATTTCTAATTTTATTGTAGGCAATCTTAAACATACGAATGCATTTAGTCTAATTGAAGCTTCGAATTTCAATTTAAATTGCTCATTAAATGAAAAAATGCTACTATGAAAACATGGAATCAAGTCATTTAATAATGCAGTTGATTTAACTAATTTAGTATTACTATATTGTGGTGTTCCATGTCATATATATAATAAAGATGACTTAGAATCAAATGATTTTAGCGTTGGTTATTATTCAGGAAAATTAAATATCTTAGGTAATAAGGAAGTTGATTTAAAAAGTGGATTGTGTGTGTTTAATGGATCTAATCCAATTTCAATTGCAGCAACAATTGGACTTGAATCATATCAATATAATAACCTTAGCCAAAAAGTGATCTTTGAGTTAGCTTCATTCAATACTAATGACATTAGAAAGAATTCAAAGCAAATTAAACTAGCAACAGCTTCATCACAAAGAGCAAGCAAAGACATTTCCAATGAATTGCTTATTTTAGCTTATAACTTTTTAAGTAGTTATTTAACTGATTTTTCAATGCAAATAAATGCACCAAGGGTACATAAGAAATCAATTTTGCTAGACAAAAGTTATATTAATAGGATGGCTGGTTTTAATATTTGTAAAACAAAGAAGTTTGATGAAGTAATAGCTAAATTAGAAAAACTAGACTTTAAATTTAAGTCCGATTTTTCAGCTGTAACATTTCCAAATTATCGTTACGATCTAGATACAATTCAAGACTTTGTTGAAGAAGTATTTAGATTCTATGGTTATGATAATTTCCCTAAAAAACAACCTAAAATAACAAGGTTAAATTATGAAAAATCCAATACCTTTGATTATATACAAACACTTGTTCAAAAAAATTACACAAATGTAATTACATATACATTAATAAAACCAGAGAACAACATTTTTAATCCATTTGACATTAAAGAAACCTTAAATGCAATTGATGCAAAAAACTATGATCACTCTCAAATTAGATTTTCAATGATCGATAGTTTAAATCAAATATTGTTACATAATAGTAAACAAGGATTTGAAAAGGGATCTTATTTTGACATTGGCATGGTTGGAAGAGAGACAAATGTTTTAGGATTAATTTCAAATAATAAGGAATTTAATGAGATTAAAGAAGATCTTATTTCACTAACAAATAGAAAGTTAACTTTTAAGTCAACTAATAAAGACATTTTTAATCCAAATGTTGCCACTGAAATTTTTCTAGATGATGAACTAGTTGGATATATTGCAAAAATTCATCCTAAATTTAACATGGAAGATGCTTTCTTTGCTGAATTGAAACTAAACATGCTATCGAATAAGAAAATTGAATATAAAAACTATAAGCATGATCCGATTAAAACTAGAGATATTACAGTTTCATTATCGAAGTATGAATCCGTTCAAGATATAGTAAATAAGATTGAATCAATAAAAGGAATACATTCCTACCAAATTATTGATATTTATTCGAAAGATGATAACATAAAAAATGTTACTTTCTCATTCAAAGTTGAGGATTGAGCAATTAAAAAACTTGAAGAAACATTTAGAGTTTAAAAAAAGGTAAATGTTTCTTTTTTCTTACTTTTTTCGCTAGTTTTTCCCAAGTTGTAAATTTTTGTTTATATATAGATAAAAATATAGATTGGAGGCAAAAAAATGAATGATAACAAGGAAAAAAAACAAATTGATATTGGTTTAATTCTAAAAGAGATTGAAAAGGAATTTGGCAAAGAATCAATTATGCTATTAGGAGAAGAACCTAGTATAATTCCTGATACCTTTAGTTCAGGGTCACTTTGTATTGATAATATCTTAGGAATTGGTGGATGGCCCAAAGGAAGAATTATTGAAATTTTTGGACCTGAAAGTAGTGGAAAAACAACATTAGCATTACATGCAATTGCTGAAATACAAAAAACTGGAGGAATTGCAGCTTTCATTGATGCTGAGCATTCAATCGATCCAATCTATGCAAGAAATTTAGGTGTTGATATTAAAAATTTAATTTTAGCACAACCTAGTTCAGGAGAAGAAGCACTCGAGATTGTAGACCGACTAGTAAAAACAGGAGCAATTGATTTAATTGTGGTTGATTCAGTTGCGGCATTAGTGCCTGAAGTTGAACTAAATGGGGAAATGCGAGATCAAACTATTGGGGCGCAAGCAAGACTTATGTCTAAAGCACTTCGAAAGATTACAGGGACGTTATCAAAAAATAAGACGGCTATTATTTTCTTAAATCAAATAAGAGAAAAAATTGGTGTTTTATTTGGTAATCCTGAAACAACAACCGGAGGTAAGGCGCTTAAGTTTTATTCTTCGATTAGATTAGAAGTTAGAAAAGTTCAAAATATAACGAACAATGGAGATATAACAGGTAATCAAATAAAATGCAAGGTTGTAAAAAATAAGTTAGCTCCGCCATATAAGAGTACACAAATTGAAATTATATTTTCAAAAGGTATTTCAAAAGTTTCCGAAGTAATTCAACTAGCTGAAGCATATCAAATTATCAATCGAAGAGGGTCTTGATATAGTTATAATGGTGAAAATATTGCACAAGGACAACTAAATTTATCATTATTATTACAAACTAATAAGAACTTATATGATGAAATTTATAACTTAGTTATTGGCAAATTAAGTAATGATTAAGCATCTTATTTATATTTAAAACTTAATTTATTCTGCATGATTTTTTAATAAAATAAGTTAGTTTATAAAGGTAGTAAATTATATATAATTTAGTACTATGAAAAAGGAAAATTTGAATGTTTTATTTCTTGGCGATATTTTTGGCAAACCAGGCATAGATTTTGTAAAAAAACATCTTAGAAATTTAATTGATGATAATGATGTCGACTTTGTTGTTGCCCAGGCTGAAAATGTATCGGGAAGAAAAGGTTTTGTTCCTGATGATTACTACGAATTGAAGGCATCGGGGATTGATGCCTTCACACTTGGGAATCATGTTTGGGCAAAAAAAGAAATCATGGAGATCATTAATAACAATGACCTTATACGTCCAATCAATATTGATGATGGATATGAGGGACAAGGGATTAGATTCTTTGATGTTAAGGGTAATAAAGTTGCAATTATGTCATTTATGGGAATTACATTCAATCCATTGTTAGAACCGTGAAAACAACAAGCAGCTAATAATTTTTTCGATAAATTCGATGAGGTTTATAATCCTAACTTAGCAGATTATTGAATAATTGATTTTCATGCTGAAACTACTTCAGAAAAGTCAGTTTTTTCACTTTATGTTGATGGTAAAGTGGATGCAATTTTTGGCACACATACACATGTGCAAACTAATGATGCAAGACTTTTACCTAATGGTACATATTGTGTAACTGATGTTGGAATGTGTGGACCAAGAGATTGTGCAATCGGTTCAAATTTTGAAGAAGTGTATCAAAAAATGCGATATGATGCAAGAGTGCCATTTAAGGTATCAACTAATAAATGTGAACTTAATGCAGTATTGTTTAAATTAACTAAGAACAAAAATGATAAGAAAATAAAATTAATTAATATTTGGGAGTAACAATGGAGACTAAAAAGGATATTCAAACTAAGAGTAATTTTTTAGTTAAAAAATACCATTTTCGAAAAAATATTATTAATTATATTTATCAGTTTGAACTTTTTGAAACTAATCTAAGTACTGCGGAGATAATAAATAATAAATTAAATATAGTAAATGAAGATGAATTAAAGACACTTGAATTAATTGAAAGTAAATATGAAACACTTAAGAGTATTGCAAGAAAGTTTTTATTAAATTCATGAGAGTGAAGACGTATTAGTCCACTAGCTAGAGCAATTATTATTTTTGGTATTTATGAATTAAGTTATAACGAACCAAAGGTTGTAATCAATGAGATGATTAATATTTCAAAATTATTATCACCTAATGATGATTATAAGTTTATAAATGGTATTTTAGATAAAGTATCTAAACAAATAATTAATAGATAAGATATGAAATTTAGTTTAAAAGAATTAATTAAAAAACAATATGACATTGACGATAAGACTATAGAATCTTTGGCAATGCAAGGTCGTATTTATGTTAATAATGAAAAAGTATTTTTAGCAACGACAAGATATGATGAATCAGTTAACATAAAAGTTCAATATCAAAAAGAAAAATACGTCTCAAGAGGCGCTTATAAATTAAAAGAAGCAATTGAAAAATTTCAAATAAGTCCCAAAGATCTAGTTTGCCTGGATATTGGTTCCTCAACTGGAGGGTTTGTTCAGATTCTTTTGGAAAATGAAGCAAAAAAAGTTTATGCATTAGATTCAGGTACAAATCAATTAGATTATTCATTACGCACAAATAAAAAAGTTGTTGTGTATGAAAAGACAAATTTAAAAAATATAACAAGTAATTTATTTAGTGAGGATATTGAATTAGTTACATGTGATGTTTCTTTTATAAGTCTTAAGCATGTTTTTGAAGTATGTAACAAAACTTTTAATAATAATACTAAATTAATTGTCTTAATAAAACCACAATTTGAAGCAAGTAAAAAATATGTCGAACCTGGTGGATATGTTGATGAAAAATATCATCCATATTTAAAAAATAAAATTATTGAAATTGCAAAACTAAATAATTTTGTACTACAAAAAGAAATTATAAGAAGTCCAATTTTGGGTGATAAGTCAAAGAATATTGAATATTTAGCATATTTTAAGAAGGAGAAAAAATAGATAATGTTTGAATTAGATATGAAGAAATTATTCCCAATGTTTAAAAATAATTCAAATATTGTTTATTTAGACAATGCTGCCTTAACATTTAAACCACAGGTTGTAATTAATAAAGGCACTGAGTTTTATGAAAAATATTCAATTTCAACAAGGACATCTGATTCAAAATTAGGTATTAAGATTAGTTCAATGATCAATGAAGTAAGAAAAAAAGTTGCGAAATTAATTAATTCAAAATCAAATGAGGTTATTTTTAGTCAGGGTACCACTGATGGACTCAATCAAATTGCAATGATGCTATCAAAAATTATTGATCAAGGAACAATATTATTAAGTTATTTCAATCACTCATCCGCAATTGTTCCATTTCTTGAAAATTTTAAGAACAAGAATATTGAGATTAAATATTTTGAAACTGAGAAAGATATACTTAACTCAATAGATGCAAATACTAAAATTGTTGTGATTCCACAAAAAACTAATAACTTTCAAGTTGACTATAATTTGATTGAAATCTATAGAAAATGTAAAGAATATAAAGCAATCTTAATTAATGATGCAGCGCAAGCAATTGTGCATGAACAAGTGAATTTTAACTATTGTGATGTTTTAGTATTCTCAGCTAATAAATTATATGGGCCCACAGGCATAGGAGTTTTGGCTATCAAGGAAGATTTACTAAAAAAACTTTCTCCAATAAAATTTGGAGGTGGTCAGGTACAAGATATCTATGAAAATTTTGATTGAAATCTTAGAAAATTAGGAACTAAATGAGAACCTGGAACACCAAATTTTGCTGGAATTGTTCAATTAGGAGAAGCAGTTTCTTTCTTTAGTTCATTTAAAATTGAAGAAATTATAGCGTATGAAAAAGAACTTGCAAATTATGCATATGATAAACTTTTAAAAATAAATAATGTTGAAATTGCATCAAAAAGAGGCGATGAAATAATTTTATTTAATTTTAAAAATATTCCATCGCAAGATGTAGCATCATATTTAGGAAATAGAGATATATATGTACGTTCTGGTTCATTTTGTTCTTATAAGTTTAAGGATATAGATAAATATACTAACTCTTATGTTAGAGTATCTTTAGCAATGTATAATACAAAAAAAGATATCGATATATTAGTTGACACCTTAAGAGATGGAGGCAATTTCATTGAAATTCTATAATAACCAAGAAAAGCAAAAAATAATTTTTGAGAATTATTCAAATCCTAAATATAAATTAGATAGGAAAGAAAATTCTGGTATATCTGAGCATTCTTCAATCTGTGTTGATGAAATTGAGTTGCATCTAACCTTTCAAAATAATATTTTAACTGATGCCAAATATTATGCAATTGGTTGTGCTATATTTCTTTCAAGTATTGAAATAATGATTAAAGAACTTATAAATAAGAGTAAAAATGAAATAAATTTAATACTAGATAATTATTTTAAATTAATCAATAAGGCTGACCATAACAAAGATATTGAATTAGGTGAATTGTGTGTTTTTGAAAATGTTAAGGTTCATCTAAATCGTTTAGAATGTGCATCGATAGTTTATCGTGCATTTAAAAAAGGATTAAATGGGTAGAATTATTTTTCACATTGATATGGATTCATTTTTTGTAAGCTGTGAGCGTTCAAAAAATGAGACATTAAATAACAAACCAGTAATTATTGCCTCAAATTCAAAGCGGGCAATTGTTACTGCTATGTCATATGAAGTAAAAAATCAAGGTTTCAAGGTTGGTGACCCATTTTATCTTGTAAAAGATAAGATAAAAAATCTAATTATTATTGAACCACATTATGAGTTATATTCATTAGTATCAAAGAAGATATTTCAATTCATTGAAGAATTTTTTAGTTCAAAGATAGAAATATACTCAATTGATGAATGCTATATTGATGTTACTGATGAAGTTAAAAAATTTCATTCGCCACATACGATGGCAAAAGAAATTCAGACAAAAATTCTTGAGGTTTTTAAAATTCCATGCTCAATTGGAATTTCTTATACAAAATTCCTAGCAAAAATGTCAACTAATAAGATAAAACCATTTGGAATTCTTGAAACTACTAAAAAGGATATAAAACAAAACTTCTATAATCTTCCAGTTAACAAAATTTTTGGGGTTGGTAAAGGAATAGCTCCTAAATTACAAAAAAATAATATAAATACTTATGAAGATTTGATTAATTGTGAAAATGATATTTTATTAAAAAATATATTTGGAAAAAATTACTACCTTTTTATTAATGATTTAAAAGGTGAAAATAGCAAACAACATATATTATCCACTGATGTAAAAAGTATTAGTAACTCAAAAACCTTTATGAATGAAGATTATGATAATTTAAATATATTACTCAATGAATTAAAAATAATTACCTTAAATATTTCCGAAAGGGCCAAAGACCTAAATTTAGAAGGTAAAGAAATTTCAATTTCAATAAGAAATCAGGATCGAATTTGAATTCATAGAAATAAAAAAATGCCAAGTTTAACTAATGATTTTAATATTCTATGAAAATATATATCCAATTTATTTATCAATTTATGAGATGATAATAAAGTGAGAGGTCTTGGTGTCACACTTAGTTCATTAGTTTCAATCTTCGATGATAGTAATTCATTAAACTTATTTGATGTTGAATCTAAAAATTTAGTCGAAAGAATAATTTCAGAGAATAATTTTGCAATAGGAAAAAATACCCTTAAAACTCTTGATCAATATAAAAAAGAAATTAACAAAAATTCAGAAAATATAAGATTTTTACGAAAAAATACAAAATCTTATAACAAAAAAATAAATTTGGAGGATGAATGAGAATAGGAATTTATGGCGGCAGTTTCAATCCAATTCATAAAGGACATATTGAAGTTGCCAAATTTGCAATATCAAATCTAAAACTTGATAAGTTATTTTTTGTTCCTTCAAATAAGAATCCACTAAAGAATGCAAGCGAGTATGTTGATTCCAAACATAGAATTAAAATGATTGAATTTGTATTAGAAGATAAGATGTTTATTTCGCAATTTGAAACAAATAGAAAAGGCAATTCTTACTCGATAGATACAATAAATTATTTTCGAAGCAAGTTTCCTGATGATGAGGTATATTTTTTAATTGGAACTGATAATATTAATACATTAAATAAATGAAAAAATATTAATGACATTGCTAAGAAAGTTCAATTAGTAGCTTTTAATCGGGGCAATAAATATTCAAAAATAAACATTAAAAAATATAATGTTAAGTTATTAGAAAATCCAGTATGAAATTATTCATCAACTGAATACAAAAAGGGTAATTTTTGAATGGTTGAGAATGTAGTTCAGGAATATATTGGACAGAATTTCTTATATTTTAATGATCTTGCAAAAAATATGCTATTTGATCCTAAAAACAAGGATAAACAATTTCGTTATTTTCATCTTACTTGGACAGCAGAATTCGCGGTTAATCTAGCAAAAAAATTAGATTATAAAATAAAAAATGCTTATCAGGCTGGAATGGCACATGATATAACTAAATTTTGAGATATCGAAAAGTCATATGAATTTTTAAAGAAATATGGTTACGATAAGAGTAATCTAGAAGTATATAAATTGCATCAAACCACAGCTTATTACTGACTTCGTGATGAATATAAATATAATAACGAAGAAGTACTAAATGCGATTAAAAAGCACACCTCCTTAGACATGGAATTAAGTGTGCTTGATAAGATATTGTATGTAGCAGACAAAATTAGTAAAGGCAGACGCTGAGAGGGCATTGAGAAAATAAGAAAATTAAGTTTTGAAAATTTTGATTTCGCATTTTCATATTTAGTTAAAAGATGCGCTGAATATGAAAGTGAAGTAAGAGGCCATGTTTTTAGCGAACAGCAAAAAAATATATATAAAAAATGAGGTAATTTTTAACCTCAATTTTTTTATTCTAGGTTTGTGAAAGATCTGTTTGCATTGTGTTATCAGACTTGGAATTTTCTATTTTATATTTTTTAAGTCCTGATAGTGATAAGGCAGCAGCAATTATTGTACATGGGAATACAAAGAAACCAACAATGTACAATATTATAGCTATTGTTAAGTCACGTTTACTTGCATAAATTGTTCCAAAGATTTCAAATATGAAACCTGTAATTAATAAAGCCAAATAACTTAGTGAAACCAATATTAATATTGTAACCATGACTGTCGATCGATGTGAAGGACTTGCGCTATCTGGTGACAATAAACTAAATGGAAAAATAAGCAAAAATAGTAGAACAAAACTAAATGGTTGTATAGACGATAGAACAATGTTAGCAATATGAATCTTTTTTTCCTTATTATATTCTTTTTCTTGCAATTTATTTATTCCTAATTATAAATGATAAATTATGTATGAATGAAGTGGGTTGAATAACTAAAATATAATTCATACATATATTTATTTTATTGCATTGCTTATTAATTTTTAAAAATTGTTAAACGTCAGTTTCATTAGTATGAGATAACATTATTTCCTTGATTGAAATTTCTTGCGGTAGTGAATAAACATAAAATGCTGTTTCAGCAATTGTTATTGGTTTTAGTCCACCATTAATTTCATCTCTTCATTTCTTATAATCGTCGTATATTTCTTTATTTTTTGTATTTTCTAGGAGATTGGTATCAACTATTGCTGGTTCAATAAGGCAAAATCTTATTTTTGTGCTAGCTAATTCTCTTCTTATTTGTTCAGTCACAGCATTGACGGCAAATTTTGTTGAATTATAAACTGCGTGATTTGAATAAGTGTATCTACCTGCGACACTTGAAATATTAATTATTGTTCCCCAATTTCGTTCAACCATACTATGCAATACTGCATCCATGCCATTGATTACACCTTTAATATTTGTATCTAACATATCATATTTTTCATTTAAATCCTGGCGATCATATCTTTCTAGATACATCACACCTGCATTATTAATAAGTAAATCTACAGGCCCGAATTTATCCTCAGCTTCAATAATACTTATTTTAAGTGCTTGATAGTCTTTTACATCAACTTTATTAACGATAAGGTTATTTGATTGTATTTCTTTAATTACGTCAATTTCTTTATCAATAGCTAAAATTAAAAACCCTTTTTCTAGAAATAAATTAACGCAAGCAAGTCCAATCCCAGAATTTGCTCCAGTAATTACTACTAAGGATTTATTTTTATTTTTCATAATTCCTCACATATATTTTTAATTCAAAATTAAACAATAAATATTTTTAGTATCTTTTAAGTATATAAGAAAAAATGAATCTATTAAACTTAATCTTACTAACTAAAAAAATAAAAAATGCTTAAGTGTGTTAAGAAATCCTTAAGCATTTTTTTATAAAAAATTTTATTTGGTATGTTTATTTACATTTTTGGTGAATGTGCCGCTGCAACTACTGAGGCAATTAGAGCAAATGGTGTTAGGACAAAACCAATTATGTATAGAATTCCACCTCAGATTGAACCTTGGATAAAGGCCTTAATTGTTGCAATGATTTGTACAATAAACATTGATAAGCTTAGTAAAGCTAAAACAACTCAGAAAGCAATCGCTGTAGCACTTACTAAATTTGTTGTCTTAGCAGCTTCTGGTGCCTTTTGATTTACATTAACTAGAAAACCTAGTGTTGCTAATGTTACAAATATTCAAATCACTGTTAATGAGAATAATACAACATAAGCAATATAGTGACCTGTGTGTTTTTTATTTCCCATAATTTTTCCTAAATTAAGATTAATTATTTTAATTTATTTAGATTTTAACAACATTAATTATAAATATTAAGACCTAAAATTCGTTATTTTTATTCAGATTTAAAGAATATGCTAACAATTTCTAGTACTTTGATAACTAGCAATTATCATATGATTACCATAAAGAATTAATATTAAATATCCTTAATATATATAACTAAGCAAAATAAAAACATAAAAAAATTAACAAATAAAAAAATTGGCACTCTTTTTTTGAAAGTGCTAAAAAGTATGATAAAATAATCTTGGAAATTATATTGGATAACTTCTAAATATATTTTTTTCTAGATATATTAAACAAGGAGATTAAGAGATTAAATATGGCAAAAGAAATTATTTTAGGTATTGACTTAGGTACAACTAACTCAGTTGTTTCGATTATTGAGAATAATAACCCAAAAGTTTTAGAAAATCCTAACGGAAAACGTACAACTCCATCTGTTGTAGCTTTTAAAAATAATGAAACAATTATTGGAGAAAATGCAAAAAGACAACTAGAAACTAATCCAGATAGTATTGCCTCAGTTAAAAGATTAATGGGTAGTGCTTCGACAATCAAAGCAAATCAAAAAGAATATAAACCCGAAGAAATTAGTGCAATGATTCTATCTTATATGAAAGATTATGCTGAAAAAAAGATTGGAAGTCCAGTTAAAAAAGCAGTTATTACTGTGCCAGCTTATTTTGACAATGCACAACGTGAAGCAACAAAGAACGCTGGTATTATTGCTGGACTTGATGTAGTAAGAATCATTAACGAACCAACTGCAGCTGCCTTAGCATTTGGACTTGATAAATCAAAAGATGAAAATCACCGTATTTTAGTATTTGACTTAGGTGGTGGTACATTTGATGTTTCAATTCTTGAAATGGAAAATGGAACATTCGAAGTTCTATCTACTTCAGGAGATAACCATTTAGGTGGTGACGATTGAGATAATAAGATAGTTGAATGATTAATTAAAGAAATTACTGCCAAATATGATTACAATCCAAAAAATGATAAAATGGCAATGGCTAGATTAAAGGAAGAAGCTGAAAGAGCAAAAATTGCTTTATCCGAATCAATGGTTGCAAATATTTCCCTTCCTTTTTTAGCTATGAATGCAAATGGCCCAATCAATGTTGAACTTGAACTAAAGCGATCAGAATTTGAAGCAATGACTTCTGATTTACTTGAAAGAACAAAGAAACCATTAATTGATGCTTTAGAACAAGCTAAACTAAGTTGAAATGATGTTACTGAAGTGTTATTAGTTGGTGGTTCAACAAGAATGCCTATTGTTCAAGAATTAGTTGCAAAAATAACAGGTAAAAAACCAAATAAATCAATTAATCCTGATGAAGTAGTTAGTGTTGGTGCTGCAATTCAGGGAGCTATTTTAGCTGGTGATATTCAAGATGTCTTATTATTAGATGTTACTCCATTAACTTTGGGAATTGTCGTTGAAGGTGATATCGTTGCTCCTCTTATCCCAAGAAATACAACAATTCCAGTCACAAGAAGTCAAATTTTTTCAACTGCAGCTGATAATCAAACATCAGTTTCGATTGTTGTAACTCAAGGTGAAAGACAAATGGCTCATGACAATAAATTCTTAGGAAGATTTGATTTAAGTGGTATTGCGCCAGCACCAAGAGGAGTGCCTCAAATTGAAGTAAGTTTCTCAATTGACGTAAATGGAATTACAAAAGTAACAGCTAAAGATAAAAATACTAACCAAGAACAAAGTATTACTATACAAAATACATCTGCTTTATCAAAAGAAGATGTTGAAAAAATGGTTCAGGAAGCTGAATTAAATAGAGAAGCTGACAAGAAAAAACGTCACGAAGTTGAATTAACAGTTAGAGCTGAACAAATTGTTCATCAAATTGATAAATCAATTGAATCTGAGGAAGCTAAAAAATTAGATCCATCACAACTAACTGAAATTAAGAAAGAAAAAGAAGAAATTCAAAAACTAATTGTTGATAAAAATTTTGATGAATTAGAAAAGAAAATTAATGAATTTGAACAAAAACTAGCACAAGCAATGGAATTTATCAAAAATCAACAACCTCAAGAAAATAAAAATGATTCAGATTCAAAAGATAATGAAACAAACTAATTAAATAAAAAACTCAATAAAAAAATAGGGATGTACACTTTTACATCTTCTATTTTTTTTACTAAATGTTTGCTATTTTTATTTTCTACATACTTAAATTTTAGAACTAAAAAAACTAATAAAAATTAGTAAAAAATTACATAAAAAATAAAACTATAATTATAAAAAAAATGCTACAATTTTTGTATTAGAAAGGTTATTAAGACATATGAAAGTATCAGTATTTAAATATTCTAGATTCACTTTTAATACAAATCTTAAACGAAAAAACTCAATCATTCTGCCTTCAATTGTATTGATCGCGTCATTGATTATTGGATTTGTTTTTAAATTTGTAGTACCTGAAGCATATAAAGAACTTTCATCTTTTTTATATATTTTAGGTTTGAGCACAACGACAGTTATTTTTGCTTCAATTAAATCTTTAAATATTTTTAAAGATATGGAAAAAGAAGGTATCGAACTCCTTGGTATCTCTAAACCAATTTCAAGAAAAAATCTTGTTTTAGGTAAACTACTGACTCTATTCTTTTATGGTTTAATTTGGTCAGGAATTCTATTTATTAGTTCATTAATTTCATTATATGGTATTTATTCAATTGCAAATTTGTTCAAGTATTCATCTCTTTTTCTATTTGTAGGACTTAATTTGTATATGTTAATTGGGTTGATTGTTGCATTAATAGGTTATAAATTAAATCAAAAGATTGCAATGACAATACCACTTGTTTTATTTATTCCTCTTGCTTTGGGTGGATCATTGATTTCAGCAAACTCAACAAGCAATATCAATAATGCAGCATATTTTATTAATGAAGAAAGAAAAAATCATCTTTCTGGTAATATGAGTAATACTGAATTATTCTATTTGAATAACAATCAAGATGAATTATTTATTATTCCAAATGGTTCTAATGCAAAACAATTTAGTGAGGGACAAAATAAATACTTGCAAACAGTAATTAACATAGCAGATAAGTCATCAAAAGATTGACAAATTTACTCATGATTATCACTTCCTTATCAATTTGTTGACATTTTTAATGAAAAAAACAATAATGTTTTTGAATCAGTTTCAAAAAATAAATTTTCAAATCTTGATAAGTATATTTATTACAATAATCTAGATAATATAACTTATAACTATAAGTTATCTAACGAAGCATCATTAAAAAAATACCCTACAAGATTAGATAACAAAGTAATAAATACTTTTATAGTTCCGGGAATTTTAAAATCAAAATCAATAATTGACAATGTCATTGAAACTGATTTAATTTATGCAAGGGATGGAGCTGAAGACATTGATAAAGACTTTCCAGAAGATGAATATACATCAAATGCACCAGATATTGTGGGAAAAATCAAATGAGATTATGTATATGAGTTATTAAGATCAAATATATTTAATGCCATAGTTAAGACATTTGTTAAAGAAGAAATAAACAAAGAAATCAGTAACAAAAACTTAAAAGATTTAAATGCAATCAATGGATTACTATTAAATAAAATATCAGGATATCTAAATAATAAGAACAATGAAATTGCAAAAATTATTGATAGCTCAATTACTGTTTTTAATCCCGATGCAGTTAAAGACAAAAAAATAGCAACTGAAACTGAGAGAAAAATCTACTTTGCAATTGGAATTTTATATTACATATATTTCAATTATCAAAATACAATTCTATTTGATGCAATGATTAAGGATCCAAAACATTCTACTTTTGGAAATAATCAAGTAACTCTAAAACTTGATGGTTATGATTATAAAATTGGTGGATATAGTTCTTATGATACTGATATAAATGTTAGACCAAAGAGTGATACTAATTCAAGACCGAAGGTTATAAAAAGATATAAGTTAAACGGAAGTAATACTAACTTTTTATTCCAAAACTCTGAAGTTAAGTCTATTAAAAGAGATAAATTAATTGTTAATAAGAATATTTATTTTGTTATCTGATTAGCAATTATTGGAGTCTTATTTGCTTTGGTTTTCAAATTGTATACAAGAAAGGATTATAAGTAATGAATAAAATCTTAGAAGTAAACAATTTAAAGAAACTCTTTGGAAAGACAAATCGTGGCATTAATAGCATTAGTTTTAGTGTAACAGATGGAGATTTTCATGCCTTTATTGGTGAAAACGGAGCAGGAAAAACAACAACAATTAAAACAATCATTGGGGCTTATATAAATTATGAAGGTAATATTTTAATCAGTAATATTGATATTAAAAATGCTGAATCAAAGTCTATTATTGGTTATATTCCTGAAGTTGCAGACTTTCCAAAAGAATTAAGTGTGTATGAATATCTATATAATCTTGCTTTATTATCAAATATAAAGAAGAAAGAAATCAAAGAAAGAATTTATTATTATCTTAAATTATTCAATATCGAAAATTTAGTTAATGATAGGCCATATAACTTTTCATCTGGTCAAAAGAAAAAAATTCTATTAATTCAGGCTTTGATCCATCATCCGAAATTACTAATTTTGGATGAACCAGCAGCTAACTTAGATCCAACAGCGAGATATGAACTCTTTAGTTTGTTGAAGAAATTAAACAATGAAGAAAAAATTACTATCTTTATAAGTTCTCACGTCTTAGCTGAAATTGATAAATATGTTAATTCAGTTACACTTATTCATAATGGCAATATTTTATACAATGGTATTAAAAAACAATCACTAGAAGATTTATTCTATGAAAAAATCATTAAAAATAATAACTAGTCTTTCATTTGTATCATTGCCATTTATTACAATAAGTTGCTATAAAACAACTAATATCAATCATTCAAATCAACAAGAACAACCAAAGACCGAAGTTTCAATTGAAAATAATCCTGGAATTAATCAACTAATTAACTTTGTTTCTAATAATGACAAAGCAAAAAAAGATTTATACATATCAAATCAAAGAAATATTCCTCATTCAAAGATTCATGATCTTAAATTTGCTTTTACTTATGCTCCCTTATTTGTTTTCAATGATCCAATTGAAACAGGTGAATACAAAATTTTAATTCATGATTCAAATCAAACAATTAAGAATACCCTTTCTAGAGATTGACTTTGAAGTATGAATAACATTAATAAATTTAAATTTGTATATCATCCATATGGCGATTCATTGCACGAAAAAAATGATAAAAAGATTGATGAATATAAGCTTGTTAGAAATGAAAATGGGTCTTTAATTCAACAAATAAGAAATAAAGTCCCACAAATTCTTGAATTTGATATTCCAGATATGACATTAAGCAGTGCTTTTGACAAACAGATAGATGAATTAGTAAAAAAGAATGATTTTTCAAATATTAATAACATAATCAAACTTTTAAAGTGAGATAGTTCGGATGAAAAAACTATTAGAGTAACATGACGACCTGGAGTTAGCATAATTCAAAAGATTGCAAAACTAATTGATAGCATTGAAAAATTTGAATTAGATGAAAAAAAATACAACGAATGAAAAATCAAACCTGAAAATAAAAGCAAGCAAGATGAATTAAAACTTACTTCTAAGAATTTCAATGAATATATTGAAAAAATAAGTGAACTTCTAGAGGAAAAGTCAGAAGAAGTAACTAAAACATTAGAATCTTTGAAATCCTTAAAAAAGAAAAAGAATGACGATGATAATACATTTAAAGAAGCATTTAATAAAAAAATCGAAGAAGTTAAGTCTAAAATTGAATCAATTTATAAAGAAATAAATAACAAACTTGAAAACTTTCTAAGTTTTTCTAAATTAAAAGAAGAATTTATTTTTACTAAGGATGAAATAACAAAACAAATTAAGGACAATTTAGCAAAAATAAATTCTTATAAAAATAAAAAAGGGATCTATTTAGTATATGATCAAAACAAGGTTATAAGACTTTGAAAATATACAAAAAAAGAAGATGGCAAAGATAAAAATGTCATTGAAATGACACCCGATTTATTGATTTTTAAACATAAAGAAAATCTAAAAAACCAACTAAAAAGTTTAGAAGAAAAAATTGCAAAAGAAAGAGAAAATCATTTTGTAGAAGACTATTTAGGAATATTAAACAATGTTTTTAAAGAAATATCAAACAAAATAGATGACCAAATAATAATAAAAAATTTTAATGATCAAAACTATATGGCTTATAAGTCAAAAGATCAATATAATCAATTTCTTTTTGAAATCTTAACTAAGGAAAACAAAGAAAAAATAAAGATATTTAAATATGTAATGAGGCTGATCGATGAAGAATAAAAATAAATTAATTATTGTTAGTTCATTTATTAGTCTTCTTCCTAGTTCTTTTTTAGTTTCATGTATTACAACTAGATTACCAGATAATACTAATAAATTGATTGAAAATAAATTTAATATCTCTTCGAATACTGCAATTTTAGATGAAGTAAGAACTAAAAAATTTGTTGAGGATCTTATTAAAAAAACCTTCAAGACTAATGAAGTTAAAAAAGTAAGTTTTCTAAAAAGTCAAGAAGATTCAAAACATCTATTTAAAGAATTCAAAGAGCTTTCAAGAAAGTTCTTTGAGATGAAAAATAAGGGCGCTGAAGAAAAAAATAAAATAAAAAAGAAACTTCAGGATTTCTATTCAAAAAATTGGTTGTTTATCATAGAAAATCTTAAAGAATTTGTTTGAACTTATGATAGTTGATGAATGCTTCCAACTAAAGAAGCAAAAAATAATGAAAAGTATGCAACTCATAGTAAAGAATTCATTGAAAAAATAAAAGAATTGAATGATGAATATCAACCTAAAGAAAAAGCATTCCTAAATAATTATTTTAATCATTTTCAAGAAGGAGATGAATCAAGGGAATCAAGTCAAGCTGTTTTTTATCTATCAAAGTTTGATTTCTTAATGCGAATTTTTGTATCTAAAAATGAAAATGATACAAAATTTAGTTTTGATAAATTCATTTATTTTCCACCAAGAAATGAGCAAGCAGGCAAAAGAACACAAGAGGTCTCAATCAAAATTCTTTCAGATGCAATTCATCAAGGTGTTATTCACGGAGATAAGGCTGGATATGATAGTTTTGAGAATGTGTTAGTGAGAAATAATGGTTTTCCAGCACTTGGTTTTTTAATTGATAAGGAGGTTTGAAAAGAATATGAAAAAACTAAAAAAATGAAATAAAAAAATGTTAGTTTCATCAGCTCTTTTTGTTTCCTTACCTTTTGTTTTGCTTTCTTGTTCAATTTCTAAAAATAATGATGTAAAAAATATTAATAAAGAACTTAGTGAAACCTTAGATCAATCAAATGATAAGGATGAAAAAAAACTAAGTAAAAATAAAGAATGAGAAGCATTTCTAAAATATGAATACATTGATTTATTATTGAGATTAAATTATGATGATGAGAAGAAAAGAACTAATTATATAGAAGAACAAAAAAATCTTGATTCATCATATCTAAAAGAAATTAAGGAAGCTTTATACTATACAAATGCAGTTGCTTTATCACATAATGTTACTGAAAATGTAGTATATGATAATTTCTCTACAAAATTAGATGAGTTATTCTCTAAAAATTGACTTTGATTCCTATTCAATTTAGATCGTTTTACTTTTATAAACTATGAAGTATTTAATGGTTTTAAAGGCGAATTTGACCATTTAAATGAAGATGTTGAAAAAAGTGCATTAAAACTAGGTGCCTTTAATCGCCCAAAAACAAATCAGATTTATAGTTATGTCATTTGAAATTCTAAAGTTTTGAATAAAAATAATGAATGGGAAAGGGAAGTTTATTTCATTACAAAAGAAGGAATTATTCTAAAAGCAGATCTTGTTAAAAATAACAATGATAAAAAAGTAAAAACTACTATTTTTAGATATTCACATATATATTCAGATTTATTTAATAATGAAAGACGCATAAGAGATGAGTTTGATTTAGGTAGATATGTTGCTTCTATAAAAAAAGGTCTTGGCATTCTAAGTGAGGATGGAAATAAAAGAGAAGGAAGTGCTGAAAAAATTCTTTTTGATGAAGCATATGGTGGTGAACCTCTTCGTTATACAATTATTGATATTGATACAATAGAATAATATTTTTAGATTAATAAAGTTTAAAAAGAAAATAAAAAACTAGAAAGATAGAAATTAGAACTTTCTAGTTTTTTAAATTTAATAAAATTAAAATTTATTTTTTCTTTCTAAATTTAAAGGATATTATTGCCAAAGATATAAAAAGGATTGATATACCTAAGGATATAAGAACAAATACTCAAATAGGTTCGTTGAATAAAAGAAGTGCATTTTTGTCTCAACCATAATTAATTAAGGTAACTGGGTAACTAAATGGCATTGTCATTGAAATTGTCTTAAGAACTTTGGATTGAAGGATTATATTTATTGGCAAATACATTCCAGAAATTCAAGCAGGAGGTAAATAAAAAAGCATTGAAATTGCATTAGCAGTTTTATAATCCTTAGCAATCGTTGCAACAATAACACCAATTGAAGAACATATGATTGATAAAAAAATCATTCCTAAAATAAGATAACCAAAATTAATTGATGCAAGTGGTAGCTGTTTATATCAAATTAAAGAAAAAATAAAAATTCAAAGTGCACTTATTCATATTAAAATAGTATAAAAAGAAATAATACTTGCTACAAAAATCCATGTTTTTAAAGGAAGTAAAGAAATTCTTTTATAAATAATTGTCTCCTTCAAATCACTAAAAGACATAGCAAGTGAAACAATTCCAACTACAGGAGCAGCAGAAGCAATCATACCAGGAACTAAGTCTTTGATTAAAAATTTTGGAATAGCACTTAGAATCAATAAAGACATAATAGGAAAAACAAAAGCAAAAAAGACATTATGAAATGATTTTCTTCAATAGTTAAAAAGTAAGGTATACATTGCCCTAAATTGTTTTAACATCTTATTTACCTTCTTTTTTATTAGAATTTATCTTTTTTAAATAGTAATCTAGAAGTGTTTTATTTTGTTTTAGGATATCTTGAACACTTGTATCATCAATTATTTCTCCATGATCCAAAAAAATCACTCTTTCACATAGTTCTTTAATTTCATTAAGATTATGACTAACCAAAATCAAAGTCAAGCCTTTATTTTTTATTTCTTGTTTTAAAAGATTGATAATTTCAAGCTGATTTTCGACATCCAGTCCTGTTGTAATTTCATCACCAATATAAATCTCAGGATTATTGAATAAGGAAAAAAATAAATTTAACCTTTGACGCTGACCGCCTGAAAGAGTATTTATTCTTTGTTTATAAAGTTCCTTAAGATTGAATATTTCAATCATTTTATTGAAATAAGCATCATCTAAGATACCTTTATATAGTGTCTGATAGAATTTTATTAATTCTTTAACGTTAATAAAATTTGGATATATTTGGGATTGAAAACTAATTCCTATCTTATATGGAATTTTAGATTTTGCAAACTCATAGTTAACTTCACCGGTAGTTTGCTTTTTTGTGCTAGCTATAATTTCAACCAATGTTGATTTTCCAGCACCATTAGCACCAAAAATGGCAACACTACTACCTTTTTCAATCCTTAAATTTATTGGACCTAATACAAGTTTGTTGCCATATTTCTTAGTTACATTTTTAATCTCAATTAAACTCATAATATTAACAACCTCTTTATATTTATATATTGTATAGTACTAAAGATTAACTAAAATAAAATAGTTTTTTTAAAAGGTACAAGAATAGCAACATTTAGAGTATATATCATGATTTTACTAATAATAATTGTTATTATTAATGATCAATATATAATCATTTTTTGATGTATAAATAACAAAAACTAAGAATGATATTGAATATACCAATAAAAATGTTAGTATATTTAAAAACATGACTTTATTGTCTAAATAAAAAGGAAATTGATGAAAATAAGAATTGAAAAAGTAATTTGTTTAACTTTAAATGTTTCAAGATCAATTGCTAAGGAAATTATTAGAGAAAAGAGAATTTTAGTTAATAATCAAATAATAATTAAACCAATTCTAGTAGATCCAAATATTGATGTTATAAAGATTGACAATGAAGTCATTGAATTTGAACCTTATTTGTATTATATTTACAATAAACCAGCTGGATATGTAACTGCTAATTTTGATTCTAATAACAAAACAATATTTGATATCTTAGATCTTGATAGACAAAGATTTTTTGCTTACGGAAGATTGGATAAAGATACTGAAGGACTTTTAATAATTAGTAATGATGGTAAATTAGGTCATCAGATAATGAATTCAAAATTTCAAATTGAAAAAAAATACTATTTTGAAATTGATGGAGTTTTTGATGAGAGAATAAAGAATCACTATCCTTTGCCAATTAAGATTGATAATGATTATTTAGTTACAAAATATAAATTTGAATTTATAAACGAATCAAGTGGTTATTTAAGTATATATGAAGGTAAATTTCATCAAGTTAAACAAATGCTTAGTTTTTTTTGGTTTTAAAGTTTCATATTTAAAAAGAATACAAATAGGAAATCTAAAATTAGGTAATTTAGAAATTGGGGAGATAAGAAAGATAAACAAAGAAAAAATTAAGCAAGTGTGAGAACTAAATAAGAATCTTTAATTAACCTTCAATATTATTTTTTATAAACCTATTTATATTTTTAAAAAGTGCATAAAATTTCAACTAAAAAAAGTCACGCAGATGTTTCTGTGTACTTTTTATCGTTTATAATTTACTTCACTATATTAAAACATTAAATTATTTTTAATTGTGTTTAAGAGTCTATTGTTTAAATTAGATTTACAAATAACTTTATTTCTTATACAATGTATAAATATAAACTAATCAACGTTTAATGAGGATAAAAATTTTTTATTTTTGTCCTTTTTATTTATTTTTTGTCCAAATGTATATTATAATGTTTAATATAGAAAGGGAGTACAAATATGAAAAAATCAAATATTTTGAATTTAATAAAATACCATATAGAAGAAAATGATATAGCTTTTAGGAAAGAGGCATATTTAATTGCTGAAGAATTTTATAAAATGAATGATGATGAACTAGGTGAATACATTTTTTCAATGTTGCGCGGTGCCAATTATTTTGTTCCACAATTAAGTTCTGAAATATCAATTCCTTTTGCTCAAAAAGTAGAATTGGAAGTAAATTTAGAACCTCTTCCACTTCCAAAAAAAATATCCGAAGATATACAAGGAATAATTCATGCTATAAGAAGAGGAGCTTCGATAAATAAATTCTTATTTCAAGGTCCCCCTGGGACTGGAAAAACTGAAAGTGTTAAACAAATTGCAAGAATATTAAATAGAGATTTATTTATTATAGATTCAAATAGCATAATAGACTCTCATTTAGGGCAAACAGGGAAAAATATTTCAGAATTATTTAATGCAATAAATGGGATAGTAACTCCTGAAAAAATTATTGTTTGTTTTGATGAAATTGATGCACTTGCTTTAGAACGTGTAGATCAAAAAGATGTTCGTGAAATGGGCCGTGTAACCACTAGTATATTAAAAGCTCTTGATAATTTGAATGACAACATTATTATTATTGCTACAACAAATTTATTTAAACACTTTGATAAGGCATTAAGCAGAAGATTTGATTTGATTTTAAACTTTAATAAATATCAAAGACAAGACCTGATAGAAATTAGTGAAGTTATTTTAAAACACTATCTAAAAAAAGTTTCAAACATAAAAAGCGACCTTAGATTATTTAGAAAAATCGTTTCTTTGATGAATGAAATACCTTTACCTGGAGAACTAAAAAATATTATTAAGTCAGCTCTTTATTTAAGTGATCCAAACGATGAACATGATTACTTAAAAAGATTTTATAAACAAATTGTTAATGAGCCTTATGATTTAAAAAAATTAAAAGAACACAATTTTACAGTTAGAGAAATTGAAATATTAACGGGTATTTCTAAAAGTAATGTTGCCCTAAAATTAAAAGGAGAATAGTATGAATCCATTGTTAGTTTTAAAAGGGAACTTTGATTCAGCATCTAATTCTTCAAGAATGGGTAATCCTAAGCTAGGTAAAGATAAATCATTGAATGTAGAACATATTAAAAAACTTTTAAATGATTTGTATGATGTTTATGTTTTCTGAGATAATCAAACCTTAAAAATTAATCCTTTAGTTAATGTTAAGTATTATTCAATAGCCGCCAAAAATAAAAGAATAAGTAAATTATTTTATTCAACTTTTAAAGAAAATAACGAATCAATAATTGGTGTTAGTTTGATTGATGAAAATATTGGAAATAATTTAGTACAAAAACATTTGATAACATATTGTATTAATAAAAGAAAGCTAAAAGGTGCCATTGAGAATATAAAAATAATAATTGATAGCTTAGAAAAAAATAATATTTATGATGTAACTAGTGAACTATTAGAAGAAATTTTGCGTAAGAAATCTAATATTGTGATTGATGATAGAATATCTAAAACTTCTTTTGCTGGCATAATTGTTGATTTATCACACATTGAAGAGTTTAGTGTTAAGACATCTCATGATGATGCTAATGATAATAAGGTTGTTACTATTTATGATGTCGGAGTTGATGCTTTTGAATTATTAAAACAACTAAATATTAGTTTTAATATATTAGATCGAATTGATAGTAATACATTTTATTTAGATAGTGAATCATATAATTTGCTAAAAGAAAGAGCGCCTTTTCTAATATCAATGGCTGTTGATGACTTAAATGATTTTTATTTAAAAAATGATGATTACAATAAAATTTCAGGCTACAACTATTTAACAATACCAGAACCAACTAATGAACCTATAATTGGTGTTATTGATACAATGTTTGATGAGAGAGTGTATTTTTCAAAATGAGTAGAATTTAAAAAGGAAATTTCGGATGAAATACAATTAACAGAGGAAGATTATAAGCATGGGACTGCTGTTAGTTCTATTATCGTTGATGGACCGTCGTTTAATAATGGTTTAGATGATAATTGTGGCAGATTTAGAGTAAGACATTTTGGAGTTTCAAATCATAAGAAAGCAAGTGTATTAAGTCTTTATAACAAAATAAAAAATATTGTTGAAAAGAATAAAGATATAAAAGTTTGAAATTTATCTTTAGGTTCAAACTTGGAGATTGAAAAAAATTCAATATCTGTTATGGGTCATCTATTAGATAAATTACAATATGAAAACGATGTTATTTTTATAGTTGCTGGAACTAATAAAGATATAAATGAAACAAAACCTAAAAAAATAGGTTCACCAGCGGATTCAATGAATGCTATAGTTGTCAATTCTGTTGATTATAATAATAAGCCAGCAAAGTACTCAAGAATGGGTCCTGTCCTACATTTTTTTAGAAAGCCTGACGTTAGTTACTATGGCGGAACTAATGAAAATCCATTAGTAACTTGCATTGGAACTGGCGAATATAAAGCATGTGGTACTTCATTTGCAGCTCCTTGAATAGCTAGAAAGGTAGCTTATCTTATTCACATATTAAACTTATCTAAAGAGGAAGCGAAAGCATTGATAATTAATACAGCAATACCTAATGAAAAGGACGGCAATATATTAGGATATGGAGTTGTTCCAATAAAAATAAATGACATTATTGAATCTAAAAATTATGATATTAGAATAATTTTGTCTTCTCAAGCAAAACAATATCATACTTTTACTCATGAATTCCCAGTGCCAACTTATGACAATGCATTCCCTTTTACAGTAAAGGCAACTCTTGTGTATTCCGCTGATACCAATCGAAAGCAAGGAGTTGATTATACAAATAATGAATTAGATTTTCAATTTGGACCAATGGTTGAAAAAAAAGAGAAAAGAAAAATAAAGACAATAAATGACAACAATCAATCCAACCATGATGATAGTTATACATATGAAAAAGAAGCATGAAAAGAATTTTCAAAGTGAAATAATGTTAAGGTTGTAGAAAGAAAAGAAACAAGCGCGACTGGTGTACTTAGAAAAGCAATAAAAGTTAAAGATAATTCTACTTCATCATGAGGTATTAACATTACAAAAAAAAATAGATTAGATATTAGAAGTAATAAAGAAATAAAATTTAGCATTGTTATTACTCTTAAAGGAATTGACAAAAATAGAAATCATTTGGAAAAATTTATTAATTTATGTAAATCTAGTCTAAGATGGAATGTTGATAAAATTGATATTGATAATAAAATTAATGTTTTTTCTCAATCAAACGAAGAGATAAAGTTTGAATCTTAAGATCTTATATTTGATATTTCTACCTTAGTAATAATTAAAAAATAGTCCACGATAACTACTGTGGTCTATTTTTTAATTATTTAATTAATAGGGATAAAATAGGATTCGGTATTTTTCAATCTAAGACCAATATGAATGTTTTAAATAATGAAAGAAAATTTTAATTTTTATTAAGTTTTTTAGTAAGCTCTTCAATTTTCTTTTCTAAAAATGGAATTAGACCTTTTTCAATCTTTTGTTTTTCAAAGTCTAAATTGTGGTAATTATCATATGACTCTAATCATTTGTCATATATTTTTTTAAATTGTTCCTCAGTCATGCTAGGATCATTATTTTCGTATTTCTTCTCAGCTTCTTCTTTTTCTTTGAAATTCTTTTGCTCTATCTCTTTTAATTGTGAAAGTTCCTTTTCATATTCGGATACTTTTTTCTTAGAAGCAATAAGTTGTTCATTTATTTCTTTTAGCTGCATTTCTTCATTGTTGTTATTAACTTTTACGTTAGAGTTATTGTTACTATTATTTGAGTTACTATCATTCATTGGTTTGCTATGATCATTTGGTTTAGATTCATTTTTTACTTTAGTTTCACAGCTAACAATTAGTGGAGAGATGACACTAATTAAAGAAGTAGTTCCAACTAATAAAAGACTTTTTAATTTCATGATATATCCTTGATTGTTTTTAATGATTGATTTTAGATTTGAAAAAAACAGACAAGGAAATAATAGCAAAAAAAAGCAAAAATCTTTTGAATTTTGCCTTTGAAATGTAATAATGTAATGTTTTATTTTATATCCATTTTTTCTTGTTTAGTTTTAGTCTTATCACATAAGATGCTAGATTAAAAATAGCTATAATCACGAAACCAATTCATAAATATATAGCAATATCATCAATCTCTGTGGAACGATTTAAAGTTGTGTTCTTTCCAAGACTTGATGCGCTTAAAGATCCATATGTAATAAAATTACGTGTAATTTTTTCAATCTCAAATGAAATAAATGTAATGAAATCAAATTTAATTGAAGGGCGAATGTAGTTTCTATAAATGTAGAAATTACTATACTTCATATTTTTAAGTTGCTTAATTTTTTCTTCGCTGATATTATTAAGACTTTGATATAGTGTTCGACATAGGGATGAAGCACTATGAATAGCAAAAGCAATAACAAACGTAGCTTCGAATTGGTTAAATAAGTTAGCAATTAGTAAAAATAGAATTGTGATTGGAATTGTTCTTATAAGAATATTTAAATACTTATGAAATCAAGCAACATAGTTTCCTACAAGTTTTCTAATGATTAAAATCATTTGAAAATATGATATTACATAAGTAATAATCGTAGTTAGAAAGACAAGAGCAAAAAACTGTAGAATAAGAAAAAAGATACCATTTTGTCCAAAAGTTCATTCCACTCTTTCCATATTAGGAATAAACATCCCCTTTACAAAATCAAGTGGACCTCTGCTAAAAAATTTAGGACCAGTTATTTTAGTTAAATCAATAATCGAAATAACTGAAATAATTATTCCTACAATAGCAAATAAACTAATAAGAATTATCTTGATAGTTTTTGTTAAACTATATTGCTTATGATTTGTTGCTTTAATTGTTTTTGATTGAAAAATAAATTTATTTATGTGTTCAGTCATTAATTCAAGGGCAATTAAAAATGAAACTAAAACAAATAAAGGAATCATTAGTTGTGTGTAATCAACCAGAGTGCTTTCTGGATTTAGAAGTATTCCAATCCCAAGATGACTTAAACTACTTAGAATTGTTGACCATCTTAAATTAGATTCAAATGAATAAATGAAGTGATTGATTATTTTTTGTTTAATTTGAGGTCATATTTCAATTCAAAATGCTGCTCATTTTGATTTTTTAATCTTTGTGATTTGAAAAAAGATATTGAAGTTAGCATTTTCAATTGTTTGTGATAAATATTCATGCAATCAAAGTCAAGTGAATCAGCAATAAATCAAATGAATTGCAATTGTTTTTTCAAATGAAATTTTTAATAAGTAAATAAAGAATATTTCTGGAAAAATTCTTAAAAATATAACAAGTGCTTTGATGGGAATTGCTACATACTTCGAATTCATTTTCAAATTTGAAAAATAAGAAGTAGAGAGTGCAAAAATAAAACCAATAAAAGTACTTAGAAAGACTAATTTAATACTATTTCATAAAAATTTATATGAGAGTATAAAGGCATTTATGCCATAATCTGATTCAATGTTTGGTTTAAAAAAATCAATTATATTTGCTATAAATAATTTGCCACCGTAAGAAGTTATACTGAAATTAATTATAATAATTGAACCAATAATCAAAGCAACAATTATTATTCAAATTAAAATACGTCAAAAAAGGCGCAAGGGGCCTTTTTTTAAAGTTTTGTTATTTATATTTATTTGTTCTCTAAATATGCTATTTCTTATATTCATTAGTTTTTAAATATTTCATTATATGGTTTAATAACGTCGTTTTCAACATTATTTATTTTAATGTATCCATTAAATCCAACTGTTGGTCCATAGTCATCTTTTTTATCTTTTGCAAGATTGATAATAACATCTTGTAAAACTTTAATTTCTTCATCATTAAATACTTTTTTATCAACTGCAATAACATTGTATCTTAATGCTTCGGTAACAGTTAGAAATTCAATCTCTGAATTTCCTTCAGGACTATAGAATTTGTTAGGTTTTCCATCCTTTGAATTATGAGTATGAGCAAATGAACCTAGATCATCAAATACAATGTGATATTCTTTAATTGAACCTTGACCAATATTTCTTGGTTTAGCGTCTTTACCACTTGAGATATATTTAGCATTTGCTTTTAATTTATCTTTTTTAAATGATTCAAACTTATCTTTTCCAAAATGTCTCTTAAATAATTGTTCTTGAAGAATATATTTTGAACCACTATCTTCAGAACTAGTTACAATTCCGAAGTTTCGAAATGTATTTCAATCTTTTTCTTCTCAAGCTTTTTTAATTTTATCTCTTGTATCTTTATCGCCATGAATCATGACTACACCACGGTAATGTGGAACAATGCCATTAGTATCATAGAAATGTTCATAAATTGAACCATTTCATTTATACTCATCATCTTTTCATTCAGTATATTTTTTTGCAGCAAATAATGTGTGAGCTTTTTTAGCTAATTCTCTCAAAGGATCGGTTTCTTTGCCATCCTTATATTTAATTTGTCCCATATCCTCAGTATCAAATTTGAATGCTCTTGTTGCAGTTTGTAGGATAGGAACAATATTTTCCATATGTTTATTTTTGTATTGTTTGATATAAAGTGGAGTTGTAATAACTGCAATGTTGTTTGTTCCTTTTGCAATTGTTCCAGCAAGGTCATTATTCTCACCTGCATATGTGACTTTTATAGTTGACTCTTGCTTAGTTTTTTTATTGTATTCTTCAATTATTTGTTTGAAGAAATTATGTCCATCTTGTTTACCAAATCATGGTTTATTTACAGCAAATCTTAATTCTTTTTTTATTGCCTTATTAGATGAATCATCACCTTGTGTTGTTGAATTTGGTTTTTTATCAGTTTTATTGCATGATGCAGCAACTAAAGGCAATGATAGCAATGAAGCTGTCACCAAAAATAAATTTATTTTTTTCATATAAAAATTCCTTTCAATAATTGATTGAAAGAAATGCTTAAAAATTGAAACTCACTACGCTAGTATTAACTAGATCAGCTAATGAGGGTATTTCTCAGCCTTAAGCACCCCTGTTCTACATATAATTTTATTCTAAAATGTTCTAAATTATGGATGTTAAATTAAATTGATAATTAATCCTTTTGCAATATAGTTAGAGTATATAATTAAGTTATATTTTTTTGTTAAATATTTTTGATAATAGATTATGCTAAAGAAAGGAGTAGTTATGAGTTATTTTGTTGGGCAAATAATCAATGCAAAAGTTTTAAGAGTTTCAAAAAATGTAATAACTTTTAAAACTGAATCAAATGTTATTTGCTATTTAAATATTTCAGAAGTTAGTGACTATTATGTTAGAAATTTGTCTTCGATGTTTAAGATCAATGAAACTAAAGAACTTAAAGTTATTGAGGTGATGCCAAATAATGAATTAGTTGTGTCATTCAAACAAATTCATCCAAAAGAATTAAGAAATCCATTTGATTTTTTTATTGATGAAGAAGATGCGCAATTTAAAGGTTTGCTAGAATTTGTAAATAAGGAAATTGAAAATGATTAAAAGTAGGATTGAATTTAATTGCGATAAAACAGTGACGAAGAAAGCTTTTGAAAAATATAAGGAATTTGTAAACTCAATCAATCAAAAAATTAAGTCAAGTCGTTTAAATGGGCAAAATAATTTAAATTTTTTGAATATTAAAAAGAATTATCAGAATAAAGATCTTGATAAGATATTAAAAATTCGCAAATTTTTTGAAGAAGATAAAATTGAAGTTTTAGTAGTGATTGCTCCAGAGTATATTTGCATGCAATCTCAATCATTGATAGATTTATTTTTGCCCATTGAATTAAAAAATCGAAGTTCAATTGAAATTATATATGTTAATGAAAGTTACATAGGAATTGATATTGCTAGACTAATTAGATATCTAGAGACTAAACGCTTTGCAATTAATATAATTTCAAAGAATGGAGATGATTTAGAGAGCCTAATTATTTTTAGGGAACTTATTTCTTTGCTGAATAATAATATAGGAAAAAATAATGCTTCAAAATATATTTACGTTACAACAAATAATAATTATGGAAGATTATTTAACTGAGCAAAAGCAAAAAAATACACACAACTAGTCTTGCTTGATAATATTCCAGAGCGTTTCCTTAATTATTCACCAGCAGTCTTATTGCCTTTAGTTGCTGCTAATATCAATTTAGAAGATTATTTAGAAGGTGCTAGCGAAGCAAATAATTTTTATGAAAGTATTTCTTTAGAAAATAATGCAGCATACAAATATGGTTTAGTTAGATATTTGTTTACAAAAATTGATCTTAATAAAGGATATAAAGATATTTTTACTAATGAAAATATCTTAGTTAGTTCAAAATCTCACAAACAATTAGGGAATTTGTTAGTGATGTATCTTAATGCCACTTCTTACAAAAAATATCGTGGCATAAGAGCTAATTTATATATTGAACCTTCTGAAACTAAAATTGCAACTAATATATTTTTAGATCGCCAACAACAAATGTTTGATACACATCTTTCAATTAAAAATCTACCTCTTGATTTTAATGTAAGCATTATGGATGACAGTGACTTAAATGATCTAGGATATCTAATGAAATATTCATACAATAAGATTGGATCATTTGTCAATGATGTTGTAATTGATTATCATTGAGCTATCAATATACCATATGTTGAAATTGCAATTGAGGATTTAAGTGCTAGAAGTCTTGGTTGAATTATTTCGTTTATGCATCATGCTTCATTGATGTCTGCATATCTTATGGAAATTGATCCATTTGAAGATAGTGGATTAAAAGGATATAACATTGAACTTACAAAAAAATTTACAAAAATAATGGGGGAAAATAAGGATGAATAAGATCGGAATAATCGGAGTTGGTGCAGTTGGTTCATCATTTTTATACGCATCATTGAATAAACAAATTGAAGCAGATTATGTTTTAGTTGATGCTTTTTTTGATTATGCAAGTGCTCAAGCAAAAGATTTGAATGATGCAGCTTGCTCGATGGCAAATAATGGTTCAAAATTCTTTGCAGGAGATTATAACGATTTAAAAGATGCACAGATTATTGTAATTACAGCATCAGTTAGACCTAAAGATGGTGTTTTAAAAGATCGGTTGGAACTTTTAAAAGATAATGCAAAACTAATAATTGAAATTGGAAACAAAATTAAGGCCTCAGGATTTAAAGGAATTACGATTATTGCTTCAAATCCCGTTGATATTATGGCAAGTGTTTATCAGGAAGTAACTCAATTTGATTCAAGTCGTGTAATTTCATCTGGAACAATTCTAGAAACAGCAAGAATGAAAAAATTCTTATCTGAAAAAATTAATGTTAAGGCAGCTTCAATCACTGGTTTTGTTATCGGTGAGCATGGTTCAAGATGTCTAATTCCATTCTCAAAAATGCGGATTGGATTAGGTTCGCTAAAAGATTGACTTGCAAATGGAACAATTACACATGAATGATTGGATAATCTTAATCAAAAGGTTAAAGATGAGGCTTTCGAGATTATTAGTGGTAAGGGAATTACAAATTTTGGTGTAGGTGAAAATCTAGCTGAGATTGTCCAAGCAATTTTAACAGATCGTCAAGTTGTATATTCGCTTGGAGTTAAACTCCCAGATGAATATAGAAATAGTGGAATTTATTTTGGACTTCCTGTAATTTTAGGTAAAAATGGATATCGCCATTTACCTAAAATTAGATTGGAAGAAGATGAACAAAAGATCTTTGATGACTATTCAGCAGAAATTAAAGAAACAATCATTCAATTACTTGATGATTTAAAAATTGAACATAATTTAAAATAGGCATTCGATGCTTATTTTTATTTATAATTTACACTATGCATAATATTTATTTTAAGAATTACTCTGCTAGTTATTTTAAGGATAAAAATGAAGTTTTAAAGTGTATTAATCTTGAAATTAAAAAAGGGCAAATGATTGCCTTTATTGGAAAATCAGGCGCCGGAAAAACTACAATTTTCAATGCTTTACTAAAACAATTACAAACAAAAAGTGGGCATCTTTGCATCAATAATAAAGATATTGATCGAATTAAGAAAAAAGAGTGAAAAAAAATCATTAAAAAAGTTGGATATTTGTCACAAGAAACAAATCTAATTGAACATTTGAATGTATATGAAAACATTCTACATTTCTATCCAAAATATAAAAATAAGTTCTTTTCATTTTTTCATATTCTTACAAGAAATCAAAAGAAAGAGATTTATCAAATTTTAGAAAATTTAGGGATTTTAGACAAGATTTATACAAGAATTTCAGATTTATCTGGAGGGCAAAAACAAAGGGTAGAAATTGCTAAATTACTTCTTAAGGAAGTCGATATTATTTTGGCTGATGAACCAACTTCTTCACTTGATATTAAAACTGCAAAAGAAATAATGAGTATTCTTGAACAAATCAATAAAAATTATCAGACTACAATTTTAATTAATATTCATGATCTCAACATGATTCAATCCTTTTTTAATAAGTATTGTTTCATTAAAGAAGGAAAACTTATAGAAAGTGGCAATCCTAAAACATTAACACAAAAGGAAATTGAAGATTTATACAAATAATAAAGACAATTAAAGATTAAATAATTCTACTTTAAGATGTCTTTTAATATAAAATTAGATATTGATAAATATCTAATATTTTTTAATTTATTCAAAAGTGAATAATTATGCTTTATTTTTCTAATTAGAATTAAAAAATATTGGGTATTAATCTAAGTAATTTTGTTAAGAAGGAGGTGGAAAATCATGAAAAAAATGACTAAAAATACTGAGATGAATAAAAACGTTAAGGTAATTAAAAAATCGAAGTCAGAGCAAAAAAGAGTTGAAATCAATAGACGTCTTGCACAAGCTTCTGAGATGGAAATTGATGATTTATATCAACTTTATAATAGTTCTGCCAAAGGAATCGTTGATGAAGAAATTGTTGAGAGTAATCAAGAAGAGTATGGTGTAAATAAAATTTCTAAAAAAGGTTCAGATAATTGATTTAAAAGACTTATTCGTTCATTTTTTAATTTATTCAATATCATTCTTTTTGTATTAGTTCTTGTTTCAATTGTTGTTGATATTATTTTGCCAATTGTGCAAAATAAACCCGAAGATTTTAACTACATAACTGTTGTAATTATTAGTGTGATCGTATTTTCAAGTAGTATTATTCATTTTATTCAAGAACAAAAATCTGCAACAAGTGCATCAAAACTGATTGAGATTGTAGAAACAACATGTTTAGTTGAAAGAAATGGGATTCTAAAAGAAATTCCAATGGATGAAGTTGTTGTTGGTGACATTGTCCATTTAGCAGCTGGGGATATTATACCTGGTGATGTAAGAATCATTAGTGCAAAAGACTTATTTGTCTCACAATCAGCCTTGACTGGAGAAAGTATTGCAATTGAAAAATATGCAGAGATTAATAAAAAAGAAAAATTTGAAAGTATAACTTATCGTCATAATTTAGCTTTCATGGGTTCAAATATTATTTCAGGGTCTGCGAAAGCACTTGTTGTAATTGTCGGAAATGATACATTCATTGGGTCCGTTGCATCTAAAATCAATGAAAAGCAAGAACAAACTAGTTTTGATAAAGGGATTAAAAAGATATCAATCTTATTCACGATTGTAATTAGTTGTGTGATTCCAATTGTATTTCTAATTGTTGGTTTAACACATCAAAAAACAGAAGGTAGTCAATCATGAATTAATGCCCTATTGTTTGGAATCTCAATTGCTGTGGGGTTAACTCCTGAGATGCTTCCGATGATTGTTGCAGCTTGTTTATCGCGTGGTTCAATTTCAATGGGTAAATCAAAAACAATTGTTAAGAATCTAAGTTCAATTCAAAACTTTGGAACGATGGATATCTTGTGTACAGATAAAACAGGAACTATTACACAGGATGAGATTATTCTTGAACGTCATTTAGACGTTAATGGACATGAAGATTTACATGTGCTAAAGTATGCTTTCTTAAATTCCTATTATCAAACAGGATTAAAAAATTTACTTGACAAATCAATCATTACTCGAACTCTAGAATTAGCAGAAGAAAAAAAATATCTTGATAATTTAGAATTGCAATATCTAAAGATTGATGAGGTTCCTTTTGATTTCAATCGTAAAAGAATGTCAGTTTTAGTTAAATCACTAAAAAATGATAAAGTTACCTTGATTACAAAGGGAGCTGTTGAAGAAATTATTCATGTTTGCAACAAAATTTACCTAGATGGAAAAGTTGTAGCATTAGATAAAAAAATTGTTAGAAAAGTTTTAAATAAGGTTAAAGAATTCAGTGAAGAAGGAATGAGAGTTATTGCGATTGCTTCAAAGAAGTCTAATATTGAAGCAGTTGGAAAACTGTCGATTGCTGACGAGGACGAAATGATCTTAATTGGCTATTTAACATTCCTAGATCCACCTAAGGATTCAGCTGAAGATGCAATTAAACAACTACACGATTTAGGTGTTGATGTAAAAATCTTGACTGGAGATAATCCTCTTGTAACAAAAGCAGTGTGTGCAAAAGTAGGAATCCCTTATCATCGAATCTTACTTGGACAAGAAATAACAAAGATGTCTGACAAAGAATTGGCAATTGAGGTGGAAAAAACACAAATATTTGCAAAACTAAGTCCAGACCAAAAAGCAAGAATTATTAAAATCTTAAGGAGCAACGGTCATGTTGTTGGATATATGGGTGATGGAATCAATGATGCACCAGCAATGAAAGTAGCTGATGTTTCAATTTCAGTTGACACTGCAGTTGATATTGCAAAGGAAACAGCAAATATTATTCTTTTAGAAAAAGACCTAAACGTTTTAGCTAAGGGAATCATTGAAGGAAGAAGAACACATGCTAATATCAATAAATATATAAAAATAACAGTTTCATCTAACTTTGGAAATATTTTAAGTGTGGTTGTTGCATCATTGATGTTGCCATTTGTGCCTCTAGCTCCTGTACAAATTATTTTCCTAAATTTAATTTATGATCTATGTTGTGGAGCAATTCCTTGAGATAATGTCGATAAGGAATCAATCCTCTCACCTCCAAAATGAGATCATAATTCAATTTGAAAATTCATGCTTTGATTTGGAACGACTAGTTCAATTGTTGATATTATGACATTCTGTATTCTATTCTTCCTTGTTATTCCAAAATCAATGACAAATGGTGCCTTCACTAAAATTAGTGATTATTGAACTAAATTAGATGACAGCCAAAGAAAAATTTTTAAAGAAACATTTTGAGCTGGTTGATTAATTGCTTCAATGTGAACACAAGCAATGGTCTTACATTTCCTAAGATCAAAGAAAATTGCTCTTATTCAAACCAATGCTTCTTCACCACTTATTGTTTCAACACTTTTAGGTATTGCGCTTACAACAGCGCTTCCATATATTCCTAAGATAAATACTGCACTATCATTAAGTCCACTTCCAGCGCAATATTTTGGTTGACTGGCATTACTAATTTCAACTTATTTAGTACTAACTTCGGTTGTTAAAGTAATTTATCGGAAGTTATATAGTTCAGTCTTATAAAAATTAAATTTGATTTAAGTAAGTATTTTTATATACTTGCTTTTATTATGTAAAATTTTTTTATTCTAAGGAATGACAAAATTGAATTAAAAAGTCAATAAATATATTTTTGATATATTAAAATTTAGAATATAAATAAAAAAGGACTTGATAGAAAGATGATTCAAAAAGATGATAACATTGCAATTTTTACAATGGAAAATTCACAAAAATTAGCTGATGAAATTGGAAGATATTTAAAAAGAGAAGTCAAAAAAGTTAATAAGATTGTTTTTGCTGATGGTGAAAGAATGTTGTATCCAAATGAAACAGTTAGAAATAAAACAGTTTTTATTATCAATAATACATCCAAACCAGTAAATGACAATCTAATGGATTTATTGATATTCATTGATTCGCTTAAAAGAGCTAGTGCAAAAAGAATAATTTGTGTTACCACCTATTATGGTTATGCTAGACAAGATCGGATGGCAAGTGGAAGACAACCAATCACTGCCAAATTAGTTGCAGATTTACTTGAAAAAGCAGGAGCAAGTAAGATTATTACTCTTGATTTACATAATGCATCAATCCAAGGATTCTTTAATATTCCAGTTGATGATTTAAGAGGTCAATTTATTTTCTCTAATGAATTTAGATTAAGAAATGATAAATATGTAATTGTATCACCAGACCATGGCGGTGCGGTTAGAGCAAGACAACTTTCAGAATTATTAAAAAGTGAAGAACCTATTGCTATCATTGATAAAAGAAGAACTGCTCCAAATGTTTCTGAAATTATGGGAGTTTTAGGTGATGTTAAAGATAAAAATGTAATTGTTTATGATGACATCATTGACACAGGTGGAACAATAATTCATGCTGCCGAAGTTCTAAAAAAACAAGGAGCAAAGAAAATTATCATTGCAGCTACACATGGATTATTTTCAAAAGGTTTTGAAATGTTTGAACAAAATCCAATGATTGATGAAGTTATAATTACAAATTCAATTGATCACTCACACTTATCTCATTTCAAAAAACTTAGAGAATTATCAATGGCAGAATTCTTAGGATTAGTAATTGAGGCAAATATTAATAATAGCTCAATTGGTAAAATATATGAAGATTATAGCAAGGGAAGAGTTTAATAAATTAATTCAAACTTTTTTGCCAGAAGTTAATGATGTAATAATTTCAAATCTTTGAGATTATTACATTTTAATTGAAGAAGAGAATTCAAAGTATAATCTAACTGGTTTTTATGAGCAAAAATTAATTAAGGAAGGAATTATTGAATCAATTCTAATCTTCAAAGAAATTAATCATAAAATTCTTAATTTAAGTAATAAAGAAATTCTAGACATTGGTTCTGGGGCTGGCTTTCCTATAATTCCTTATTTTATTTATAATCCAAACTTCAAGCTCACAATCTATGAGCCAATGCAAAAAAGAGTTAACTTTTTAAATAAAGTTATCGAAAAATGCAATCTAAAAAATATAAGAATTCTTAAAATAAGAGCTGAAGAATCGACTGAATTTGAGTATTTTGATTTCATTAGTGCTAAAGCAGTTTCCGAATTAAAAAATCTTGTTGAAATATCCCATCGTTTAGGAAAAATTAATAGTATCTTTTGTTTTCTTAAATCAACAAATCACACTCAAGAAATAAATAATGCAAAATGGATTAAAAACATCTTAGATATCAAATATCAGACACTAGATCTCAAACAATTCTTTAGTATAAAAAATACCTTAGTTTACTATTCAAAAACCAAAAGTACACCCAATTTTATACCTAGAAAATGATCAACAATCATCAAAGATAATCTAAAAAAATAGCTCACTTTTTTTAAAAAAGTGAGTTTTTATTTGTATTCTTAATTTGACTTTAAGCATTTTATTAAATAAAATATTTAATAAACTACTATAATTTACAATAATTTAATATTATTCAAGGAGCATATTGAGAGATGAAAAGGTTATTCAAAGAGGTCTTTCGATCACTATCTAAGAATAAAGTTACATTAGTATGTTTAACCATATTAATATTTTTAACTACTTTCTTATTTACTTTATTGAACGATGTGCGAACCTCATATTCAAGAACACTAAACTCATATGATAAAGTCTCTAAGTTACATGATTTAACTGCAGACTTAGATTTAAATCCTTCTGGAATAATACCGAATAGTGGATATGATCAAATTAAAGAAGATAATGTTACTAAAACAAAAGATCCAATTAAATTTAAATTGAATACTTCTAACATTTCTTATTCAATCAATCTTCCAACCAAAAAACAGAATTTTATTCAAATTAAAGATATTAGCGGATGGGATGATGCTAATGGATACAAAGAAAAATATATATCGACTGAAGAATTCTTAAAGTTATATTATGATGAAATCAATCATAAAATAACAAGTACACAATTTGAAATTAATAAGACTAATCCGGATGAAGGAAAAATTGGAAACTTTCAATTCGGTGGTGATTCAAATAACAACAAGAAATTTAAAATCTATGACAAACCAGATTTTAATTCTTTAGTTAAAGAAAAAATCCAACTAAAGGAAAGTGATCAAATTACTTTTAATCATGATTATACATTAGGAGATATTTTAACAATTTCTTCAAGTCCAAGAGGACCACTTAATGCACAACCAACAAATGATGCAGTTATTGATGCATCTCCTTTGTTTATTAATCTAAAAGAAAAGAAAGCGTCATTTGAATTAAGTGATTATGATCAATGAAAAGATGATGGAATTCTATATATAGTTCAGTCAGATGAAGTTTTAAAATTACTTGGATTTGAAAAAGATAGTTCTAAAAATGAATGACATTATAAGAGCAACTCAAACAATAATAATACAATCAAGTTACAGAATGCTAAGACAAATTCAACTTCAATTGATAGCACAGATAAGTTAGAAAAAACCTTTAAATTATCTAATAACAATGCTTCAGTTGATGCTCCTAAATATGTTGAACTTAAAGCAAATAAAACCTATTCAATTCCAAAAAATTGAATTAGAAAGACTGAAAAGACTATTGAATATAACTGATACCGTTATGTTCTAAATTGAAATGAAAAACTATCAGAACAAGAATCTAATTGAAAAGGTTCATATTATAAATATATAACTAACTTCTATAATACAAATAAGACTGAATATCAAAAACAATTATATTTTTCTTATTGGGATAAAACAATTACAACAAAATTCTCATTACTAAGCGAGCCATCAAAGATTCAACAAATAGTTAAGAATGAAAAAATTGATAGAGATGACTTAGATAAGACTTTTGCTACTGGCTGAAAATCTAATGTAAGAAAAGAAAATAAAAATATCCCTTCCAATAAATCTAGAACTAAATCCGCTCAAGAAGCGCATAACATTAAACAAATTGAATTCAATAAGTTTGGCAATGAGTCTATTTCTGATGATGAATTCTATAGTATTTCAGATCTAGGAAGTCTAAAAAGACATCAAGATTTTATTCGTAATGGTACCCAAAATTTTGCTAAAACCTCAATTTTAAGATCAATTGATAGTTTAGTGGGCAAGGAAAATCTTGGAATCAGAAAGTCAATTACAGTTGAAACAGTTAATGAAGATACAAGTAAGAAAAATGTATTTCACTTTGTTGATGCAGGAGATAAAGAAAGAAAAATCTCAGGATTTGAAAATAATGTTGGAAAACTATACAATGAAACACTGAATCCAGGATTACTAAATAAGAGTATTTCTGAAAGTGATACAGTTGAAAAGTTCTTACTAAAACCTGATCCAAATAGTCCATTAATTAAAAAAATTCCTTCTGTTTATACAAGACCTTTAATTAAGCATATTTTTAAAAACTATACTCCTGATATCAATTATTTCAATGCTGATATTAGATTTGTTAACTACTACAATTTCTTTGTCAATACACAAATTCCGAAATTACAAAATGGAAAAATTTTAGTAATTACAACTGCTGATGATGAACAAAAAAGCGCTGGTGCTTCAGTTATTGGAGCAATTGCAATGCCTCTTCCTAATAAATATATCTTATTGCATCAAGCAACTATCGATGGTTTTTCAAATGAAAGAGTTTGAAAGAAAATTATTGTTGATAATAAAGACTATTTAGATTTAGATGAACTTTATACTTACTTAATTAAAAACAATTACACAGTAAGAGGTGAAATTGGAAAAAATGGTTGAGTTGTAATAAGCAATCAATTTAGAAATGCAATTAGTTTACCATTAAGTTTTGGATCCATCTCTAATGATTTAGTTCAAGAAATTGTTCAAAAAAATACAATTAAAAAGTTAATTGAAGAAATTCAAGATGTACTTCAAAATTCAGAGTTTATTAAATTATTTGATAAGAATGATGTTTCAAGAATTCTAAAAGCAGTAAGTGATTCAGTTGAATCTAATGGTTTCCATACACTTTTATCAGTAGGTAAAACAAATCAATTCATTCTACAAAAAGTAATCTTAGATGTAATTAAGTATCTAATTAATCCTATCAATGATAATAATTCTAGAAATCTTCAATATTCAACAACAAATGCAAACTCATTTATTCAAAATGTTTTTGTTAGAATAACTAACTTCTTCAAACAAAAATATATTGAAAATAGTAAAAACGAAGCATATTTTGCAACTGAAATTAATAAGTTATCAAAAGTCTTAGGTTTTTCAGACGTTTATATTATTCCTCAACTAAAACTAAGTCTAGCTGATTTATTGGGTTACATTAAAGACAAAGAAAAAATCTTTGATATTTTAAATAATTTGATTAAGTCAATTGATTTTATTAAGTTTTCAAGTCTAATTAATGAATGATATGATAAACATCCATATAAACCATTTACTTCAACAGTTGATAAATATTGAACTCTATCTAATCACCGTGTTGTAATTTCCTTACTTAAATCAGTTAATGAAAATAAATTTAAGAATGCAATTAAGGATTTAATTAATTTAGTTGATTTTGGAAAGTTTCTAAAACCAGATGAAAATGAAAAAAATAGTTTCTTTGCTAAATGATTAAATGCACACAAGGAAGCTAAAACTTATAATGAAGATATAACTAAGCCAGTAAAGAAATTCTTTGAAAATCTTGATGGTTCAAAAGACCAAAAATATTCAAATATTAATCAAGGTTTATCGAGTTTAATTTCAAATATTAGTATCTCTAAGTTTACAAATACACTTGAAAAAGTTATTAGACACACAAAATATCCAATCGTTGCAAATGAAAAAATTTATAATGACTATAACACTGAAGAGTTAAATAAATTTGATTACTTAGTCGCATTTATGACTTCATTAAGTTTGGATATCAATAATAATGTTTCATATGGAAAAATTAATCAAATTCAAAATGCAATTATCAAAATCTTAAATCTTTCAAATAAAACACAAAAACTAGGTGGAGAACTTCTTAATATTGCAATTCCTAGTGCTGAGGATGGAAAAATTTCGATCTTAGATTTATCTATAATTCCAAAATTAGCCTTTCCAGCACAAATAACTAAAAACAAAGTTAGATCAACAGCAGTTTCAATTAATGCCTTAAATTTAAATGATATTCAAAGAGTAATCGGAAAGATTGATAGTGCAATCAAATCAAAATCACTTCTAAAATTAAGTCAAAATGAATTAAACTTCATTAGAAATGAAGCTCTAGTTCAAGAAGTTGAATTAAATAACTTAGAATTAATTAAAACTAAGTTAACAAATTACTATGAATTTATTAAGAAAATTCATCCAAAAAATCTAAAACCAGTTGATGGAAATTATGATTTCAAAATTGATGGCGACAACAAAAAGATTGAAACCTATGGAGATTTAGCATATTGATCAGCAATGATTGATGAAAAATCAGAGAATAAAGACTTACCAATTCTAAAAAAATTACATAACTTAATTGTGCAATATGCAATAAATCCAATTTTTCTTGGAGATAAGGAATATTCAATCATTAAAAATGAATTTGTAACGTATAGTTTATGAATTAAGTTAGCATACTTACTAAATTACATTGAGCGTGATGCTGATAAGATTACAATTGATGAAAAAACAGAACGTAAGATTATTGAAAAGCAATACAAAAAAATCTTTAGTTTTGATCAAATTAAAGTAATTCTAAATGAACTATATAACTTTGCAAAAAATAAAGAAGTTATAGAACAACTAACAAACTTTGATAAGGTTATTAATCCAATATCAAGCAATATTATTTTTGGTTCTGATTCATCTTACAATGCAACAACATTTAAAATTCCTTATGCCCATGCACATACGAATTTAGCAAATAAGGAACTTGAGAAACTTTTAGATAATTCAGATGCAATTAATACATTTAAGAAAAATCTGAAAGAAAAAGCAAAGATTACAAATGATACTTTGATTAAAAAGATTATTGACTTACTAAAAGCAAATTCTTATGAGTTAACTTATAATTTGGGTTATATTGCATCTGCTAATCAATCAGCAACTAACTACGATGCAGCGTTAAATAAGTTTATAAATTCATTCTTAAAAACATCAAATAAAAATTCTGAATTGCAACCTCTAATTAATAATAATTACGAATTAGATCTTGCATTCAAAATGACAATTAATAATACAAATTTAAGAAATCATTTAGCACTATTAAATGTTCCAAACAATCTTTTAAATCCATTAACTTTACTTTCATTTCCACAAATTCCTTTGTACTATGCACTAAGTCCTAATCCAAATGAAGGTAATATTGCATACATAGTTAAAAAAATATTGAATAACTTAAGATTCTCAAATGCGACTGACATAAGTAAACAAATTGAAGCACTAAAACAACAATACACAAATTCAATTAGTTTTGTTGAATCAAAGAGTGATGAAGCAGTTGATTTGGATGTCTCAAAATTTAATAATTTATTTAATAATGTATTAAAAGATAACAATGATAAGGATTTAACATTATTTGACATAAATATCACAGGGACATTAAGAAAAATGTTTGAAAAACTTATTACGCCAATTAGTGTTTCAAACATTATCTCATACACCGATTCAGGTTCATATTTAGCAAAAATAAACTATGGATATGCTTCTAAGAATAAAAAAGAAGTCTATAAAGGTGATATTAGTAAATATCTATCAGATCCATTTGGAATGCAGGCTTTTATTGAATCTCTTGATGAAAAATATAAGATTAAAATTAATAGTCAAGAGTATCTAATAATTGGAATTGATGCAACGGCTGATTATTTATATCCTGTTGTTAATGAAGAAAATATTCAAGTTGATACTGAATCTCAAGCGATTGTCTATGTTAATTCAAAAGGTTTTGATCGGATTTATTCATCGTATCCAACATTTGCAATCAAAGAATATGCCCTAGTTAAAGCACCAGTGGATAGCAAAAATAGATACCTAAAAGGAAAAAGTCCAACTGAATTAAAAGAAATTTTTAACAAGGATATCAATCTAATTAATCCAAATTCGCCAAATAAGGTTTATTTAAAGGACGAATTAGATAGTATTAATCCAGAACGTAAGATAAGAGTAACTACAATTAGATCGATTATTAAAACAATAAGAAGTTCTAGTGCATATTTAATTAGTATTCTAATTATTCTTATTGCCTTTATTGTTTATTTCATAATGAAGCGTTACATTGAAGCAAGAAATAAGGTTGTTGGAATTCTAAGAGCACAAGGTTATAAAACATCAAAAATTGCTTTAGCATTCTGTGCATTTGGATGAATACCTGTTTTTGTCGGAAGTTTCTTTGGATATATCTTAGGATACGCCCTTCAAAAACCAGCAATGAGCATTCTTTCATCGTACTGAACGCTTGAGAATGTCATCATTCCAATCAATGCGATTACGCTTATTCTTACAATTCTAGTTCCATTTATTTTTGTAAGTATTCTAATCTTCATTATTACAAGTATTTCAGTAAGAAAGAAACCAACTGAATTGATGAGTGGAATTGTTGAAGTTAGTGTCGGTAACTTTGCCCAAAGAATTTCAGCAATGTTCAGAAGATTGCCAGTTAAGGTTAGATTTATTGCTTCAATGGCACTAAATAATTTCTGAAAGATGTTTTCATTATTCTTAGCATTCTCCACAACATCGCTAATTTCAATGTTCTTCTTATCATCAAATAATATTTTTAATAAAGCAATCACAAAAACTTATAAAGATAGACTATATAAATTTAAACTAGATTTAGAAACACCAACAACAGAAGGTGGACCATATGTTACATATAATAAGAGCGATATTAATTCCTTACTATATGTACCAAATGATTTAGCTGGAAGCACCTCCTCAAATGGAAGTCAATTAGATTATGCTAATCCTAATTTCTTGCGTCCGGGAGATTCGTTTAATACTGATGTAATTCAAAAGAAATTTGAGCCAGTTGTTTTAACAAAATCATCACTTGATATTCTTTTGGATTTAGCTGTCGAACTTAGTCCTTGAGATATTACTTATGCTAATATGCCCGAAACGCAACGTGCTAGAGTGGCGCAAATCTTTGTAAGAGTCTCAAGACAAATAAGGGATACACAAAATTTAGTTGACATTAAAAAAGCTAAAGCAAAAAAAGGTGATTATCTAAGTATTACAACAACAAATAAAGATGATATTATTGCAGTTAGAGATCTTCAAAAATTTAAAAAAGATCTTGAAGCAGGCAAGGAAGAGGATCTTTCAAATCGAACTAGTTTCTTCTGATTTACAAATAATGTAGCTAATGTTAATGAATCATTCAAATTTATTGAATGAAATAAAGATGAACAAGTATATCAAAAACCTAAAGCAGTCTCAACTGCCAAATATAGACAAGAATATAGAAACTTCTTAGTTAATGCATATCGTAAAATTCCAAGCTTAGATTTCTTTGTTTCCTTTGGTGGTGTATATTGAAATGATGCAACAAATGAAAAATACACATATGCTAAAGCATTACTTGGAAATAAAGAAATTAAAGTTTATGGATATTATGATAATAGCCGTTTCATTTCAATCCGTAACAAGGCAAATGAAAATCTCCAAAAGAAATTAAGAAACTACTCTGGTTCAAATATTCCAATTATAGTGAATACAGTTTCAGAGAAGAAATATAAGCTAAAAGTCGGATCAATAATTAATTTAGATATTCTAAATCATGTTGATAGATTTAGTTATAAGGCTCTAAATCAAAAAGCACCGCAAACAAAATATAAATTTGAAGTTATTGATGTCTCAGATACTTATATTAATGAAGAATTTGTGACAACAAAGGATGCACTTGATCGAATTTTAGGTTTTGATAGTTTATCTAAACGCCTAAAAGATGCTCGTAAATTAGAATTGGAAAATGCGATTTTCTTAAATCCAAATAAAGAAAAGCAAATTAAAGAAGAATTCGAGCGTAAGTATGATGCATTCAACGGAATTCTTTCAAATGATTCAACGCCAGTGCAAACTATTGATACGTTAACAACTTATTCATCAACAGGTTTCTGAGGGGCAGCTGCAACATTTGATGCTGAAAATTCAAATGACCAAGAAATTTGAGAATTCTTTAAACGTATCTTTATTTCAGATAAGGGTCTAAATTACAAATCAGTCTATGAACATAATGTAGAAGCTTACAATGAAGCTCACATTGAAGCAAAACTGAACTATAAGGATTCATTATTTAAACTATTAAAGATTAATGAAGATCAATTTAATAGAATAGTTAAATATCAAAACACGAATGAGGAATTTAAGAGTTTAGCAAGAAATGTCTTAACTAAATTCTATGGATCAAGCCCACAAGCAATCTATGGAAAAAATATTATGTTTGGAGCCTCATTTAATGTTAATAGTAAAGATATTGAAGCAGGATTTATAACTGGAATATCAAAAACTGTTAATATCATCCTAATTGCTTTCATTATCATGTCATTATTAATTTCAATTATTATTCTAATTGTTATTACTAACATTATGATTGCCTCAAACCAAAGAGCAATAGCAACATTCTCAGTTTTAGGTTACACAAATGCTGAAAAAGTAATGTTATTCTTTGCTAATTTTATTCCAGCTATCTTATTTGCTTGTTTATTAATGATTCCAGTTACCCTAGCTTTAATTTCAGCATTCAATGCCTTTATGATGGCAACCTCACAGATTGTATTGCCACTTGTCTTAAATCATTCAACAATAATTATTTCAGCAGCTCTTTGTTTAACAGTATTTGCACTAACTTCAATGGCAACTTGAAGAAGTCTAAATAAGATTAAACCAATTGATGCATTGAAAGGAAAATAATGCCTAATAAATCAAAAGAAAAAAAAGAAACAAATAAGCAACAAAAAAATGATTTAAATAAGTTAAACATTATTGATATTATTAAGCACAAGGAACCTTTTGAAATTAAGGATGAAGGTTTAAATATCAAAGTTCTTGATTCATCGACACTTAAGAAATTCAAGTTAGGCAATAATAAACCAAGAAAAAAAGATGGTAAAGAAAAAAAGACTAACTCTGAAGGTTATATTGTTGAGGTGGATGATGTTAAAAAAACATATTTATCTGGTAATGTTGCAACTGATGTTTTAATGGGAGTTTCTTTTAAAATAAAAAGAGGTGAGATTGCGATTTTATATGGGAAATCTGGATCTGGAAAATCAACACTATTAAATATAATTAGTGCTCTAGATCGTCCTACCTCAGGTGAAGTTGTTGTTAATGATGTAAGTTTGCCTTATTTAAGCGATTCGAAACAAACAATTTTTCGGAGAGATAATATTTCATTTATTTTTCAAAACTATAATCTCCTTCAAAATTTAAATAGTTATGATAATGTTGAAACAGGAGCTTACTTGCAACGCAATAAAACTAAGCATTTAGACATTAAGAAACTATTTAAAGACTTTGATTTAGAAGAGTGTATGTATAAATACCCATCGCAGATGTCAGGAGGGCAACAACAAAGAGTTTCAATTCTAAGAGCAATTGCTAAAAATGCAGATATTCTTGTGGCTGATGAGCCAACTGGAGCTCTTGATGAAAAAACAGGACAAATTGTTTTAAAAATCCTTCAAGAAATTAATCGTGATTATGGAACTACAATTATCATTGTTTCGCATGATCCAGATGTTGCTCTTCTAGCAGACAAGGTTATTTACTTAGAACTTGGAAGAATTAAGGAAATTATTAGTCAAGAGCGTAAGTGACTAATTGAAAAAAATAAGCAATAAAATAAAATTAAAAAATACCTTCTAGGATAAAAAAACTAGGAGGTACTTTTTATTTTTTCAACATAAATTAAGAAGGTTTTTTAATTTTTAATGATATTTTTAGTATCAATGTAATAATATGGAATACTAATTTGTGAGATTTGTTTTCAACTACTTCCAAAAAGATTTTTTAAATAATTTTGATATTCAGCAATAACATAAATTTCTAGATTATTTTTCTTAATTTTTATACGCTCGAAATTAGTATTTGTAAGTCATTTTCTTAATGCGCCTCTATTGATTAAAGGACTAGTTATAAGGAATCCTTCATATTTTTTGTCATACAAAAATTCATTAAAATCTTTGTAATTTAATCCTTTAATAAAAGGTTTGATTAATCTAGATATTCTTATTTTTTGTCTAACTGCATAAATGTCACTTTTATCCATTGAATAATAATGCAAACAAAAACTTTTAATTTTATTTTTTAGATTAAAAAAAGAATGAATTTTTTTAACTGCTGTTGGAATTATTATGTTGATATTAATAAATGCTGAATCTTCATTCATTAAACTAATATCTTCTAGAAATTTGTTTTGTAAAGAATAATAATCCGAATGCATTGTTGCATCAAGAATCTTTTTTGGATATAGTTGCTTTAATTTTTCGTATGATTCAAAAGTCATAAATACTTCATAGTGATCAGCGTTATATCAATAATCCAAATTATTGATTGCAGCAAGTAAACTGTTGCCATCTAAACTATATCAAAGTGAATTTTCGTTGCATATTTCAATAAATGAAGCAAGAATTTTTTCTTTATTTTCAAAAATTTTTGTCATTGACATAAAAAAAATTATAAAAGAAGATTGAAATATTTAATCTAATTTTTAAGTAGTAAAATCTCTTATTTTTCTTATTTTATTTTAGGTTTCTCACTTATTAGCTAACATATAAGATAATGCTAAAAAATGGTAAAATTTATTGTATTATTTTAAATTACATTTAAAACTTGAAAAATATGCACTAAATTTAAAAAATAATTTCTTTTTGTATATTTAAGTTTCATGAAAGGCAAATATGTCAGAAAAAATGAAAAAAAATAAGACAACTGAACAAAAAACTAAAAGAAAAAGAATTCTTTGAGGTGCTTTTTGAGCAACAGCCATTTCTGCAGCCATTGCTGCGGGGATTGGAATTCCTTTAGCGCAAGCATCCAAAGCACTTCCAAAACCATCGCCAGTAAGAAAAGATACTAGCGGTCTTTTTACAATTGATAACAATGGAAAAATAACTCAAATTAACTATGGAGATATTGATAAAAATCCAGTAACCCAAAATAAAAATAAGCATACCTTTGAAGCAATTAAAAGCAATATAAGTAAATTCCTATATGAAAAAGAATATGAAGCTTCTTTAAAATATCAAGCTATCTATAATGCAAATAAAGCAAAAAGCGATGAAAAAACTTTTGCTCTTGATTCATGAGACCAAATCAAAAAGAAAATTCAAGATGAAATTAATGATATTAAAAAGCAATATCAAAAACAACATGGTCTTGAAAAGAAATGAGAAGAAAAATTTCTTGAAGAATTAGGTACTGATAAATGAGGAAAATCTAAAAATGAAAAGCAAGCTTTGGAATATAGAATTAATCAAGAAATTGAAAAAGTAGCTTATTTGGGTTATAAAACAGAAGTTAATAATGATTGAACTTATGAAGAATTAAAAAATGGAATTATTGCGAATAAGGATGTATCCTATACAATCAATGGTAAAGAAATTGAGATTGCAAAAAAAGGTCAAAAGATTTCTTTAGCTGATCATTTTGGATTCAAAGAAAATGTTCATTATGTACTTCCAAAAGAAGATTCAATTGAACACAGTCATGATAAGAAATCTGAAATTAAAGTTCCAATCTTTACTACCAAATCTTTTGTTAAGGAATTTAAAGACCCACTTAGATTTATCAAACCATGGTTAGCTGAAAAACAAGCAATTTTATCTGAATTCATGCTTTCTGCAAAACAAGATGAAACTGGAGCAGAAAAACCATGAAAAGTAAATAAAGATGAAATTATTAAATTATTAAATTTTTCTGCATATGAAACTACTACAAGTACAAGTAGTGCTGACAAGAAACAAGAAATTAAGTTAGGAATTGATCGAATAAAAGATTTCGCTGGATTTAGTACTTTAATTAAGGATCAAGATAATACTTCTACTATTACTGATCAAGATGAAATCAAGGCAAAAAATGATAAATTGCTAATTGAAAGAGTCTCATCTGATACATCAAATGCCAATAAATTTGGATCAAAGGGTTTTATTAATTTAGATCAAACTATTTCATCCTCAGATCCATCAACATACTTAAATTTACTTTCAATAGTATTAGGTGAACCAAGTGTAAATGGAAATAAAGGAATATATAAACATACAGATAAGAGTAACTTATTTGAAGATTTAAAGAAAAACCTAGTTAAAGCATTGACTGAATCATCTGAGTTTAAGAAGTTTGAAAAAATAGATTATACTTTTTCTAAAGAACTTAAGGAAGCATTAAATGGGAATGGTGCTACTTCATCCGCTAGTTCACCTTCTAGAGTAACTAGATCACTTAGAATAAGAGAAGGTAGAGGAGATAGTACTTCATCATCTACAACCACAGGAACTAATACTCAAACTGAAATTCATAAATACGCCAAATACAATGCAAAAATTAAAGAAATCATTGAAAAACTTGATGATAAAAAGATAAATGATATCTTTGGCGTTGCTTTCAGAGATACATTTGCTATGAATGGATCAAATGGAGGCACTGGGACTAAAGACTATAGAATTAGTTCAATCTATAAAGTAGGAAGTAATTTTGTATCAGTGACTGAAAAAGGTATCCTTGTTCAAAATATTCATCAATTTAAGAGTGAAGAACAAATTAAAAACTTAATTATTAAGGATTTAGGAATTAAATCAAAAGCTAACTACAAATCAACTTTTACTTCTGAATTATTTGATTTAAGTTCAATCTTCTCTCAAATTACAAGTTCAGCGGAATTCCAATTTAGCGACCTATTAAGTAAAGAAAATTCTGATTTTACAAAATATATCAAGGATAAGAAATTTACTCCATTAGATGCAAATAAAGAAAGATCATTCAATGATCAAGATTTAAAGGATGCTAAGAAGTATATTTCAACCTTTGAACAAACAACCAAGACATCAATTGTAAATACTAAATTTGATCAAATTAAGAAATTCATTAAAAAACAAGTTGAGCAAAATCTATACACTGATTACAAATATGATGCATCAAAAAATATGGTGACTATTGAATGCAATAGTAATCAAAATGGTAAGGATGCAACAACATATTTATTTGAAACAGTTGTTAATTATGTATTTGATTTAGATAAGAAAAAGGAAGCAGGTAGATAATGAAAAAGAATTTAATAATTAAATTAGCCTTAACTACTTCTATACTTCCTACTTTTTCTCTTATTTCAGCTTCATGTCAAAAAGAAAATAATTCAAATACTAAAGTAGAAAATGCAGGTTTTCAAAATTCCTTTTTGAAGGAGCAAACATCTAAAAATCAACTATTTTTGGAACTTATAGATACATATTTGAATACTTTTTATAAAAACGATCTAACCAAAGTTTCTGGAAAAAATAATGAAGATAGAATACTAAAGGCAATTGAACAAAAAAACACTCAATTATATAAAGATTTATATGATGTCTTTAAACCATTTGCTGCTAAGAAACTAGAAGAAAACCCTCAAATATTTTGAAACCTTAAACAAGAATTTATTAAATTAGATATTGAGACTTCAAATTTTGCTCCAACACCGGATACAATACCAACAGAAGATCAATTTATCTTTATTCTTAAGAACTCTAAACCTTTAGCATTTAATTGAAGACTAGAAGTACAAAAACTTTTAATATCTAAACTTTATTTACTTAAATCAAGAGAGGAATTTAAAAAACTTTCTGTTAATGATAAAGGTTTAGATAAACATCAAGTTAGTTTAGAATCAGATATTAAAAAAGACTCAACATCAAAAACCAAAAAAGAAATTTATGAAGCGCTTGATTTGAAGGCTGACAACCTATATTTAGTTAAATGATTGGTTGAAAATCCAATTATAGAAAAATGATCATTTACTGACGATCAAGATATGAATTTAAGAATTGGTTTTGCTAATGTTGCAAACTTCAAAGACTTTAATGATTTAGCTTCATATGCTTCAGAAAATAAAGTTAAGTATGACTATAATCCAGTAGCCAAATATAAAGACTTTATCATCGCATCTGGAAAATCTGAATATAGCAATGGAAAAAATGACCTAGAAACTTTAAGAGCATTTCAAGGTATTCAACAAAATACTGCTACATCAGGAGATTTAAATAATTCTTTTGAAGCGCTAAAAAATACTCAGTCACCAGTCTTTGGATTCTTAAATCCAAATACAAATCAAGTTTTAGATCAAGATTACTTCAAATTTGTTTCAATTCTTGAAAAAGAAAGTAAGTTACCAAAAATTAAAGCTACAAGTCAATTAAATAGTAAAGTATCAAAACTTAAAGAATCAGATAAATTAAGTGCAGAAGACATTGAATTTGAAGGATTAACTAGAGATAATAGTAACAAGAATAGATTTACTAAAGAATTAACTATGAATAATGGGTCTCAACAAAAATACAAACTAATCTATGAAATAGTTGGAGATATTACTTATTCAGGAACAAACGTTAGAGTGCCAATGCGTCTATCAGTTGAATCTTTAGGTAAAAGACATTACTATGATTTCACAGCCGTACTTGAAAAGAAAGATTCAAAATTCGAAGCAGATCAAAAGGAGCTTAAATTTAATTTAGATAAATATCCTAAAACAGTAAATATGATTAAGGATAAAAAAGTTGATGCTGCTTATGTTATCAAGATAGCTCCTTTATTTAATTCTAATAAGCAAAAAGATAAAGAAGGAAAAGAAGTTGAAAAAGGTAAGTTAACTTTAGATAAAACTCCTTGAGAATCAAAAGAAGAACAAAGTAAAATTGCAAATCACATTGTGATTGCTAAAGGTAATGAATTATTTAGAGAAGCAAATAAATATATTAGAGATTATTTAGGATTTGAACTAAAGGATTTTGATCCAACAATATTAGAAATATTTAAACAAGTGGGACTAATATAAGATATATGGAAAAAGATATATTTCAAAGAGTAATTGATAGAGAAATTCCGTCAACTATCATTTATGAAGATGCAGACGTCATTGCGTTTTTAGACATTAAACCAGTACAAAAGGGACATTTTTTGGTTGTTCCAAAAGAATATTCAAGAAATCTTTATGACATTGAGGATGATAACTTGAAGATCCTTATTACTAAAGCACGTAAGTTAGCATTAGAATGAACTGAAAAATTAAATGCATCCGGATTTAAATTAGTTGTTAATAATAATGAATCTGCAGATCAATCGGTATTTAGAACACACATTCACATAATTCCTTACTATGATTAGGATTCATAAGTGTATTTATAAGAAAGACTAAATTTATGGAAAAAAAATATTCAGAACAAGAACAAATTAGAAGAGAAAAAGTAACATCATTAGCATCTAAAAACATAAGAGCATTTAATTCCACAATTAAACCTACAATTACATCAAAAGAAATAATTGATTTATATGCAAATATAAGTCGTGATGAAATTGATGCACAACAAAAATTTGTAACCTTCAATGGAAGAGTTATTGCACAAAGAGGGCCATTTTTAGTTTTAGTTGATCGTGATGCAACGATGCAAATCTACTTTGACAAAAAAACCCTAGATGAAGAATCAGTTGAGATTATAAAACAACTTGATTTAGGAGACATTATTAGTGTTGATGGATATGTTTCTAAAACTAACACAGAAGCCCTAGTAATTAAATCAAAGAAAATAACTCTTCTAACAAAGGCACTAAAACCGCTTCCTGATAAATACCATGGACTTGTTGATCCAGAAGAAAAAAGAAGACATCGATATGTAGATACAATTGTTAATGAAGAATCAAAAAAGACATTCATTCTAAGAACTAAAATTATTAAAGGTGTAAGAGAGTTTTTTGATAACTTAGATTACTTGGAAGTTGATACTCCTGTGTTGCAACCAATTCTAGGAGGTGCTGCCGCTAAACCTTTTATTACATTCTATAATGCTCTAAACCGTAATTTCTATCTAAGAATCGCGACTGAATTACCTTTAAAAAAATGTATAGTTGGTGGTTTTGAAAGAGTTTATGAAATTGGACGTATTTTTAGAAATGAAGGTGTAGATAGTACACATAATCCTGAATTTACTTCAATTGAATTCTATGAAGCATATTCAGATATGTGAGGAATGATGGAAAGAACAGAAGGTGTATTTAAACATCTAACCAATAAACTTGGGATTGAAAAAGTGAAGTTTAATGGTTATGATATTGAATTCAAATATCCTTTTGCAAGAATCAATATGGTGGATGCGGTATCGCAAAAAATCGGTATTGATGTTCGTAAATTAAATGATGAACAAGCAATTGAACTAGCAAAAAAACACAATATCAAGGTTGAAAAATACTATAAATTAGGACATGTAATTAATGAATTATTTGAAAAATATATTGAAGAAACATTAATTCAACCTACATTTGTTTATGGTCATCCAATTGAAATCAGTCCACTTGCATTTAAAGAATTAGATGACGAAAGATTTACGCAAAGAGCCGAATTATTCATCGGTACAAAAGAATTTGCAAATATGTTTACTGAATTATCTGATCCAATTGATCAACTTCAAAGATTTGAATCACAACTTGAAGAAAGAGAAAATGGTAATGAAGAAGCAAATGAAATTGATTGAGATTTCATTAATGCCCTAGAATATGGACTTCCTCCAACAGGGGGATGTGGTATTGGAATTGATCGTTTAATTATGCTTTTAACTCAAAATGATTCAATTAGAGATATTCTTTTATTCCCTCAACTAAAAGATCTAAAATAAAATTAATTCCTATAAACTAGTTTCCTTATTTTAAGGAGACTTTTTTATTTATTTTTGGGGCTAAAATTGTATATTTCCCAAATACTGGACAAAAATAAAAAGAGTTATTTTAGTCAAAAAAATACTTAATTTTAGGCAAATTTCTCGATTTTTTACCCTTTTTTTGCAACTTTGGCAAAAAAAAAAAAAAAAAAAGTAGAATTTGATATAGCAATTAAGAATTGCTTAATTTAAGACAAATTAATATTTGAATATTTAAGAAAAATTGGGAAATTAAATAATGAAAAAAATCAACAAAATACTATTCTCTTTAGGTAGTGTTGCTTCATTAGTATCATTACCATTAGTTGCTGCAAACTGCAATGGAACTAATAAACAAAACGAAGAAAAATCTCCTGCTAAAAATCCAGAAAAAAACCCTGACAAAAACAAAGAAGGTGAAACTTCAACAACAACTCCTGCAACTAATCCAGAAACTAATACTCCAAAAGAAAAATCTCAGGAAGAAAAAGCTCTTGCAGCTTCAACTTATATTTATGAAGTTTGAGGTAGAGACATTTATAAATATCAATCAAAAACTAATAAAGAACCAAAAAAAGTTAATGAATTTAGCATAGAAGATATTCTTAAGAAACAAAAAGCTAATGAAGAAAAAGCAACAAATGCAAATTTAGTGCCTAAGAAAATAGATCCTAATAAAGAAAGTAATTCAAAATTAGTTAATGGTTGACTAAATAGTCTTAAAAGTTTAAACTAATAAATACTTTTTCCACAGCATTTGCTGTGGTTTTTTGTTAACTAAAAAAGCACAGACCCCCAAATACCGGACAAAAATAAAACATAATGATTAGCTAAGAATCCCCTCATTTTGATGGATTTTTTAACTTTTTGCTGCAACTTTGGCAAAAAAAA
>NZ_QKUB01000005.1 GCF_003253435.1 Metamycoplasma auris
CGGTGCTACTTGGATTAAAAATCTTTCAGTAAGACTAAAAGCAGAATATATACTTTGCCGTTTTCATTTAAAACAAAAACTAGGAGTTATTTTTAACAATTCAAAAGAATTAAAATCAATGCTTGACCAATATTATTTAGATACTGGTATTCGGTTAGAAAAGTTAATCAATAGGTTTATTTTCAATCAAAATTATGAAGATTTAATTAGATTTTTAGAAAACTCCCTAAACCAACTAAAGGATTATTTAAATCAGACTAGATGAACTCACTTAACTGATTTTTTAAAATATATAAAAAGAAATCTCAAAGGACTTATAGGTGTGCCTATGGATAGCTCCTTGTATTTTGGAAATGTTGCTGAGTCTTTTGTTTCACATTTAATTAAAAAGAAAATTAAAAGAAATTGAACAATATATAGTGTTCAATCAATCATGGTCTTATTAACAAAAAACCAAAATGCTATTTATTTAGAAAGTTACATTGAGGCCTAAATTATCTTTTTAAATAAAATTAATTAATTTTATTTTAAATTATGCTAAAAGCATATTTTTTATCTCAAAATAATTTTTAAAAACTTATATTTTTTTACAAAAACCCCGATAAAATAATATATGTAATTGTTTTTAATTAGTACACCACCTAATTTTGAACATCCCCAATTTTATTGAAATTAAACTTTATTGTGGTTTTATTACCTAATAAAAAAATGTCGTATTTTGATACAACATTTCTTTCTTAGCATTTAAAATTAAATTTTGTTTGTAATACGTAGAACAATTAAAACAATGTTTGTAATTGTTAATAGTAATAACAATGTAAAGAATACTCAGAATACACGACTTTCTCTTTTAGATGGTTTAGCAGGTACTTCGACAACTTCTTTATTTTCTTCGCCATTGCAGCATTTACATTCTTTGCAACAACTGCATTTGTCATCACCTTCCATTTTACATTCACTGCATTCTTCTTTGCATTCTTCTTCTAGAGGACAAGTCTTTTCTTCTTCAATTATAATTTGTTCTTCTACAACTTTCTTTTTTGAAGCTTTTGGTGCTGGTTTGTCAACTAGGTTTTCTTTTTCAATGTATTTAATTGCTTCTTCGTTTGCTACACTTTGACCTTTAATTCTATCTACAATAACATATGCTTTTTCAACGTTAACGCTTCCGCGGTATGCTCCGTCTTGATGGAATCAAACACGTGTAGGATTTTCTGAAGCTTCACCAATTCTTATGTATTCTAATAGTGCTTCATTAAAATCACTAAAGCTACCTGAAATTTTTTCGTTTGCTTTTTTAAAATTAAAAGATACTTTTCCATTTTCATCAGGAACTGTTTCGGAAATATAGTATCTTTCTAATGTACTTTTTGCCATCTTCTCTCCCACTTTTTTATCTTTTTTAATATAGTATTCAAAGATATTTTTCAAGATTTATTTAAACTATACATTTATATTTTAAAACAAAAAATCAATAAAAAAAATTAATGACATTAAATTGCCATTTTTTATTGAAAATAAATAGAAATTCTTTAATTTTTTACTCGTTTATTGCTTAATAATTCAATAATTTTATTGATATTATCAATTGTTAATGTTGATTGCAATTTAGATTTAATTTCATACATCAAATTTGATAAATCATTAATATTCGTATACAACAAATATTCAGGGAATTCTGTTAATTTAAATTGAGAAATTGAATGGAAAACTAGAATGCCAACAATTGGAAGATTATTAGGTAAGATTGGAATTAAATCCTTGATATTATTTCTTAAATCTCAAAATAAGTTATTTATATAATAATTGATATTTTCCTGATGTAGGATTCATTGACGTTGGTTAAAATTACCTTCTAACTCTATACCATTATCATCAATTTCTTTTAATACAAATAATCCAAAACTATTAATTAGAATCTTACCAGATCTAAAAGTAAGACTTGTATCCTTTTTGTACACTCCATCATTGATCAATTGCGTTTCAGGAATCATCCTTTTTATTATTTGAAGTTCTTCTTCCAATTTTGTAGTCTGACTTTGCTTTTCTTCCGAAACTTGAAGTTGTTTTTTTCTTTTATTTTTAAAGAATAATACGATAAAAATTGTATCTATAACAAGCATTATGAAAAGAAAACAATATACAACGACTAAAATAACTATTAATTCTTTATCCATAAAACAATCTCTTGTTAAAAATTTTATTTAAAAATATGGTTTTTTAACTTATTTTTTAGAATCTTGTAATCTGGAATATATTTAACTACTAATAATCAAAATTTCGGTGAATGATTTTGATAGACGATATGGGAGACTTCATGATATGCAACATATCTTATGATTTGAGGATCAAAATACATTAAATCTATACATAAATTAATCTTATTTTTTTGGACAATAATTGATGCTCACGATGTCTTTTTTTTGTGTACTGAATACTTAAAGTTAATTTCTTTGTTTAAAATTTGTTTTGCTGCCTCGGTTGCAAGCAAATTAAATTTTTTAACTAATTCATTTTTTATTTCTTTTTTAATAATCTCACTTACATCTAGACTTTTATTTGATTCATGATATTTTATTGTTTTAATTGGATTGTCATCTTCATCTTGAATAATAATTTCATTTCTAACTACTATGTATTTACATAGCTTTCCAAAATAATAAAACTGTTGGTTAATTGTATCAATCTCAAGTGGCTGCTTTTGAAATTTATTTTTTTTACTTAGAATTCTATTCATTGCATTAATTAAAAAATTCTCAAATTTTTGACCATGTAGATTAATAAATTTTCCTCTTACAATAAAAAAACCATCTTCATAAGTTAAATAAACATGTTTTGCATTGGTATAAAAAAATTTAATTTGATACTCAGTGTTATCAATGATTTGTTTAATAATTGCATCAGGTTTTTTCATATAAAAATATTTTATTAAAATAAGAATTTCTACCTCATAAATTGAGACTATTTTTATTCTTTAATTACAATTAAAAATGGTCTCTAAGTCCTTGAAAATTAAAAAATTGACTAATTATAAAAAAAATATTTTTTTTATGTAAAATTATGATTGCTAATTAATTTTTTAGCAAGAAGAGGCAAAAAAATGGCAAATATTAAATCAAAACAAAAAGCAATATTATCTAATCAAAAAGCAAACGCTCGTAATTCTGCAATTAAATCATCAGTTAAAACAGCAATTAAGAAAGCTAAATTAGCAGCTGAATCTAAAAGTGATAAAACTGCACAATTAGTAGCAAAAGCACACCACGAAATTGATAAAGCTGTTTCAAAAGGTGTTTTACACCAAAACAATGGTGCCAGAAAAGCTAGCCGTTTAGATGCATTTATTGCTAAAACAAATAATTAATCCAAAATATTTCATCTTATAATAATTAAAATATGCCAATCAGTAATTAGGCATATTTTTTATTTTCATATTTATTTATCTTAATATGCTTTGGTTTCTTAATTAAGAAACAAATTACATATTCTCCTTTAATATTTTCATTTTCAAGGTCAAATAGAATTTGCGATGGGTTTCCAAAATAATCTTTTTCATGTAACTTAGTTAACTCTTTACACAAATAAATTTTTATCTCATTACCAAAAACAATTTCAAAATCCTTAATTGTATTAATTAATTTATGTGGCGAAACATAAGCAACATAAACTCCTTCAGTTAGTTTTTTTAATTGATTAATTCGTTCACCACTTTTATCTTTTAAAAAACCTAGAAAACTAAAAGTTGATCCTAAATTGGATTTTATAAATGCATTAACAAAGGCACTAACTCCCCCAATTACATCAATAAAAATATTATTTTCTTTTGCTTCTTCTATCAAATTAAATCCCGGATCGGAAATACATGGCATTCCTGCATCAGAAATTAAACTAACTTTTTTGCCTGATAAAATATATTCAATAATTTTAGATGCTATTTTTCTTTCATTAAATTTATGATAAGAAATAAATTGCTTGTTTTGTATATTAAGATGATTTAAAAGTTTCTTACTTACTTTAATATCTTCACAAACTATAATATCTGACTCTGAAAGAATTCGAATCGCTCTTAAAGTTATATCTTCAAGATTCCCAATCGGTGTACCTACAACATATAATTTATAATCCATAAAAATCCTCTAATTTAATAAGTAGTTTACTTTTTTGTAGATTGAAATTAGCTGCATTTTTTAAATTTTTTTTTATTTCCTTAAAGAGATTAATAATCTTATAAATTGGAATGTAGTCAAACATTTCTTTTTTTAGATTAAATTCTTTTAATATAGAAAGATCATTAATCTCTTTTTTTAATTTATAAATTAAAAAGAAGCAATAGATAGCAAAGTTAAGAAATATTTCCTTATTTTCAGAATTAAAATCCTTAATAATAATTTTAATTAATGCATAAGGATTGGAATGTGATTCAAAGATTGCTTTTTTTAAGCTCTCTAAAAGCACAATTAAATCTTCATCATAATCTTCATTGATTGATGCAAAAAAATTCACATAGAAATCATTATTTGCATCTAAAACAGGATCGTTTATCTCATTTGGAATTTCAATAATAAAAGCTCTTGATTTAATTGTCTTAATAACTTGTGATATAAAATTACATGATGCCAAAATAATTGTATTATGTGGCGGATTTTCTAAAAATTTAAGTAAACTATTTAGGGATTGTTGACTTCCACTTTCGATGCTATTAATAATCAAAATCTTCCTTTTTTTGTAAGCAAGAATCGAAGTTTCAGAAGTATTTTTAATTGCATCAAGAATATTTTGTTTTGCAATAATTTGATTTTTTCCATCAATAAAAAAATATAATTCGCCAAAATTAATATTTGACATTTTTTCAAAATTTTCATTATTAATGTGATTAATAAAATATAAAAAATATTCATCAAAAGATTTAATTGTTTTTGATGAAATTAAATAGAATTGTCCTAGCTTTTTTTCAATAATTGAATTATTTATAATTTTTTTAAAGATAGGATGTACCATTAGATAATCTTTTCTTCTTCTAAAATATTTAGAACCTTATTGAATAATTCAATGATTGAACAGCTTGCATCTATAACTTTATATTTATCTTTATTTTTAGCAATGATTTCTTTGTATGCATCTCTTAATTTAATATAGTATGATACATCCGAACTTTCAAGACGGTCAATATTATCACGCATTTTAGTAATTCTTTCAATTGAAATTGATGGTTCCAAATCAAAAAAGATAATCAAATCCGGTTCAGTATAATTTGTTGCAATTTGATTGATTTCTAAGACATTTTCGAGTCCGACATTGCCTAAAATTCCTTGATAAACATATGAAGAAGTTGTATAACGGTCAGTAATTACATTTTTTCCTGCCTCCAAAGCAGGTCAAATTCCCTTTTCAAGATTCAATCTTCTTGATGTAGCAAAAAGCAATGCATCAACCATTTGTGAAAAATAGTTTTCATTATCTAAAATCAATTGACGGATTTTTTCGGCTTCTTTTGAAAAAGCTGAACCAGGCTCCCTAGTAAACACAAAATTATCAATCATGTTTCTTCTAATTAATTCATTTTTTAACATTTGAATGATTGTTGTTTTTCCTGAACCATCCATTCCTTCAATTGCAATAAATTTACCTTTTTTTTGCATGATTGTTTATTTGCCTTTCTTAGATTCTTTTTTTATTTAAAATTGATTGCTTTAATGAGATTGGATCAATTGATTCAATTGACATTCCAAAAGGAATTCCAATCGAAAGTTGATATACATTTTTGTTTGGATAAATTGTATTAATTTCTTTTTTTAGATATTGCATTGTAATTTGGCCATTCAAGTCCGTATTCAAACAAAGAATGATTTCATCAAATTTTTTTATATTTTCTAGTAATAGATCAATCTTTTTAGTAATTAGTTCAGTTATTTTTTTTAGATTGATAATTTCGTTAAAAATAAAATATTTTCCTTTTTCAATGTCTAGGGATTCAATCTTTTCAATGTCTTGATTGTCAGAAACAATAAATAATTTACTTGCTCTTTTTTTATCTAAGCATATATCACAGATTTCATTATCTGAATATGCTTGACAATGTTTACATTTCTTTGTTTTTTGTTGTATTTCAATAATTTTTGAAAATAAATCATTGGTAAAATCTTGATTATTTTCTAAGAAAAAATTAATGATTTTATTAGCTTGTTTATTTGAAATTCCAGGAATTTTTTTAAGTAATTCAATAATTTTTGTGATTGATGCGTTATTCATTAAAATGGTAATCCACTATTTGTATATTTTTTGCTTATTTCTTCATAAGCATTATCAACTATATCAATTGCTTCATTAACAGCTAGCATGACTAAATCTTGAATTAGTTCAGGATCATCTGGATCGATTAATGCTTCATTAATTTCAATGCTCTTGATTTTTCTATTTCCAAGCATTGTTACTTTAATTCCTTGTTTTTCAATCAAAAATTCTTTTTTAGCAATAACTTGTTCTTCTTTATCAATTTCACCTTGAATTCTCTTGGCATTCTTTAACATTTCATTTATATTCATTTTATAACTCCTTTTTTCTTTCATTCCTTTAACTTTGAGGTTTCTTTACAATATCACCAAAAAGTTTTCTTGCATATTCATATGTTTCAGATTCTTTATTTTTATATTTATCTAAATTTGGTAATGAATACATTTTAATTTCTTTGTCTTTCAATTCTTTTCAGTTTTTTAAGCAATATTCTTTGGCAAGATCAAATTGATCATTACTGATGGCAATTACATTTAGATATCGATTAAAAATTAAATTTAAGGCTTCAATTACTTCTTCGGTATTTGCCCTTAGATTTAATTGATGAACTTTTTGAATATCATCAGTTTTTAAAACAACAAAATCTTTCGTACTAAAAAGAATTCTAAAACTTAAAAATAGTTCAATTAAATGCTCGTATTTTTCTTGAATTTTCGACTTTAGCATATTAAAGTATGTTGCATCTAAATTAATTTGAGACTTACTTTGTTCTCAACCATATAAGCCTAATTTTATATATTGGTAAATAAAAGCTAACTTGTTAACATCATCCTGATCAATTTCTGGTTTAAGAATATTAATATCTTCCTCAGGATTCAAATTTAATTCTTTTGGACTAATAATATCATCTAAAAAACTAGTTTTATTTTCTTCTTGCGCAAAATTATTTATATCTTCATTAATAGTTTTTGCATTGTTTTTTAAGCTATCTAATTGTTCATCCAAATTAGTATTATCTAATAATTGATTATGTCTTTCATATATTTTAGTTTGAAGTTGCCTATCATATGAGTTAGATATCGCAGCTAAATTAAATACATCATTGAATTGCTCAATTGGACTTTTGTTTTCTGATTGCTTAATTTCTAATTCAATATTATTTTTTAATTTTTCCTTTGTTTCATCATTTTTAATATCGTTACTTTCATTATTCAAAGAAACTAATTCAACATCATCATCAATCTTATTCACATTATCTTTGATTTCAACTAATTTATTGATTTGCGAATCATTATAAGAAGCCATTTTTAAAAGATATAATTCAGTTATTTGTTTTGGAATATCAGAGTTTTTTATTTCTTGGATTGCCTTTTGAATCAATTCAAGATAGAAAAACAAACTATCTTCATCAATATCTAAGGAATCTAAGTTATCTTTTTCATTAAATTCTAATAGACCTAGATCAGACGTTTTTTTTCAAACATAATAATCTTTTAAGAGTCTAAAAATTTGAATTAGCATCTTTTCAATACTTGCACCATTTTCAACTAGGTAATTGTATTTTTTAATTAGTTGCTGATGTGCATGTGTCTTGATTGCATTTATAAGGTACAAGATATTATTAATGTTAACAATTCCATATAACTCCTCAATTGCTTGCTTAGTTATTGTTTGATTTGCACAATAGATTGAAATTTGATCAGCAATACTTAGTGTGTCACGAAAACTTCCATTCCCTAAATCAATAATTAATTTGATTGCATCTTCATTTGCTAATATATTTTCTTGTTTAAAAATATTACTTAGTTGTAAAAATAAAGTATCTCTGTCAATTTTTCTAAAATTAAATCTTTGCACACGACTTAGAATTGTAAGCGGAATTTTTTGGGGATCAGTTGTTGCTAAAATAAATATTACATGTTTAGGGGGTTCTTCAATTGTTTTAAGTAAGGCATTGAAAGCTGCTTTTGAAAGCATATGCACTTCATCGATGATATAGATTTTATATTTTCCTTTTGTAGGTAAATGTTTGATTTTTTCTCTTAATTCCCTAATATCATCAATACCTGTGTTTGAAGCAGCATCAATTTCAATAATATCCATATTCTGATTAAGATCCTTAATGCATTCTTGACATGGATTTTCATCAATTCGATGTGTACAATTGATTGCATTTGCAAAAATTTTTGCAGTTGAAGTTTTTCCATTGCCATGCAGACCACAAAATAAATAAGCATGTGTTAATTTATTTTCTCTAATAATATTTTTTAATGATTCAATGATGCTTTTTTGCCCATATACTTGATCAAAAGTTCTAGGACGGTATTGACGATATAATGCTAAATATTTTTTTTCAAATGACATTTCAGCTCCCTAAAATATACATATATTTTACCAAATTAGCATGACCAAAAAACCTAAAAGAATTTCTAATTTTTTGATTTGATTTTAATGAAATTATGCAATACTTAAAATTGTGATTTTATTCTTTATAATAATATGTTATGAATAAAGTAAATCGACTTATAGATGGGATTAATAAAAGAAATTTCTTCACTTTCTTTTTGCTATCAATTATATGTTTAATTGTTGCCATAATTTCAATGATTGCTAGTAGCATTTCTTTTTTTTATCATCCTACATCATCAATAAGCAACATCGGGTTCATTGGTATATTATCTTTAAGTATAATTATGGTCATAGCAATTATTCTTATGACAGTTAGTTATTTTCCGATATACAAAGAAAGAAATTCCCTAAGACACTATAAACTTTTAAAAGTAATTTTTTGATTAGTTATTACAGCAATTATTATTGCAATGGCATTAATTGTTTGAATATTTTTATTCAATTCAATACATCAAAAAATAATTAAATTCTTATCTTCAAACGATGATTTCAATATAACTAAGAATCAAACTATTTTTAATAAATTAAAAATATTTAAACTTATTATAAATTCAACCCTAATTTTAAATATAATTACAATAGTATCAATAAATACATTTATTAAACATAAAGGCGGAATATAGAAGTATATGAGGTATGTAAAATCATGTGGGGCAGTGGTATTGCATAACATTGAATCAAAATTATATGTCTTACTTGTGCAACAAATTGCAGGGCATTGGATTTTTCCAAAAGGAAGAGTTGAAGATAGCGAAAGCGAAGAAGAAACAGCAATAAGAGAAGTTAAAGAAGAAACTAATGTAGACATTGAGATTCTTCCAGGATTTAAAGAAAAAGTTAATTATTCACCTTTTTTTAATGTCACAAAGGATGTTATTTATTTTTTAGGAAAACCAAAAAACTTTGAATTAAAAAAACAAATTGGTGAAATTGAAATTGTAGAGTGAGTTAAGGTTGATGAAGCATTAAAGAATCGCATTACTCATGATCAAAACAAAGAAGTACTAGAAAAAGCGATTAATTTTTATATCAATAACTTCTGAGAATATGATAAAAAATAAGACTAGTTTTTATAATCTAGCCTTATTTTTTTTATTCATTTTGTTTAATTATTGAATCAATCTTAAATCTAAATTCTCTTAAAATTTCATTTTTTTTCTCTTCAAGTGTTTGAATTATTTCTTCATCACTTAAATTCTTTTTTTCTAAATGTTGTCTTTCTGATTCTAATAAAAATTTAATGAATTCCTTAAGATTTTCAAGACTTTGACTTTGGGTATTAGTTTCCTGTTGACTTGTAACTCAAGGAAAATCAAAAGCACTATTATTTGCAGGCAGAGCTTCATAGTTATTAAGAAGATTTGCTGAACATTCCATTGCAATTCGATTAGTTAAATCTTTAAATTTCTTCGAACCTAATTTTGTATAAACTTGATATGGATTTTTTTGGGCATATTGCACTAAATGTGTACTACGACGTAATTTATCCATAACATTAATATGATCTTGTCAACCAGCATCAAAAACATTAAGAATTATGTTACGTTCATTTTTTACTAAAGAAGAGATTCCATATTTATCAATAATATTTTGTCTTAAGACATCATATTCTTGTTTTCAAATTGAAAAAATATAAGCACTTAAGTCATCTTTATCCATTTTTTTAATTTCATTAGCATCAAATTTATGATTTGTTAGAAGCATAAAATTGCTATTTAAGTATTGGGCAAAATTATCAAAATCAATTGTGTCATTTTTTCTAACAAAATATGGATTGTTAACAATTTGTTGTACTGCGACCTCAAACATTTTATGAATTATTGAACCAAGATCATCACGATTCAAAATTAAATCACGTTGTTCATAAATTAAATCACGTTGTTGTCTAATAACATCATCAAAATTTAAAACACTTTTACGACTGTCGTAGTTGAAACCTTCAATCTTCTTTTGGGCTCTTAGAAAAGCAGTTCTAATTGCTTTACCAGGAATCGGATCAGAACCATATTCCTTAAAAATTTGCTTTCATTGATCTTGAACTGAAAATCTTAAAATTAATTGGTCATCTAGTGATAAAAAGAATTTAGTATATCCAATATCACCTTGACGTCCTGATCTACCTTTAAGTTGATTATCAATCCGACGTGATTCGGCTTTTTCAGTTCCAAGGACATAAAGCCCCCCGTTAGCTATTGCTTCTTTGGATGGTTTAATATCAGTTCCACGTCCAGCCATATTTGTTGCAATTGTTACAGCCCCTGCTTCCCCTGCTCTTGAAATAATATCAGCCTCAGAGGAATCCTGCTTTGCATTCAAAACAGTATGTGGAATTCCTTCTTCAACTAAATATTCATGTAGTATTTCTGAATCTTCGACTTGGGCAGTCCCAATTAAAATTGGTTGACGACGTGAATATGCCCTTTTAACTTCTTTTGTAACTGCTTTTCATTTTGAATGCATATCAACATAAATTTCATCTTGATCATCAACTCTTACTACTGGTTTGTTAGTTGGTACTACATTAACACGCATGTTATAAATATCAATAAATTCTTTTTCTTCCGTTTTAGCAGTTCCTGTCATCCCACTAATTTTCTTAAATAATCTAAAGAAATTTTGATAGGTAATTGTTGCCAGTGTTTTTGTTTCTGATTCAATTTCTACTCTTTCTTTAGCTTGAATTGCTTGTTGAAGACCTTCTGAATAGGCTCTACCTTCCATAATCCGACCAGTAAAGGAATCAACTAATTCAATTTTGTCATTCCGAACAATGTATTCAACATCTAATTTCATAACTTTATGTGCTCTTAGAGAATTTTGAATTCGATGCACCAATTCAGAATTTTCTAAATCATAAAGGTTTTCAAAATTAAAATATTTATTTGCCTTTTCAATTCCAGCATCAGTTAAATAAACAGACTTTGTTTCTTCATCAATGAAATAATCATCATGATTTAGTGTTTGCACAAAAAGATCTGCAATATTATACATTGAACTCTCTTCTTGATCTCCACCTGAAATAATAAGAGGTGTTTTTGCTTCATCAATTAAAATTGAATCAACTTCATCGAGTAAAATAAAGTCCAGACCTCTTTGAACTTTTTCTTCCTTCGTCATTGCCATATTATCACGCAAGTAATCAAATCCTAATTCAGAGTGGACTGAATAAACAACATCACAAGCATATGCTTCTCTTTTTAAATCTGCAGGCATTTGAGCTTTATTAATACCAACGCTTAAACCTAGAAATTTGAATACCAATCCCATTTCTTCCGCATCACGTTCTGCTAAATATTCATTAACAGTTGAGACAATAACACTTTGACCACTTAAAGAGTTTAGATACACAGGAGCAATTGATGTAATTGTTTTTCCTTCTCCTGTTTTCATTTCTGCCACAGAACCTAAATCAAGAATGATCCCACCAATCATTTGGACATCAAATGGTCTTTTACCTAGAATTCTTTTTGTTGCCTCACGTGCAACGGCAAAAACTTCATGACGAATATCCTCAGGAGCTTCGCCTAATTTGATTCTTTCTTTAAATTCAATTGTTTTATTTTTTAATTGCTCATCACTCAATAATGAAATCTCAGGTTCAAGTTGATTAATTTTTTTTAGCGTGTGTCAGGCAATGCGCATTTCTCTTGATTCAAATTTAAAAAATTTCATAATTTAATATTTTATATTAAATTTAGGAGTTAATATAAATAAAAAGCAAACATCAACCAATGCTTGCTTTTTAGTTTTGAGTGCGATTTTTTTAGGTAAATAGTCTTAAAGTATCTTGATTAAATACTTGGAATACTCCAATAATTAATCCATAAAGCATGAAACCTAAAGTTACTAAACCAATTACAACAATGAATATGATTCAAAAAATACTCATTATCTTTTTTGCAACTCTTTTACCTTTTCTTTTTGTTGCTAGAGAACTATACTCTTTATATTCCATATTATTATCCTTTTGCTCCGCTTCCACGTCTTGAAATTGCTGCCATTATTCTCTTTCTTAAAATAAAGTAAACAATAATCATAGGTATAACTGCTAACAATGTTGCTGCCATTCTTACAGATAGCACAATTTGAATTTGTCCTGGTGCCACTTCATGTCTACCAGTTGTAAACAATCAAAGGTTAATTGGTGCATAATATCCAGCTGTTTCCCCAGGTGCTGAATCCCATAGCAATGCAGGTCATGTATATGAGTTCCATGATGCAATTGCTGTAAGAATAATAACAGTTCAGGTTGTTGCTTTTACCATTGGAAGAGCAATATTGAAGAAATATTTAAATCCGTTTGCGCCATCTAACATTGATGATTCCTTAACTGAGTTAGGAATTGCATCAAATGAGTCTCTATACATGTAAGCATTGAAGATTGATGTTGCAAATGGAACAATCATAGCAACAATGATAAATGGATTTTTAGTTCCAAGTCATCCTGCTTTGGAGACTAGAGTATATTGCAAGGAAATAAGTGTAATTTCTGGAATAACAATCAATGCTAATAGAATGTTGAAGAAAACATTTTTTCCTCTTCAATTTTTCATTGCAAGTGCATATCCAAGTGTAATTGCAAAGAATAATCTAACAATTACTGATAGCGCAGCAAAACCAGCTGTAAATACTAGTGATTGCAAATATCCTTGCTCAATTGCGCCCTTGAAGTTAGAAAAGAATAAACTCGTTCCTAAATTACCACTAAATTCCCGATTTGCTTCAAGATATTTTTCATAACTAAATGGTCATCATGCAATACTAAATCCAGGATTTTCATAAAATTTTGGATCTACTAGTGCTTGTTCAATCATGAAATAAAATGGAAGAATAACTAAGAAGCTAAAAAACGTTAGGATTGTTACTTTAAATGATCATTCAAAAAGTTTACCTAAAACATTAGTCGTAGAGTAAGGTTTACTCATTAACTCTTGTTTAGATTTTAAAGCTGATTTTTCTCGTTTGTATCTCAGCTTTAAGCTTGTTAATAACATTTCTTTCTCCTAATTTAATTTTTGCTTGATAGATTAATGAAACAGTTTTTCTTAATGTGAATGATAAAGTAACACCTAATACAAATAGGAATACTGATGATGCCATAGCTCTACCAAAATCCCCACTTGAAAATCTAACTGCTTGGAAGATATAGATTAATAGCGAACTTCCATTTTCTGCAATAGCATCAGTTGCATTATTGTTATATAGTGCAAGAGGGAATACTTTAATTCCATTTATAATACCAATTGTAAATAGGAATGAAAGTGTTCTTTGGATTGATGGTAGTGTAATCATAAAGAATTGTTTTGAGGTTGAAGCCCCATCAATTGCGGAAGATTTATATAAATCCGGATTAACTGAAAGCATTGCTGTTGTTAGAATCAGCACTTGGAAAGCAAGTCCTCCTCAAACCCCACGAATTAATATAACTATAAATGGATTTCATCTACTTGATGAGTTATATAGTAGAGGTAGAATTGCACCTTCGTTAGCTCTCCCGAAGATAGCTGTAAATGTTAGTGATACAGCAACAGCACCTGTCATATATGGTAAGAAGAAAACTGTTTGTCAAAAGTTTTGGGCATATTTTCTTACTACCATTGTTATTGCAGTACTAATTAAAATTGAAATCATCAATCCAATTGGTAATGCTGTAACTGCATATACTAATGAGTTAACTAGCGCAATATGGAATTTAGGATCATTTAGAATTCCAACTGTTCCGCTTTGATTTCAATAGTGACTAATTGACCATCCATAAGTTGTAAAGTGAACTCTTGCCCGGAATGAACCAATAATAACAAAGATAAATGGGATAACTACCATGAAAAATAGTGCTATTAATGATGGAAGCATTAAAAGAAATGGTTTTCAAAATGGCGTTCTTGTATTTAGAATACTTAGTGCTTCGCCAGTTTTTTTAATCCGATACTTTTTTCAAAAATAAGTTCTCATTAAAGTCTTTCCTTTGTATCAATATCAAATAGATGATACAATTCTTCTCTTTTAATGCTTAGTTTAACATTTTCACCAATATCATACTTAGTTTTTGCACCTAAGAAAACATTAGCTACTCTATTAATTTCTTTAATAAAGATTTGTGCTTGAATTTCTTTTCCTAGATATTCTACTAATTTAATATCTCCATTAATAATTCCATTTTCATCTTCAATCAATGATTCACCACGGAAACCAAGACTAATTTTATCTTTCTTATATCCAACTGGTGCTTTTGTTAATTTATGATTATTGTAGTATACATAACCATTTTTAACATCAGTTTCAAAGACAGTCATTTCTGGCATACCTAAGAATTTTGCAACAAATTCATTCTTTGGATGTAAGTACAAGTCCATAGGTGCTCCAATTTGTTGTACCTTAGCTGTTGACATACAAATGATTTTGTCACTAATTGACATAGCTTCTTCTTGGTCATGAGTAACAAAAACAGTTGTAATACCTAGTTCTTGTTGAATTGAACGTATTCATTTTCTTGTTGAGATCCGAAGTTTAGCATCTAAGTTTGAAAGTGGTTCGTCCAATAAAAGAATTTTTGGTTTCTTAACGATTGCTCTAGCGATTGCTACCCGTTGTTGTTGTCCACCAGATAATTGTGTTGGACGCTTAGCTAAATTTTTTGTAATTTCAACTCTTTGAGCAACATCTAACACATCTCTTACAATTGCTTCCTCAATTGTTAATACATCTTTACCAAGATTATTGATTTCTTCTTGTAATTCAGTAGGCAAGGTTAAGATCAATTCATTTAATGCTTTTTTAGTATTGGATGCCTTAATATTTTTTTGCTCAAAAATTGGTTGCAATAAGTCTTTGATTGCTTGTTGATACGCGAATTCTGTTTCTTTTGTAACAAAAACAATTCTTTTTTCAATCTTTTTAATCTTATCGTTTAAATCAGATTCCTTCTGTAACGCAATTTTAGCTTTTAGAGCTTGCTTAGCTTCTTCTATTTTTTGATTAAAGTCAGCTTTTGTTTTATTATATTCATCAACATATTTATCTTTTAAGAATTTAATTTTATATTTTAAATCAGTTTCTGATAGTTTCAAACCTAATTGGTTTTTTGCTTCTGCAATTAAACTTTCATATTGATTCTTAACTCCGTTAAACTCAGATAAATAGGTTTCTTTTAATTCAGGACTAATATCCAGGTTTTTGGTCTTAGATACTAGTATTTCTTTGGCTTCATTAATTTTTTTATTATATTCATTAACTAAGTTTTTATATTCTTCAATATAGGTGTTTGTTAATTCTTTAGTGTTATTAGGTTTATTTAAATTTTGAATGAAGTTTTCTTTTGCTAATATTTCTTTCTTTATTGCTTCAATTTCTTGTTCATAAGATGAAACAATGTTTTTTGCAGTTGAATTGTTTTTTTCTCTTTCAAGATCTTCAATTCTTTTATCCAAAATTAATTTTAAGTCAGCAATTTCTTTTGTTGCCTTAGTTTTTGCATCTTTATTTTGTGATGCAATTTTTTTAATTGCTTGCTTAGTATCCTTAATATCCTTTAACACCTTTTTTGTTAATGAAGATAATTGTGCAGTCTTCTTAGTTAGAATAAAGTTATAATCATTGACTTCATTATCAATTATGTTATTAAATTCTGTTTTTAGTTCTGTTAGATAATTTCTTGTTTCCTTTGGATTATCTATTGAATGATATAACTTAGTTCTTGAATCGGCAATTAAATTCGCATCAACATTGAAGTGCTTGAAAATGATTTCAAATATTTCTTGTTGTGCTAGTTTTGATTTTTCAATTGTTTCTTCTTTTCAGTGTTTATCATTCATCAAAGGAAATGCAATGTTATCATACACAGTCATATGTGGATATAGGGCATAGTTTTGGAAAACTAGACCTAATTCTCTTTGTTGTGGTGAAAACTTGGTTACATCCACACCGGAGAAGAAAATCTTACCACTTGTAGGACGCAATAGACCAGAAATTGCGTTCAAAGTGGTTGTTTTACCTGAACCAGATGGTCCAAGTAAAGTAACTAACTCACCACGTTCAATGGTAAAAGAAGCATTATCAACTGCTAAAGATTCACCAAAGTCAATAACTAAATCTTTAACTTCAATTGCAGGAATTGATTTTTTTGCATAATAACGTTCTTTTGAAAAACCATGAATATCTTGCTGTGTTAATCCACCATTCGATTTTTCCATTATTTTTTCCTTGATCTTAAATTATTTTTTATTGTTTTCTTTTTGCTTTTCTAAAAACTCATAGAAGTTATTCTTTTCATTCTTAAATATAGAATGTATTTTTTTTGGTATTACTGTTGGATAGAAGAATCTATAAGCATCATTTATTAATGCCTCACCATGAGCTTCATATACAGTTGAGAATTCCTTTGGATTTTTAAATTTGATAATTTGCTTTTTATTATTTAGGATAATTTCATTTCCTTCTTTTTTATAGAATCCTCTTTTTTTCAATCATCCTTCATTAAATGCTTTAGCAACATAAGGAATTAAATATGAAGCTGGGGATGATTTTTTTTCATCATCATAGTCCGAGATAAAATTCTTGAATGTAACTTCTTGAACCCTTGGCAGTGTAAATCCATTTCTTAACATTTCAATATCTAATTCTTTTTCAAAATTATTACCAAAGAATACATATCCAACAAAACGATTATATGATTTATTAGCTCAATTATCAGTAATAACTCTTACTTTTGTTCCAACTGGTAACATTTTCCTTGCAAAACTACTATCATAGGATGCCAATGCTCTTTCTTTTTGCGGAGCTTCTTTGTATTCTTCTAGTGTATCAATCATTGGCACTCTTATTCCAATAACTTCACCATTTTTGAAATATTCATTATTATGTAGTTTGTTGTTTGTAATTTTTACATTTAAAGTATCACCGTCAACAATTTGTTCAACAACACCTTCTAATGCAAAGAATTTTTCCCAAAGATCTCTTTCTACTTCAACAATTTCTCTAGTTTCTTGATTTTTTATAATCTTATCTTTATACTTTGTATTAAAGATTTTTCCTACTTCATCTAACTTAGTAACACCAAAAAAGGTATTATTTAGTTTTAAACTATCATAGTATTCATTATTTATTTTTGTGGTACATGAAATAATAGCAAAAGATGATATTAATAGTGGAGATGTGCCTAAAATTCATCAATTTTTTTTCATAATTTATCTTTCATTAAAAACAACACAATTAATGTGTATGTTTTTAATTTGAATTATTTGATTATTTAAATAGTTTATCAATTTGAGCTAAGAAGTCCTTTAAATCAACTGGTTTGCTTGAGGCAACCTCATTTACCATCTTTCTACCAGCACTTCCAATTGCATCTCTTAGCTTATCTGATTTAACAGACGCAACATCATCCGCTGTTTGATAATTCGATGAGTCTGACGAAATTTTCTTAAGGTTTTCAAATGCAATTTTTGATGCATCATTTAGTTTTAATTTCGATATATCTCCATTTTTTGTTTCAAAATAAGATTTAGATGGAGATATATAACTTGAATATTGATTAAATGCATCAATTGGAACTATATTATCAAATTTTACTGCTTTCTTGGTTTTATTAAACTCTATACTATTAAGTTTGTTTTTGAACATTCAGTTAACAAATAGTTTTGTAGCTTTATTTTCTCTTTCATTTGCATGAATTAGAACCATTGATGGACCTTGAACAAATACAGAATTCTTATCTTCAGATTTGCCTTTTAATGGTGCACTAACTCAATCAGCATCTACTTTATTTAAAAGTGCATTACTATCTAATTTTTTTTCTTTAATAAGAGTTGATTCTACTAATGAGTATTCAATTTGATCTCCACTAAAGATTACACCTAAATGAACAACTTTTCCTTTATCCTCATCTTTTAATTTATAACCTTTATCGATCTTTCCATTTGATTTAGAAAGAACTAATTGATTAGTATTTTTATCGTATCCTAAACGTACTAACTTATATTTAGCATAATTAGATTTAACCTTATTAATCAATTCATCAGCCTTATCTTTGGATACAAATTTCTTGTTATGTTTTCCAGGGTCATTTGTTGAATTAGATGCATAAATATCATTGGTATATTTACCTGAAGTAAATTTCAATAATGATTTTTCTTTTCCTTCAGAAAGTGTAAATATATCTCTAGAATCAATTGTATTTTTTTCCTCATTTACATAGTTAATAGTTACATGATCTGAGTCAATATAGGTATGAGAATATCCGGCAGTAGAACCAATATTTATAGCCATATTATGTTTCGTTAATAAGTTAGAACCATAAGCTCCACCACCACCAACTCAAACAGCACCTGTTTTAATACCTTCAAAAATAATTTCTAATAAGTCTTTAAATATTTTGTTTTGTGATGTACCATCTTTTAAAAATGAAGAATAATCATACCCACCATCAATTACATGTTCTGGAGAGGGAGTTATAAATCCTTTTGTTAAATCACCTTTTGTTTTAGCGGCAGTCATAACGTTAATCGCAGTAGCTAGTGAGTCAATACCTAAAATAGGTTTTGATAGATCTTTTGGATACATTTTTCTAGCAGCAATTGCAAATTTAACTAATTTTTCATAAGAGTTAAAAATCTCATCTGATAAATCAAGATTCATCTTTGAAATTTCAGTTTTTACATTTTCATCGATATTTGCTTTTGCTGATTTTCAAAATTTATCAACATAAGACTTTTTACCATTACTTTTACTATTGTAATATTCAATATATGATTTTAACTTAGATGATTTAGATTCTTCATATTTAACACCCATTTTATCTTTTAATTCACTTGCAAATTTACCAACAAGAACTTTATTGATTGAACTTATTTCAGATGAAACCCCTAATGGTACTACTCATTTTTCATTTTTGGTATTTCCACCAATTGCTTTATTTGAATCTTTGAATGCGTCAGCAATACCTAAAGCTTCAAATTCTTCATCACTTAAAGCAAGGTTCATACTATTTTGTGCAATTATTGATGCAGAAGTTGGATAATTTAGTAAAATATTTCAGAACGTTTTACGTTCCTTGGCTGCCAACTTGGTTGTAAGAGGACCGGTTTGGTAACCATTTGGCAAAAATTCATATTTAACTGGTAAATATCCTTCATTTGCTTTATCTGGATTTTTATTTAATCAATCATTATATGCAGATACAACACCCTTAAGTGCTTCACCTTGAACATTTTTTTCAGAAAAACCAGCTGCAATTTTTAAGATTCCATCATCAATTTGGTCAAATTTAGCAGTTCTATTACATGAAGCTGCAAGTAAAGGGGTAGCTAAAATAGATACACTTGCTAATGATAATAAAACCTTATTTGTTTTTTTCATTACTTGTTTTTAAAACCTTTCTGCGTTATTTTTTTTTTTTTTTTTTTTTTTTTTTTTTTTTTTTTTTTTTTTTTTTTTTTTTTTTTTTTTTTTTTTTTTTTTTTTTTTTTTTTTTTTTAAGTTATTTAAATTCAGTTTTCATTCAAACTGATTATTGATTTTATTAGAATAAATTATCTATGTGAAATGTCCAGGAAACTTTTAAACAAAAACACACTTCAATTAGTTTTCTAATTGAAAGTGTGTAATTTTATTTTTAAGTTTTTGAATGTGTAATTCACATAACAAATTGTACTACAAAAACAACCTAAAAAATTAAATAGCTAAGGATTGAAAAACTTATTATTATATATTATCTTTTAATCAAGGATGAATTTAATTTTTTGAAGTCATAATTATTAAATGATAAAAAATAAAAGTCATTGAAACTATTGTAGTTTTTAATTTTGTTTAAGATATAAAATTCATAAATTGATATTGAAATCATTAGTGAAAAAATTGTTGTTAGCAAGATAATTAAAATTCTTGTAATCGCTGAAATTGAGATATCTTCTGAATTATGAGAAATACTTGAAGTTAACATTATTGATCGATTATTAATAAGAATAATAATGCTCAATAATAAACTCTGAATTGAAATTGGAATTAATAAATCAAAAATAATTATTTTTGAAATTGCAATTTTTCTTAGTTTATTGAAATTTGGTGTCAAGAAAGAATGTAGAGCAAAGTCACTATCAATTTCATTGACTAAATTCTTATAATGTGGAGACATTATTGAATAATTTAAAATTCCAGCAACAATTGATATAAATTCCATTTTTGTCATTTGTTTTGCATTTTTTGCATAAAGATCCTTAGGAATCTTTGAATCCTTAAAAAATGTATACTTAGTTTTATTTCGTAATGCATTTAAATAAGAATAGTAACTAAAATAATCCTTAATAAATGACCTTTTGACAAGATCAAGGAAGATAAAAGCAAATAAGATCATAAGAATTCCTGAAATTAAACCAGTAATGATACTAACAACAATATCATTAGTTAGCCCTAAATCATCATTTTCAAGATATTTATTTTGAAAAATTGAAACAATGTAAATTACTAATAATCATGTTGCAAAAATAGCTGTCAGAATTAGAATTAAATATCAACTAGAATGTAATTCGTATTTTTTTAATTTTTTTAATTCCATTTTACGATTATTCATAAGTTATTTCATACCTCCAACCATTAATTATCTAATTTTAAAGATAATAAATAATAACATAATTATAAATAAAAAATACTTATCTCAAAATTGATTGAAATAAGTATTCTTTTTATTTTAAGGTTAGATAATCATTTTGATTTTAATTATATGGTGCTCCAGACTGGACTTGAACCAGCACGGCTCTTAACCGGTTGATTTTGAGTCAACTGCGTCTGCCATTCCGCCACTGGAGCTTTTTAAATTAATCAAAATCAAAATAAAATTATATTTTAAAAAAATCTATATAAGAAAAAAAACTAGTTTTTTTAGGTAATTATAATTAGAAAACTAATTTGATTTAATTTTGGATTAATAGATTTTCTTCCTACTTATATTAAGTTTTTAAGTAACTTTTTTATTGAATTGTATGATTAATCTCGGTTAAAAAGCCTTCAATTTCTTCTTTTAGTTTTTCAAATTCTTCTTGGATTTTATCTTTAATTTTTTGTAGTAATTTACTAATTTCTTCTTTATATTTCTTTGTGCTTTCAGAAAAATATGAATGAAATTGCGAAATTACTTGTTTAAACTCCTCATTTGTCTTAATTTCAGCTCCAACTGGAAGGATATCCTTATTTTCTTTATATTTAGAAAGATCAAATTCTGATTTTTCAAGGTCTTTGATTGTTTCTTCTAATTGATTGAATTGTTTTTGAATATAAGAAGAGAAATTCTTTGTTGTATCTTCTAGGGGATTGGAATTATTTGCAAGTGGCATATTATTTTCTTGCGAATTATTTCTATCTTTTTTATTTAAAGTCTCTTCATTATTTTCTATTAAATCCTTATTATTATTCATAGACATTGAATTTAATAAATCATTAACATTTTTGGAATTAGATTTTTCATGCTTTTTGCATGAAACTGATAATAAAGGAAGAAATGATATAGAAGTAATTGATCCTAAAGAAAAAAGAATTTTATTTGATTTATGCATTTTTTAAGAAAACTCCTTTTAAATAAAAAAGGCATTATTTTTTTGCCTTATGAACTAAAAAATAATACACTTTTTATCCAATTTTTTATCTTAAAAATAAAATGCCTTATTAAATAATTAAATAAATAAATGAATGAATAATATGAAAAAGATCTAATGAATAATAAGCATTTAATTTATTTGCTAACTTCTTTATTCATCTAGCACCATCACCATTTACAATTAATTTTTTGGTCATTTTTATTTGTGGGTAATTCACTAAAAATTTGATTTTTTATAAATTCTAGGGCGTTACTTTTAATCTTTTGATCATCTAAATTTTTAGTAAAAATATTTATCACATTTGATAATTTGTTATTTTTTATAGTATGTAGAATTACTTCACGTACTCACATTTTTTTTAATCTTTGTGCCTTTGTGATTGATAAAAAAGTCATCCATTTCTAATATTACCGGTTAATTAGTAACATATAGATTACCTTTTATTTAACTTAAAATTTCATCATTTTTTGCTACTAATTTCTCTTTAATTTCTAACTTTTTAAGATAGTAATTTAGTAATTGTTTACTGGGTAATAATTCCTTTAAATGCATTGGAATTTTATGAATTGTCTAAATATAAATGAATTGACAAATTTAAGTTATCAAGCTCATATTTACACTTTGAAATTTCTTTTAATTTTTCATCATGATAATAGATAAAACGTTTAAGTTTACTATTAGAACCTAGCATTTCATACATTGTATTATTTAAATAAAAAAAACCACCTAAAGTAATTCATTTCCTTTTTTCTTTTCTAGAAATTTTCCAATTAGGATAAAGTTTTTGTCTTTTTATAGTTCTAAAATTAAACTCTTTTTCATTTAATTCCTTTGCTCTATTTTCATATAACTCTTTAGTAGTTTCTAAAGTATTATCGAATATATCAATATCTATATTGCCCATAATACTTAATTATAATTCTTATATATTTTTAGAAAAAACATAAAATAAAAGGCCTTATGTTAGGTCTTATTTGTATTCAAAAAAACTATAAAACTAGTCCTTCATCATCACCTAATTTATTAGTATTTTTGTTTTGCTTAGCAATATTTTCAAATTCTTCTTCTATTAGTAAATAGAATTTATTTTCATCTTTATATATTAAGTCTCTATATTTTCATCTAATATCTTTATATGTAATAATTATTTCTTCACAAATATCTTTGTTTTTAATTGCTTCCGATTGTGGTTTTCAATATGTTTTATTTATTCCAAAACAATCTATTTCATAGTAACTTATATTTCTTAAATTACTAAATAGTTTCCCCATTACTGTATTATAAGTTTGTGGAGAAGTTAAATAGTCATTTAGTTCACTATCTTCTTTGAAATTATCTTCAAATAGTTCCTTGTCCATTACATTAATTACAGAACAATCTATAGATATTTTCTTATTATTGCCATAAAAGTCAACATCTAAAATTAAGTTGTTTCTATCATTCAGAGTTTGGTTAATATTCTTATCAGTTATACTTTTAGCAGAAAGATAAAAAACCTTGTCATCAGAATAAAAGATTAAAAATGGTCTATTTATTCCATGTCCAATAATATCATCTCCATATCTATTTTTAGCAATTGGAAGTTTACTATCTTCTTTTCTTTGTTTATATACTCTACCTATTAATAATCTGCTCATATTAAAAATTATAAAAAAACAGACTTAAACAAAGTCTGTTTTATACTCTTTTTTTTACTATCTACGATCTTGTTACCAAGATACCATAGAAGGACGGGAAAAGCAATTACAACGCCCTATTCCTTAAGGTAATTTAATTATATACTATGTCTTTAAAAAGTTAATAATTTTTTTACTTAATTTTATTAATTAGTAAGCAGTATAAATACCTTCAAATAACACTAGTTTAATTAGATAATGCAATTATCATCCTTAAGAAAGAAGCACCTAAAAAGGCACTATTTAAAATGAAAGTTATAAAACTAGTCCTCCATCGTCACCTAATATATTAGTCTTTTTGTTTTGCTTAGCAATTTCTTCAAATTCTTCTTCTACTAGTGAATAGAACTTATCTTCATCTTTATATATTAAGTCCCTATATTTTCATTTTATTTCTTCGTTATAAGTAGTAATTATTTCTTCACAAATATCTTTGTTTTTAATAGTTTCGGATGGTAATTTTCAAATTGTGCGGTCTGAATCAAAACTATCGACTTCGAAATATTGTATATTATTCAAGTTATCATGTAATTTTTCCATTACTTTATCATAAGTAGATGCTGAAGTTAGATAGTTATTTAATTTATTATCTTCTTCATAAAGAGATTCGAATAGTCCACGATCCATTACGTTAATTACAGAACAATTAATCGCAATTTCTTTATCATTACCATACAAGTCTTTTTTAAGAACTAAATTTCCTTTATCTTGTACGGTTAATTCTCTATTTTTATCACTTATACTTTTAGTAGAAAGGTAATAAACCTTATCATCAGAATAGAAGATTAAAAATGGTCTATTTATTCCATGCCCAATAATATCATTACCATATTTATCTTTAGCAATTACAAAGGTATTTTCTTTTTTTCTTTGTTTATATACTTTACCGACTAATAATTTACTCATATTAGAAATTATAGTACAAAAAAGTATAGGTAATGACCTATACCTTTAGTTCTATCTCTTAATTTCGCCATCTCAATTGGTAGGCATGGCCAGCTAGAACCACACTGCCGATCTTACCTATTTAAGGTAATTTAAATTATATACTATGTCTTTAAAAAAGTTCATAAATTTTTTACTTAATTTTATTAATTAGTAATCAGTATAAATATCTTCAAATAACAATAGTTTAATTAGATAATATAATTTATCATCCTTAAGCAAGAAGCGCCTAAAAAGGCCTTATTTGCTTAAATAAAAGCATTCTAGAGTTCAAGACCACTCTTTTTAGTCTTCTTTTTTGTTTTTTGTTTGCTATCTTCTTTTTTTAATTCATTATTAGAAAACATATTTAACATTTCTTCATATTCTTTAGCATTAGTTTCTTGCTCATTTTGTTTTTGAATCTCATTATTAAGTTCTTCTTCAGTTATCTTAAATAAATGCATAAAGCGTTTTTTAAGGGAAGAATATTCATTAGGAAGTTTAGATAATGTTTCATCTATTTTGGTTAGAGGAGTATAAAATAATTCAAAATATGTATCTATAAAATTTATTGCATCAGTTTTAATTTGACTATCAATCTTTTTTTCTTTTATAAATTTAGTTTTATATTTGTCAAAACCGACTACTTGATAAAACTTAGTTTTCTTAGAATTAAGTGTGTAACGTAACTTAGACATTACATCTTTATAAATTTTGGCATCTAATTCTACATCATTTCATTTATTGTCTACTTCAAATAGACTTTCAAACATATTTCTTTCCATTACATTAATTACAGAACAATTAATCGCGTTGCCAATTTCTACTTCTTTACCATAAATGTTTCTATTTGGAACTATTACATTTCTATCATCATTAGTTGTTTTATCTTGATTCTTTTTAGTAATTGATTTAACTTATAAATAATAAACATAATCATTGGAATAAAGAACTATATAAGGGCGATGAAGTTTACCTTTTTTAAATGTATCTATTATATTTGTATTGTAGTTAATACCAATAGATAAATTATTCATATTGTTTCTAACTTTAAATATTTTTCCAAACATTATTTTATTTTTCATACTATTTTAATTATAAAATTAATAAAAAATTGTAGGTAATTAAACCTACAATTGTTTCTTTTTTTAACCCGAGTACCAGGATCGGAAGATGGTTGAAACCAATCCATCAAATAATCAAGAAAACTAAGTTTTCTATGCCATTAGTATAGCATAGATTTTAGAATTAATAAAAATTATTTTTTAAAAAAAATTTTTTTAAATTTATTTACCAAACTTTTCTTAAATAATAAGAAGTTAAAAAGGTCTCACATAGTAATAACTGATATTTTAGTAAGAAGTAGTTTTCATCTAAAGGCAGAGTTTATGTTAATGAATCTTTAACTACGTAGGCAACAAACTTTCTTAGTAATTTTTTTAATGTTTTCATTATTACCATGTTCAATGTATCCTAAAGATGATAGGCACTTAATAGTTTTGGTTAGTGTTGATCTCTTGAAACCTAATTTTTCTAGTTCCAAAATTGAAATTTATTTTTCTTTCGCTCCTAGTTACTTACAATAGTTCAAAGCTCACTTTTCTTTTAGACAATAAGTTAAACATAGCTGTTCCAATTTTTAATTTGCATTTAAGGAGTATTTTAATTGCAGCAGGTGTTAACTTACCATAAATTTTTTTCTCATATTCAACTCAAAAGAAGAAATTATCATGAGTTTTTTTAAATTAAGTTTTGTATATAAATTTTGTTTTTTTAAAAATTTAGCAATATAAAATCTCCTTTCTTTTAATTTGAAGCTTTTTAAAATGAGAAATAAAAAAACCCCTAATTTAATAAGGACTTTAACATACCTACTTTTTAAACATTCTTTAAAAAAATTAAAAGTTTATTTTTATATGTATTCTTTAGATTCTAAAAATAAAGAGATTGCTATACTAAAAAAATATATTCAATATAATATTAAATTATGAATTTAGAAGAAGTTTTTGAAGCTCAAAAAATTTTAGATAAAGTTTTTGCAGATGCGATATTAAAAAAAGAAAAATCCTTTTTTGATAAAAAAATTGTAATTGCTCTCTTAGTTGAACTTGGGGAGTTTGCTAACGAAGTACAATCTTTTAAATATTGAAAGAAGCATAAACAAACTGATCGATCTAAAATTCTTGAAGAATATGCTGATGGTATTCATTTTTTAACAAGCATTGCATATCCTTTATCTGTACCTTCAAAACTAAATCCAGATATTAAGTATAAAAATTTTGTCCTTCAACTTAGTTATACTTACAAATTATTTTCAAATTTAATTTATCAGAAAAATAAAGAAAATGTGCTTAAGGCATATGAAGCTTATTTAGGATTAGGTCAACTTATTAATATCACTGAAACTGAAATAATTAAATCTTACATGGCAAAAAATAAAAAGAATTACAAACGAATTCAAGAAAATTACTAATCCTTTTTTATAAAATGCATAAAAAAAATGCAAGATATCTATTTTTATTAGGCAACTTGCATTTTTTAAACTTTTATTTATATTTAATTTGATTTCATGTGTCATCAGAAAAATCTTGAAGGAAATTAATTAATAAATCACCAGCTGCCATTAAATCTGAAATTGCACAAACTCCAATTGGACTGTGTAAGTATCTTTGGGGAAGTGAAATTGTTAGTGTTGCTGCACCACCTTTTGCAAATTGCAATTCATGCGCATCCGTGCCGCCTCCCATAGCAACAAACTTGTAAGATGGGATGTTATATTTTTGTGATATCTTTTGGAATTCTTTTACTAATTTAGGATCCATCATTGTGCCACGGTCTTTAATTCTTAAAGCAGCACCTTTATATAATGAAGTATTTCCTGCAATTGTATTTGGTGTATCATGTGAAGCACAGGTATCTAGCGCAATCGCAATATTAGGTTTAATTATTGAAACACTACTTCTTGCACCTCTAGTTCCAACTTCTTCTTGCACGGTTCCAACTAAATATAAATCAACATTTAAATCTTTATTAGCAATTTCTCTGGCTACATATTCTAATACAGTAACACCAGCGCGGTTATCCATAGCTTTGCCACCAAGAAGATTTGGATCATTAAATAATATTGTTTCCCCTGACATATAAACTAAATCACCAACACTCACTCCTTGAGATAACGCATCTTCTTCAGACTTAAAACCAAAATCAGCAAACAATTCATTGTTTGTAATTGCTTTGCTTAGTTCATTTTCTTGCATGATATGAATACTTGTATGTCCAAAAACACCTAAAAAAGTTTTATTAGTATCAGTTACTAATTTAGCTTTGGTGCCAATTACAGTTGTTGGTCAAATACCACCAACTGGGGATAGAAGTAGTTGTCCTTTTTTATCAATGTTACGCACCATGAAACCAACCTCATCCATATGTGCAGCAATCATAACTTTAATTGCATTTGGTTTTTTTGATTTTTTTGCAAAAATAATTGAGCCTAAATTATCTCTTGAAACCTCAAAACCAAGATCTTTAAATGCTTCTTTTAGTTCAAATGCAACTGGTTCTTCATAACGTGACATTGCCTCAATTTCCATGTATTTAATTAAGCGGTTCTTAAATCATTCTTTTTTATCCATAAACTATTCCTTATATATACAAATTCAATATTGTTCAATATTAATATAAATTTTAACAAAAGAAAACTAAATCAAATAAGAGTTTAAATTAAGTAATTTTTCAATGAATTCAATTAAAAAATAAGTTTTTTTTAAAAAAGTTATATAAAATAGTCAAAATAAATTTTCAAACCCGTTATTAAAAAATATTATTTTAGGTATTAAAAAACTTATGAATAAAAAATTGTCAACTAAGTTATTATCTCTTATTTCATTATTTCCAATATCTACAACATTAATTGCTTGTGAGCAAATAAAAAAAGATGATATAAAAAACAAACCACAAGAAGATAATTCAAAAGAAAAAAACGAAGACAGTCCAGTAACACCTCCTCCAAGCAAACCAGAAGATTCAACTCCACCAAAAAAACCAGAAGAAACTACACCAGGCGGTTCGCATTCAACTCCACCAAAAACTCCTTTGCCAAAAAAACCAGAATTAAAACCAGAACCAGAACCAAATCAAACTAATCCATCAAATAACCAAGCAAAAAATGATTTGAATGAAGAATTAATTCTTAATTCAAGTAATTTTAGAAAAATTAATGATAAAAATAAATATCCTGATTATGTCAATAGATTTAAAAAGATTGACTCGCAAATTCTTTATAAAGAAATCTATGATCGAAGTTTTTCAATCAAATTTGCTACCCTAAAAAATGAAGATAAGACCCTTATTTCAAATGGTAGTGGTACAGGATGATTGCTTGACTATTATAAATATAAGAGTAATCCTAACAAATATAAATTATTCATTGCAACTAACTTACATGTCTTATCTTTATTTAGTAATTCTCTGGATGATAATTTAAATAAGGAATTAAATTACTTTGATCCTAGTGGAGATAAAGTTATTGGTGTTGCACTTGGTAAGGCTAAATCTAAACCTCAATCTTTTGAACCAATAAGCAATAACGAAACCAATAATTTTTCTTTAAGTAATAATCTAAAAGTTCAAAACTATTATACTAATTCAGATGAGTTCGAAAAATATGATAAAGATAATGTTAGCATCGTAAAAGCAATCAAATCCCCTGCAATTTCAACTCCTAAGATTGTTTTTAGTGCAATTGATTTTATGCATCAAGATATATTTTTAAAATATCAAGATGATATAAGAAAAAATGCAATCTCTTATTTAGGATATAAGATAAATGAATCAAGCACTGGTGATGAATACTATAAGAATATATATAAAAATTTGATCAATGAAAATCCATATATTCCAATGATGGTTGACTTTGGTGTCTTCGAGGTTGATATTGATCTTGATAAAGCTAATGAAGAGCTAAAAAAATGAATCATTGAAGCAATTGAGGGACTAAATTCGTATCTAAAAAGAATTGCAGATACAGAAATTCTTCCAAATCAAAATAAAGAAATTTCTTCTTATATGTTAACAACTGATTATATATCTGCTTTAGGAGTTAAAAATAATCAAGATAATCTATACAATTTAGAAAATATTTATATTGCCGGATATCCTGTTGATAGCCATCAACCGCCTTTATTTGTAAAAAATAATCCATTAGAAAGATATATAGATGAAACAAGAAAACATCAATTTGCTTTTCCACAAGGAAACTATGAAAATAAAATCGAATTTGCGAATAACTTAGATATCCAAACAGGAATTTGAAATCGCATTTTTGCCCACTGATATGGTTATCATTACAATATTAATTTCTCATCCTTATACTATGGAGCATCAGGATCACTTGTTTACAATGAATTTGGACAGATGATTGGAATCTATGATGCAGTAAGAGCTTCCGTTTCAGCTGGTGATTTGTTATCATATGGAGGTTTTGCCCCGCTTATGCAATCACATAATATTCTTCATCCTCTTGGAAATATTACTTATGCATATAATCTAATTGATGGAAGTAATAAAAAAAACTTTAAACATCAAAAGAATTCATATAAGGAAAATTTAAATACACTATATCCAAATGGTTTTGAAGATAATAAAGATAGCAAAAACACCACTTTATTTAAAGAAGGATTTTAACATCCTTTTTAATATAACAAAATAACTAAAAAAATGCCACTAAGGGCATTTTTTTAATGTGTCATTTGACAAATGGTGGAGAATGAGGGGCTCGAACCCACGACCCTTGCCTTGTAAGGGCAATGCTCTCCCAACTGAGCTAATTCTCCATTTGGTGACCCTAGCGGGACTCGAACCCACGCATGTATGGATGAAAACCATATGTGTTAACCACTTCACCATAGGGCCATAATGGCGCCGACTATTGGGATTGAACCAACGACCAACTGGTTAACAGCCAGCTGCTCTACCGCTGAGCTAAGTCGGCACTCATTTACAAATGCTTAATTATTATAACTAAAAAAAATACAGTTGATTAAAAAAATAAAAAATTTTTATTTTATTTATTTAGTTAAATAACTTAACTCAAAAAATCGACGTTTGGTGCTGGCTATAGGATTTGAACCTACGACCCATTGATTACGAATCAATTGCTCTACCAACTAAGCTAAACCAGCATAAATATTATTTTATATGATTTTTTTTAATAAAAAAATTTTTACTCATTGATATTATAAAAATGGTAAAATAGGAGTGATAGTGGGAGAAAGTGTCAATGTTTGGTAAATATGAAAGAAGTTTAGACGATAAGAGCAGAGTTGTCATACCTTCAAAAATCTTATCTGAATTAGGTAATGAATTTTTTGTAACAATTGGGTTTGACAAACAATTAGTTCTTAGAGATAAGACTGAATTTGAAAAATTACGAACTAAACTTGAAGAAAACAACTATCTTAATAAGGATTTCAGGGATTTGAATCGTTTCATCTTTGCTAATACAGAATTAGTAAACCCAGATAAATCCAATCGAATCATATTACCAAAACATCTCACTGAAAAAGCCGCTATCAAAAAAAACATTGTCTTCATAGGTTCAGGAAATATTTGTGAAATTTTTGCAAAAGAAATCTATGATGCAAAAGAAAGTCAATTCGAAAATGAAACTAGTATTGATGATCTAGCTCAAAAACTACTTAATGAAGGAGTTAAATTATAAAAGAACATATTCCTGTTTTATTGGATGAAGTAATTTCTTCACTCAATATTAAAGAAAATGGGATTTATGTTGATTTAACACTTGGTAGAGCTGGTCATAGTATTGAAATACTAAAAAAAATTAAAGAATATAATTCAGGGATGCTTATTTGTTTAGATAAAGACAAGCAAGCTATCACTGAATCAGAACCCAAACTAAAAGCAATTAGCAATTCTTTTGTTTTAATAAAAAGTGATTTTAGATACATTAGTGATGAACTAAAAAAACTTAATATTAAAAAGGTTGATGGAATTTTAGCTGATTTAGGTGTTTCAAGCCCTCAATTAGATCAAATAGAAAGAGGTTTTTCATATTCAAAAAATTCAAAATTGGATATGCGCATGGATTTAGATTCAAACTTGAGTGCATGAGAAATAATCAATAATTGGGATGAAGAAAAGATTAGATGAATTCTTTATAATTACGGTGATGTAAAGTTTTCTAGTGAAATTGCGAAATCTATTATAAAAAATCGTCCGGTTAATTCTTCATTTGAATTAAATGAAATTATTAAGAATACACTTCCTGCTTGATATCTTCGTCAAAAAAACCCTTCTAAACCAATTTTTCAAGCAATAAGAATTGCAGTCAATGATGAATTAAATGCTTTAGATGATTTATTGAAACAAATTCCAGAATTATTAAATAAGGATGGAAGTTTAGCAATAATTACATTTCATAGCAAAGAAGACTTTAGAGTTAAAAGGTTCTTTCAAGAATTAAACTACACAGATCCAAAACTAAATAGATTACCAATTCAAACAAATAAAAAATGAAGACAAAAAATATTTTTCCCTTCTAAAAAAGAGTTGGAACTAAATAATCGATCACGTAGTGCAAAACTAAGAGTGATTACAAAGTTAGAATAATTAGAAATTAAATTTTTCTATAAACTTAATCCAAATAATTTCAATACAAATTAAGTATTCTTTAACATCATTAAAAAAGTAGCTGTAGTTTAATGAATGTTTTCTTTCTAATTAATACTTAAAAAAAGACTTCAAAATATGTGCTTGATATTTTGAAGTCAGATTGATAAGGTTGCAATTTAATTAAGTAATTAAAGTTAGTATTATTATACTATATGTAATATATATTATTAATTAAATAAGACAAACTTTGGAATTAGAAAATACATTTAATTTTTATTATAAGTGCTAATTTAGACTAATCATTTTTAAAAAAATATCTCAAATTAAGTTGAAAACTTAAAATTAAAATTTATTTAAACCATTGATAAATATTATTTCAATCAACATTATAAAGTTATTTCAATTTTAAAATGTTCATTATTTTTACCATAAAAAAGCAAACAAAATGGAGGATAAGAAATGTCGACAATTGAAGAATTTAACTCTGTTGCTAAGATTAAAGTCATTGGAGTTGGTGGTGGTGGAAATAATAGTATTCAAGGAATATTGAATACAAAAATTGATGGTTTAGAATTTATTGTTGCTAACACTGACAAACAAATTCTAGATAAATTTAATAAGGAATTTACACTTCAACTTGGGGATAACAGAGGAATTGGCGCAGGTGCTAATCCTGAGGTTGGAAAAAAAGCAGCTGAACATTCATCTGAAGAAATAAAGAAAAAACTAAAAGATGCTAACTTAGTAATTATTACTGCAGGAATGGGTGGTGGAACTGGTACAGGAGCTTCACCTGTGATTGCAAAAATCGCCAAAGAACAAGGCGCATTAGTAATTGCTATTGTTACAACTCCGTTTGAATTTGAGGGAACCAAAAGAAATAAAGTAGCTCAAAAAGGTATTGAGGAATTAAAGAAACATGTTGATTCTTATATCATTATTTCAAATGATAAACTAAGTAAGGAATATGGAGAAATTAATTTCAAAGATGCTTTCAATGTTGCAAATAATATTGTTAAACAATTCATTCATACTGTAATAAGCATCATTGCAATTCCTGGTTTAATTAATCTTGATTTGGCCGATCTTGAGACTCTAATTAAAAATGCCGGCGAAACAATTGTTGGCATTGGAAATGCAAGTGGTGAAAATGCAGCTAAAACAGCAATAATAAATGCAATTAATAGTCCAATTCTGGAAAGTAATATCAAGGGAGCATCAAAAGCAATTGTTTACTTTTCATCATCAGCAAAGAATTCAATTAAAGACTTTGAAAATGCAATCAAAGAATTAAAAAATGTCGCCGGTCAAGACATTGACATTATGTTCGGAGTTAGTTTACAAACTAATGAAAGTCAAGAGAAACTTGATGAAACATATGTCTCTGTAATTGCAACTGGCTTTGACAAAAAAAATGAAACAAACGATTTCAATGAAATTGAAGACACAAATAAAAATTACTATGATGAAGATTCAACTAAGGAATATCTAATTAATCCAAGTTTATCTTCAAATATTAAAAACTCACATTTAGGTAATTCAGACCTAGATGATGATGACAATGATTTAATTTATCGAAATTTTAGAAACTAAGATGATGTAAGAAATTTTAGTAAATACTAATCTTTAGCTAATTAAATCAAAAGAGGAGCAATCCTCTTTTTTTATATAATTTTTAATTATGTATAAGTTTTTTTGTGATACAAAAGTTGATAACTATTTTTTGCTTGATGAACAAACACAAAATCATCTAAAAGTAATTCGGATTAAAAATAATGATTTTATAATCAACTATCAAAATGAATTTTATCTATGCAATCTAATTGAAAAAAATAAGGCAGTGATTAAAAGTAAACTAGACATAAATAATGAATTAGGTTATGAAATCATTGTGGCATTGCCAATAATTAAACACAATCATTTTGAAATTGCGCTGCAAAAAGCAACTGAATTAGGGGCGACAAAAATTATTCCATTTATTTCTAGTTATACTGACAAGTCAAATTTAAATATTGAAAATAAGTATTCAAGATTTAAAAAAATTATTTTAGAGGCAGCACAACAATCTTTTAGAAATAAAATTCCTAGTCTTGAAAAGATTGAATTATTTGAAAATATTTTAGATATCAATATAGAAAGTAAGATTCTTGCTTACGAGAATGAAAAAGATAAAAAAATAGAAAAAGTCACATCAGATACAATGATCATTGTCGGACCTGAAGGTGGTTTTTCAGATGAAGAAATCACCTTAGCAAAGAAAAAAAATGTTGCAATTGTATCCTTAACTAAAACGATTCTAAGAGCTGAAACTGCGATTATTTATATGTTGTCAAAAATTAACTAAAAATTTGAAAGTTATATTATAATAGGAAAGCATAAATTTAAATTGCAATTTAAATTAATATATTAAAAATATATAAGAAAGAGAAAGTATGCGTCAAACTACAATTATTAGAAAAGAAATAGTTGATAAAAAATGATACATCATCGATGCAGCCAACGTACCTTTAGGTAGACTTTCAACTCTTGTAGCTTCAATCCTTAGAGAAAAAAACAAACCAACATTTACACCAAATGTTGACATGGGCGACAATGTAGTTGTTATCAATGCAAAAGATGTTCTTTTAACAGCTAAAAAAGATGAAAAGAAAATTTACTACCACCACACTGGATACCCTGGTGGACTAAAACAAATTACTGCTGCTGATTTAAGAGCTAAAAAACCAGAACTTTTAGTTGAAAAAGCAGTTAGAGGCATGTTACCACACACCAAACTTGGTCGTAAACAATTTAAAAACCTATATGTATATGCAAATGCAGATCATAAACAAGTAGGTCAACAACCAATCGCAATCGAGGTTAAATAATGGCAGATAAAGTTAGATACTATGGTTTAGGTCGTCGTAAAACATCAGTTGCTAGAGTTTACTTAATTCCAGGAAAAGGTAACTTTGTTATCAATGGTAAGGAAGCTGCTCAATATCTAAATTCAGCTATCTTACTAAAAGATGCAAAAAGTCCTTTTAGTGTAACAGAAACAGTTGACCAATTTGATATATTTGTAAACGTAAATGGTGGTGGTTTAACTGGTCAAGCAGGTGCTATTAGATTAGGAATTGCTAGAGCTCTATTAGAAGCTTCAAATAATGAATTCCGTAATAAACTAAAAGATGCTGGTTTTCTAACAAGAGATGCCCGTGTTAAAGAACGTAAGAAATTTGGTCTAAGAAAAGCAAGAAGAGCAAGACAATTTTCAAAGCGTTAATATTTTTATGATATACTTATATGGGTCTTATCCATATAAGTATCAATTGCGAGCATAGCTCAGTTGGTTAGAGCACACGACTGATAATCGTGAGGTCGATGGTTCAAGTCCATTTGTTCGCACCATTTCATTAAGTTGACCAATTTTAAAAAAAATCACGCTTTTGCGTGTTTTTTTTAAAATTTATCATTCACTAGAATTCGAATAGCAAAATCAAAATAAATGATATACTTTATAAGATTAAAAAATTATTCCTTGGTAATAATTAAGATTATTGCTAGGTTATGAAAGGTTAATTATGATTTCAAAACAAAGAAAGGCAGAATTAGTTAAGGAATTTGGAAGAAATCCAAAAGATACTGGTTATCTACCAGTTCAAATTGCAATTTTAACTGAAGATATTGAATCCTTAAAAAAACATTTTGCAATAAATAAAAAGGATCTTCATTCAATGCGTGGTTTTATGGCTAAGGTTAATCACCGTAAAGCTTTATTAAACCACCTAAAAGAAGAAGATTATACTTTATATCAATCAACAATTAAAGCTTTAAACATTAGAAAATAAAATTGTAATAAAACTCAAAGTACAGCTAGTGCTTTGAGTTTTATTATCTTTAAAATTGATTAACAAATTCTAACAATTTAATTTCCTTAATCAAATGAAAATCTTCCTATTTTTCTTTAAAAATTAGTTATAAATTTTGATTTTCATTAGAAAATTCAATCTTTTTCAATCTTTTTTTACGATTTTCAAAAAAAAAAAAAAAAAAAGATAAAATAATTTTTCGTAAATTGTAAGCCCTGCTTCCGCCATGTTTGGATCCAAGGGTATTTTTAAATTTACAAATTTTAATTTAGTTTTAACTTGTTATCCCTTTATTTAAAAAACATATAACAATATTTGAATATTTAATAAACAACATTAGGAAAACAATATATGAAAAAAAGTAACAAATTACTATTAGCTTTAGGTTCAATCTCATCACTAGCAGCATTGCCTTTAATTGCAGCATCATGTGATAAAAATGATAAATCTAAAGAAGAAACTAAAAATAATCCAGCTACTTCTGAAGGGACAACAACAAATTCAAATTCCTCTTCATCAGCATCTACTTCAGGCGAGTCTACAACTGAAAGAGAACAAGGTGACCAAGCTGCACCTAGTTTAGGAAGTTCGCCTGCTGCACCAACACCTAAAAAAGAAAAAATTAATAGAGAATTAGCATTTTGACAAAGTTTAGGAGATTTTAGTTGATTAGGTGCTGAAGAAAGAGAGGAAGAACAAGAAAATCTTGGTGAAACAGCAGAACTAATAAAGCAAAATTCTGACCAAGTTGAAGAAGATGTTAAAAATAATTGAGGAAAACTTACTGAAGAAGACTTGAAAAAAGCTGCTGAATGATCTGAAATATGAGAATCTATAAGAACAAAATAGATTACTATATTTTTCTATTAAGATTGAATTATTAATAGTAAATCACAACTATTAATATTTGCAATTTTAAATTCTCGATAAAAGTGTCATATATTTGATAGTAAAACTTTTTAACTTATATATGACTTATAAAATAGCAAACAAGTTTCAATAAGTTTGCTATTTTTTTATATTAATGAAAACTAATAATTTTCTTATTGAGTTTTTTATTTTTAAATTAACCAGGTCAACATTTTCATTAGAAAATTCAATCTTTTTCAATCTTTTTTTGCGATTTTCAAAAAAAAAAAAAAAAAAAAAAAGATAAAATAATTTTTCGTAAATTGTAAGCCCTGCTTCCGTCATGTTTGGATCCAAGGGTATTTTTAAATTTACAAATTTTAATTTAGTTTTAACTTGTTATCTCTTTATTTAAAAACATATAACAATATTTGAATATTTAATAAACAACATTAGGAAAACAATATATGAAAAAAAGTAACAAATTACTATTAGCTTTAGGTTCAATTTCATCACTAGCTGCTTTACCTCTAATTGCAGCATCATGTGATAAAAATGATAAACCTAAAGAAGAAACTAAAAATAATCCAGCTACTTCTGAAGGGACAACAACAAATTCAAATTCCTCTTCATCAGCATCTACTTCAGGTGAGTCTACAACTGAAAGAGAACAAGGCGATCAAGCTGCACCTAGTTTAGGAAGTGCACCTACCGCATCAACACCTAATACTAAAAGAGATGGAAATTTCGAATTTTGAAAGAACTTAGGATCATTTGAATGACTTGGTGCTGAAGAAAGAGATAGAAAATTAGAATTAGACGAAAGAGAAAGATTAGGATCTATTGCAGATGCAATAAAACAAAATTCTGATATGGTTAAGAAAAATTGAGAAAATGTTTCTGATGAAGGAAGACAGTCTGCAGACTTTTGATCCAACTGATGAGAATCCGGAGACGAATAAAATCAATAAAATAACTCTAACTAATATAAAAAAATAATCAATTTTATGTTATCTAATAATAAAATCAAATAATGATGTAATAGTAGACTTATGATTATAAAGTCTACTATTTTCTATCTCTTTTTCTAATTTATAATACAAATCTTAATCTTATATAATAAAGTTTCATAGCCTAATTAATGTAATAGGTGTGTTAATAATCCTCTATTAATCTGTCAATAATCTATTTAAGTAAATTCAATAAGAATTATGCATAAATTGTTTATTGCTATGTTAATTATATATTGCAATCGAAATTAAAATATTCTTTATTTTTTAACTCTATATCTAGTAGATCTTCCATCATTTTCTTTAATAATTTGATTTTCTTCTAATAAATTATTAATTATTTGATTTGCTCTTGTTCTTTTAACATTAGCAACCTTTTCTATATCTCTTCTTGTAAAACTAGGAATACTTTCAATATAATCTAAAACAATTTGATTTTGTGAATTCGTTGCATTATATTCTACTTCATTTGCTTTATATTTTTTATTTTCGTTAAAATCATTTCTAATATTTCCAATAAAAAGATCATCATTTTTATAATTCAAATTTCATAAAACTACTTTAAATAATTGCTCGTTGGACATAAATATGGGTTTTAGATGATTTGAATAATTAAACTGACTTGCATATAACTCTATGATTTTAGCTAAACCACTTCCGCGTTTTTCCATATAATTAATTCTTCAAAATATATTAGCTATAGCTTCATTTCTTCTTCTTGAAACAATTGCTCATGTTGGAGTTTCTTGAATATTTGTTCCATCAAACATTCCACCAGGTGAAGTTATTTCAATTCTATTATCGTAGATATCCACATCAATTTGCGACCCATCACTTGAATAGTCACGATGAATTAAAGCATTAACCAATGCTTCTCTAATAGCTAAAAAAGGATAACTGGGATAATCAATTCTTTTTTCATCAGTTTTTTTTCACATAATAGGATTGTAATTATTTATAAAATCTTCTGTTTTTTCAAAAATATCGATTAAACTTCCTCTAAATTCCTTTGTATTCAAACTTAAAATTTTAGAATTTGTTTTGTTAGTTCCATTTCATCTTGTTGCATAAACTTTTGATGATTTTATAAACCCATTATCAGCAATTAAAGCTCCTGCATTTGTTAGAAAATCATCTTTTACTAAATCAAGAGAAACTAGTTGACTTACAGTTTTTGCCTGTTGACCAATTTCGTTTAACTTTGAATTTAAACTTTCAAAACTAGCTTGCCTTCAATTTATTTTAGTTTTTAATGTGTCGAATGATTGTTTAGCTCCACGAAAAGTTAAATGCTTTAATTGATTTGCATTTGCTTTTATACTTTGATTACCAAATCTTATATATGCCGCATCTCCTTCATGAGTCAAATAGCGATATGGTGTTTCTTCCCCTTTCATAATTGTTAAAATTATCAATTTCAATCCATTCTCTTCTTTGATTTCACAATAAAATTCCGGATTTGGATCAATTTTTGTTTTAATGGCTTCACTAATTTCTTCTAAAATAACTTGAGGATCCTTTAGACCAACTATTTGATGACTATCATTTATACCAATAAATATTTTTCCACCCTTTGTGTTTGCAAAGGCACTAACAGTACGCAATAAATTATCTGGATTCTTTTTATCAAAAGTAACTTTATATTCAACCGTTGAAGTTTCACCTAAATGATTAAGATTCATATTTGTCTCACCCTCCTATTATGGATGCTAATTAAAATATATTATATAATTATTCTACCACTTTTTCTACCACTTGTGGTAGATTAACGGTAGATTAGTGGTATAAACAGTTGATTATTCAGTATTTTGCAACCCATTCTACCACTTTTTCTACCACTTGTGGTAGAGTAATGGTAGATTAGTGGTAGAAAAATAATTTTTAGACCTCTATATTTCTAGTTCTCGAACCTTTGATTCTTAATATAAATTTCACATACTAAAATATATTAAAAATAAGTAACTTAAATCCTTTATATGAGTCTTATAAAATAGGAAATAAACTTTTTTTATTTTTTATTTTTTATTTCTTATTTTTCTAACTTATAGAATTCATTTTATTGATGTATAGTAAAATTCTATAATATGATTAATATTGTTTTATACCAACCTGAAATAAGTCCAAATACAGCTAATATCATTCGTACTTCTTTTGCTGGGAATGCAAAATTACACATAATTAAACCTATTGCTTTTGATTTACACCCACATTGATTAAAAAGAAAAGCAGCAGGTCATTTTTTAAGTGAAATTCAACATGAAATTCATAAGAATTATGATGAATTTATTAAAAAATATCCCGACAAAGATATTTTTTATATAACCCGTTATGGACTAAAAAATTATGCTGATCAAGATTATAAAAAGATCCTGGAAGATAAAAAAGAAATCTGAGTTATGTTTGGAACTGAAAGTACTGGAATTCCTAAAAGAATCATGCAAAATAAGATTGAAAATTGTTTAAGAATTCCAATGAATCCTAATTGCCGTAGTTTGAATTTAGCCAATTCAGTCGCAATTGTTCTATATGAAATTTTAAGACAACTTGATTTTGCTGATCTTTCATTATTTGAAGTGCAAAAAGGTAAAGATTTTATTTTAAAAAAAGACTAATATAAATTAAGGAAATACTATGATTCATTGATTCCCAGGACATATGGCGAAGCAATTTAAATTACTTCAAGAAAAACAAAAGATTTTTGATTTATTTATTGTTGTTATGGATGCAAGAATTCCAAGAAGTTCATTCAATGAAGAAATCTTTAAAGTAATTAACAATAAACCAATATTATTTGTTTTAAATAAATCTGATAAGGCTGACTTATCAAAATTAAAATTTTTTGTTAAGCAATATGAAAAAAGAGGTCAAGTTATAATTAGTAATCTTAAAAATCCTGCTACTTATAAAAAACTTGATTCTGCGATCAATAAAGAGTATTTAAAACTTAAGGTAAAAAATGAGTCTAAGGGAAAATTAAGTCCACCTCTAAAATGTGTTGTTTTGGGCATTCCAAATGTCGGCAAATCGACCCTAATTAATACAATGGCTAAATCAAAATCAACAAAAGTTGGAGCTATAGCTGGCATAACTCGCTCTGAACAATGAATAAATTGCAAGAACTATATGTTGCTTGATACACCCGGACTTCTTATGCCAAAAATTAAGAGCAATGAAATCGGAGCAAAGTTAGCAATTGTTGGCTCAATTCGTAAAGAGGCAATTGACCAAAATGAACTTATTATTGAACTATATCGCTTAATGTCAAAATATTATCCAAAAAAATTAAATGAAATCAATCTTGAACCCGCTGATGATGAAGAAAGTATTTTTTTAAATATAAATAAATATAGTGTGGCTAATAATCTACTTATCAAAAATGGACAATATGACATAAAAAGAGGAATTAATTTGTTAATCAATCATTTTCAAAATTTAAATAATGTCATTTTTGATAATGTCGAAGAAAGTGAAGAATTATGGAAGAAATAAGTAAACAAAAAATAAGATATGTTGCAATAGGTGATGCATTTGCGGCTGGATATAATTCAAAAATAGGTTTTGCAACAAATGGATATCTAGATAAAAATAATATAGTTAATGGACTGTGTTACCCAAGTGTCCTTGCATCTTTGATAAATAAGAATAAGCACTTACAACTAGAATCTTTCTATAATTTTTCTTTTTCAATTGGTAACATTGATTTTTTGCAATCAATCTATTCAAATAATAAGAAAGAGATCTTAAAGAATGGCAATATCATTGATTTAATTCAATCAATTGATTGATTTGCTTCTAATCCTTTTAAGAACTTTTTTTCTAATTTTTTAAATGATTGAAATATCAAAAATAATGACTTTGCTTTTATCTCAGACAAAATTAAAGAAGCAAATCTTATTTCAATTACTGCTGGTTTCTTTGATTTCTTTAATAAATTACCGTTTAAAAAAATAAAGTCATTAAATAAATTAGTTAAAGAAGAACGCGGAAAAACTATTGTTTCGATCAAAGAGGACATCGATGCAATAAAAAATGAAATTGGAAATAAATTAATTTCATTTGTTAAATTAATTAAGTCAATGAATGGAAAAGCAAAAATTTTTATTACTAACTATCCTCATCTTCTTCTTAATTTAAGATTTGCAATCAATTCATATATTAATGAAAACCAAATTAAGAGTTTTGATTTATATGAATATATTAAGATAAGTCTTAACTCTATGATTGAATCAATTGCTAAAAAAGTAGCAATCGATTTCATTGATATTGATGATTTTGAGTATTGAAATAACAATTCTAAATACTTATTTGAAAACATTTTTTCCTTTTTTCCCACTGAAAAAGGCTATAAGAAAATCGGAATGGATATCTATACAAAACTATTTAGTTTTAAAGATAGTTTTAAAGAACAACTTAAGAATCCAACATTTCTAAATCAATATATATCAAATAAAGAATATTGAACTAATAATTTTAATTCTTATACTTCTCTAATAAATAATAAAGACATTGAATCTCTTTTTTATGACGTATATGGAAATAATAAGAATGAAAATATATATTTAATGAATGAAAACGAAAAAAGGTATCATTCAAACTTAAGTTACAAAATTAGAGTTTCTGATTTTCTTTCATTATTTTTAAGATATTATGGATTTCTCTTATCCGATTTGGTTAAAAAAATAATCACAGACAAATTTACTGAAATTAAAGATAAATACAAATTCATTGAGAAACTCATTGAATTTACAACAAATGAACAAAGAACAAAACAAGTAATTCTTGTGTTTTTAAAGAATCAAAAACTAGATAATATTTTATATATTCTAGAACAATCCATCTTTAAACAACAATTAAACTCAAATATAAATCTTAACCATAATGTTATCATTTCACAATTAATTAATATCCTAAAGCATAATCAGTATCTAGTTTATGATGTTCTAAAGTATTTCTTTAATTCTCAGTTGATTACTGAATCAAAGAAAGAAATCAATAAGATTATTGAATTATTCATTAAAGAAAGTTTAAATACTGATCTTTTAAATTATTTTTTTAACTTTAAAGGAAATAATAAATTTAAAAAGATTATAAATTATGTTTTAAGTTTAGATTCATTCAAAAATTTTGTTAATTTCTTTGTTGAATCATTAATTAATTATGCAAATATATACATAACATTAAAGAATTTTGACCAATTATGAGCAAACTTTATCATCAAAAACAAATACAATATCTTGCTTCTAATTGACAAAATTTTAGTTGAGCTAACTGAAGATACAAAGATTACTGAATCAATTGAATTCTTTACTCAGTCAATCAGTGACCTTTTAAGACTTGAGATTGAATCTAAAGATTATAAACTACTAAATAATGCAATAGCCAATATATTAAACATTCTTAAAAGTAATCCAAAATATTTAAATAATTTAGGATTAAAATTACTTGATCGAATCAAGGATATATCACTTTATGATTTAATCTTTTTAAGTAAAGAAAATAAGAAAAAAATTCTTAAATGAACAAACTTTATTTCAATTAATAAATATTTAATTTTAGGTTTTAAAATCTTAAAAAACCTCTTAGTTATTAGAAAAATAATTCTTAAATATAAAATATAAAAAGTTGACTTTGCAATGAGTCAACTTTTTAATTACTTTTTAGTTTCCTAGAATTCCATTTTTTAGTTGTGGATTAGATGCCATTTCTTTCATTTGTTTTGACATACGTTCAAAATCATTTAGTAACAAATTATATTCCCTAGCACTTCTGCCAGATCCTTTGATGATTCTTTCTTTTCTTGAGGCATTTTTTAAAAGTTTGGGATTCTTCTTTTCAGCTTCGGTCATTGAATTAATTAAGTAAGTATAGATTTTAAATTTATTTTCTGCTTCATCAATTTTTTCATCACTGATTTTATCAGCCATTCCTGGAATTAGTTTAAGAATTGATTTCATTTTACCCAATTTCTTAATTTGCGCCAATGAGTTCATTAGATCATTCAAATCAAATTTACCACTAATCATTTTATAACCGATTTTTTTCATCATTTTTTCATCAACTTCTTCGGAAGCTTTTTCAATTAATGATAAAACATCGCCCATCCCCAATATCCGATCAGCCATTCGGTCAGGATGAAAGACTTCTAGTCCAGTAATTTTTTCACTAACCCCAATAAAAGCAATGTTTAACTTTAGTAAATGAGTAATACTTAGTGCTGCTCCACCTCTTGCATCAGAATCTAATTTTGTAATAATTGTTCCATTTAAATTTAATTCTTCATGGAATTTTTTAGCACTATTAATTACATCCTGACCACTCATTGCATCAACAACTAGAAAAATATAATCAGGTTTTGTATAACGTTTAATTTCTTTTAATTCATCCATTAAATTTTCATCAATTGCTAAACGTCCAGCTGTATCAATGATAACTAAATCATTTTTAAATTCTTCAGCTTTTTTAATTGATTCAGTTGCAATCAAAAGCGCATCATTTTCTTTTTTTGTAAAAAAATCAATTTGATTTTGTTTGGCTAGTTGATCTAGTTGGTCTCTAGCAGCAGGACGATATATATCATCTCCAACTAATAAAGGTTTTCTAAAAATTCCTTTTTTTCTAAAATAAAAAGCTAATTTTGCTGATGTAGTTGTTTTACCAGAACCTTGCAATCCAACCATCATAATCTTTGTTGGATGTCCTTTTGGTTTAATTTCAATTGCATTATTTCCAAGGATTGCTGTTAATTCATCTTTGAATATTTTTAAAACGGTTTGTTGTTGATTTAACTTACCTATAATTTGGCTATTCAAGGCTTTCTCTTTAACTTGTTTAATAAAAAGTTTAACAACTTCTAAATTAACATCGGCTTCTAATAAAGCAAGTTTAACTTCTCTTAATATTTCAAGAATATCTTCTTCATTAATTGATAGTTTTTTATTAATCTTATCTATTGATTTTTGAAATCTTTTTTGTATAAAATTTAACATAAAAATATTATAACAAAACACAAGATTAAAAAACTTTAAAGCTTCAAAGTTATTGCGCTAAATACAAAAAAATTCAAGTTGGAATTATAAATATTTTTTCTTGCAAAGCGATTAGATTTTTTTGTATTTTTTGGTAAAATTTATTATTAATTCTAATAATAAAGCTTTTGGAGAGTGTTTGTGGATAATAATTTAGAAAAAGATATTCAAAATGTGATTGCGCATTTAAAAAACCAAGGCTTTGTATACCAAAATTCCGAAATATACGGGGGATTAGTTAACACTTGAGACTATGGGCCTCTTGCTGTTGCAATTTTAAATCAAATTAAGAGTTTATGAATCAATGAATTTATAAGAAAAGAAAGAAACTTTCTAATTGATTCAAAAATTATTATGAATAAATCTGTTTGAAAAGCTAGCGGGCATATTGATAATTTTTCTGATTATTTGATTGAAAATAAAATTAACAATAAAAGATATCGTGCTGACCATATTATAAAAGATTTATTTCCAGATCTTGATATTGAAAAGTATACACTTGAACAACTAGAAACAATCATTAAAGAAAAGATAAAAAAATATGATGGATCCGAAACTAATTGAGGGAACATTAGACCATTTAATTTAATGTTTAAAACACAAATGGGCGCAATTGATAATGCTACATCAGAAACATTTTTAAGACCTGAAACAGCACAAGGAATCTTTGTTAATTTTAAAAATTTAAGTCGTAGTTCAAGAGCTAAATTACCCTTTGGGATCGGACAAATTGGAAAAAGTTTTCGTAATGAAATCACACCAAGAGATTTTATATTTCGCACAAGGGAATTTGAACAAATGGAACTTGAATTTTTTTGTGAAGAAAAAGATAGCGAACATTTTTATAAATATTGAATTAACAAGGCTAAAGATTTTGTTTTAATGTTAGGTTTAAAACAAGAAAATATTAGATTAAGAGAGCATAGTAAAGAAGAACTAAGTCATTATTCAAAGGGTACATCAGATATTGAATATTTATTCCCTTTTGGATGAGGAGAACTTCTAGGAATTGCTAATCGAGGTCAGTATGATCTTGAACAACATATGAAATTCTCTGGTGAGTCACTTGAATATCTAAAAGAAGATGGAACCAAAATTATTCCATATGCAATTGAGCCATCAATTGGTTTAGATCGTTTATTATTTGCATTGTTAATTGATGCTTATGTTATTGAAAAACTTGATAACAATGATGAAAGAATAATTCTTAAACTAGATAGAAAAATTGCCCCATATGAAATAGCAGTTCTTCCATTAATGAAAAAGCAATCATCTGAAGCTAAGGAGATATTTAATTATCTACTTGCAAATACAAATTTAAGAGTTACTTATGATGAAAGCGGATCAATAGGTAAAAGATATCGTCGTCAAGATGCAATCGGTACACCATATTGCATAACAATTGATTTTGATACTACAACAAATAAAATTGTCACAATAAGAAACCGTGATACAATGAAGCAAGAAACAATTTTAATTTCTGAAATTGAAAACTACTTTAGAAATAAATAAAATGAAAGTAAAGGTTTGAATGTCTAAGGAAAATATTTGAGATTTTATTATTTCTAAATGTGATATTGTTAACATTATTGGTCAATATATACCACTTACAAAGCAAGGAAAAAACTATAAGGCAAACTGTCCTTTTCATTCCGAAAAGACTCCATCATTCATTGTTAGCGCTGAAAAGCAGTTTTTTAAATGCTTTGGTTGTGGAAAGTCAGGTAATGTCATTAAATTTATTGAGTTTAAAGAAAATTTAAACTCAATTGAAGCGCTTAAGTTTCTAGCCCAAAAGGAAAATATCGATATCTCATCATTTGATAAATTCTTTTTAGAATCAAATATATCATCAGAGCAACAAAAAATTCTAGATGCACTTGAAGTTGCAAATAATTTTTTTAGATATCAAATTATCTTTGAAAAAAACGAAGCAATTGAGAATTATTTAAAGAAAAGAAAACTAAGCGCTGAAATTATTAAGGAATTTGAATTGGGTTTTGCTAGTGCAAATAAAAGTATTTATGCAAAACTAAAAGATTCAGAAATTGAAGATTTTGCAATTTACAACTCCTCATTACTTTCTAATTTTGGTAATCAAAACTTCTTTAATGACCGCTTGATTTTTCCAATTCATGATAAATATGGAAATATTGTCGCTTTTTCAGGAAGGGATATTAGTGAACTTGCAAATCCTAAATACTTAAATAGCGCAGAAACTATTGTTTTTAGAAAAAATGATGTTATGTTTAATTATTTTCATAGTTTGGATGAAATTAATCAAACAAACGAAGTTTACCTAGTTGAAGGTCAATTTGATTGTATTGCTCTTTGAAAAGTAGGAATTAAAAATGTAGTCGCTTTAATGGGAACTTCACTTTCAACAAATCATCTAAAAGAACTAACAAATAAAAATATTATTCTTTTCTTTGATAATGATGAAGCTGGCAAAAATGCAACATTTAAAAATCTAAAAATAATTTTAGAGAACCTAAAAAAATTCAATCTAAATGTGTCATTTATTAATAATAGCCTTAACAAAGATCCTGATGAACTCTACAATCTAGATGATGGTATAAGTCTTAAAAAAATTGCGTTAAATAAGATTGATCTCATTGAATTTCTTTTCAATGCATTTGATGAAATAAATAAAGAGAATGCAAATGAAATTGCAAAATTAAATGCATATGAAATGCTATTTGAATATGTTAGTTATCTTCATGATCAATGAATAATCATTCTCCAAGAAAAACTAGAAAAGAGTAATCTTATTTCAAAGGATCTATTCTATTCATTACTAAAAAATAAGAAAAAAAATAAATTCTCATATCAACTAGCAGATAATCCAAACTCTTCTAAGAACCTAAAATACCAATCAGATGATTTGAGATTTAATCAATATGCTTTTGATAGTAGCATTGAACAATTTAATCTAGATAAAAAAAATAAAAAAGCTCAAGCTAAGATTGAATTACAAAATAAAATTTCATTCCATCGTACAACATTAATTGATTTTTATATTATTGTTACTTCGTTATCACAAGATTTCTTTAACAAAGACTTTGTAAGAAACTTTAAAAATATCTCATTCACCGATGCAAATCAAAATCTAAAAAAATTAGTTGATTATGCAATCAATAAGCGAATGGAAAATGAAAATTGCAGTCCAAAAGATATCATCTCGTTCCTACAAGAAGATATTGCACAAAAAAACAGTTCTAATGACAATGTCAAATATGAAGAGTTTTTGAAAATTGCTAAAGAACTTGAAAATTGTAGTAAAGATGACCTTTTTGATAAATTAATGGATAACAAAGAGCACTTTCAAAAAAAATATCAAGGTTTGCGTAGTTTAAAAAATAAAAATAAGAAAAAATTTATTTCTTAAGGAGAATAAAAAAATGGAAAATAAAGATTTAGAAAAATCAATCGATTACACAGTCAAAATTATTGAACAAGAAATTAAAAAAATTCAAAAGAAAAACCCAGATAAAAAATCTTTTTCTCAGGAAGAAGTTTTTGATCTTATTGACAAAAAGAAATTATATGTTGACGAAGAAGAATCAGATCTTCTATTATCTAAACTTCTTAAGAAAAAAATTATTTCTAATAATGTTGATGATGGTGATAATGATGATATCAATGGTTTCGATGATGATTTTAAACTTGATGAAGATGAATTAAAAGCAATTGATAGTGAAGAAGACACGGAAAATAGTGATGAAATCTTTGAAGAAGAAGGCGAAGAAGGCGTTGAAGAAATCGAATTTGATGATGCCTCAGTTGGGCATAGTCAAAAGAAAGATTATGAAGTTTATGATGAGGATGTTGAGTTTATTTCAAATAATATTCATCATAGCGACTATGATGAAGAAGAGGATTATGATAGTTACGATCTAGATGATTATGACGAATATAATGAATTATCATGATCTAAAAAAAGTCATGACGAACTAGGTGCTTCAAAATTACTAAAGAACTATAACTCTGAAGATATTCAAATTGGTAGTTTAAAGCGAAATATGGAACACAGCAACCTTTCAAATCGTTTAACTGAAACTAATGATATTGTTAAATGATACATGCGTTGAATTGGAAAATATGGAAAACTTTTAACTGCTAAAGAAGAAAAAGAACTAGCTGAAAAAATGGAAAATGCTAAAGCAGCTGGCAATATGTATAAATTTAAAAAGGCTAGAGATTTATTAGTCAAAAGAAATTTAAGATTAGTGATTAATAACGCTAAGAAATATAAAAATAGAGGGCTTAGTTTTATTGACTTAATTTCAGAGGGTAATGCTGGAATTATGAAGGCTGTTTCCAAATATGATTACAAAACAGGTTTTAAATTCTCAACTTATGCAACATGATGAATAAGACAGGCAATCACAAGAGCAGTTGCAGATCAAGCAAGAACAGTTAGAGTCCCAGTTCACATGGTTGAAACTATTAATAAGGTTTTAAAAATTGAAAGAGAACTTCAACAAGAACTAGATTATCCACCAACAGATGAAGAAATAGCTAAAAAATTCGGTGGTGATTTTACTGCTGAAAAAGTAAGATACATAAGAAAAATCAATATCAATCCAATCTCACTAGATAAAAACATTGGGAAAGAAGAAAATTCAAGTTTTTCTGACTTTGTTAAGGATGAAAGTGTAACTAGTCCAACAAATTACACATCACAACAAGAGTTAAGTGTAATTCTTAATGAAATGATTAATTCATTACCTGACGAATCAGATCGGCTATTAATTAGAAAAAGATATGGTGTTTCAGATGTTAATGGTGTATCTTATCGTCCACATTCATTAGATGAATTATCAAAAGAACTTGGCATTTCAAAAGAAAAAGTGCGTCAAATCGAAACAAAAGTATTACGTAAATTAAAACATCCGCAAAAACGTAAAAAATTAAAAGAATTTTTTATCCACGAAAGTTATGACCTTGATTAATAACTAAAAATTAAGGAATATATATGATAAAAATTGGCAGTCACATCTCTTTTAGCAAACCTAATTATTTAGAAAAAGCAGCACAGGAATCAATTGAAAATAATGCGAATTGCATGATGATTTACCTTGGTGCTCCGCAAACAACATTAAGAGTTCCTAAGGAAAATTATCATTTAGAACAATATAAAAATCTATATTCAAAGAAAATTAGTCCCCAAGATATCATTGTGCACGCTCCCTATATTGTTAATCCTTCTAATCCTGAAAAAAGTCAATTTGCAATCAATTTCTTAGTCTCCGAAATTAAACGAATGAATTATATTGGCGCTAAATATTTAGTCCTACATCCAGGATCACATACGACATTTACAATTGAAGAAGCAAAGAATACATTAATTGAATCACTAAAGAAAATTTTAGCGCAAACAAATGATGTTATCATCGCACTTGAAACAATGGCAGGAAATGGTTCTAATTATTGCAATAGTTTTGAAATTCTTAAAGAAATAATTGAAAAAGTAGATTCAAAACGTATATGTATCTGTTTAGATACATGTCATATTTGAGATGCGGGATACAATATTAAAAACTACGAACAATTTAAATCCTACTTAAAAGAAAAAGACTTTTTAAAATATATAAAAGTTATTCATTTAAACGATTCAAAAAATGAATTAAATTCCAAAAAAGACCGCCATGCAAATATTGGCCAAGGTTACATTGGACTTGAAAGTCTAAAGAAATTTGTCTTTGACCCTGACTTTGATAATATTCCAATAATCTTAGAAACTCCTTACATTAACAATAAACCTCCCTATAAGGAAGAAATTTCTTTATTATTAGATAAAACTGAACCAACATTATTTTAATTTAATGAACTTATAAAATCTCATTTCAATAAGTTCATTTTTTTATACTTTTTATTGAAAATAGAATTTATCTTAAACTTACCTAGAAATTCATTATTTTATAATAATGTGGAATGAAAATATAAAAATAAACTCCATTTTATATCATTTATGGAGTTTATTTTGAAAATTGCTACTATTTAGATAATTAATTAATCTTGAAATTCAACAATTAAACGACCTGTTAAGACTTCACTTCCGATGATGTCAATTGTTGCTGATTCTTCAGTAATATTCGAAGCATACACATTTTTTGTATCTAATTTATAGTCTGTTCTAAGTGTAATATTACTTTCTAGGAATTGCTTTACAATATTGCTAAATGTTCTATTGTTTTTGTCAATCTTCATTAGATACTTACCGTCATTCATATTGTCAGTTATTACTTTATCAATTGTTGTTCTTGAATCGGTACCATGCAATTGCAATCTTAAGGCTTCAATTTCAGCGATTAGTTTTTCATCTTTACTAATTTTTCTTAAATTTATTAATTCTTCATTTGCTTTATTTAATTCATCTAATGTTTTAGCTAAAGCATCTTTTTGACCTTTTATTTCATCATGTAATTTCTTATTTTCTCTAGTTGATTTTCTATAACTAAATTCAACTGCTGGGACATAGGTATTTATTATTTCAGCCGAATTTCCCATTTTTTCTAATTTTGAATTTAATTCATTATTTATTTCAATCAATGAATCATTTTCATCTTGTAATTCTTCAATGAATTTTGCTATTTCATCAGATATTTTATTGGTTAGATCGTTATCCTCTGCAATCTTATTTAGTAATTCATTAATTACTTCAGAATTTTTTTCTAGCATATCAAATGATTCACTTAACTCTTTATATTTCTTATTTTTATTTTCTAATTCACTTGATAATTTTTTATTTTTTTCAAGTAATGAAACTATATTTCTTGAATATGATGAAACTTTTTTTAATGTCTCTAAAGTTTGTTTTTTAATAGCTTCTAATTCTTTATTCTTTTTAGCTATTTCTTCTTTATTTTTTTCTTTTTCTTTATTTAGAGTTTCGATTTCAGAATCTAATTTTGTTTTCTTTTCTTTTAATTCATTTACTAAGCTATTCAATGAACCTATTTTTTCTTTATTATTCTTAATTTCTATTTTTCTAATTAATGTACTTAGAAGTGAAATTGAATTTTCTTTTTCTAGGTCTTTGTTTTCTTCGATTAATTTCGATATTGCTTCATCTTTTTGTTTATTTTCTTTTTCTAATAATTCAATGAAATTATCCAAGTCTTCTAATTCCTCATTGTCAACTTCTATTTCATCTTTTAATATGTCAATTAGTTTCTTTGTTTCTTTTGATTTTTCTTCTAGTTCATTAAATTTTTCTTTTAATTTTTTATATTCGGAATTCTTTACTAAAATATTGTGCGTAGAAGTTATCTCTTCTCTTTTAAGTGCTTCAATCTTATTCTTTAGTTCGCTAATTCTTGTTGCCTGAAAACTCATTATTCTGCTTAGTTTTTCTTTTTCAACGTCTAATTTTGCAATTAAATCTTTATTCTGTGCTTCGGAAGTTTTTATTTTTGCAGATAATTCTTCTGATTTCTTTTCTAATTGCTTCTTTTCCTCATTTAGCTTTTCTAACTCTTTAACTTTTTCAGCAATTAATTTTTTATCATTTTCTTTTTGTTCATTCAAAACATTAATGTCAGTTTCTAACTTAGTTTTTTTATCATTTAAGTCAAAAATTGCTTTGTTTAGTGCATCTAATTGAGCTTTATTTTTCTTAATTTCAAGTTCTTTCTTGAATGCATTTAGAAGCGAAATAGTATTTTCTTCTTCTAATTTCTTATTTTTTTCTGATAATTTTAATAATTCTGCAATTTTTATAGCTATTTCATCTTGCAACTTTTTATTATCTTTTTTTACTTTCTTATAACTTAAGTTTAAAGATAAATTGTAAGTATTTGAAGCATCAATTTTTTCTTTTATTTTCTTTAATTCTTTACTTAATTCAGTATTTTCTTTTTCAACTAATAAAATGAAGTTTTCAAGTTCTTCCATATCTTCAGCACTTGCTGCTTCATCATCATTGATTTTTTCAATCAACTTATCAATTGCGGAAGAGTTTTCCTCTAATAGATCAAATGCCTCAATTAATTTCTTGTAATCTCCTTCTAACTTAGATAATTTTTCTTTTTCTTCAGTAAATTTCTTTTCTAATTCTTTGTTTTTTTCTTCCAATTTAGAATTATTTTTGGTTAACTCAGATAGTTTTTGTGAAGATTCTTCTTTTTCTTTGTTGATTTTTTGTAATTCTTTTTCTTTGGCTGCTAATTCTTCTTGATTTTTTTGCTTATCCTTACTTAGTTCAGCAATATTTTTCTTTAATTTTTCTTCTTCCGCCGTTAACTTACTTATTGAATCATTTAAGTTTGTTAGTTGTCTCTTATTATTTTCAATTTCAGTTTTTTTTGAAATAATTTCTGTATCTAATGCTTCATTTTTTTCTTGTAATGACTTAAGTTCTTCTTTTAATTTATTATCTTCTTCAATAACTTTTTGCAATTTGGCTTTTTCAGCTTCCAAATCACTACTCATTTTTTTATTTTTTTCTTCTAAAGTAACGACTCTTCTTGTGTGCACTGAAACCTTATGCAATGCTTCTGATATTTGATTTTCAATTTTATTCAATTGTTCAATCTTTTTAGCTAATTCATCTTCATTTTGCTTTTTATTTTTTTCTAATTCTGCAATTATTTTTTTAAGATTTGCTTCTTCTTTATTTAGGTTATCAATTGATTTTTTTAAGGTTTCTAATTCATTTTTAGATTTTTCTAATTGAGATTTTAATTTATTACCCAAATATGCTTTATATGCGTATGCATATTTAGCTTGAATCTTTTCCATCTCATTTTTTTTAATTTTTTCTTTTAGTAATTTATTTTCATCAGTTTCTTTTTTAGGATTGCTACTATTTTTATTTTTGTTTGTAATTGTTTCATATGCAACAACTGCAGTTGTTGAAAGAGCAACTGTTGTTGCTGCTGCGATTGCTCAAATTAATTTTGCCATTTTATTTTATTTACCCCAATGCTAGTAATAAGACTTTTTAAATATTAACTTTTAATTATTTATATGCACAGTCCCCCAAAAACCGGACAAAAAAGTGGAGGATTTTTTCATGCAAAAATATACATATGAATTAAAGAAAGAAATTATTTTTGATT
>NZ_QKUB01000006.1 GCF_003253435.1 Metamycoplasma auris
TCTTTCAGTAAGACTAAAAGCAGAATATATACTTTGCCGTTTTCATTTAAAACAAAAACTAGGAGTTATTTTTAACAATTCAAAAGAATTAAAATCAATGCTTGACCAATATTATTTAGATACTGGTATTCGGTTAGAAAAGTTAATCAATAGGTTTATTTTCAATCAAAATTATGAAGATTTAATTAGATTTTTAGAAAACTCCCTGAATCAACTTAAGGATTATTTAAATCAGACTAGATGAACTCACTTAACTGATTTTTTAAAATATATAAAAAGAAATCTTAAAGGACTTATAGGTGTGCCGATGGATAGTTCTTTGTATTTTGGAAATGTTGCTGAGTCTTTTGTGTCTCATTTAATTAAAAAGAAAATTAAAAGAAATTGAACAATATATAGCGTTCAATCAATCATGGTCTTATTAACAAAAAACCAAAATGCTATTTATTTAGAAAGTTACATTGAGACTTAAATTATCTTTCTAAATAAATTAATTAATATTATTTTAAATTATGCTAAAAGCATATTTTTCATCTCAAAATAATTTTTAAAAACTTATATTTTTTTCCAAAAAACCCCGATAAAATATATATGTAATTGTTTTTAAATTAGTACACCACTTATTTTTGAACATCGCCAAAAAATAAAAAACATATGATCTCCAGAGATAACACAAAATACTGACATTCATAGCATAGTTGAAAAATTTAGTAATCTTCTTAGAGGAGAAAATTTTAAACCTGAAGTAAATAGAGATTTCAAATATCAATTCAAATTACCTGAAAAAGAAGGGGAAAGAGGATATATTACATTTAGGGCAACAGACAATACATTTTTAACTGGTAAGGTTGTTTTTGATATCAATTATGAATAAAATTAAGTAGATATTAAAATTGCTCTGTATAGAAAAACCAATAAACCATAAAAATACTTCTTATACTAAGAAAATGAAGAGGTATTTTTTTATAGCTTTACCTTTAATTAAAGTAGTTAGAACAATATAAGTAAACTTATATTTAAATTTTTAATTATGGTACTTTATAATCTATCAACAACATTGTAACTATCAATAATATGATTAATTATCATAATGTATCACAATAATTCGCATTTAAACCTTTTAATTCTATTCAATTTAAAGCAATATATATTTAATAAATTATAATTTAAGTTTGATACATCTACTTAATGCTATTGCTATAAGTGTTCTAAAAATTGAATCTTGGTGTATCTAATCTAATTCAAAATTTTATCTAATTTATTTGAAAGGAAATATCATGGCCGAAGAACAAATGGTTGTTACTTCGAATCCTACTAAAAAAATAGGTTTCTTTGCAGCAATCCTTGTTGTTATTGGTTCAACAATCGGTGTTGGTATATTTCTACGGGCTAAAACAGTTCTAGAAAATTCAGCAGGAAATATATTATGAGCTATTCTAATATGATTAATCGCTGGATTTGCTGTTATAACTCTAGCACTAGCATTAGTAGAAGTAGCATCTGGGCGTAATGACAACTTAGGTATGATTGGTTGAAGTAAGGCATTTAACACTTTAGCTATTTACAAAGCTAATAAGTTCTTTATGACTTATTTATATCTACCACTTACATACTTCTTTATGCCTTACTATGTTATTGTTCAATTCCAAGACGCACTTACTGGTTTTGGTATAACGAATCCTAACTTTGGGGCAGCAGCTCCAGCAGCTCCATGAATATACTTTGCAATCGGTTTAGTAATGACAGTATGAATGTTATTTTCAGCTGGATTAAGTGGTCGTGCTGGTAACATTCAAAACATCATTATAACCTCATTTAAGTTTATTCCATTAGTAGCTATTGTTATCATTGGTTTCATTTTCTTTGGACAACGTGTTCAAACTCACGATACAACATTCTGAACACCAGTTACAGCTGAAGCTCTATTTAAGAAAGACTCAACATCATTTTTAGGTCTAACACCTTTCTTAGGAATTTTTGGTTCATTTGCTGGTATATTCTTCGCATTTGATGGATTCTATGTATCTGCAGGTATCCAATCAGAAATGAAGAACCCAGAAAAAACACCAGCTGTTCTAGTTGTTGGTTTATTCTCAATCACAGCAATTTACACCATTATTGCATTATCGATGTCACTTGGTGCTAAAACTGGTGGATTCTATGACTTTGGTGAAAAATTGGGTACAGCAGGTCACGGATGAGCATTTGGTGTAATCAACATTTGCATTGCTATTGGTGTATTAGGTGTTCTTAACGGATTCTCAATGTGATGTACACGTTTCGTTGAAGATCTAGTTAAGGAAGGTGAAATTTATGTATCACCTAAGATTTACAGATACATGAAGAATAGCAATATGCCAATTGTAGGAGCTCTATTCTCATTAATTCTATCTGTGCCTTTAGCATTAATTCTAACAGTAATTGGTGCATATGCATACATCGGAACAACATGAAGTTATGTAGATAAAACATATGGTAATCATATGAGCTCACTACTATCATTCTCTGACCTAATGGCTGACTGAATGGCAGTATTCTCATTTGCATTCATCGTAATGGCAGTTGTTGGTGTTCTAGAAAACAGAAAGAAGAACTTCATTGAAGTTGAAAAGAATAGACATACTGTTTGAGCAGGAACAATAGCAGTTATAATGGTTATGGGAACAGTGTTGTTTAAGATGATTGACCCATTCATTTCATTAGGATTATCAATTGCTAAAAAATCAACTAATGACATAATTGGTTACGCAGCAACTTCCGGACTATTCATTGCTTATGTAATCTTTATGTTTGCAGCAACTCCTATTGAAAAAATGTTAGCTTTAAGAAGAAAAGAAAAACTTGATGCTGCCATCAAGGTTGCAGATAATGAAGAATCTATTGCTGAGATTAATGAAGCCAAAGAATTAAACGATTTAGTTCTACAAACATTTGAAACTGCTCGTTAATTAAAATTAAATTTTAATGACTAGATGCGCTTTGAAGCATCTAGTTTTTATATGTGATTTAAAACGCTCAAATAAGCAAATAAAAAACTAGCAACAGATAATTTATATTTTGCTAGTTATCATATTTATTTATTTTTCTAATTTTTATCTAGTAATAAGAAAATTCCGCCAACAATTGTTACAAAAAACAAATTTAAAATCCCATATGTGAGTTTTGAACTCTCAGTCATATGTGGCGATTCAATTTCTCTTAAAGTTAGAATTCCGATTACTAGAGGAATAATTAATCAAAATCTTAGTATCATTCCTATTAATATAAAAATTTTGGCAACTCTCTTATATTGTTCGTTAGTCATTATTAATCCTCATTTTAATTTTATACCTTTTTTTGTTAACAATAAGAAGTAAACGATATGCCATATTTATATATCATTCTGCTATTAGTTAGATTTGAAATATAAATTTAATAGTATTTCTTTAATAAGTATTATTCTGTTCTTCTTAGAGTTTTAATTTGATTTAAACTATCACATCAAAATATCATTTTATTCATTTCAAATTGCTTTAATATTTTTTTAATTTGACTATTAATAATAAAAATCAGTATGCTACTAAAAAATTCATTTTAATAGATAATATACATATTATCTTGACTAATTCTCTTTAATACAAAGTATATTTATTAGGGATCATTTACTAACCTATTTTTTCTTTTCTGCTTGTATAAATTTTTATATCTATGTTTTATTACTTTTTTATTTATAAAAATGCAAACTAAATACCAACAGAATTAACCATTGATTTAATAATTTTATTAACAATTGATTGAATTAAAATTCAATCTTTTTTTTGTTTAGTCTCAATAAGAAAGCATATCAATCTAAATTCTTTAAAATTTAAGATGTATAACATTGAAATCTAAAGAAGGAGAATAATTGATTCAAAATAAATAAAAACATTCTATTTATTTTAAATTAATGAACCAATATGTCACCAAAAACTAAAAAAGTATTGATTATAAGTGGAATTATTTCAGCAGCAGTTATTGCACCTGTTGCCCTAACATTAATTCCTTATGGAATTCAAAAAACTCTTACAAGTCAAAAAAGTTTAGGTCAACTAGAAGCTTTTTATAAAGCCAAAATTAAAGATATTTCGAAAACTATTACAACTAATGAAGAAAAAAGTCAAGAAATAATTAAGAAAGAGAAATCTTCAAAAAATATTGAAGAACAAACAAAATTAAGAGAAGAATTAACTAAATTAATTGATCGAATTAAGGAAGATACTGCTTCTTTAATTGTTTCTAACTATGAATTATTCAAGATTCAAAAATCAATGTTAGAAAATGAAATTGATTTAAATTTTCCAACTAAAGATGAATCTAAGAAAGCAATTGAATTTTATGCAAAATGAATCGATGAATTAAGTAAGATTTCTAAAAATAATCTTAATCAAGTTTCAATTGCTTGAGTAAGTGGTCTTAAATATAGTTGAGAAATAATAAAGGAATTATATGAATCTGAAATTAGACTAATTGGTGGACAACTCTCATTTGCTCCTGAAGCTGCATATCCACTTAATTCGTTTGCCAACTCATTTGCTAATATAACAAAACAGAAGGCATCCAAACTTAAAAGAAATCTAGAGGAAGGAATTAAAGAGAATGTTATTTTATCCAAAGTAGTAATCAAAAATAACATTCGCTCAATTCTAAAAAACTTCTATACAAAAGAACTTCTTGATTTTATTATGTCAAATAAAAATGAGGAATCACTTATAAATATCATCAATCAAAATAAAAATATTGATGATGAAACTAAAGCATTTCATCAATTCTATGTAACTAAATATTATAATAGTGCGACAAATGGACTAGGGGAAAATTTAAAAGATTTAAAAGTTTATAAAACTAACAGAATTAATGAAGTAGAAGACACAATTGAATTAATAGATAGAGATGATAAAAAAGTATTAATCTATGGTTTAGGATTAACACAAAAAGATTTAGAAGCAAATGATGTTGGGATAGCTTCAATTAAGGGTTCTAAAAATAGTACAAATGGAAAAAAACTATATGACATAATTCTAAAAATGTCTACGACTACTAATAATAATTCACAACAAATTTTTGATGCTGGGTATAAGACAACAACAACAGCAACAAAAAATATGGAACTTACAGCTAAAGCAATTGCAAAGCTTATTACAGGCAATGAAAACACTGAATGATCGCCAACAATTAAATATAATCCTGATGGTGTGAGTGGAAAAAATGTTCAAGATCTTAAACTAAATATTCGCAAATCAGATGGATCAATTAACCTTACTGAATTCAATAAATGAATGAATCAAGAACAATTTTTCTTTGGTAGAGAAGGAAGCGATTTCTATACTAAAGAAAAAGAAGAATCGCTTTTAAAAGATACAACATTACAAGAATCGATTTCTAACTTCAATAATTTAGGTTATAAGCATCTAATTGAAAATAAAAATATAGCTGAAAAATATGGAACAATTACAAATAGAGAATTCTATTTAGGTGCACTTGAAGCATTTAAAGGTTACCATCAATTTAGAAATGCAACAATCGATTATGGATTTAGTTTCTTTGACAAAAAAGTTCCTAGATATGGAATTAATGCATACGATTTTAAATATCGTCTTGAAGCTGGTGTTGGAGAAGAAAGACCTGATGATAATATTGAAAAAGGAACAACCGGTGCTTTTGTATTTAATCCAGATCCATACTTTAGTTTACCAAAATGATCAGTTACATCATTTGCTAACCATGAAAGTGTAATGGGACATCACAACCAAATTCAATATGCTAGAGAACATTTAAAAACAATTAATAATCAAACAATTGGCAACATTTTTGGTTATACTTCATATATTGAAGGATGAGCTTTATTCATGGAATGATTTGGAATTGAAGCAGGATTATATGGCACTCCTGATTTTGAATCAACTGATTACTATGCAATACCAAAAGATTTCCAATACTCTCATGGAATTACATCATTTATTGGTAAAAAAACTAAGGATCAAATTACAAATAATGAGATCAAACAAATTAAAGAACTACATGGCGGAGTTTATTGAAATCTAGCTGCAAATGGAACTAAAGAAATAACGAACGAAAAAGAACATGCACTAAAAACTGCGAAACTAACTAATATGCTTCAATACTATGGCGCACTTAACGAAGCACAATTGCATAATATGAGATTGGCAGTTGACACAGCATATCATGGTGATATTAAAGGAGAGTCTACGCTTCCAAAAAATGCTTCAATTAGGCAAGTTAGGGACTTCTTAACAAAAAATTCTGCACTTGGTGTGGGAGATATTACTTCTGAATCTAAACGTTATTTAAATTTCCCAGGTCAAGCAACATCATATAACTCAGGTAAAGAAGCGCTTTTAAACTTATATGATAAAGTAAGAAAAGCTAAGAAACTTTCAAGAAAAGACTTTGTTTCAAACAAAGAAGCAATCAAAGAATTCTTTAATTTGTTACTTGAAACCGGAGCACTTCCTCTTGCTTCGATTGAAGAAATTATTAACTACCATTACAATCTAAAATAGCTAAATGATTAAAAAAAAGGCACTCCAATACTCAAAAATGATTGTTCATTATTGAATGTGGTTGCCTTTTTTTGCTTTTTTTGGTTTTAACTTGTATTATTACTTATGTATAACAAAAAACAATATAAATAAAGATTAAATAAAAGAGAGTTATCAATTTAAAAAGGAGAGAAGTGTATAAGATAAGGAAATTAAAACCAAAAAATAAAGTACAGTGTTTAATTCTATCATATACATTTAAAATATGTCACCAAAAGCTAAAAAAGGATTGATATTAACTGGAATTATTTCAGGTGCAATTATTGCTCCGATAGCATTTGCAACAGTACCTTATGGTATTCAACAAGGTATATTGCAAAAACAAAACAACCGATTGATTACCACATACAATCAACGAAGCGAAGAATACAAGGCTAAAACTGCGGACACAGAAAAAGAAATTAAAGAAAAAGAAGCAAAAAGACAAGAGATTAAAGCTAAACTAGATAAAGAAACTAGAGAAGAAGAAAAGAAAAAATTATCTGATTAATGAGAAGCACTTAATAAAGAAGTAGCTACTCTTAATGATAAGAAGCAAAAAGTTTTTGATGAATTGATCATGCCAGTTTTAGAGGAAGTTGCAATCAGTGGATATGGTCAAATAAATCAAGACATTATTGATTTAACTGGTAGTTATATTACAGAACAATACCATAAATTTCAATCTGAAAAAGATAAATTAGCTGAAAAGTATGATGTTAACTTCCCTACTAAAGATGAATCAAAGAAAGTTATTTCATTCTACGAAGATTGAATTAAAAAACTAGATAAGATTACAAAAAGAAACTTAAATGTTACATCAACTGCTTGAGTTAGTGGACTAAAAGAAGAATGAGGAATTTCTAAAGGATTATATGAATCTGAAATTCGTTTAATTGGTGGATATCTAAAGGGTGGTCCTTCATTCTCGTATCCAATTAACTCATTCTATGAAACAATCAATGACATTACACCTGACGAAGCAGCCAAACTTCAAAGAAACCTTAAAGAAGGAATTGATTCTAATGTTGTTCTATCAAAAGTCGTTATAAAAAATAACATTAGATCATTCCTAAGTAATTTTTATTCAAAAGAATTAGAAGAATTTGCTAATGGTTCCAATAGTGATAAAGAAGAAACAGTTTTAAAAATTATTGAAAAAAGTTCTACTGTTGACCAAAAATTAAAAGATTTCCATAAATTCTATGTAAATGAATACTATAAAGCATCTGACCATGGTCTTGGTGAGGATATAAAAGAACTTAAGGTTTATACAAAAAATAAAACAAACGAACTTGAAGATTCTATTGAATTAAATGGAAAAACAATCTATGGTTTAGGATTAACACAAAAAGATCTTGAAGCTAAAGATGTTGGTATCGGATCAATTAAAGGATCAGAAGAAACAACAACAGGTAAAAAGTTATATGACATTATTTTAAAAATGTCTACCACAAATGATGAAACTTCACAAGAAGTATTCGACTCTGGCTTTGAAACAACCAAAACTGCTGTTCATAATATGGAAGCAGCTGCTAAGGCTGTAGCAAAATTAATTATTGGTGACGAAACATCTGAATGATCTCCTACAATTAAATATAACCCAGATGGTTTATCTGGATCTGAAGTAAAAGATGTTAAACTTACTATTCGTACAAAAGATGGAAAGATTAATATTTCAGATTTCTTTAAATGAATGAATCAAGAACAATTCTTCTTTGGTCGTGAAGGTAAAGAATACTATGATGATAAGAAAATAAAAGAATTAGAAGGTGATTCAAAACTATCAGATTCAATCAAAGCTTTAAAAGATTTAAATTATGAATCATTGAAGACTTCAGAAGAAAAATATGGAACTATAACAAAGAAACAATTCTACTATGGAGCATTAGAAGCCTTCAAGGCATATAAGCAATTTAGAGAAAGAACAATTGATCATGGATATAGTTACTTTGCGAACAAAGTTCCAAAATATGACATAAGAGCATATGAATATAGTAAGCGTACTTTTTCAGGTGTTGGGGCATATAATGGATTCTTCATCTTCAACCCAGACCCATACTTTAGTTTACCAAAATGATCAGTTACATCATTTGCTAACCATGAAAGTGTGATGGGACATCACAATCAAATCGTTTATGCAAAAGAATTCCTAAAGAAAATTAAGGGTCAAACAATCGGAAATATCTTTGATTATACTTCATATATTGAAGGCTGAGCTTTATTCATGGAATGATTCGGTATTGAAGCTGGATTATATGGTACTCCTAACTTTGCTTCTGAAGACTACTATGCACTACCAGTAAGCTTCAAAAAATCCCATGGTATAACAAGTTTTATTAAAGCAACAAAGAAAGAAGATGTTAAACCTGAAGAAATAAATGAAATGAAGACTTTACATGGTGGAGTTTATTGAAATATAGCTGCTAATGGTAAAGCTGTTACTGATGAAAAAGAACATACTCTAAAAGCTGCTGAATTAACAAATATTCTTCAATACTATGGAGCTTTAAATGAAGCACAATTGCGTAATATGAGACGTGCAGTTGATAATGCATTCCATGGTTCAATCAAAGGTAACAAAGAACTACCAGAAAATGCTTCAATTCTTGATATAAGAGAATTCATGAAGAAAAACTCAGCCCTAGGAGTTGGAGATATTACTTCTGAATCTAAACGTTATCTAAATAATCCAGGTCAAGCAGTTTCATACAATACAGGTAAAGAAAGTATGTTAAAACTATATGATGCTGTAAGAAAATCTAAAGGTCTATCAAGAAAAGCATTTGTTGAAAACAAAGAAAATATTAAAGAATTCTTAAATATTATCCTAGAAACAGGTGCTCTACCACTTGGTGCTCTAGAAGAAATTGTTAAATTACATTACAATCTATAAAACATAATTAAAAAAGAACAAGAAAGAAACAATCAGCTTTCTTGTTTTTATAATTAATTTTTATAAAAAAATGCTACAAAACTATAAAAGAAAAAATTCAATATATTTTGTTCTATTTTCATATTTTATAAATTTATTTTTAAAATGGTAATATTTGAATAGATAGATAGAATATACAACATATATTGAATCTACCAATTTGATAAAAGAAATCAATTATATAGACATTTTAGACTAGTTTAAGAGAGTTTTATTAATTTAAAAGTTTCTTAAAAAATAATCCTTAGTTCTATCTATCAATTAATAATAAATAATGAGGATAAATCAATATGAAAAAATTATTATGAGGACTAAGTGTTTTATCAAGTGTTGTTACTTTGCCATTGATAGCAGCCTCATGTGGTAAGGGAAAATATGCTCACCCAAAGGGACCAAAAGTACCAGTTGCTGATGTTAAACTAAATGATGAATATAAGTTAACTGAAGAAGAAGCTAAGAATTTCCCATACAAGATGGTTATGATTACCGATGGGGGGGATATTAATGATAAATCATTTAACCAATCCCCATGAGAAGGTATTCTACACTTTGCTGACCTTCAAAATAAATTACCTCTAGATAAATACGGTGTTATTGAAGTTAAGAATGAAAAATTCGATGAAAGTTACAATAATGCTTTAAATGCTGGCTACAACATTTGAGTTCTTCCTGGTTTCCATCATAAAGAAACAATTAAGGCTTGAATTGCTAAACATAAAGAAGAAGTAAAGAAAAATAAAATTATTTTCATTGGTCAAGATTTTACAAATGACAACAAAAATGGTGATAATGGATTTTCAATTTTCCAAGAATTTAAAACCAAGGAAGCTGCATTTGCTGCGGGATATGCAACAGCAGAATTTCTATCAAATGAAGAAAAGAAAGAAGATAGAACTTTTGGAACATTTGGTGGTGGAACATTCCCAGCTGTAACTGATTTCAATGAAGGATTTATGAAAGGTGTTTGATACTGGAATAATAAAAATAAAGTTAAGAATAAAAATACATATTCAGTATCAAATACAATTGACCTAAGTTCTGGATTTGATGTTGACACTAAGATGGAAAGTGTTGTTAAGAAAGTTATTTCACTAAACCCTAAAGTAATTCTTCCAGTTGCAGGACCAGCTGCAGGTGTTGTATTGCAAAATATCGTTGGTTCAAATAGATACATGATTGGTGTTGATGCTGACCAAGGATTTGCTGCAAAACCAAATGAAAAGCATTTAATTTTTACTTCGATTGTTAAATCACTAGGTCAAGCTGCATACGATGCTGTTGCACAAATCAGTAAGGTAAAAGACACATCAAAACTAAAGAGTTCTTTAGGTGAATTTGAGTTTGGCAAAACAGATGGAAAAATGTACCAAGGATATGATAAGAACTGAGTAGACATTACAAAAACTCATATTACAGATCCAAAGAAAAAAGAACTAGCTGATAAGGCTCTTGAAGCAGGTAAAGAAGCATTTAAATCTTTGGATGAAACTCACAAGAACTGACTAGCTTCATCGAAAATGGTACTTCCAACTGAAAATACCGAAAATAGTAGTATCGGTCTTCAAGAACTATTAAACAAGCTTGCTGTAGAACTATACATTAAAAAATAACAATGTACGCTGTTGAATTTAGAAACATAACTAAAGAATTCCCAGGAATTGTTGCAAATGATAATGTTTCCTTCAAAGTAAAAAAAGGTACAATTCATGCACTAATTGGGGAAAATGGCGCAGGAAAAAGCACTTTGATGTCAATATTATTTGGACTTTATGAACAAACAAGTGGTGAAATCCTAATTAATGGCAACAAAGTGCTTTTTTCTGGACCTAACGATGCTAATGCACTTGGCATTGGAATGGTACACCAACATTTTAAATTAGTTAATGTATATACAAACCTTGATAATATCATTCTTGGTGAAGAATGAGCATCAAATTTAGGTGTAATTAATCGTGATATAGCAATCAAGAAAATTAAGGCACTTCAAAATAAATACAACTTGTATTTTGATTTATTTCAAAAATCTGGAGAAGCAACTGTTTCAACACAACAAAAAGTTGAAATCATGAAAATGCTATATCGGGGTAATGATATTTTAGTATTTGATGAACCTACAGCAGTTTTAACTGATGAAGAAATTCAAGGTTTACTTAAATCATTTGAAATTTTTAAAAAAGCAGGCAAAACAATAATCTTTATTTCTCACAAGTTAAAAGAAATTAAGCAAGTAGCTGACTATGCTACTGTTTTAAGACTTGGAAAAGTTACTGGTAACTTTGATATGAAAAATACTTCTTTGGATGAAATTGTTTCAGCAATGGTGGGAAACCAAATTACTGAAATCAAAAACGATCTTAAATGCCAAAGAAAAGACATCATTTTTTCATTAAAAAATGTTTCAACTCAAAAACTTAGAAAGAATCTTCATAATATTTCCTTTGATGTACATGCAGGCGAAATCTTTGCAATCGCCGGTGTTGATGGGAATGGTCAAAGTGCTTTAGAAAAAGTTATTAGTGGTATGGAAAAACCTTCAAAAGGTTCAGTTCATATGCGTATAGAAAAAAGCACTAATAAAAAAGAAAATAATAATTCTGAAGTTGAATATGAATTAAAAGATATAACCAACACAAGTGCTTATATGAGAAGTATTAATCATATGGCATATATTCCAGCAGATCGTCACCATCATGGAATAATTCTTGATTTCACTATTCAAGAAAACTCAATCATAAGAAGATTATGAGACAAAGAATTCCAAAAAGCTGGAGTGTTTAAACAAAAAAATATTAATAAGTTTACAAAAGATATTATTGATAACTATGATGTACGTAGTTCTCAAGGACCAAAAAGTATAGCACGTTCATTATCTGGTGGAAATCAACAAAAATTCATTGTTGGACGTGAGATGATGTTTGATCATGACTTCATTTTAATTGTTCAACCAACTAGAGGTATGGATGTTGGAGCTATTACTCATATTCATTCACAGATTCTTGAAGAAAAGAAAAAAGGTAAGGCTATTCTACTAATATCATATGAATTAGATGAAATTATTGCTTTAGCTGACACAATTGCTGTTATTAATGAAGGAAAAATTCTTTCAATTAATGATGCAAAACAAATTACAAGAGAACAAATTGGTAAATTTATGTCAGCATCATCACACAGTGAAGAAAATTGATTTAATCCAAATGATTTTGATGATTCAAAAGATTCATACATTTCATTTATCAATAAAAAATATAATTATCAAATTGAACAATTAATTCTTCAATTAGTGTCAATTAAATCAAGTTTAATGATTGCAAAGAATGCAAAGGATGCTGACAAAGAATCAATTGAAGAATTAAAAATGAAATATATCCAACTTAAAAAAGAATTGAAAGAAACTAAAAAGCATCACAAGTTGGAATTATCTAAAATAAAAGTCTCATTTAATGATATTTATACTGAACAAAAAAATAAAATAGAAATGGAAGGAGTATAAAATGACAGCTACAAAAAATACTAAATCTCCTAAACCATTAAATAAATTTACTAGTTGAATGTCTGACTTTATTAAGATGGACAAAACTAAATCAACAGGTAGAAAAATAGCTTCGTCATTGTGAGCTTTATTCTTTGGAATCTTACTTGCATATATTTATATCTTTCTATCAAAAGGTGTAGGAAAAGGTTTCTTTCCAAACCCGGTTGACATTCTAAATGCGGTCTTTGGTAGTTTTAATAAAATAAACAAAGAAACTATTTTAAAATACTTTTTAGTATTTGGTTTTAGTTCAATTGCTTGTGCCCTAAGTTTTAAAGCTGGTCTTTTTAACATTGGGATACCAGGACAGATGATGATTACGGGAATTGTTAATTTTTCAATCTTCATCAAATTAGGTTATAAATCTAATACAGGACCTGTTCCAGCGCATGTGCTTCTATTATGTTTATTACTTTCAATAATAGTTGCATTTATAGTTGGACTAATCGCTGGTACACTAAAAGCGCATTTAAATGTGCATGAAGTTATCTCAACAATTATGCTAAATTGAATTATTGTTGGGATTGCTGGATTATTATTTAAGCAATCATCAGCCTCAGTCGTTTGAAATGGCTTAAGTCCGCAAGACGTTAAATATTACTTTGCTGATACACTTGATGGTGTAAAAAAAGGAATAATTAAGATTGCTGATTCAGTAAGGGAAACATTTGTTATTGTTGGAATTGTTGTGCTATTTATTATGGCAATTGCAATCGCATTCATTTTTAACCACACAAGTCTAGGATACAAAATTAGAATGCAAGGAATTTCAAAAACAAATGGTAAATATATTGGTGTTAATGATAAAAGAATTACAATGTTTGTTTTAGGTATATCTGCAGCAATTGCTGGAATTGCTGGATTCTATAATTACATTGCTCTAAGTACACCAGTATTCTCTGAAATCAATCAACCATTGAGTGTCGGTTTTGAAGCAATAGCAATTAGTTTGCTTGCCTTAAACTCACCAATTGGTGCACTATTCTCATCGTTATTCTATACAACAATATACTCAGCAAGTACTAACTTACAACTTCATCCTCTATATTTTGAACCATATGATATTCAAGTTATTACTTCTATTATTTTGTATATGGCTGCAATATCAGTTATGTTTAGTCAATTTAAGCCAATTCAATACTTCAAGAGATTATTTACTCTCTTAAGTGATAAACGTTACTTTGCTAACTTAGAATTAAAAAGATTAAGAGACAAAAAAATTAAATTAATTGCTTCAAACACTCTTTTAATTCATAAAATTCAACTTAATATTAATGCTAAGAATTACGAAACATTATCTAAAAAATTAGAGGATAGTCAAAATAAATTTATAAGTAAAATTTATAAACTTAATGATGCTATCGCAAAAGCTGAAATTAGAGTTAAAAGAGCTGAAGAGTACTTTGAACTTGAAAAGAAGTTATATTTTGCAATAAGAAATGAATCTAAAGAAATATTTACATTAATTAAAAATAATATATTGCAACATAACAGTGAAACTAAAAAGATTCTAAAACAAGATATTAAAGCAACTAATAATAATTTAGATGAATTTAAGAAAGATATTGAATTAAATAAAGAAGACAATTCTCATAAGTTGCAAATTAAATTGTTACGTAAAGAATTATCTAAATTAACTAATGAGTTTCTTTCAAAGGCAATGAACTATAAAAATAGTGATGATGAAACAATTAATCAATTTGAATCAATTAACAAAGAAAAATATCGGATCAATGGTTTATTAAATACATTAGGCTTAACTAAGAAATTCAATATCAAACAACAAAGAACCGCATTACTTAAGAATAATTCATTTGAATACAAAAGAATTCTAGATATTATCATCCATGATCGCAGACAAATGAAACTATTTATCAAGGAGGTAAAATAATGGCACTCGCTATTAATACATATAGTAGTTTACTTATCTTCTTCTGTATTTTTACCCTTGGTGGAATTAGTGGTATGTTTTCTGAAAAAGTTGGTATTGTTAATATCGGAATTAATGGGATGATGGTTATTGGTACTGCTACTTATTTAGTATTTACTGACGTCTTATCAAAGGTTACAGGTCAGTATGTATCAAGTGGTTGATGACAAATACCAGCAACTTTATTTGCGTCATTATGTGCTGCAGCATTTGCTCTTCTACATGGTTTTGTAACAATTAAACTAAAAAGTGATCACACTGTTTCAGGTTTTGCATTAAACTTACTTGCATTTGGAATTGCAATCATTCTATTAGATTTCTTTGGGAATGGTAACAAAAAACCAGTTATGGGTATAGTTGAACTTAAATATGCGGTGGAAGTTGGTTCACAATCAATTGAAATTATTTCATGGAAAGTTGCTATAACAATACTAATTATTGCACTTGGTGCTTTTGCTTTATATAAAACAAAATGAGGTCTAAGATGTCGAGCAATCGGAGAAAATCCACAAGCTGCTGACGTTGCTGGAATTAATGTATATAAATATAAATGAGAAGGAATAATTATTTCTGGTGCAATTGCTGGTGTTGCTGGATCAATATTTGCTCAATCGTTCCCTGCTTCATTCTTTGGAGATGTTAGAGGATATGGTTATCTAGCCTTATCAATTATGATTATGGGTCAATGAAATATCTTTATTATTACTGGTGTATCATTTGTATTCTCATTCTTATATGCTCTATCTTCATCATCAGGAGCATTTATCCCAAGTTTAGTTCCATACTCACCACTTCTAGAAATTACTCCATATCTACTTTCATTAGTTGTAATTATGATTATGTCTAAACGTTCGCATGCCCCTGCTGCTAGCGGTATTGCATATGATAAATCAATTAGATAGTCTAGATGTATAAAAGTTTATAATCACAATAAATTAAAACCATAAGTATATTTTTAAGCTTATGGTTTTAATTTATTTTTGCTGTCTAATGGTGTATCTAAAAATAAACTAATAATCTAGATTTTGAATCAACAAGAAAAACATTGCTTTTATTTAAAAATGAATGAAAAATATGAATTATTTTTTAAATGCTTTTTTATAAATATATTATAATAATTAAGCATTAAATTTTTAGTTAATGCCCAGGTGGCGGAATGGTAGACGCTACGGACTTAAAATCCGTTGACTGTAATGGTCGTGCTGGTTCAAGTCCAGTTCTGGGTACCAGAAGCGCCCTTAGCTCAGAAGGTAGAGCAAATGGCTTTTAACCATTGGGTCAGAGGTTCGAATCCTCTAGGGCGTACCATTTCAGGTAACTGACTTCTAAACTCACTCAAATGAGTGAGTTTTTATTTAACTATTAGAAAACATTAAATAAAAAATCTAGGATTAATACTCCTAGATTATTAATTTTTATTTACTTTTTTAAACTTTCATTTGTTCAGCTACTTCAGCTGCGAAGTCAACAACTTTTTTTTCAATGCCTTCGCCTACTTCAAATCTTTTAGCATCAACTAATTGCAATTTGTTTTCGTTTAAATATAAGGCTACTGTTTTTGAATCATCCATAACAAATGGTTGATATAATAAAACACCCTTTTCATTAAGTTCTTTCTTTAGAAGGCCAGCTTTAATTGATTGTTGAATTTTTTCAGGTTTGTTAGCTAAAGCAGGACTTTTTTCTAAATGGTCATGAATTTCTTTCAATTCATCTGGATTAATTTGATCTTCATTTAGGTATGTTGGATTTAGAGCAGTAATGTGCATTGAAATGTTTCTTAATGCTTCAGCATTATTTCCATTTGCTAAAACAATTGTTGCAACTCTATTATTTGCATGTGTATAGGCTGCAATTACTTGATCTTCTTTTGCAACAAATTTAAATGCACGTCTTAATCAAATTTTTTCACCAATTTTAGCAGTTAATAAACTTGTGTGGTCTTCAATTGTAGTTCCATCAATTTTAATTGCTAAAAGTTCTTCGTTGCTATTGAAGTCATTTTCAAATAAAGCCTCAGAAATTTTGTTTGCTAATTCAATGAATAATTCGTTTTTTGAAACAAAGTCAGTTTCGGAATTTAATTCAAAAATAACTGCGACATTATCTTTTACACTTGCTTTTACAATTCCTTCAGCGGCAATTCTTCCTGCTTTTTTTGCTGCTTTTAGAATTCCTTTTTCTTGCAATCAGTCAATTGATTTTTCAACATCATTATCATTTGCTTCTAAAGCATTCTTCACATCCAAAAAACCTAAATTAGTTCTTTCTCTTAATTCTTTAATTTTCTTTAAATCTACTGCCATATGATTCTCCTTAATATAAGAACTTAACTATTTTTCTTCTCTAACTTCGCTAGCGTCTTTAATTTCTTGTTTTTTAGCTTCTTGACTTAGTTTTGCAGCTGCTGCTCTTGCTCTATTTTCGGCTGCTCTTGGATCTTCAGGCAAAATAATTTCTTCATTTGGTTTAAAAGCAAATAATTGTTTTCCACCTCTTGCTGAAGCAATGGCATCAGCTAGAATTGTAATAATTAAAGTAATTGATTTTGCTGTATCATCGTTTGCTGGAATAACAAAATCTGATAAATCAGGATCTGAGTTAGTATCATTGATTGAAAAAATCTTCAATCCCTTTCTTTTTGCTTCTCTAATTGCAATTTCATCTTCAATTGGAGAAGCAACAATCATTACATTAGGCATTGCTGAGTTAGATGCTAATTTTCTAATTCCGCCTAAATTCTTTTGTAACTTAGCAATCTTTTTATCATATAAAAGACCTTCTTTTTTAGTGTATCCCTTGTAACCATTTTTTTGTAGTTCTTCAAGTCTTTCAAGTTCTTTTACACTTCTAAAAATAGTTTGTGAGTTTGTTAGAGTTCCACCTAGTCAACGTTCGGAAACATAAACAGAATTGGTTCTTGCTGCTGCTTCCTTGATTGCATTTTTAGCTTGTTTCTTTGTTCCAACTCAAATGAATGAAACTGGTTTTTGTGCCATCTTGTTTAACAACTTATATGCATATTCCAAAGTCTTTTGAGTTTTTGCAATATCAATAATGTGGATTCCTGCTCTTTTTCCATAAATGTATTGCTTCATTTTTGGATTTCAACGACTTATTTTATGACCAAAATAAGTTCCAGCTTCTAGTAATTTTTCTCTTGATACAATTGGTTGTTCAACAACTGTTGCTTTTGTTTCAGTTGTTTTTTGTTCAACAATATTTTGTTCAGACATTTTTTTCCTTATTTTAATTTAGTTTGTTTTTGCTTCCTATTGTTTCTAACAGTTAACACCATAAAAAATAGCACACGCAACTGAATCCACAATAGTGTTTGATAAATTATTTTGAAACTTAATTTACCAGTTACTTTTTTATATAAAAAGTATGAACTTAATTTTATCACAAATTATCAAAAAAACTATAAGAGAAAATCTCTGAGTGTATAACCCAGAGATTTTTTGAAATTCTTGAAATAAATATTCTTATTTTCTTAGAAATTTATTATCATTTAACATCTTTACGTGATAGAGGCATTGACATGCAACGTGAGTTACCCATACCTAATGATAATTGGTTTCCATAGAATGGAAGAACTTTAATTCCAACAGCTTCTAGTGCAGCATTTGTTTTTTCATTACGTGCGTAACCAACTACAACACCTGGTCTTAGTACTAAGTAGTTTGTACCATCAAAGTGTGTTTCTCTTTCTAGATCAATTTTTGAAGCACCTTCACCTGCGATAGGAATTAGGATAGGTTTCTTGTGAATAATTGATTCTAGTAGTTTGTCTAGTGGTAATTCGTTAACAACTGGTTGAGGTTCTGCTCCACCATTTACTAAATCATAATCTCAGAATTTGAAATCATCATTTGCAATTGGTGAGTATAGGAATTTATCCTTGTCTAACATTGTTAATCATGTGTCTAGGTGCATTAAGTTTGTTCATTTTGGAACATTAATTGCAACAATACGTTTGAATTCACATTCTTTGTTAGCAACGATGTTTTTAGCTAACAATGTTACAGTTTCTAAGTCAGTTCTTTCTGAAACACCCATTACTAATGTATCATTGTTGTAAATGAATACGTCACCACCTTCGATTGATAATTTTAGAGATGGGTCATAGTATCTTGGTGTACCTACTAATTTAGGATGGTTATCAAAAATGAATTTTGAGAATAGAGTTTCACGTTGTCTTACTTTGTAACGCATGTAGTGAATTGTAACCCCATTACCTACTGATGCAAATGGGTCACGAGTGAAGTATAGGTTTGGCATAGGATCAACGATTAGGTCAGCATCTGCTTCAATTCCTAAATCGTATTTAGTAATACCTGCCATCATGTATTCAATTAATTCACGAGTGGTGCTTCGTGATTTTAAGAATGCACGAACTGCCTTTTTGTGTTCTTCTGTTAGAACTGGATAAGAATCATCTAAGAAATCTTCAATCAATTTGTCTTTTAATTCTTGTGATACTAAGTCATATGTTTCAGCAACTAAGTCAGTTAGTTCAACAACATTGATATCATTTGCTTTAAGTTCAGCAACAAATTGTTTGTGTTCTTTTCTTGCTTCGTGGCTTTCTAGAATAGCTGAGAATAATAATTCATCCAATCTATTAGGTGTGATGTAATCAATTTCACGACCAGGTTCGTGAACTAAAACACTTTCTAGTTCCCCAATTTCAGAATAAACATGGATTCCTTTAAATTTACTATCAAATACAGACATTTTTCCCTTTCTTATAAAAATATAAACATTTTTTTTATATGTGTTTGTGTATAAATATGTAATTAAGTATGTTTCGCTTTATATCCTTATTAAAATGTATTAAATTTAATTGAAAATTATGTAAAACATGATCTAGCAAATATTTATACACCTATATTATATTACTTTATAGTAGTCCTTTTTGTTACTCTAGAAAATATTTATTTTTTGCTTTTGATGCAACAGTAAATCAAAGAAAATCTTTAATGTCTGTTATTGATTTCTTATCGTTTTTGGCAAATAATTAATTGAATTTAAAATCTTAAATGATTTTTTTTCGCTATTTTTTCTTTATCATATATCCAAGCCTATATAATAACTATAATTATAAGTTAGGAATATAACTAGGATTCTCTATGCATTCCTGATTTCTAGAGTTTGTCTAGATGTAAAATAAAAGTTAAGTTAATAATGTTAATAATATAGAATTTACTAAAAAGTTAAAAAGAAAGATTAAAAATGGAAAAGCAAAGAACTGAATATAAAACATTATTGGATGTTGCTCAAGAAGTGTTAGATAAAAGATTAAAGATGGACTTTTCAAAACTATTTGATCAAGTTAAAAAAATTCTATTTGATCGTTGAAGAGAAGAAATAGACCCAAGTGTAGATGATGAAACAATCTTGCTAAAAAAACGTGGAGAGTTATACCGTTTATTAACAGTTGATGGTAGATTTTTTCACAATTCTGATGGCACATGAACAACAAAAAGACCTGAATATATTAGAAACTAATATTTTTATTAGTTTTTATTTTTCTTTTTTTTATAAAAAATGCTTGTAAATGCTAAAGAAATAATCAAAAGTGCCTATAAAAATAAGCAAGTTATTTTTCATATCAACATCAATAATCTTGAATGAACTAAACAAACACTACTCGCAGCAAATATAGAAAAAAAACCAATCATTTTAGGAGTTAGTCCATCTGCTGCTAAATATTTTGGAGGTTATAGTGTTTGCTATAGTATTGTTAAAAGCTTAATTAAGGAATTAAGAATAAAAATTCCTGTTTGTTTGCATTTAGACCATGGCTCTTATGATGATTGCATTAAGGCGATTAAGGCAAAGTTTAATTCAATAATGTTTGATGGAAGTAGATTACCATTTGAAAAAAATCTTGAAATATCTAAAAAACTAATTGAAATATGTAAGAAAAAAAATATTTCAATTGAATGTGAAATTGGAAGGATTGGTGGCAATGAAGATGGAATTGTCAGCGACGTTTCTTATACAAAATTAAATGAAGCAAAAGCATTTAAAGAAATTGGTATTGATATGTTAGCAGTTGGAATTGGAAACATTCATGGTGAATACCCAAAAGATTGAAAAGGATTGAATTTTTCATTGCTAAGTCAATTGAATGATGAATTAAAAATGCCATTAGTACTACATGGTGGTTCAGGAATTAGTGATGACGATTTAAAAAAATGTATCAATCTTGGTATATCAAAAATCAATATCAATACTGAACTTCAAATTGCAAATGCCAAGGCCATTGAAAAATTTGTTAAAAATAACAATATAATGGATAACAAAAACTATAATCCAAGAAACTTATATAAATTATCTAATGAAGCAATTTATCATAAAGTAAGAGAAATATTAACCAAATTCTAAAGGTGTATTATATGAAAAAAGGAATAAGAAAATTTTTAATTTTAAGTCCGGTAGTTGCTATTTTACCAACTGCGCTTATTTCATTAAAATGTGAATCAAAGAAGATATCAACATCTAATAGCAATACTAATGCTAATAATAGTGGCACAAATATCAAAGATAATTTATATGAAAGTTCATCAAAAGTAATAATTGTTGATGGCAAAGAATATCAATTTTCTGATGAATTTGAACATAATAAAGCAACTGAAGTAATAGCTATTCGTTTTAAAGATGGTGATACTGTCGATTTTAAAAACCCTAAAAGCAATAAAAAAGCAGTAGCAATAAGATTTTCTGGTATTGATACACCTGAGAAAACAGAAAAAATAGCAGACGGAATGAGAATTAAGACATCTGGACTTAAATTTAAATATGCTAATTTAGCTTCTAAACATACAAAAGAAAAACTAGGAGAAGCTAAAAAGATTTGAATCATTCCCCAAAGAACAAAAAAATCTAAGAAAGACACAACTATAGGTCTTACAGATCGTTATAATCGAATTATTGGAATTGTAGTATATCTTACACAAGATAATAAAATAATTTGCCTAAATAAAGAACTAGTTGAATTTGGACTTGCGAGAGTGCAATATATTTCCTTGGATAAAAACTCAATGTACTATACTGAAAATCAGGATTATTATAATCTAATTAAGGAAGCTGAAAGAAAAGCTCGTAAGGAAGAAAAAGGGTTTTGAAAAGAAGATATTGAAGAAATCTTTTAGAAGGAAAGAACCAATTTATTTTAATAATCTTAAAATCCTAGATAATGAACTTTAATTTAATAATTAAATGTTATTATACTTTTGTTCTCTATTTATAACTTATAAATTTTATTTATTTGCTTATTTTTAAATAAGTAGAATTTATTTTATATAATTATTTTATATTTTTTTAACCTAATGTTGGGTAAGTACTCAAGTGGTCGAAGAGGCGGTCCTGCTAAGACTGTAGGGGTGTGTAAAGCACCCGCGGAGGTTCAAATCCTCTCTTACCCGCCATTTTTTTTTATACATTTTTTTGCTTGAAAGCACAAAAAAAGGCATTAAAAAACTTCCCGCTGAAGTTGGGAAGATTTTTAATTTTTTTACATTTTGTTAGGAATATCTAGATCCATTAATTTCATTGCATCAGCTAGAACTATTTTTACTGCCTTAATTAAAGCGACATAACTTTTTTCATTTTCTGAACCTGTTACTTTAATATTTGAATAGAATGAATTTAGAGTTCCTGCTAATTTTAGTAGGTATGGAGGAAGTAAGTTAACTTTGTAACTTTTTGCCATTGTTGCTATTAAATCTGGATATTCTTTTAATTCAGCAATTAATTTTTGTGAAAATTGATCGCTAAATTCAGTTGCTTGAGGATCTACATAATTAAATTTTTCTAGTAGTTGTACACAACGTGCATGTGCATACTTGATAATGTATAGTGAATTAGATTCATCTGTTCCAGTTACTTTTTTGATATCAAAATCAATTCTTGAATTGTATGATCTTTCAATTAAGAAATATCTAATTGCATCCTTTCCAACTTCATCCATCAATTCACGCATCGTTAGTGATGTTCCAAGACGTTTAGACATTTTAATTTCTTTTCCGTCTTTCATAATTCTAATTAGTTGGAATAAAAGAACTTCCATTTGTTCTCTACGGTAACCTAGGTCTTCAAAAGCAAACTTAACACGCTCAACATACCCTGAGTGATCTCCACCTCAAACATCAATGATGATACCCTTTTCAGGATCGTTTAACGCTTTAAATTTACGTTCATGGTATGCAATATCTGCACACATATATGTTGATTCACCATTGCTTTTAATAATAACTCTATCTTTATCATCTCTGCCACCTTGAGTTGTAGCTAATCAAGTAGCACCATCTTTTTCATATGTAGTTTTTAATCTACGTATTGCAGGTCAAATTAAATCATTTTCGTATTGTTCTTTTTCTGATGCATAAATATCAAATCAAACACCAAATCTTTTTAAATCTTTTTTAATGTTTTCTAATGCATATTCTTTACCAAAATCTCTGAAAATAGATTCAATTTCAGCAGTATACTCCACACCTTTATATTTATCACCTATTTTGTCATAAAATGCTTTAGCAAATTGAACAATATCTCCACCACGATAAGCACTTTCTGGAAGAGGATAATCTGGATTAAAAATTTGTTGGTATCTTGAATAAACTGAGATTGCTAATTTATTCATTTGGTTTCCATAGTCGTTTATGTAATATTCTCTAACTACATTATGACCTGCTTTTTCTAAAATGTTACATAGAGTAGCACCAATTGCTGCATTCCGCGCATGGCCGATATGTAAATATCCAGTAGGGTTAGCTGAAACGAATTCAACATTTATTTTTCCTTTCCCTTCTTTTGTACCATTTCCGTATTCAGCACCTAACTTATTAATTAAATTAACAGTCGAAGCAAAAGTTTCATTTGTGATTCAAAAGTTTATAAAACCAGGTTGGGCAATCTTAATTTCACTAATTTGTTTATATTTGTTTAGATCAATATTTTTAACAATATCCTGTGCAATTTCAATCGCTTTTTTTCCTAGTTCTTTTTGTAATGTCAATGCAAGATTAGTTGAATAATCACCATAATTTTTTGCTTCTGTTAATATTATTTCTTTATTTATTTTTAGTTTATCTAAAGATTCTTTTAAAGAATCAATAATGATTTCTTTTACCATTTTCATAAACTAAATTATATATGAAATATATGTCAAAAGAACTATATTTAATATATAATGAATGACATGAAAAAATACTACTTATGTGGTCCTACAGTATACAATTATCCGCATATTGGAAATCTACGACCAACTGTTACTTTTGATATCATAATAAGAGCAAAAAGATACTTAAAGGATGAGATTTTTTATTTAAATAACATTACTGATATTGATGACAAAATCATTAAAAAAGCAAAGCAAGAAAATAAAACTGAAGCTGAAATTAGTAAGAAATACGAAGATTATTATTTGTCGCTATTTGATACATTTAATTTAGAGAAGCCTAATAAAATAGTTAGAGTCACTGACTCATTAGAGGACATATATCAATATATAAAAAAAATGCTTGATAATGGAGCAGCATATCAAGTCGGAGGCAATGTCTTTTTTGATGTCAAAAAATTTAGTAATATCTATGGAAATATCAGTCATCAAAAAATTGAAAATTTAGTTGCTGAAGAAGATTCTTCATTAGATTTAAAAAAGAAAAATTTAGTGGATTTTACGCTTTGAAAAGATACAAATGAAGGAATTAAGTTTAGCAGTCCTTTTGGAATGGGGCGTCCTGGTTGACATACAGAATGTAGTTGTTTTATAGCTAAATATTTTGATGGTGAAAGCATTGATTTACATGGAGGAGGAATTGATTTAATTTTTCCTCATCATGAAAATGAAAATATTCAACATTATGCAATTTATAGTAAACCTATAGCAAAAAATTGAATGCATTTTGGCACTCTAAATTATAAAAATCAAAAAATGTCTAAATCAATTGGCAACATTATTTTTCCTCATGATTTTTTAAAGTCTTATGATGTTGATACATACAAACTTTTAATTCTAACAACTAACTATACAAAACCAATCAATCTTACTGATGAACTACTTCAATCAATTCAATCAATTATCAATAAATTTCAATTAATTTCCAATAAATACCAATTAAGGGAAAATAATTATCAATCAGATAAAAAGAAGATTGAAGAAGTAATTTCATATGTTTCTAATCTTAATTTTGCATTAGCATATAAAGAAATTATGAAACTTTCAAAAAATGAAAATGAGACTCAAACTTTCTTAGAAATAATGTCTATTTTAGGTTTTATATTTCCTAATAAAAAACTAAGTGAAAATGATAAGAAAATCTTTTATGATTGACAGAGATTACTTAAAAATAAAGACTATGAAAAAGCTGATTTATTAAGAGATATTTTGAAAGAAAAGAAATTAATTTAATTACATTATGAAGAATTATATTTATGGAAAAAATTCAGTTTTAGAAGCGCTTAAGGAAGATTATCCAATTAAAAAGCTATATCTTATGTCAAATCTCAAAAATAGGGAAATAAAATTTCCTTATATATCTTATTTATCTAAGAATGAATTAGATAAAATAGTGAGTGGTAATCACCAAGGATATATTGCTGAAATTGAACCTTTTAGATATGATGATATTGGAATTATCAAAAAAAATAATCCACAGGTTGTCTTAATTCTTGATCACATTCAAGATCCACAAAATTTTGGTTCAATATTGCGTAGCTGTAGTGTTTTTGGAGTTCAATATGTAATTATTCCAAAAGATCGGAGTGTTGATGTTACTCCAGTTGTACTAAAAACTTCATCAGGTGGATTTAAAAATATAAAAATAATTAAGACAAACAGCTTATTTGAAGCAATTGAATATCTTAAAAAAAATGGTTTTTGAATATATGGCAGTGCTTTGAATAAGGAAGCTAAAAAGCTTTCAGAGATATCTTTTAGTTTTCCAGTTGGACTAATTGTTGGTAATGAAGGAAGAGGCGTTTCTAAAACGCTATTAAAAGCTGCAGATGAAATAGTTTATATTGAACAATCAAAAAATGCAGTGCAATCCCTAAATGTTTCGAATGCCACTGCAATTTTTCTATACGAATTTTTTAAACAATTAAAATAATAATTAAAAGATTGGCAAATTTGCTTTTTCATCATTTTTTGAAATTATTTGTTGGAATCTTGCTTTATCCATAGGGTCATTTGTTCTTGCTATATTGATCATTTCAATAATTTTTCCTAATCTTTCTTCTTTTAGATTAGAATCATCAGTCAAATGAGATTCAAAGTTCTTTAATTCTTTATCAACATTATCTATTGATGCAACTACAAAGGGATTTTCAGGTAGTCCTTGCATTTCTATACTCTCTAAATTTAAAAGAATAATCAATGAGTAGATACTTGTTTTTCTTTTTATAATTTTTTTGAAGTGCCAAATATGCTTGTCATTTTGAAAAAAAGGATTTATAACTTCTAAATTTTTAGATCAATCAATTAAAGAAACATTTCTTTCATTATAGCTACCAACTAATGAGCCATTGTATCTTTTAATTTCAACAATATAAATAGCTTTTGTTGTGATTAGAATTGAATCTATTTCAGTTAATTTATCATTATCATGTTTAAATAAGCCACCATCAATAAAAACATAATTATTCTTTTTTGCTATATCTTTTAAATGTAATTTAGTGATGTCTTCAAATATTTTTCATTTTGGTTTGCGTTCAAATATATCTCTAGAATTAGAATACGAAGAAATAGATGATGTATGTTGCGATTTGGTCTTTGATGACTTAGATCCAAAAACAATTGCTATGATAATACCAATAGTAATGCCTAAACTAATTAAAATTAAAAGTACTATAACAATTTCCATATGTTTTTTTAGTTATCCACCGATCAAGAAACATTATTTTTAGTTTCTTATATATTTATATTTTAGTTTAATTTGAGATGAATATATAACAAATTTGAACTAAAAAATATCTAATCGTTAAACATTGAAAGTAAATTTGCAGAAACAATAAATATAGAATTCAATTGTTTTTTTTATTTGTATTAGAAGTCTATATCTAATTGTATTATCATAAATTTAAATACAAGAAATAAATAAGATAGTATATTCAATATGTAAATTAATAGGACATATATTTAAATAAATTAATTTTAAAATATGTAATTTAATATTTAACAACTAGGAGCTATTAGGTGTTGTGATAAGACTTTTTAATATCTAAATATTTTTACTAGAGTAAAACTGAATTAATTAATAAGTATAGTATTGGTAAATTTTTGCGCTGTACAATTTCTTACTAGAGTAAATTATTAGATTCATTTAAAATGAATTGTAAAATAATGACCATAGCTTAATGCTATGGTCTACTTTTTATATATTTTGATTACTTATTTGTTTAAATAAAATGTATTGGACTCATACTAATTTGAATTATTTGATTCTTCATTAGCTTTGTTTTTATCATCATTATTTAGATCATCTTCTTTATTTTCTGAAAATTCTTTTAATTTAGCATCTAAATCGTCTTTATATTTATCATCCTCAATTAGCTTTTTACCTGAGATCTCATTGAATAGAGTATTAAAATCTGCTTCTGAGTATTCTTCTTTTAATATTTCTTTTGTGTTAGTCATTTCCTCAGGTAATTTCATATGAGTAGCTATATATTCAATTTCTTCAGCAACAATTGTTTCTTTAATAATTAATGCATCTTTAATTAATTCAAGTAATTCACGATTTTGTGAAATTATTTCGTGTGCTTGTTTTTCAGCGGTTAAAATAATTTTTCTAATTTCTTCGTCAATTTCTTGACCTACTTTTGATGAGAATGAAGCATTCTTCATATAATCTCTACCTAAAAATGGATTTGATGCATCTTCTTCATACTTAATCGGACCTAAATCAGATAAACCTCATTCAGTAACCATTTTACGAGCAATATTAGTTGCCTTAGCAATGTCATCACTAGCGCCTGTTGAAACATTATCTTTACCATAAATAATTGCCTCAGCAACACGTCCACCCATAAATGAAGTAATAATGGCAATTAATTCAGATTTAGAGTGGTTGTACTTTTCTTCTTCAGGCATCATTAGATTATATCCTCCAGCTTGACCTCTTGGAATAATTGTAATCTTTTGAACCTTATTTCCACCCTTTAATTTAATTCCAACAACTGCGTGTCCTGCTTCATGATAAGCGACAGCAATATTTTCTTTTTCAGATATTGTTCTTGATTTCTTAGCAGGACCAGCCATAACACGATCGATTGCTTCATCAATTTGATCAAGTGTTATAAATTTCGAACGTTCTCTAACACTTAAAAGAGAGGCTTCGTTAATTACGTTTTCAAGTTGTGCTCCTGAAAATCCAGGAGTTCTTCTTGCAACTTGAAAGAAGTTAATCTTTGGATCGATTTGTTTACCTTTTGAGTGCAATTTTAGTATTGCTTCTCTTTCTTTTACATCAGGAAGTCCAACTGTAATTACCCGATCGAAACGACCTGGTCTTAATAGTGCTGGGTCTAGAACATCAGTTCTATTTGTTGCAGCCATAATTAGAATTCCACTATTTTCTTTAATTCCATCCATTTCAACTAGTAATTGGTTTAGAGTTTGTTCTCTTTCATCATTACCACCACCAATACCAGCACCACGCGATCTTCCAACGGCATCTAATTCATCAATGAAAATAATTGCTGGCGATTCTTTTCTAGCATTTTCAAACATATCTCTTACACGTTTTGCCCCAAGACCAACAAACATTTCAACAAAGTTTGAAGCTGAAATGAAGAAAAATGGAACATTTGCTTCCCCTGCTGTTGCTTTGGCAAGTAAGGTTTTTCCAGTCCCTGGAGGGCCTCCTAATAAAATACCTTTAGGAATTCTTGCTCCAGCAGCAGCATATTTTTTAGGATTCTTTAAGTAGTCAACTAACTCAAAAACTTCTTCTTTTACTTCTTCATTTCCAGCAATATCAGAAAATTTTTTGTCTGAATATACTCTTTGTGCCAAGGATTTATTGCCAAATCCAGCAATATCTCCACCAAAACCACGCATTGACATTGATTTTATACTAAAGATAATAGCAATAATTATTACTCCAATAAAAATTACATTTAAGGCTGGGCTTATATATCTTGCAAAAATCCCAGGTGTTGGAGCTGGTGCTGATACAACAACTCCCTTAGCATTATTAGAACCTTTAATTAAATATTCCAATGCTTCATTATAGGTTGAAAGTTTTGTAACTCCATTAGTTAAAGTACTGTTAACTAAATTTATAACACTATCTGGAAGTGTTCGATAGAGATTACCACTTAGATGTGTAGTAAATGAGTAAGAATTAAATGGATATGCGTTATTGCCGATAAGAGTTCCAATTTTTGAAGCATCGCCGTTAATTGTTACTTCAACAACATCCTTATAAGGATTTTCAACTCATCTTGAAATATAAATATTTGAATCTTTAGCAGTTTCCTTTATAGCTTTCCAAAGGAAATCTGGATTCTGGTATTTAATTGATGCAGCTTTTATTTGTTCGATTGCAATCAACACTAAGATAATTAGTGCAACAATACCAATGAAAATTCCAACAATGCCAAATAATCCAATTTTTCTTTTTTTTCTTGGAGGAGTTGGCCGATTATCTTTTTCCATAGTTATTTAATTTGCCTCCTTTTTAATTAAATTTTATTATTTTAATAGAATATTAAAAATTATAAAATAAAAGTTAACTTTTAGATTTTTTAATGATTTTTAGACATTTATCAACCTTTATTACTTCATTATTATCATTTATAATGAAGGATTTGTAATTTTTTTGAGACAATAAAAAACTCTTAAATGCTTCTATTTTATTGGTGGATAACTTTAGATGATCAATGTTTTGGTGAAGATAAATAAAAAGAATTTCATTTATTTGTTTGTCATTAAAATCTAATTTTTTATAGTTGTAGTTTGAGTTTTTAAAAGCAAGATATTTAGTCTCAACTTCTTTGTTATTTTTGCTTAATTTAGCATTAATTTCTTTTATTTTTTCAATAAAATATTCTTTGGTTTCCTTTGTGTATTCTTTTAATTGCAATCTTATTTTGTTTCTTGTGTAGATTGGAAGTTCATTGGTGTAATCAATTGCAAAAGGAATCTTATTTTCTTTACAAAAATCAATGATCTCATTCTTATATCATAAATAAAGCATCGGCCTAAATATATTCATTTCATTCAATCTGTTAGTTTGTTTTATGCCATAGAAACTAGGATTTCTTTTTGATTGTTTTTGAAATAAATAAGTCTCAATTAGATCATCTTTTTGATGTGCTAATAGCAAACATGAAGCATTATATTTTTTATATAAATGAGCATAAAAAGTATATCTTTGCTCTCTTGCTATCTTTTGAAAATTTCCAGTATTTGGTTCATCTTCTTTTTTTAGAATAAGTAATTCGTATCTTATTTGATGCTTAATGCAAAAGTCTTCAACAATTTTTTGATCGATTGTTGAATTGTGACGATGATTATAGTTAACACAAGCAACAATAATATTTTGATTTTTCATCAAATCAAGCATTCACATTGAATCTGGGCCACCACTTATACCTAAAATAAATGTTTGGTCTAAAGGAATATGATTTAGAATAAATTGTTTGAAGAATAACTTTTGTATATCTTCTATCTTGTTATTCATAATTTTTCTTTGAAAAATGATTCATAACGTATCTTATATCGTTATAAATAAAAGAAATTAAAGCTTCTGCTGAATAATCAATAACTTTTTCAATAATTTTGAAATCTTCAAAACTAAATTTACCAAGCACATAATCAATGATATTGGAATCTCGACCAATTCCTATCTTTAAGCGTTTAATTTCTTCAGTATTTAAATGTGAGATGATACTACTCATTCCTTTGTGCCCGCCAGACGAACCCTTTTGGCGGATGTTTACTTTTCCTAATTGTGTATCTAAATCATCATAAACAATGATGATGTCATCAATCAAAATATCATAGTAATTAGCAATAGCACGGACAAATTCACCACTATTATTCATATAAGTTAAAGGTTTAGCTAAAATAAATTCATTATTTTTAAAGAACACGCCATTGAATTTTTTTTCTCTAAGAGGAGCTTGTAATTTCTTTGCTAATTGATCAATCACCATGAATCCGACATTGTGTCTTGTTTTTTCATATTCTTCACCAGGATTACCTAGTCCTACAATCAATTTAAGTTTCATATATTCTAATTAACTCCTTTTTTATTTCATAAAAATTTAATATTAGTTATTCGATTTGAATCACTATCATTTTTAATTCCAAATTCAAGTGCATCACTTTGTCCAATGATGACACTATATTGTTGTGCTCTTGTAATCGCCGTATAAATAAGTTTCTTGCTTAGTAGACGTTTAGCTTCAGAAAATAGCACAACAATTACTGCCTTAGTTTCAGAACCTTGATATTTGTGTACACTAGTGCAATAGGCTGGGTATGTATTTTCAAAGAAGGCTGCTCTTTTGTATGTAATATCCTTTTCATCGAAATCAAATTCAACAGTAATATGTGTTAGGGTTTGTTCTTTTTTGGTTTTTGAAGCACCATAAATAAATTTTGAGATATAGCCAATTTCACCATTGAAGACTTTTAATTTTGGATCATTGACAAGGTTGATTACTTTATCTCCTAAAGCTAAATTTCGTTCACGGTAACTTACAATTTCTTGTTGTTCTTTTTTTCTAAAGAAATTATTTAATTCTTCGTTGAGTTCATCAATACCTGTTTCATATTTATACATTGGACTTAAAATTGCAATATCTTTTTTTGAATAACCTTTTTTAAGTAATCAGTTAATTTTTGCAATTAATTCTTTTTTTAATTCTTTTCGATCACATTCAATAAATTCAGAATTCTTTCCTAAAAAAGAAGGCATAATTCCTTGATTGATTTGAAGTGCATCTTGAATAATTTCATAATTTTCAGCTTGTCGATAGATTTTTTCTAAAAATATGGTTTTAAAGATTTCTGACTCAATGAAATCTTTAATTAGATAACCTGGACCAATGGCAGGAAGTTGATCCTTATCACCAACAAGAATTATTTTTTTTAGCGACTTCTTTTTTATGCCTTTCATTAATGCATAAAAAAGATCTAATGAAACCATTGAGAACTCATCAATAATTAAGCATTCAATTTCAATTGGATTTCTTTCGGTGATATAAAAGTAATTTTCATCAGCATCTCATTGAAGGAAACTATGAATTGTTTGTGCTTTAATTTTTTCTTGTCTATTATTGATATTAATTGTAGCGCGACCAGTTGGGGTTAGGATAGCTAAATCAGATGGATGATATTTAGTTAGTAATAAGGAAATAATTTCATTAATAATCAATGTTTTTCCTGTGCCAGGATTTCCTGTGATAAGAACTAATTTATCATCTAGTGCACTTTTAATTGCATGCATTTGAATTTCATCAAATTGATTTGAAATGCGACTTTGAATATTAAAATCTATATTTTGTTTGCTAATGTCAAATAACTTATTAATAAGATATTTTTCCATATAGATAATATCTCTTGTTGTGTAATAAATGCCATCTTCGTATTCCAATTCAATTAGATAAACTTTTTTTAATAAGATTTGCTTTGCTTTTTCAAATTCAATTTCATCCCTAACTAAATTAGAATCATTAAAATTTTTTCATAGTGTTTCTTTTAGATTTTCATTTTTTATCCTAGTATTACCACTGTTAAAAAAATACTCGGATAAAAAATGATATAAGTAAGTTGCATTCTTATAGACTAGCGAACTTTTAGAGTATTCATTTGCAATCTTATCTATGTCAGATATTCTTATTCTTTTATCATCATCAGCATCAAAATAATATTGATAAACATTGTCATGATATTCATCCAAAAACTCACTAAGATTTTGAAATTTCTTAGATAATTGCTTATAACAATTGAAACTTATATTTAACTTAAATAAGTCTTTAATTTCAGTTATGAAAGCATAATTATTTTTTATAATTCCTTTGAATTCAACTCAATCATCCTGATTAATTCCGAATGTTTGTCCATGAATACTTTGATCATTCAATATTAAATTAAAAATATCTTCTCCTAATTCAGATACAAGAAGATTTATTTTTGAATCAACAATACCTTTGAAGATTGGCAATTTTAGTACTCTAGATAAATAGTTAAGATTATTTGTTGAGTCATCTTTCTTAATAACATTAAATTTTGAATTATCAAAATCAACAAGATAGCTATCAGGGTATTTTGAAGCCTCATTTTTAATCAGATTTAATTCATAACTTTCTTCATTCAAAATTATATTTAGTTTATTAAACATTGAATCTTTGAAAGTTATTGAAACACTGCCATATTTATTAAGTGTAACTGGGTTTTTGTCATCATTTTTTTCGATATAAAAAGACACAATCAAAATACTACTGTCTTTTGATTGTCATAAAATTTTGTTAAATTTTCCAATTACTTTATGAGTTTGGATTCCCATATCTTATTAATTGTAACATAAAGGCATTTTTTAGTTAGACTTTATATCCTTTACTGAATAATCTTACTTTTATCTAAGTGAGTATAAATTTAATCTAAAAAAAAGTATAAAATTTAAATAACATTTAAGGAGAATTCAAATGATTGACTTGAAATATCTTTTAAAAAATAGAGAAGAAATAACAAAAAAACTACTTACAAGAAACTTTGACCATTCAATTTTAGATGAACTATTTACTTTAGGAAATAAAAGAAACGAATTAATTCATTCTTTAGAAATTCTACAAGCAAAAAGAAATAACTTAAGTGAAGAGATTGGAATTAAAAAAAGAAACAAGCAAGATTGTAGTGACTTGCTTGGAGAAGTTGCATCCATTAATAATCAAATAACTTTAATTAATGCAGAAGCATCTTCAATAATTGAAAAAGTAGATAGCCTAAGACTTCAGATTCCAAATATTCCTTATGATGATGTTCCTATTGGTCATGATGAAACTTCGAATGTATGCTTGAATGAACATTCCAATTTAGGTCGTGGTTTAGTTAAAGGTGTTTTAGCACATTATGAAATTGCAACTAAACTTGATATGATTGATTTTGCGCGTGCAACTAAGTTAGCAAAATCAAGATTTGTAGTTTATAAAAATGATGGTGCAGCACTAGTGAGAGCCCTTGAAAATTTCATGCTTGATACACACATTAAAAATGGATATAAAGAAATTATGCCAATGCATTTAGTTAATTCTTCAATGCTATATGGTACAGGTCAATTACCTAAATTTTCTCAGGATTTATTTAAGATTGAAAATGAAGATTTATGATTGATTCCAACTGCTGAAGTCCCAGTAACTAATTTTCATTATGATGAAATTCTTAATCTTGAACATCCAATTAAGTATGTTGCATATACAAAATGTTTTAGATCTGAAGCAGGAAGTGGAGGTCGTGATACAAGGGGAATTATTCGTCAACATGAATTTCATAAAGTTGAGTTGGTTAAATTTGTTAATGAAGAAGCATCACTTGAGGAGTGACAAAAGACAGTTAATGATGCTAAATTAATTTTAGAACTTCTAGAAATTCCATATCGAGAAATCTTATTATCAACTGGGGATATGGGGTTTGGCTCAGCTAAGACAATTGATCTTGAATTATGAATTCCTTCAGAACAAAGATATCGTGAAACAAGTTCAATTTCAATCTACAAAGATTTTCAATCGATGCGAGCAAAAATTAGATATCGTACAAAAGATGGAAAAACTAAATATGCTCACACAATTAATGGATCAGGGATAGCGATTGATCGAGTTGTTGCAGCAATCTTGGAAAACTATCAAAATCCTGATGGAAGCATCTCAATTCCAAAAGTATTGATTCCATACATGAAAAAAGATCTAATTAAGTAATTTTTAAACACAAATCCAACCCTTTGATTTGTGTTTTTTCTTTATTAATAAGGACAGATAATTTAGTTATTTTAATTTAATGTAAAATGTATTATATTATGAGGAAAGATATAAAAAAAACTTTATTTTTAAGTATCCTAATTGGAATAATAACTCCAATTTCGATTATTTCAGCAAGATGCCAAAATACCAATAATAATACAAATACAAATAAAATTGATAACCATCCACATGATGAACCTAATCCACAACCTAACCCACAACCAAGTCCACAACCACAACCAAGTCCACAACCACAACCAAGTCCACAACCAAGTCCACAACCAAGTCCACAACCAAGTCCACAACCAAGTCCACAACCACAACCACAACCTAATCATCCTATTGATAGTAAATGAAAAGAAGAAATGACTAAAATTAATGGAATTAGTATAGATAAATTTGGCGGACTTATAAGTTTATATAGTCTAAACAGTAATATGAGTGTTGTTGATGCAATTGAATTACTAAAGCAAAATAAACAAGATAGAAAAGAAAAGATTGAAATTTTAGATCTTAAGATTGAATCATATGATGAAAAACTTGGCGAACTAGAGATTGAAATTTCAATTAAAATCAATGAAAAAGTATTGAGTAATAAGAATGTTAAACTATCTGGTTTTAAGAAGATAGAAGTATTTAGTAGAGAAAAAATTAGTCTTAGATTAAACAAGGAAAAATTGTTTGAAGACAATAAAACAATTGATAAACTTCAAAATAACGATTTGTTAGATTATATAACTATTGAAGGCATTTCATCTACTTCACATCAAACACTTAATTTAGTTGATTTAACCAAGAGTAAACCAAATAATTATTTCTTTGATAAAACTAATAGTCCAAGACTTTCTTCTGACAAAAAAGGCCTTATTTTTACTTTTATATCTAAGTATACTAAAAAAGAAAAGAACGAATCCCCTCAACAAATTGAAGAAAAAGTTGAGGTTCTTAATAAACATTTTTCAGGTAATCCTTCAATATCAGATAAAGAAGCATTAGACTTCATTATAAGTAATTATATAAATGTAAAACAAAATATTGATAAGAGCAATTTCCCTTCCTCTTTCTTAAATTTTTATCGAAAGTCTCATAAGATAGTTGACAATTTTGTTGAGATTGATGATACGAAAATTAATTATTTCAATAATAATGATGGTGAGCAAATTGAATTTGATAATCAAAAAATTAGTGTTAACGACTTAGCAGGAAGTATTGAAATTTCATTCAATCTAAAGATTAAAAGAAACGGTAAGGAATCCCATTCAAATACTAGAACTTTTGCATTTGATGGATTTAAGAAATTAGATGCGAAGTATTTAGAAAATTTCGATATTCAAATTGAAACGACTGAATCATCTGGAAAGAACTTTATTGAAAGATTAAAAAAAGAATATAAAAAATCTCAATCTCTTAATTTAGATAGTGTTATTAAATATTTAAATTTAAATAACACACCGGAAAGAAATTTACTAAGACTAATTAATGAAGATAATGAAAATGCAAAATTAGAAGTGCAAAATCATTCAATAATTAAAATATATGGAAATTCAAGTCCAATTAATGAGAAAATCAAAAACGAAACTCAGATAGAATTCTTTAATGGAAAAAATGAATTATTTGAAATCAGTAATCTTGATGTTAAATTCAATAAGATTGAACTTAAAAGTTCTAGTGATTCAAAGGTATTTGTGGATTTATACTATGATCTAAACTTTATTCTTTCCTCACATAATCAAAATATATCAATCCCTAAAGTAACCACATTTTCATTTAACAAAAATTAAAAACACAAATTTTTAAAAAATCTCAGTCAATCTGAGGTTTTTTATGTAAAGAATTCTTAAATATTTAAACTAATATTAAGATATGTATTTAAATAAATTGAATTCTATTTTTGTCAATTAGTCAATAAAATTAAATATGCAGTTCAAAATTTTTAGTGATGAAAATGTAAAATTTCGCCTTTTTTTTGTTTCCGGTTATAAAATAGAACTAACCAAGATAAAAAACACTTATAAAAGGAATACAAAAGAAAGAAAAAAACTATGAAAAAAAGTCTTGCATTATTACTAGCTGCATCATCAATTGTAACAATTACTACTCCGATTTTAGCAGCCTCATGCAATAAAAAAGAGGTTAATAAGGAAGAGTTTAAAGAAAAGAAAGAATTTAAGGAATTGATTGAAAAAGAGGAAGCAAATCTTAAGGTTGATTCTAAACTAAGCAAAGAAGCAAAAGAAAAAATTAATAATTTAATTAAGGAAGCCAAGCAAAATTTATTAAGGTTAAAAAATGCTAATGAATTAAGCGATGCAATTTCTAAATTTAAGAATGCTATAAAAGATATAAAAGATGAAAAAAGCACAACTGAACCAACTAATCCTTCACAACCAATAGCTCCTAAAAAACCAATTATTCCTTCACAACCAACTGAACCACATGATTTTTTAAAAAGAATATCCGACTGAAATAGTATTTTTATAGATAGTCCAACAGGTTCTGATATTACAGGTTTTGATTTTTATCCATATTATGGAAAACATGAAATTAAAAAGGTAATTGATTCACTTAATTTTTATGTAGAAAATATTTTAATTAAAGAAGTCAATAAAAATGACGAAGTAGAAAATAGCAAAGAAAAGGAAATAACTTCATTAAGAGATAAAAAAATAAGTGAAATAAAGGATAAATATAATAAGTTAAAAAAAGAATTTGAAAACAATCATGAAAGTAGTCTTTTATTATCTAAGATATTAGAAAATGAGTCAGTTGAAGATGAAAGTAAACTTATTGATGAAGAGTTAGATGAAATTAAAGAAACATTAAAAGAAGCTAGTGAGCAACTAAATGAATATCAATCAATTATTGACCAAAGTAAAAAATTGCTAACTGAAGCAAACATGTTGCAAAAAGAAATTGAATCTAAAGGAGAATTGGTTAAAACAATAAAGGAACCACAAGATAAAGAAAAACTTGATGAAATAAATAAAGATATTGAAACCAAAACTAGAAGAAAATCAGAAATTGATAAATCACTAAGTGAAATCAATAATAAACTTGCTGAGGCTAATTTATTTGTTAGAGAATATGAAGCGGATGTTAAAAGACTTAATAAAGAATTAGAACAAGCTAAGGCCGCAAAAGAAGAAATAACAAAGAAATTAGTTGAATATAAGAATAATGTAAAAAAATTAAACTCAACTATTGAAGAATTTGAGAAATTAGATAAGTTAGAAGATGAAGAAATTAAAGAAATAATGGAAGAATTTAATGAAGAAATCCAAGACTTAAACTTCTATTATTACGAAGAAGAGCAAAATAAGAAAAAAGAAATAAATCGAATTAAGTCATTAATTTCTAAATTAGAAAAAATTATTGATAAACATAAAAAGCAATAAAGACAATTATGTTAATTTAAAGAAATTATTAAACAATTAAAAACTTAAAATTTAAATATATTGATTAAATGTCAATATATTTTTTTGTTTCATTGATAAGTTTATTTATACAAATAAGACTTATTTTTTTAGATAAATATATATTGAAATATTTGATATTTTTTATCCATTTAATCTAAATTATTAAAAATTAATTTTTAATATAAAAATCAAAGAAAATGGCAATTTTTCAGTGATTTTTTATCAAAAATGCCACTTTTTTCAACAATTTTAGACTATTTTTTTTTTTTTTTTTTGAAGGTCATACAATGTAAATTGAAGGGAAGGTTAAATAACAAAAATTAATTAAGAAAAATAACAAAAAAACACAATCTAAAATATGAAAAAAAGTCTTGCATTTTTATTAGCAGCAACCAGCGTTGCAACAATCACTACACCAATTTTGACAATCTCATGTGGAGATAAAGAATCAAAAGAAAAGAAAGAATTTAAAGAAGAGATTACTAAATTAGAAGCACAAATAAAAACTGAAGGTAAACTAAAAGCAGAAACTAAAATTGCTCTTGAAAAAATTGCTTCAGATGCGAAATTACAATTAAATAAACTAAAGACTCCTGAAGATTTCAAGAAAGCCACTGAAGAGCTTAAGAAAAAAATCGAAGAAGCAAAAAACGAAAAAAATGAAGGTACCCCAGTAACACCTCCTCCAAGCAAACCAGGAGATTCAACTCCACCAAAAAAACCAGGAGAAACTACACCAGGTGGTTCGCATTCAACTACACCAAAAACTCCTTCACCAAAAAAACCAGACTTGAAACAAGTAAGTGCTTGAAATGCAGCATTTAATTACAGTGCAACTGGAGAAGATATTGGACGTAATTACTCAGATTATAAAACAATAAAAGAGCGTAATTTCTGAAAGAACTTAGACATTGAAGCTATTATCAATGAAGAAATCAAAGAAGTTCCAGAAACTAAACCATCAGCAGCACCTACACCACCTGCTGAAAAACCTGCCGAAGAGGATGCTAGTCTATCTGAAGTTGATAAAATAGCCAAAAAATCAAAGGATATTCTTATTCTAGGCAAAGATGCTAAAGATGAAATTGAATTGCTTAAGAAAGATGATAAAAAATACACCCTTTGATACGATAGAAATAATAAAAAAATCGTTATGACCGAAGGCAAAAAACCTCCATTTGGTAGAAATTTTAAAGGCATGAAGTGAGATCTTTTTGATCTTAGTGAAAAAGTAAACGAGATTGGAAATGAAATTCAATTAATCAATGCTAATAACCCGACATTTGAAGTACAAAAAGGTGATAGAAAATTTACTAATTTATCAACTCGAATAGATTTCAAATTCGATGATAAAAAAGAAAATATAATACTTGAATATAAGATTGGTAAATTTATCAAGGGAAAGGACCCTGAAGTTTCCAAGGAAAAGAATTCATCAACAATAAAAATATAATGAGAATCAATTAAATTAAATAAACTACTTTTGTATAAAAAAATGTAAAGTAGTTTATTTTTTGCTAATTAGTAAAAAGCACTTCAAAACATAATATATTGCTATAAATTTCTATTTTTTTAGTTTACTAAATCCAAAAAAAGGGAAAAAAATTAATTTTTTGCAGAGTCCCCCAAAAACCGGAATGTTTAACTGCTGTGGTTGTCCCTAAATTTAATTGGGGACAACCCAGCGGTTTTATAACTAATTCGTTCCGCGTTATATCAGGCGATATAACTGTCTATTTTATCAGTAAGCTCTTCTATACTTTCAATTTTTCGATTATAAAACATTTCTTTTTTCATAATTCCTATAAGATTTTCTATTGAGGCATTGTCTAAACAGTTGCCCTTTCTTGACATACTTTGAGTGACATTAGCATTTTCTAAAACTTTAGAAAAAGAATGATGTTGATAATGGAGTCCCTGGTCAGTATGAATAATTGTCTCTCCCGGGATCACTTT
>NZ_QKUB01000007.1:0-24440 GCF_003253435.1 Metamycoplasma auris
AATTTATTTTCTCAGGCATATATGATTGATAATTCTTTAAGGCCAAAATGTTTGGCTACTTCTAAATATGTAAGTCCACTTTTTTGTTTATATTCGATAACTTTGAGTTTAAATTGTAAACTATACGAAGAATTATTTTTTCTGGTTTTTAATCCAGTTAATCCAAATCTTTTATATTTAATTATCCAACCATTTACTGTGTTTATATTAATCTTGTATTTCTTGGAAACTTCCGTTAAAGAAGACCCTAATAAGTAATCAAAAATAATTTCTTTCTTTAATTCATATGTATATTTTTGCATGAAAAAATCCTCCACTTTTTTGTCCGGTTTTTGGGGGACTGTGCATTTTTTGTTACTAATAATAAAATTGACATAAATAAGAAAAAAAGAATGAGATAAGAAAGGGAAATTATGAAAAGAAGTGTTAGATTTTTATTATTATTAGCTCCATTTACCACACTTACTACACCGATTTTAGCAGCATCATGTGATAAAAAAGAATCTCATCAAGAAAAAAATATCAAAGAAGATTTTAAAGAAAAGAAAGAATTTAAGGAACTAATTGAAAAAGAGGAAGCAAATCTTAAGGTTGATTCTAGAATAAGTAAAGAAACAAAAGAAAAAATTAATAGCCTAATTAAAGAATCAAAAGACAAACTAGAAAGACTAAAGACTCCTGAGGAATTTAAAAAAGCTATAGAAGAATTTAATAAACAAATTGAAGAACTAAAAAAAGATAAAACTGAAAATCAACCTAAGATTCCGAAAAAACCATCAAATGGTGAATCAAGTGGTCAAGGAGGAGGTAACACCAAACCAGAAGTAATTCCTCCAAAGAAACCTGAAGGTGACCAAATGAATCATGAAAACGGTAAGGAACCAAAAGAAGAAAAAGAACCAAAAAACGAAGAATCTACACCACCTTCAACCCCACCTACAACTCCACCTGCAACCCAACCAACACCTCCTTATGAAACTGTGCCAAGCGATGAACCCAATAAAGAAGATGAAGCGATTGATGAGAAAGAACTTAGTGAACTTGATGAGATTGCTAAGAATTTAAAAGATATTTTCAAATTTGGAGCCCCAAAAGAAGATTTTGAAGATATCAAAAAATTTAAGAAAGATAGTAATAAATACACCCTTTGATATGATAAAAATAAAAATAGTATATTGTTAGTTGAAGGTAAGAAATCTCCTTTTGATAAGGATTTTGATAAAGATGTTACTAACTTTGTATTATTTACATTACAAAATACACCTAAGATAAAAAATGAAATCCAACTAGTAAACGATAAGGAACCCATAATTAAAGTAAAAGAGGAAGAACACGAGCATCAAAAACTATCAAATCAATTAAATTTCACTATTGATAGTAACCAAAATGATGACAAGTTTGTTATTATTGTTAAATATAAAGTTGGTAAAGAACTTGGTAAAGAATCTCTTGAAGCATCAAAATTATCAAACGAATCAAAAGTAAAAATAGAATTGAAATAGATAGAAAAAGTATTCAATTTATAAATTTAATTAAATCAAAAATAAACTGCCAAAATTAATTTGAGTTGGTAGTTTATTTTTTAAAAAATTTATTTTAGTAAAGTAAATTGAAAAAAATAAATTTAAGTAGTTAAGTCAACAAATCAATTTAATATACCTTTTGTATATAATAAATAATGGATTAAAAAATTATATGGAGATAATAAAATAATGAGCAGTTTAAAAGAAGAATATTTAAAGAAAGCTGAAGATTTAAAATTAACAAATGAATTAAATCAAGATCAAAAAGATCTAATTAAATTAATTCTTGATAAATTTGATGATAACGATAAAAATCTACAGAATATTTACCAATTTTTAATTAAGAGAATTAAATTAGGATTTGTTTTTGATGTTGCACCTAGCGTAGATTCAAAACAAATAGCACTATTAAAAAAGGATGAAAAGTTATCTTTTGGAGATTTTATTGATCCTAACCAAAATTACTTAATCATCGGTGAAAACTATGATGCATTAAAGAATTTATTAGTTATTGAGAGAGAGAGAGAGAGAGAGAGCAAATTTCTTCTAAGTTTGATGTAATCTATATTGATCCTCCATATAATACTGAAAGCTCACTAAAAGATGGGAACAATTTAAGTGAAAAAGATGAAGTAAGTGCTTCGAAATTTGTTTATAGAGACAAATTTAGTCGAACCGGTTGACTAAATATGCTAAATGAAAGACTAATTATGGCTCGCCAACTTCTAAAAGAAGAGGGTGTAATTTTTGTTTCAATTGATGATAACGAGCAAGCATACTTGAAAGTACTAATGGATGAGATTTTTGGAGAAGAGAATTTTTTAAATATATTAGTCTGAATTTCAAATAAAAAGGGTAGACAAATCTCAAAATCACAATATTCAAAAATTTATGAATATATTCTTGTTTACGCAAAAGATATTAAAAAATTGGATGTAAATTTTAATAAATCTCGAGATGATCTAAATAAATTAATGCCAGAATTTTATAACAATGACGATGATGAAATTAAAGTAGATGAAAATGGTGAATTTTTATTACTAAATGAATTTCATAACACAAATATTAATGCTTTCAATATTGATACAAGAAGAAATTTATTTTATCCTATTTTTGTAAATGAACAAGAGATATCTACAGTGCCAGGCGAAGGTCTGATAAGAATATTACCTCCAAAAAATAAGGAGGGCACTCAGGCTGTTTGAAGATGGGAAAAGGATAAATTAGAGAAGGAAAAACATAACCTTTATGTTGAAAAGTTAGGTGACAAATTAAAAATATTAACAAAGAAAAGAGACATAACATTTAAAATAAAAGATGTTTTATTAAATTCAAATATGACAACGAGATCTGGAACTATAGAATTAGATAATGTAATTAAGGGCAGTCAATTTAAAACAGTCAAACCAACATCTCTTATCAAATTTTTAATTAATATTTCTAATAATAAAAATGCGCGAATTTTGGACTTCTATGCTGGTTCAGGTACAACAGGTCATGCAGTAATGGAATTAAACAGAGAAGATGGTGGAAATAGAAGTTATACACTAGTAACAAATAATGAAAATAACATTGGTATTGATGTTTGCTATGAAAGATTATATCGAATTAACAAAGGAATTTCAATCAATGGAGATTCTAATTTTGCTTGAATTAAAAAGAATGAACCATATCAATCGAATCTAAACGTTTTCAATCTTGAATATTTTGATACTTCAATCTTCAATGAATCAGATAGTAATGAAAAAATCAAAGATATTTTTATAAAAGAACTTATTGACTTTGGAATTAATAAAGAAAATATTGATAATCTTGAAATTCTAAGAGATCTAACATCTCTAAAACCAATTTCAAAGGAAAATAATGATGCATCTAACTAACGCACAAAGTAAGGCAGTCAATAAGATTCTTTCAAAATTTGATTCTGGTAACAAAAAAATTATTGATTTTCAAGCGCCGACTGGATCTGGAAAGACTTTCATGATCCTTAATGTCATTGATAAATTGATCACTGAGCATCCTGAACAAAAATTTGTCTTTGTAATTATGACTTTATCATCATCATCCTTACCAAAGCAAATGTATGAAAGCTTTATCGATTATAAAGAATATTTAGTTAATAAGGATCTTGAATTTGAATACATAACTCCACCATCATCAAAAGATAAAAGTCTAAAGAAAAAAGATCAACATCATCAAATCTTCGCAAAGAAAAATAAGATTTTCATTTTTGGGAATCAATCATTTGGTAAAAAAAGAAAATTTACTGAAGAAGGAATTATTGATTCATTTTTATCTCAGATTGAAAATGAAGAATTTAATTTAGTTTATATTCGTGATGAAGCTCACTTTGGTGGTGAAATTGAAAAGAAAAATAAGTACATTGATCTTGAATTAAATAAAGATATCAATAAATTATGATCAAAGACTAAAGATTTAAATGTACGTGCAGAAGTTTTACTTCAAAAATATGCACACTTTATTATTAAAATGACAGCAACTCCAAAAGGTCATAATGATCTTGTTATCTTAAGTGAAGCTGATTTGATTGAAGATGATATTCTTTTGATCAAGAAGACGGGAATATATAATCAAGGGTTAAATGAAATTAAAGAAGATACGATTACAAATAGACAAATTCTTGAAGTTGCATGTAAGAAATTTAAAAAAATTAAAGAAAGATATGCTGATGCAACAAAAGAAGAAACACTAATTAATATTAATCCGGCAATGTTAATTCAAGTGAACAATAAGGATAAATCTAACAAAGAAACATTTGATGCAAATATAAATGAAATTATTTCGGTTTTAAAAGAACATAATCTAAACTACGTTAAATATTTTGGTGAAGATGATTTTGAATCAAATATCAGACTTAGTTCACATTCACTAAATTCAATTTCAAAAAATAGTTCAGATGTTGATGTTATTATTTTTAAACTTGGTCCAGCAACCGGTTGAAATATTCCTAGAGCTTGTATGTTAGTGCAACTAAGAAATATTTCATCTTCTACACTAACTATTCAAACGCTTGGAAGAATCAAAAGAAACCCAAATCCTAATGCTATAGCAAAATGTAATTCAATCTCATTAAAATACTATTACTACTCTAATTTACCTGAATCAAATAAAAGTCATATTAATATTTTTCTAAGAGATCAATATAAAAAAGAAACTTTTAATGTTGGATATATTGACAAACAAGAAGTTAAAAGAAGAATTCAAAATGAGAATTATATTGATGAAGTGATTGAAAAACTAGATTTATCTTTTATTAGAGTCGAATTTGAAAGATATAAAAATGAATATCAAAAGAATGGATACATTTCAGTTTATACTGAAAAATTTGGGACTAAAAAAGTAGCTGTAACTAAAATAAGTAATAACATTGAACTTGAAATTTATAAAGAAAACTTTCTAAGAAAAAATAAAACTTATTTTCCGCCATTAGTAATTAGTGCAATTGAAAATTTTAAAAATAATGATTCTAAAAGATTGAATGATTTAAAAGTTGATGACTTCTCAATAAATCTTTTTTGATTAATTATTGAAAAAAATTACTTATTTGAAATTAAAAAATTATTTTATAAGCAAATAAATGACTTAGATAATTTGAAAGACAAAATATATAAAATTGAATCTAATTATTTGCTACCCGAAAGAGTTGAAATATTTATTGATGATTCAAAAAGAAACCCAATTAATCTTCCATATTTAGACTATGCTTATAAAAGTAAAAGTTACTTAAATAATATTGAAACTAATGGTGAAAAAAATGAGCAATACTTTGATTCAAACACTGAAAACAAGTTTGTTGATTTAATAAAATATTACGTTCGTACTAAAAAAAATGAATATAATATCAAAGTATGAACTAAAAACCCTGTCTTTCATGGTGTTTTTGTTGAATATTTCAATCATGATAATGAAATATCTAAAGCATATCCTGATTTTATTTTTAGAATTATTGATAAAAATGACGTAGATAACTATCATGATTTCTATATTGAAATAAAAAGTAGTGACGATATTGATCCGAAAAAAACAGAAAAAATCATTGAATCTTATAAAAATTATCTAAATATCAAGGAAAACAATTTAATTGATGATCAATATCCAAAAATGACATTACTACTTTTAGAAATTAATTCTAATAGTACACATGAGATCTCCTATCATGGTTCAAGCTTTATTAATAAAATTAATAGTGAACTTAATCAAAACAATAAAAATGATACTATTGAAAAACTTGTTGAATTCTTTAAACTATCAATTTCCAAAGATTAGAATATCTAAAACATCAAACTAATTTGTTTGATTGTTTTTTTCTTCTTAATTTAAGAGATATTTATTAAAAAATAGGAATAAAATTAAATTGTAGAAACTACAAAAAAGATTAAAGAAAAGATTAAAAAAAGATAAATAAGGATAGATAAATAATATAAAGATTTAATATGAAAAAGACTACTAAGTTTTTATTAGCTTTAGGAAGCATTGTTTCTTTAACAACTCTACCATTAATTGCTGCAAAATGTGGCGGTACTAAGGAAGAAAGTAAATCCGAAACCACTACAACAAATGAAGAAGTAACCGTTGATACCATTGCAAAAAATCTAAAAGATATTTTAGTTGTAACAAGTGATGTTAAAACAAAAGATGGATTGGATAAACTTAAAAAAGATAGTTCAAAGTACACCCTTTGATATGATAGAAAAATCGAAAGAATTGTTATGGTAGAAGGTACAAACCCTCCATTTGGTAAGAAATTTGATGGTGAAAAATGAGGAATTTTTGATTTAAATGACAAAGGAAGCACTATTAAATCACCTTATCAATTAGTTAATGCTAAAGAACCTATTTTTAAAGGTACTTCATTATCAACAAGATTAGATTTCACATTAGATGCAAAGAAAGAAACTATAACAATTGAATACAAGGTTGGTAAATTCTTAGGTAAGGATAACGATCCTGATGTATCTAAAGAATCAAACAAATCAACTATATCAATAAAATAAGATAATTTAATTAATATTTATAAAATGAATGATTAATAAATAAACTACTTGCAATTTTGAAATCAAGTAGTTTATTTATTTGTCTATAAAATTAACTAGATCAGACTAGCATTTATCTTAAGTTAATTAAAAAAATTAGATACATTAAAATATGTATCTAACTCACTTTTTAAGTAATCTTTTCTTATAAAAGTTTTAATTTCAAAACTATTTTTATCTACAGTTTTTTCTTATCTAAACTACAAATCGCCTTTTTCATACAAAATCTTTTTAATATCATTAATAAATTGTTTTGAAAAAATTCCTTGTTTATTTTTTCTTTGAATTTCAAGACTATCTAATTCGTTATAGATTTTATAAATAAGTTTTAAAGGATACTTAAAATCAACGATTGATTTTTTAAAATCATGTCAGTCAACAACATTGAAATCATCTTCACCATAACATTTAATATCTAAATCAAAATCAATGTACTTAATAATTTCATTTTCAATGAAAAAAGGACTTGCAAGATTGACATAGATATTGTTTTGATTATTATGATTTAGTGTTATCATTGCATTATAAAAATGCTTTTTTGAAAAGACAAAGAGCATTGGAGTTGAGACAATCCAGTTAATATTTATTTCTTGTACTTTAGTTTTCATTAATAGAACAACAACGAAATCATCTCAATTGGCAATAATTTTGCAACCCTCATATTGTCGATAGAGTTTGCCATCATATTTAAAAGCTTGAATTGACGTCATTTGCCCAAGTTGATAGAATTCTTGTTTTTTATTTGTTTTAAATTGTTGTAATGTGTCATGAAAACTCTTATTATTTTTATTAGAATTCATGTGCCACCATATTAGAAATTTTTTAAGGATTACATTTATATAAAAAATTAAATATATATTTAATTAATTATCAATTCAATTATAAACAATATAGATGAGTTTTTAAAAAATGATTTTTTATTCTTAATTAAGTCTTAGGATACAATTAATATTTATGAGATTAAGACATAATAAAGATGCAAATAAAATCCTTGATGACTCAATATTTTGTATCAAAGATTTTCCATATCAATTATCCAATAGTATAGTAATTGAGATTGGGATGGGCAAAGGTACAATGCTTTCAGAATTAGCATCATTGCATCCTGAGACTGAATATATAGGAATAGAAAAATATTCAACGCCAGCACTTTCTGCGTTAAGAAAAATTGAATCTAAAAATTTAAGTAATATGAAGATTTTAATTGGAGATGCTGCGAAATTAGATCAATATTTCTTGGGAAAAGTTGATTTAATTTGACTTACATTTAGTGACCCTTGACCAAAAAAACGCCATTATAAAAGACGTTTAGTGTATAAAAGTTTCTTGGAACAATATAAAAAAATCCTATCTAAAGATGGAATTATATATTTTAAGAGCGATAATCAACAACTTTATGAGTTTGGGATTGAGCAGATAAAAGAATTTGGTGCAAAAATAATTTATCAAACAAGAGATTTACATCATTGCAATTTTGAAATTGAAAACATACTAACTGACTACGAAAAGAAATTTAAGGAACAAAATAAAAATATTTATTTTATTGCTTTTAAATTTTAGATAAGGTATTGGGATTAACAATACCTTTTTTAAATTTTATTTTTTGATATAATATATTACTATGTAATATATTAGGAGTTTAATATGTTGTTAGATGATGAAAAAGACCTTGAAGAAGAAAAAAAACAAGAAGACTCTCAATCCCTTGATGATTATTATGTAGCTGATGATGAAATAAAGCGGGTTTTTTTAGACGAGAATAAAGAAAATTTAGATGAGGAAGAAGACGAAGAAGAATATATTCCGCAAAATAAGGATGATTATGTTGTTCAAAGTCAGATTCTTGATAATGAAAAAGATGGACTTAGACCTGCTGATTTAGCTACCGTAATGAAGAGTTCATTTTTAGAATATGCAATGAGTGTTATTGTTTCTAGAGCTCTTCCAGATGCAAGAGATGGATTAAAACCAGTACACCGTAGAATTCTTTATGGGATGAGTGAACTTGGAATGTTTCATAATGTTCAACATAAAAAATCAGCACGGATCGTCGGTGATGTTTTAGGTAAATACCACCCACATGGTGATAGTTCGGTTTATGAAGCAATGGTTAGAATGGCGCAAGATTTTTCATTACGTTATCCTTTAATTGATGGTCATGGTAACTTTGGTTCAATTGATGGTGATTCAGCTGCTGCAATGCGTTACACTGAGGCTAGAATGTCCAAAATTGCGAGCGCAATGGTTGATGGGATTAAAAAGAATACTGTTGATTTTGTTGATAACTATGATGGAAGTGAAAAAGAACCTACAGTGCTTCCTTCAAGATTTCCTAATTTATTAGTCTCAGGGTCATATGGGATAGCAGTTGGAATGGCAACAAGTATCCCCCCACATAATCTTGGTGAAGTTATCGATGGAGTTTGCGCATTAGCAAAAAATCCAAACATTACAATTGCAGAATTAATGGAATATATTAAAGCTCCTGATTTTCCAACAGGCGGAATCATTTTTGATAAAGAAGGTCTTATTAGAGCCTATGAAACGGGAGTTGGTCGTGTAACAATTCGCTCGAAAGCAACAATTCAAGAATTAAAAAATGGAAAATCTAAAATCATAATTACTGAAATTCCATACGGAAAAAATAAGTCAGTTCTAATTGAAAGTATTGGCAATCTAATTAAGGATAAAAAACTTGAGGGAATTTCTGATTTTCGAGATGAATCAAATCGTGATGGAATAAGAATTGTAATTGAAGTGCGAAAGAACTTCGTTCCAGAGGTTATTCTTAACAAATTGTTTAAATTAAGTGAGTTTCAAACACGTTTTTCATTTAATATGGTTGCCTTGGTTAACAATGAACCACAGAAATTAAATCTTAAGAGCGCACTTGAAGTTTACTTAAATCATCAAATTGATGTGGTTTCAAGAAGATTAAAATTTGATTTGGATAAAGATTTAGCACGTGCACACATTTTAGAAGGTCTAAAAATCTGTGTAGAAAATATAGATGAAGTAATAGCAATTATTAGAAACTCTAAAAATGATGCAGAAGCACAAAATATTCTCGCTCAAAAATTTAATTTAACTGAAATTCAAACAAAAGCAATTGTTGATATGCGTCTAGGTAGATTAACAGGATTAGCAATTGAAAAGATGAATGAAGAACTTGAATTAGTACATCAAAGAATTGAAGAATATCAAAGAATACTAGCAAATAAAGATCTTTTAATTGAATTAATTATCAAAGAACTACAAGAAATTAAACAAATATATGGTGATGAAAGAAAATCAGAAATTAATTGACAAGAAATTTCTGATATCAATAATGAAGATTTAATTCCAAAAAAAGATGTCGTAATTACGATTACAAGAAATGGTTATCTAAAGCGAATGGATATTGATGAATATAAAGAACAATCACGTGGTGGTATTGGTGTTTCAACAACAAAAATGTACCAAGATGATGATATTCAAGATATTTTGGCAGCTAATACACATACAGACTTATTAATTCTTACTACAAAAGCAAGAGTATATAGATTAAGAGGATATGAAATCCCAATTGGAACTAAACAGTCTAAAGGGATTCCGGTAATCAATATCATTGGAACTTTAGGAGCAGATGAAAAAATTATTAAAATTCTAAGTGTTGATGATAATGATTATGAAAAACAAAAGTTTTTATTAACAGCAACTAAAAATGGAATTATTAAAAAAACACATCTAATTCATTACAAATTAATCAATAAAAATGGTAAATATGCATTTGGATTAAAAGAAAATGATGAGTTAGTGGATGCAATTGTTGCTAGCGATGATGAAGAAATTTATCTTGGTGCAAGTAATAATAAAATCTGCCGTTTTGATATTAAGGACATTAACCCAATGGGAAGAATGGCGGCTGGAGTTATTGGAATTAAATTAGAACCAAATGAAAAAGTAGTTTCAATTTCAAGTTCATCTGAAGGTAAATATATTTTTAGCCTTGGTACAAACGGATTTGGTAAATTGAGTTTAGCTGAATCATTTAGAAAAACAAAAAGAAATTCTAAGGGTGTAATTGCACTAAATGAAGATAAAGCTGGCGAACTTATTTATTCAGGAGCTGTTGAGGGCAATGAAGATATAATTGTCATGACCGATGATGGCATTAGCATAAGATTCTCATTAAAAGAAGTAAGCATTATCGGAAGAAATGCAAAAGGTGTTAAATTAGTAAATCTTAAGAAAAGAAATGCAAGTATAGTCGCAGTTGCTAAGGTACATAATCAAACAAAAAACGAAGACACTAGAGAATTAACTAATAAAGAATTAGAAGAAATCAACTCAAATTAGAATTTAGAAATAAATAGCGAAAATGAATTAATTGAAATTTAATTAATCTAAAAATTACAATTAACAATAAAACAAAAACTTATTTATCGCAAGATTGATAAATAAGTTTTTTTAATTTAATTAGCATAAAAAAACACGTTTTTAAGTTCGTGCTTTTTTAAAAAAAATGATTGCTTTTTTTATTTAATATGTAGCTATTTTTCTAGATTGATAAAGAACCTTATTTCTAACTATACTGATTACTGGATAAATATGATAGATAATAATTGTATAGATTGGAATTTCAAGCAATCCTTTAAAAACAATTGGGATCATAAATCTTACATATCATTCAGAAACCTTTCAGTTAGCTGCTCTGAAACGATTACGATAGGTAATATAAGCATATGGACCTCATAGTCATCTTACTAATACTAAAATAATAAATACAGTAATTAGAATATTAAAGAATAAGAATGCAGAATATTTTCTTTTAATTTGCATTGTTTTTGAATAAATCAATAATAAAGTTATAGTTATAATTCAAATTGCACTAAATCCAAAAGCAGAAATTCCTGCAACAATTGAAACTGGAATTTTATTTTTTAGTGATTTAGCTCCTTCATTAACGGGAAGTTTATTGTAATTATCAATTAAAATTCCAATGAATATTCCTGTAACAATAAGTAAAAATAAAATTCCAAAAAACCATGTGCTATTTTGATTCTTAGAAAAAGTATTCATTAGAAGACCAGTCAATAGAGCAATGACAACTGGAACAATGGCATATTCAAGCATTCAGGTTCCAATTCCTTGAAGCAAAATATTTTCTAGTGTATTACTAATAAAACCAAGTAGTGCACCCTTTCACGGACCTAATGTCAGACCAAAAATAACAACAAGTGCATACGTTGGAGTGATTCTAAAAACCCCTTTAAAAACATACTTTTGAAGTGATGCAGCAATCATGTATAATGCAAGTAACACCCCAAATAAAGCAATCTCATAAATTGTTAATCGGTATGTTTTTGTTTTGATATTCCGATTAACATTATTAACAAAACCTATAAAGAATTCAATTACCTTCTTTTTTTAAAAATTTAACTTTTATATTTTATTACTTTTTAATTACTAGTTAATTAATAATTCAGAAATTGTTTTTACCATTGCAAACATTGGTTTTTCATTGATATCAGCTGTTCCTGCAATATCAAAATGAATATATTCAACGTCATTGGTAAACTCTTTTAGAAACATAGCAGCTGATGATGAACCAGCATTACCACTAAAGTCTGTATTTTTTAGATCAGCAACGATTGAACCTTTGATATATTCAGCGAAATCATTATCAAATGGCATTCTTCAAACTAATTCATGTTGAGCATCAGCGGCTTTCTTAACATCTTCTCAACCTTTATTAGTTGTTGATCAAACACCAGTATATGTTTCACCTAGTGCCATAATCATTGCACCAGTCAATGTAGCAACATCGATTAATCTTGTAGCATTAAGTTTGGTTGCAGCATATCATAATCCATCAGCCATAACTAAACGTCCTTCAGCATCAGTATTATTAACTTCAACACTTTTACCACTCATTGAGATTCAAACAGAATCAGGTGTTGAAGCATCACCATTTACTCTGTTATCAGTTATGCACATAATTGCTGCAATATTTTTCTTTGGTTTGAATTCTGCTACACATTTCATGACAGCAGCAACGATAGCTGCTCCACTCATGTCATATTTCATCCCATTCATATTACGTCCGGTCTTAATGTTGTAACCACCGGAATCAAAAGTTATACCTTTTCCAACTAGAGCAGTTTTTTCATTTGAATCTAAATCGCCATTATATTCAATAACTACAACTCTAGGTTCATAAACTGAACCACGATTTACTGACAATAATAATCCCATGCCAAGTTTTTCAATTTCTTTTTTATCTAGAATTGTAATTTTTAGATTTTCATATTTAGATAATTCCTTAAGTGCTATTGAAGCTAGTACTTCTGAGTTTAATTCATTTGGAGGAGTAACACCTAAATTTCTAGCTCAATTTTGAGCATCCATTAAAATAACTGCTTTTTTAACTGTTTCTAGAAGCATCATTGGTGGGTTTTCAAATAGTAGTGAAATATTATTCTTGTTTTCTTTTTTATAAACTGTTTTTTTATTGTAAATATCTGCTGCAACAAAATTAATTCCTTTTATGAAAGCATCAGTTGTATTAAATTCACATATTTTTTGATCAGACTTAAAAGTTAGAAGATCAACTTGATAATCTCTTGCTGCATTTTTTGCCAAATGCATAGCAAAATCATACATTTTATCAAAGTCAATTTTGTCTCTTTCACCCATGTAAACATATGAAATTTTGTCATTCAAGAAATCAGTAATTGCAAATTCGTTCTCAACAACATTAGTAGGAATTTTATCGCCTTTATAAACAGCTTTTAGTAAAAAAGCATCATTACGTTTTGTATCTAATTCTTTAATTAATTGCATTTTTTAAGAATCCTTTCTTTTTTAATCTAAATGTTATTTTTTGTTAACTAATTCAACTAACGTTGAAACTAAAACTCCAAATCCCATTCCGTTTCCATCTGATGTTCCTGCAATGTCACAATGAATAAAATCAACATTATTTGTAAATTCATTTAAGAACATTGCTGCTGAATTTGAATCTGCTTTTGCTGCGCTATTATAGTTACATAAATCTGCGACTAATGATGCTTTATTTGTTTTATTAAAGTCCTTATGCATTGGTAATCTTCATACCTTTTCATGAGCTATATCTGCAGCATTTTTGAATGCTTCTCATCTTTCATCCTTGGTTGCATAGATACCAGAAAAAGTCTTACCAAGTGCTCTAATCATTGCACCTGTTAATGTTGCAACATCAACAATCAATGATGCTTTTAATATTTTTGAAGCATAGTAAATTCCATCAGCTAATACCAAACGACCTTCAGCATCTGTATCAGTAATTTCTACACTTTTTCCACTCATTGAGATAACAACAGATTCAGGAACTGTTCCATGTGTATCAATCGCATTGTCAGTTAACATCATAACTGCTGCAACGTTTGCTTTTATTTTTAATTGAGCAATTGCTTTGACTGCATAGGCAACAATTGCTGAACCACTCATATCGAATTTCATGCCTTCCATATGGTAGCCTTTAGTGTTATATCCTCCGGTATCAAATGTAATACCCTTACCAACATAAACAGTCTTTTCTTTTGATCTCTTATTCCCATTGTATTCAATAACTACAACTCTTGGCTCATAAGATGAACCTGAATTGACAGCAAGTAATAATCCCATGCCAAGTTTAGTAATTTCTTCTTTATTTAGAACCTTTATGCTTAAGTCCTTGATATTAGCAAAATCTTTTTCAATGTAATTTGAAATTCATTCACTGGTTGCGATATTTGGTGGAGTAATTTGAAGATTACGAGCACCTGAAACATTTTTAGAAATGATTAAAAGTTTTTTAACAAAATCTTTATAGTTTTCATCTTCTAAAAATAAGGATAATTTAATCTTATCTTTTTCTTCATCTTTATCCTTCTTTTTTGCTGAATATAATTTAGCATCAAAGAATACCATTCTTGTAATAAATGCTCTTAATACTTCTTCTTTACTTAAAAATGGCAGTGCTGAAAATGACTCTATATCAATTTGGTAATTTCTTCTTTTTAGATTAATTATGTAGTCAACAATTTTTAGAAATCCATAATAGTCATTAACTTCTTTGGATAAATAAATGTAAGCAACATTTTCATCAAATTTTTCTGTAATGTGTTTATGTGTTTTTGCAATGCAAGAACAAAATGATTGTCCTTCATATGCTACTCTTAATAACATATCTTCATTACGTTTTGTATTGTAATTTGAAATCATTAAAACCCTTTCTTTATATATTTAATTTATTCAATTAATTAATAGTAAAAAATACTACTTTAATAGTATTTATAAATTATAAACTTTAAGAAATAATAAGATATAAATTAGTGTTTTATCTATACTTATTAACTTGTGCTTCAATTGATAGGTTTCTTTTTTAGTTCAATTAATTTCTGATTAATTTTCTTAAATACATTTGATTTAAAAAAACCTTTTTTGCAGGATAGTGGAGAAGGATGAGCAGTAGCAAAAATTAAATCAGATCTAATCTTTAGTTTTTTAATGAAATTTTGTGCTTGTTTGCCCATCACCAAGAACAAAATTTCATTATTTAAAGATAGTAATTGATTTAAAAGATTAGTATTAAATATTTCTCAACCCATATTTTTATGTGCTAGAGACTGATTTTCTTTAGTTGTAAGAATGTAGTTAAGAAGCAGAATTCCTTGTTCTTTTCAAGAGTTTAAATTATTTGATAAAAAGATTGCATCCGAATAACTATTTCTAATTTCAATAAAAATATTTTTTAATGATTGAGGTGTTTTTTTATTATTACTTGAAAAACAAAGACCATCTGCATTATTTTTATTTGGATATGGATCTTGACCGATTATAATTAATTTTAAGTCATTGAAATTAAGGTTTTTAAAGCATGCAAAAACTAAGTCTTTATTAGGAACTAAATCTTGCGAATTCAATAGTTTTTCAATCTTTTTTCAATAAGGTAATTTTGTTTGACTATGTAAAAATGAATCAAAATTAAATTTCATGGAGTATCTTTTTTTTGCCTTCAAATTGATATTCAATTAAATATAAGAATCCATCTAAAAAAGCAATTTTTAAAGGAGATTTGATTTTGTTTTTTGTTGCCCGATAGATTTTTAATCTCTTATTATTATGCATAATAAAAGCCCCAGGTTGGTCATTAAATGCTCTTATTTTATTAAGTGCTTCATTTGTTGTCATTTGATTAAATAATTGGGCATCTTCATTTTTTATTTTAGGTGCAAAAGTGACTAAATTTTCATCTTGAATTCTTCTTATGTAATTACCATTGTATATATCAACTATTCAATCACCGATTAGTTCCGATGTTTTATTTGCTAACTTATCAAAAACCTCCAGAGCGCTGTCATCTTTTTTTATTTCAATTTGAAATTCTTTTAAGATATCGCCTGCATCCATTTTATCAATCATTTCAATTAATGAGATTCCTGTTTTATTGTCATCATTTAATAGAGCGTGTTGAATCGGAGCGGCTCCACGATATTTTTCTAGAATGCTTCCGTGAACATTTAGGGGTAATATTTTTGGTAATTTTAGAATGCTATTTGGAATTAATTGTCCAAATGCGGCAGTTATAAAAAAATCAAATTCCATTGCTGCCAATTGCTCATAAATTTCTTTTGTTCTATTAGGCTGAAATAATTTAATATTAAACTCATTTGCAAGTGAAGCTACAGGGGTTAAAATTACATTCTTATTACGATCTAATTCTTTGTTTGGTTGACTTATGAAAGCAACTACTTCAAACCTTGAATCTTTAATTAAGGATATAAAAATTTTTCTTGAAAAATTTCCTGTTCCAGCTAAAACTAATCTTATTTTTTTCATAAAAAAAATTATAAGACAAATTAAAAAAAGCTAGTTTATACTAGCTTAATAATTAATAGTCATTGATTGAATAATAGTATTTATTTGTTTTGTCATCAAGATTAATTTTAAATCATTGATATCTAAAATTACTATTTAAAAAATTAGTTCTAAATGTTGTTGTTTTTCTTTTATTTTCTAAGGAATATTTATAGAAATTTTTACCTAAATTGTTATGGAAATTATCATTTAATAATGAAAATACTTCATTTTTTTCATTATTATTAAATTCTTTGTCGCCATTTCAATCAATTCAAAGTTTAACATCAAATTCTTTGTCTTTGAATTTATTTAGTATTTCATTTTTATTGACATTCTTTGTGAAATATGAAATATATTCGTATTCTTCATTGTTTGGATAGATTCATTTTTCATTATGGTAATTTTGTTTATTAAAGTCCTTATTATGATAACCATAGATTGAATTTCATTTCTTTTTAGTAAGGAAATTATATGATTGAAAATCAAAATTAACTTCTAAGAAATTCTTATTGTTATTTTTTTCAACTAAAAGTAGTTTGGGATTCAATTTATTGAGTTCTTCAATAAATTCATCCTTATCAAATCTAAAATTAATACCTAAATCATTTAAATTATGATCTTTCTTTGTAAGAAAATCTTTTTTAATTTGGAAATATCCACCGAAGTTTAGTTCTTTGTTATCCTTAAATAAATTGTTACCTTCATTTGCAAAACTGATTAATTCCCTATATCCCATTAAATCAATATAAGATTTGAATAATCCTCTTTGGAATTGATCACCAACATCACTAAAAGGTTTATTAATTAATCTTGGATCATCATATTTATGATTTGAAATAAAATCTTCAATTTGATCCTTAAATACTCAATTAGGTGCAAATGTTATTAATTTATTATTTCTAGATAAACTAATATTTTTTAAAATATCAACGCCAGCTGCACTAAAAATTAAATCTTTTTGATTATCCTTAACGAAATAAAAATAATTATTAAATGCATTTTGAGGCTTATAAAATCAATAATTTGGTCCCAAAGATAATTTAATTAATTCTCTTGGAATTAATTCAACAAATGAGTATAAATATCTTAATTGTTTAAGATTAGTTGGGTTAGCAAAAGAAATTGGAACATCCTTATTATTATTGAAGAAATATCTATTTGAATTAAGTAATTCATATTTTTCTTTTTCTTCTTTACTTAGATTGCTATAGTTTGCTAGTCTAAATAAATCATTGGCACTAAATTCTTTATAAATTGGAATCTCATTTTCTTTATGATAAAAGTCTCTTTGATTTCTTAAATAAAAGTTTCTTTCACCATCATTTTTAGGGTCACGATAATTTAAATTTGTCCTAAAGGATTTTAGAAAATGTTTATTATTAGTTTCAACCTTAAAAGATACATCACTTCCGAAACCATGATTATGTGGATCAGAATAACTAACTAAAGAATCATCAGCTAATTCATCCTTTGGTTTAAGAGTTTTGTTATATGTATTATCAATATGATGAGTATACTCATGCATTATTGTTCCAAAAATATATTCAACTCTTTTAGCAATAATAAATTTTTTAAAATTTGGATCTCTATAACCTTCTAGAGATTGAATATTATTTTGCAAAATACTTTTAATTGGAATAAAGATTTCTTGTGTTGCTGGCAGATAGATTCCATTAGCATTTAGATCTAAATCTCCATTAAAAGTATCATTAATTCTAATCGCCTTAAGATAATTAATTTCAGGGCCATATAATGCTCTTTCTTTGAACATGGTATTTAGTAATGACATTCCTAATTCACCAAGAAAGTATTCATTTTTATTATCTTTGGTTCGATATGGTTTTTCAATAATCGTTAGGTTCCCAATCTTATATGAGTGATCCTTACCTTCCTTACGATTGAATATAAGTTCATTCTTATTGCTCTTTTCAATTACAATGTGGGAATTGTAATTTGAATCGTCAATTTTAGCATAAGTTGTTCTTAAATGTTTATAAGACAAAAAAGCAACTACCCCAATAATGCCAAAGGAAAAAATTGCCAATAAGAAAGAAAATCAAAATAATTTAGATCGATGAGATTTTTTTTCCTTCATAAAACAATTTCCTCCTTTTATATTAGATATGAAGATAATATTTTAATGCTAAATCTAGAAATTTAATTTATTAAATTAATAAAAATTTAACTATGTGTACTTTATTATTTATTTTAGTACTTTGTAAAACTTTAAAATAAAGTTTTTATTCTTGTTTATATAATTTAATGTATGTTAAGAATTATTGCTGGTAAATATCGTTCAAGAATCCTTAAAACACCATCCAAAAATACGACTAGACCAACAATTGATCGGGCAAGAGAAGCAATCTTTTCCTCAATTCAATTTGATATTGAAAACAAAGTATTTTTAGACTTATTTGCAGGTTCAGGTTCATTTTGTCTAGAAGCATTATCACGGGGTGCAAAAAAAGGAATATGTGTTGAAAAAGACCTTGAAGCATACAAAGTCATTGAAGAAAATAAAAGAAATTTAAAAGAATCAAATCTTGAAGTATATAACACGGATGCGCTTACATTTCTAAAAAGAAATTTTGCTCTTACTTTTGATTTTGTTTACTTAGATCCTCCCTTTATAAAAAAAGATTTGCTTATTGAATGTGTGGATATAATCACAAATAATTCGATGCTTAATTTCGATGGAAAAATAATTATTGAGACAGATTGAAAAGATTTTAATTATTCAAATAATGATTTTATTATTTCAAAAGTTAAAAAATATGGCAAAATTTTTATATATTTTATAGAAAAAAAATTCTAAATCTTTTCATATTTCTAATAATTTAATAAATTTAGTGCTTTAATTGTTATACACAAAAAAAGGAGGAAGCAATATGAGCAAAAAAATTATCATATTTTCAGGTCCAAGTGCAGTTGGAAAAGGAACAATTGAAAAATCTTTATTTGCTAATAAAGATTTGAAATTAAAGTTATCAGTTTCAGCAACAACAAGAGAAAAAAGAGATGGTGAAATTGATGGAGTGCATTATTATTTTGTTCCATTTGATATTTTTGAGACCTTTATCAAAGAAGAAAAATTCTTAGAATACTCAAAACACTTTGATAATTACTATGGTACTTTAAAATCTGAAATTCAAAATATTGCTACATTTAGAAAAATTCCTTTTATCGAGATTGAAACAAATGGTGCAAAACAAATCATTGACCTATATAAAAAAGAAAATCGTGAAGATGAAATTTGTTCAATCTTTCTAATGCCCCCTTCTCTAGCTGAACTTCGTCGTCGTATGAAAGAACGTAACACTGAATCAGAAAACTCTGTGTTTAAAAGATTGGATAAAGCAAAAGAAGAAATTGAGTTATCTTATATGTTTGAACATGTTATTGTTAATTATTCAATCGATGATACAGTTGCACAGATTGAAAAGATTATTAAAGAAAACTTTGATCATATAATCAATGACCAAAAGGAAATTAAAGCAGAAAGAAAAGCTTAATATTTTAGTTAATTTCTTATTGAACATCAATTATTGATGTTCATTTTATTTTTATATAATTTAAATAAATAAATTTTTGTTTGCTATTTGAATATTAAAAATACGGGAATTTTAAGATGTTAAATGAATTAATTGAATATGAAAATATAAATAAGAATTTTAAAGATTTTTCTTTAATTTCAAGTAATCAAAAAACAGCAATTTATTCATGTATCTATAAAAAAACAAACAAAAAAGTGGTGCTTAAGGTTTTAAAAAAATCAAATGTTGATAATAAAGAAAAAAACAGATTTAAAAATGAATGCAATTTACTTAAGAAAATTAATTCAGAAAATGTAATAAGAATGATTGGGTATTTTTTTAAAGATGATGAACTATACTATGCAATGGAATTTTTTGAATTTGGTACATTAAGAGACTTAATTAAAAAACAAAGACTTAGTTTTCTAGACATTGTTGGAATTGCAATCAAAATTTGCATCGGTCTTAGGGATATTCATAATTTAAATATCATTCATCGTGATTTAAAACCAAGCAATATCTTAGTCGATCTGAATAAGTCAATTCTTAAAATCATTGATTTTGGAATCTCAATCAATGAAGTTGATTATAAGGTTGAAAACTCAAATAAAGTTATCGGCTCAATTCATTATCTTGCGCCTGAATTAATTTTGCAATCATCTAGAATTACTAAACAAGTTGATATTTATGCTTTTGGAATTATTTTGTTTGAAATGATATGTGGACATCCTCCTTTTTATTCCAATGATTATAAAGAAATAATGCTAAATCAAATTAATAAAAATATTCCTAAACTTTCAAATTTGGATAACAAATTACTCAATCAATTACAAAATATAATTGATAAATGCACTAAAAAAAATCCACTTGAAAGATATAACGATTGCAATGAAATAATAAGTGACTTAAAGGCTTGTCTTGTTGATTAAAATCGTTGATATGAAATTTTTATAAGCAACATAATGAATATAACAACTATAATAATTAATAACAAGTAATAAAGAATTTTAGAAGGATAAAAAATATGAAAAATGGAAAAATAATTAAATCAATTGCAGGGTTTTTTGACATCCGCTCTTTTGATGATAAGAAAGTTTATCGAGTTAGAGGAGGAGGAAAACTTAGATTGCTTGACATTAAACCAATTGTTGGTGATAATGTTGAATTTGAAGAAGAAGGATTAATTCATCATATTTATGGGAGAAAAAACTTTTTTATTCGTCCTAAAATTGCAAATGTTGACCAAGCTATTGTTGTAATGTCATTAGTTGAACCTGAATTTAGTGCGCAATTAGTTGATAAATTTCTTATTATTATCGAAAGCAAAAATGTTGAACCAATCATTGTTTTAACTAAAAAAGATTTAACTTCAACTTCTAAAATCAATTTTTATATTGAGCAAGGATACAAAGTCTTTGAAATTAACTATGAAAAGAATACTGGATTTGATGGCCTTAGAGATATATTTGAAAATAAAACGAGTTTCTTTGTTGGGCAAACTGGTGTTGGGAAAACAACTCTAATTAATTACTTAGCAAAAACTAATTTTGAAACACAAGCAATTTCAAAGGCACTAAATCGTGGTAAACATACAACTAGAGAAGTAAGTTTAATTGAATTTAATGGCGGTGAAATGATTGATACTCCAGGTTTTTCTTCAATTGAATTTGATTTAACGGTGGATGAAATGCCAACAGCATTTAAGGCATTTAGAGAAGCATCGCCACATTGTAAATATCGAAGCTGTAAACATTACTTAGAACCCGAAGATGATTGTGAAGTAAAAAAACGCCTTAAGGCAGGCATCATTAAACAAGAAAGATATGAAAACTATATTAGTTTCTTAAGACGTATGCTTGAACCTTCATATTAAAAATAAATAATAAATTAAGGAGATAAAAGATGCAATATAAAATAAGTCCTTCAATTCTAGATGTACAACCTGATCAAATGATTTCTTATGTTAATACATTAATTGATTGGGGAGTAAGTAATGTTCATTATGATGTTATGGATAATGAATTTGTTCCTAATAAAGCCTTAGAATTAGAAAAAATTAAAGAGATTGCGAATAAATGTAAAAAACACACAATGGATATTCATTTAATGGTATCTGACGTAATGAAGTACTATATGATGTACAAGAATGTGGGAGATATTCTTACTTTTCATTATGAAGCATTTAAAAGCAAAGAAGAGTTTTTTGAATTAATTGATCAAGCAAAAAAAGATCATATAAAGATTGGTTTAGCAATTAATCCTGATACTGATATAAATAGTATTTTTCCATATCTTAAATATCTAGAATTAGTCTTGGTTATGAGTGTATTTCCTGGTTTGGGTGGACAAGTCTTTATTGAAGGTACTCTTGAAAGAGTTAAGATTTTAAAAGATTATGTTCTAAAAAATAATTTAGATTTAATTATTCAGATTGATGGGGGAATTAAGGCTCATAATATCAAGTCATGCTATGATGCAGGAATTACTTTGGCAGTTGTTGGGTCTTATTTGGTAAAGAATTTTTCTAAAAAAGAAATAGACCGTCTAACTAACTGAGATAAAAAAAATTGATAAAAAAATGAAGTTTCTTTTATTTGTATAGATACTTCATTTTTTTATTGTAGTTTATTTTTTAAGTGTTATGAGATCTTAAAGGTTGCAGTAACGTAGGTATGATCACTTAGAACTCCACCTTTTCAGATTGATTTAGTATCCTTGATTTCAACACCATGTTTCTTAAATAAATCACTAAATTCTTTACCCTTAACTACTTTATAAAGATCGAATACTTCTTTATTTACTAGTTCGAAATCAGATTTATAGAAAATTTTATCGTAAGGGTTGGTGTAGTTTTCACCTTTTCTTCCTAAAGATGATCTATGTCTATGAGCATCATCAAATACTGATTCATATCCACTATCTCCACCGTGTTTCTTTAGTCAATCAAATGCTAATTTTTCTTTGCCTAGAATAATATTTGTATCCCCACCAAAGAAAATGTTTTCTCCATCATCACTTAGATTTTCAAATTCTTTTAGAACATTTTCTAATTGTTTTGCTTCACGGTATTCGAATGTTCCAAGTCCATCCTTGATTATTTCACCTTTTTTAGCACCAGGTCCATCAAAGTGGTTAAATACAAATGTTAATTTCTTTTCTGGTTTTGGTTTGTATTTAAATTGGACACCATATGGAGGTCTTGCATATTCTGCGTTATCTTCTCCTAAAAAGTCTGTGAACAATTCTTTATAGCTATATCCTTTTTTACCATTTTTAAATTCAATTGGTTCAAATTTCTTGTTATTATAAATGATTGCAACAGCTTCAGCACTTCCTGCATTAAATGTGCTTCCAGCTTCTTTTTTAGAAGCAATGTATGAATACATATTTGAATGACTTAGTTTATTCATCTCGTCAACTATTTTTTTAACCCCTTCTGGGTTTTTAACTTCAGTTAGACCAAGAATATCAAACTTTTCTTTTTCACTTAAAATAGCAATACGTTTTGTTTTATCCTTTTGTTTTTTATCATCACCAGTAAAGTTTAGGATGTTTCAGTGTCCTAATTTAAATAAGCCACTTCCTAATGATGGACTTTCTGGAATTTCAGGTTCAGGAGCAGGTTCTGGTTCGGGATCACTTGGTTCAGTAGGATTTGTTGGAGATAAGTCACCATCATCATTTGGTGGAGTTACTTCTTCATCATCCCCATCAATTTCTTCTTCATCTCCTTCTTCCTCTCCATCTTTAGTAAATGTATATTCAATGTTAATTATTGATTTATTTGCTTTATCTGATACTAAAGGTTCACCATTAAATACAAATTTTCCAACCTTATAACTAACTTCTAGATCAAAAGTTATTGTCGTTGTAGATAAATATGGATCGGTATATTCATCCTTATTTAGAATTTTATAATCTAACATTGCAGATAGATTTGTATATTTACCACGTTTATAAATTGGGTTGTTAGCATTTACTAATTGACGTTCGCCATCAGGGTTATTAACTAATTTTTTGTATGCCTCTTTAGTAAGTTTTATGAATTCATATCTAGGACCAGAGTAACTATCACCTAAAGGAATAGTTCCCTTTTTAGCGACTAAGATATTTCTAGTAGTTCTGTCATATCAAAGGTCATGATTACCATCTAGAATTCAATGAATCATCTTTTTGTAATCTCTATTACCTTGATTTTTTAATAGAATATTACCAAGACCTAGAGCAATTTCAGATTCTTTGTCACCAATTTTTGGAATAAGTGGTTCTGCAGCTGATCTAGAAGGATTTTCATCTGAATCTGAAGAAGTTGATTTTGGCTTTTCTTTTGCGGCTTGAGAACTTCATAATGCCATTAAATCACCTGTAGTTTCAGCAGATATTGCTTCATTTAACTTAGGTTTATTAGCTTCTCAGTTTTCTTTTAGAATCTTATTCTTTGCTCTTTCTAAATCTTCTTCAGTTCA
>NZ_QKUB01000007.1:25207-30224 GCF_003253435.1 Metamycoplasma auris
TGCATTAACTCATTCTTGTTGTTTTTCTAAGTCTGCTTTTTCTGCTTTTTCAATGCTTTCTTTGTCTATTTGTTTGGTTAGAAGATCAAATAGTTCAGTTGTAGTCTTCGAAGAAGCAGTAGCATGTGCATCGCCGTGTTTTTTGTATCTATAAGTCGCTTCTTTAATATCATTAGTATATAAATCATCAAACAATAAACCAGTTATTTGTGCTGATGTTTTTTCTAATTTTGAAATGTCAATATTATTAATTGGATTGCTTGGTTTATTAATTGGTGGTTCAATAGAATTAATAATTGCGCTCGTTGCTTTTATAAAATTATCTTTAGTTGAAGAAATCAAAGATGCATCTCTTGATTTTTTCAACATTTCTTTGGCTTTTATTATTTCTTTGTTTAATTTATTTATCTTATTTTCACTTAGTGGATTTTTCTTATCTCTTATTTTTGCTTCTACTTTAGCAATTTCTTTGTTTAATTTATTTTTTTCGATTTTTTCTTTTGATGGAATAGCTAAAGCAACAGTTGCTCCTGCGCTCACTGTTGCAATGCTAAGTAATAACTTTAACTCTCTTGTCATATCCCTTATTTTTGCTTCTAAACCTAATATATATTTTTAATTATACAAAACAAAAAAAAAAAAAAAAAGGACGTTTTTGAAAAAATGTCCTTAAATTAAGTTGAAAATTGACATTTTAGTGACGTTTTTTTAACTATTTTTTTAAATAGAAATAATGTTAAATATACTAAAGCAAAAAAGGACCAATGCAACTACTAAAATCTACTTTTTTGTAGTGTTACTAATTTATATTTAATTAATCATTATTATTTATTCATTTCTCTAATATTTTTATTTTGATAATCAACTTGAACTTTGAATTCTGCAATTTTTCATATTATTAATTTTTTAATCATATCAAGCATGCTTTTCAATCTTATAAACCCTAATACAAATATATATTGGGATTTAAAGAATTTAAATAATTTAAAGTAAATAATGATAATAAACAATATTTTAATTGTGCAAAGAGAATATTAATTTAGAAATTCTTGGATATAGTTATATTTAGAATCAACTACATAAATAACAAATATGTTTTTGTTTAAATTTGTGGATAAGACAATAAGTGATAAGACGATTATTTTTAATGACTAAGTTTTTCATTATTAATATCATTCTTTTTCTAAAACTTTAAAGAAGGCCAAGGTTACTTAAAGTGTGCCAAAAAAATAATTACTTAAACAGTTTTTCAATAAAAAGTCTTATTAGGAATTATGAAAAAAGGATGTTTTATAATCAAAAAATTGAAAGTATAGAAGTAACTTTCTAATATAATGGACAATTATTTTTTGTGATATATAGCACAGGAAGAATTAGTTATAAAACCACTAGATTGTTTCTGATTAAATTTAGGAACAATCACATTGCTAAATATGCCTATCTTTGTGGGGAATTAAAAAAATATATGCTTAGTTTAAATTTATATTAATGTGTCCACATTTTATACCTATAAATTAAGGACATTAGGATCTAGTAAAAATTTATTAAGTCCAATGTACAATATTCCCCTTGAATCATAATGTTCAAAAATATCATCATAAATAATTACAATTTTTTTGTAATTGTCATTGATTTTTAATAATGGTTTGATTTCTTTTTCTTTTTTTGATTCATCATCAATATTAAGCGCAACTTGAATATATTATTTTGTATTGATTAAGCTGGCTATAAAATCAATTTCTAAACTATATGCATCGCGTTTTTTATTAACTGTTTCATCAATTAAAATATGTCCGACATCAACATTAAAACCCCGAGCTTTTAGTTCGTTGTAAACTATATTTTCCATTATATGCGAGCGGTCTAAATCAGTGAAATCAAGTCAAGCATTTCTTAATCCTATATCAGTAAAATAATATTTCAATGGTGTTGAAAAATATTTTGCTCCTTTAACATCAAAACGTTTAGCTTTTGAGATAATAAAAGAGTCTTCAAAATGTTGAATATAATTAGAAACAGTATTAGGATGAATTTTAATCTTGCATTCTGATAAAAATCTGTTTGATAATTTGTTTGGATTTGTTAATGAACCAATATTGGAAGAAATAAAATTTAATAATGTTTCCAATAAGTGCTGATCGTTGTTTATTCTATGTTTATCTAAAATATCTCGGATATATTTAATATCAATTAGATTTCTCAAATACTTAGCTCTCTCAATATTTGATTCAATTTTGTAAACATATGGCATTCCTCCATAAGTAAAATATGTCTTTAAATCAAAATCTCTTACTTACTTGCTTTCAAATATTTCTTTAAATGTTAATGGATATGCTCTAATTTCATCACCTTTGTCGCGAAATTCAGTAACAATTTCACTAGAAAGCATTCTTGAATTACTTCCTGTTACATAAATATCAATATTTTCATATTTCATCAAGCCAATTAAAACATTTGGAAAGTCAATTTTGCTTTCATCGTTTTCATAATGAGGATTTTTAATTGGGTTGCAATTTTGAATTTAATCTATAAAAACATAATATTTAATATCTTTATTAGCAGTTTTGCTTAAAATGTAGTTATATAATTTCAATGGATTGTGATATTTTGCATTAGCAATATTGTTTAGGTTTAGAGAAATTATTTGTCTTTCTTCAACACCATTTTCTAATAAGTAATTTTTAAATAAATTAAGCAATAAATAAGACTTGCCACAACGTCTAATACCAGCAATCACCTTTACTCTGCCATTATATATTTTTGAAATTAGTTGCTCTAAATATTTATTTCTTTGTATGTTCATAACAAGGAATCTTTTTAATTTGTTTGAATTTTTGTCAATAACAAAGAAGCTTTTATACGATAAATTTATATGGAATTCCATACTTTTTTATCGTAAAAACAATATTTTTCATCCAAATATGACAAATTTATATGGAATTCCATACTTTTTTATTCTAATTTTAAAATACTATCCATCAAGTTACTAATTGTTTGATTTTAGATAATGAATATTAAATTTTTTGTTTTTATGTATAAAAATATTGTGTATAACATATATTAACTTCTTCTTCTTTAAGTAGGTGCTGTATATTTTAATCTTATAAATAAAAAATCATAAAAATTAAGTGTGCAAAAATGATTTTAAGAAAACTAAAATTAATTAAACTTAAAAAATAATAAAAAATCAACTATCTGTATATAACACTGGAGCAGCTTATTTTTTACTTATATGAATGAAATAATTCTTGACTTTCCTATGAAGAGTTATTTATTTATAAATTAGAAATAGTAATTCAAATTTTTAATAAAAAATTAATTTAATAAATAAAAAATAGACTAATAATTTATGGTTAGTTTTTAGTCTATTTTTTATTATTTATTAGTTAAATTTCTTTAGTTGCTTTTCAATTTCTTTAAGTTGGTCATATAAAGGTTTTTCAGAATTATATGCTTTTTCTTCTAATGCTTTTAGTTCAGCTGCATAAATTTTTTCTAATTTAGAAATTTCTTCTTCTTTTTTCTTGATTTCTAATTCTAATCTTGATTTAGCAAATTTATTTTTTCTATCTAATGAATTTTTTTCTTCCTCTAGTTTTTTGTGTTTTTCTAGAATTTCTTTTTCTTTATTTGAAAGTTCTAATATTGCTTTTTCTAATTTTTCAATGTCATTTTCAACTAAAGCTTTCTCTTTTTTATTATTTTCATTTTCAGTATTTTTTTTGCTTACTTCAATGTTAAGTTTGGTATCTTCTTCTTCTAGAGATTTAAGTTCTTTTTCTAGTGTATCTAGAGATTCTTTAATTTTACCTATGGATGAGTCTCTTTCAGTTTCTACTCTAAATTTTTGGTCTTCGAAATTGCTAATTATAGTTTTAATTACATCGATGTATTCAATAATTTCAGAAATTTCTTCAATTGATTTATTGAAATCCAATTTATTCTTTGAATTTGGTGCAGAATAAATTCAGTATTTGTCGTAATCCTCTATGTCAGATTTAAGTGAATTTAATAGTTTCTCTTTATCTAATTTTAATTTCTTTTCATATTCTATTTGATCTTCAAGTTCTTTTATATTAGATTTTGCATTAGTAGTTATGGTATTAATTTTATTATTTTCTGTCTCTTTCTTTATTTTCAAAGTCTTAGATTTACTTTTTATCGAATATTTTTTAACTTGTATCTCAAATATTAATTGTTCTAATTCTTTAATTTTCTTATCAAGATTACTTGACTCTTCTTTACTATAATCCACTAATTCCTTTAGATCAGAAATTTCCTCAGTAATTTGAGGTAATTCATTTTCAATAGTAGATTTTTCTAATTCAATTTCAATTTCATTGATTCTTTTATTATTGTCTTGAATTTGCTTTTCTAAGCTTTTCTTTTTATTATCTAATTCTTCTTTATGAAGTTTTAAGAGTCCTTCATTACCATTAGTTTTGTTTTTAATTTCTTTATCATTTGATTTTTCTAAATTATTAATAGATGCTACAAGTGCATCACGTTTTTTCTTTAAAGAATTAATAATGTCATTTCTATATAAATCATCAAAAATCTTAGCTATATCACTTGCAATAATTGCTTCATCTAACTTAGGTTTATTAAGTTCTCAATTGTCTTTTAGAATCTTATTAGTTGCTCTTTCTAAATCTTCTTCAGTTCAATGAATATTAATATCAGAACCTGTTGGACTATCAATAAACGTTGCATTTCAAGCACTTGTTCTATCTAATTGTGGTTTAGGTCTTGTATCTATTGGTGTGACTGGAGTTGGTGTGACTGGAGTTGGTGTGACTGGAGTTGGTGTGACTGGAGTTGGTGTGACTGGGTTATTTTCATTGTTTTCTTTTTTAACTTCATCAATCTTTTTCTTAAGTTCCTCTGTTGCCTTTCTAAATTCATCAGGAGTTTTTAGTTCAGATAATTGTTTTCTAGCATCTGAAGCAATTTTTTCTAAAGCAACTTTAGTTTCATCTTTTAACTTACCTTCAGTTTTTATCAGTGTCTCTAATTT
>NZ_QKUB01000008.1 GCF_003253435.1 Metamycoplasma auris
TGGTTATTTATTATTTTGTTTTGAAATTATTTATTTGTAAAAATAAATTGACGTTATGGTATTTGTATCCAGTTTTCAAAGAACTATCTAAATTTAAGATGCCAATCATGACTTTTAAGTCGGCATAGATATAAGTATATACAAAATAAAAAAACTTTTATAAAAAATAAAATATTTTTTTAAGTATTTAAATTTTAGTCATACTTTTTAATTGTTTAATACTCCAATATTGTCTATAAAAGGATAAACAACCTATAAAAGTATACACTAAAAAAATTTAAATAAAAAAACTAACTTTATTAGTTAGTTTAGGATTTTTATTAGATGGAATTCTTGATTATTTTTATAGATAAAAAGAAATTACATAATTGATTCAATTTTTACTTTATATTTCTTAGGTGCATCAACTTCTACAACATGGTTAACTTTGTGATTCAAAATTGCTCTTGCTAATGGAGAAGAGTTTGAAATCTTATTATTAAATGGGTCAGCATCAAGTGCTCCAACAATGGTAACACTAATAACCTTATTAGTTTTTAAATCTAATAGTTTTACAGTTGAACCGATTTTAACAATATTTGATCCTGAAGTATCCTCATCGATCAAAATAATATTTTCTAAAATATTTTGGATCTTAAGAATTTCATTTTCGATTGCTGCCTGTTTATCTCTTGCTGCATCATATTCAGCATTTTCAGACAAGTCACCTTGATTTCTAGCTTCTTTAATTTCTTCAATGACAGCAGGTCTAGCTTCTTCTTGTAGATAAGTTAATCTTTTCTTATATTGTTCAAGACCTTCTTTTGTTAAGTAGTGTTTGTTATCTTCCATGAGTTTCACTTTCTTTTTCTTCAAGAATTTCTTTTATATTATTTTTTGCTAAAAGTATAACATTTTTATTTTTGAATTTAAGAGTTTCATACCTTAAATTAAATGACATTGCAACTTGCTTAATAAATTTTGCTTTGTAATTTTGATTATTTTCAATAATTAAAATTCCGTTTGATGATAAATAATTAACACTTCTTGCAATATTATCATTAAGATCTGTTTTAGTATCTAATAAAATAACCAAATCTGCTACAAAATTTAATTTATCAATTTTTTTAAGCAATAAAAAATCAATTTCAGGAAATGATTCTTTAATTTTTTTATTTAAGCTTAAATCTTCCTTTCCATTTCAATGAACATTCTTCTTTGTCAGATTTGAAATTGAAAGACCTAAATAGTTATTGCTATCTTCCAAATAAATATTTTGATAATTATTTAAATAGATTGTATTAATAACAAAGCATGTAAAAAAATCATCGCTTAGATCAGTATAAAATTTTTTGATCCCATCTAAAACGATACCGAAATTAGGATTTCTTTCTTTTAATTTAGCAATTTCATTCTCTTCAATTGGCGAAATAAATTTCTTAATTGCTCTTTTTTTATAAATAAAACTTAAAATCAAAACAATGATAGCAATACTTAAAGCAACAAAAATTGAAATAATCAAGCCAAGTCTTAGATTGGGAGATATTTTGGAATTTGCTGAACTAAAAGCCGATATTCGAAATGTTAATCTATACATTGATTCTAACCTTCTTAAATCTAATTTTTAATTTCTTCCTCATTAAAATAATTAGATGTGATGTTAATACCATTTTCATCAACTAATTCATTTTCCTCAATGAATTGATCCAAAACATCAAACATAATGTCAATGATTGCTTCATCTTCAATTTCAATTAGTTCATTTTCTTTTCTTTGCGCAAAAATTAGTGCTTCTTTTGTTGCTAAAACTGCAAAAATACTACCATTTTCTTCAATTTCAAAGACACTATAAATCTTTTCACCATCTTCAAGAATAATTTCCCTCTCATCTGAAAAAAGATACACTTTATTTTTTTTATTTGTATTCATATATTAATTCTTCCTTTTTAAATAATCTTCCAAAATTACTTGTGCAGCAATGCCATCCTTAATTGATTTCATTTTTTTTGTATTATATCCAAAATCAAAAAGAATGTTTTCAGCTGCGATCGTGCTTTGTCTTTCGTCTTGAAAAATAATTGGCAAGTTTATTTGTTTTTGCAACCTTTCTTTAAATTTTTCTACCATTATTGTGCGTTTACTTTTTGATAAATCCATGTTTAGAGGGTATCCTAAAATAATTTGATCAATTTCATTCTGGTATTGACTTTGATTTAAATAATATTGAACACGTTTAATTACTTCAATGAAATGTCATTCTTCAAATCGAAATGTTTCAAGAACAAAAGCAATCTTTGAATTAATATCACTAATTGCAAAACCACAAGTTTTTTGGCCTAAATCAAGTGCCAGTTTACGCATTATTCAATTCCTTAAGTTTATTAATTAGTTTATTTGGATCTAATGATGTTGTAATTGAACCTTGCGAAACCAATTTATTACCTCCACCTTTACCACTAAATTCTTTTAGGATTTGATTAAAGATAATTGATGAATCGTGATTTTTTGACGTAACAATTAAAAAGTAGTTTGTTGCATTGGTATTGATTATTCCTATAATTATTGCTTCAGGAGTAGATTCTCTTAATGCAATTGTTATTTTTCTTAGTTGATTAATATCATTACTATTTATAAAAAAGAATTTTTTATGATTAATTAATTCGTATTCGTATTGACTTACATCTACTGATTCATTGTTTTTTTGTTTTAAGAATTTTTTGTAATCTTCTCTAATTTCTAATTCATTTTTTTCATATTGGTCTAAAAGGGATTCTTTATCAAATACATCATTTGGAATATTTAATTCAAATGAATAATTGTAGTCTTTCTTTAGTTGTTGATTGTTTTTTATTAGTGTAAATAATAGTGCTTGTTTTTCTTTAATTTCATTCAAAAGATATGCATTTACAAGTGCATGAGATGTAATGACTCTCAAACGATAAATACCGCTTCCTTTTGAATCAACTGAAATGATTTTAAAATTTTCAATAACGCCAGAATTAGGGACGTGTGTACCACCACATAAATCCTTAGTTATTCCTTCAAATTCAACAACTCTAACTTCATTGGCATCATGATATTCAGATTCTTCAATTGTCATATAAGCACCTAATTCCTGTGCTTTTTTTACTGAAGTTATAATGTAATTTCTTTTCGCATTCATTGCGATATATTGATTCATAATCTTTTCAATATTTCTAAGTTCAGCCTTTGTTGGGCGATGATCAAGACCAAAATCAAAAGTAAAATGATCAAAACTTATATTACTTCCTAATTGTTCAATTACATCATTTTGGTATGTTTTTCTTAATGCATGAAACATAATATGTGTTGAACTATGATTTCTTGCATAATTAAGTCTCTTATCTGCATCAACATAACATAAAACTTCTTTATCTTTTTTGATTTTTCCTTTAACCATGTGAACATGATTTCAAAACTTATCTTTAAATACATCAAGAATTTCAATTTTATTGCCATCTTGAAGCATATAACCATAATCATGATTTTGACCACCACTTGTTGCATAAAATGGCGTCTTATCTAAAATTACATATGAAACATCTTCATCATTATTCGTATGATTAATTTCATTTTCTTCGTTTAAAAGATACAATATTTTAGACTTTGAATTTAAGAAATCATACCCAATAAATTCTGATATTTTATTTGGGATTAAAGCTAGGGAATTGATAACTTTTTGCATACCAGCAACAGCTGCAGCTTTTGATTTTTCTTGATGCTCTTTTAACTTAGCATTGAAATCATCTAAATTAATTTCAATATTCTTTTCTTTTAAAATCTCTTGTGTTAATTCAATTGGGAAACCATATGTATCAAACATCTTAAATGCAATATTTGCATCAATTTTGTGATTCTTTTCAAGTTCATTTTCAAGAAGTCTTTCGCCTTCTTTAATTGTTTTAGCAAATAATTCTTCTTCTTCTCTAATTACATCTTCAACAACTTTTATATTGATATCATAAATTAATGTATCTTTCACAGTTGAAACTAGTGTATATAAAAATGATTTTTGCTCAATACCCAAAGAAAGACCTGCACGATATGATCTACGAATTAAACGTCGAATAATATATCCTCTTCCAACATTAGATGGTTTAACTCCGTCATTGATTGCATTCACACTGGCTCTAATGTGGTCAGCTATAATTTTAAAAAGTGTATTGATTTTAGTTTGTGATTCATTCTTAATAAAGTAATTATTAATATCATAATGAAACTTTGTTAGTTTTTCAGTTTCTTTAATAATTGGAAGAAAAAGATCCGTATCAAAATTAGTTGGTGCATCTTGCATAATTGACACAATTCTTTCAAGTCCAGCGCCAGTATCGATATTTTTAGTAATTAATTCAGTGTAGTTATTTTCTCCATCATTATTGAATTGCGAAAAAACAATATTTCAAATTTCAATGTATCGATCATTTTCAATATCATTCTTTAGTAATTCAATTCCACGTGAATCATATTTATCACCACGATCATAAAAAATTTCAGTATCAGGTCCGCAAGGTCCTTGACCAACATCTCAGAAATTTTGCTCTCTTGTTCCTTTAATTAAATGATCCTCACTAATTCCTAAGTTAACTCAGCAATCATAGGTTTCTTTATCTTCTTCAAAATAAGTAATATAGATTCTTTCTTTTTCTAATTTAAGGATTGAAAAAATAAATTCATAGGCATATGCAATTGCTTCTTTTTTAAAGTAATCACCAATTGAAAAATTTCCAAGCATTTCAAAAAAAGTATGATGTCTAGATGTCACACCAACATTTTCAATGTCATTAGTTCGAATTGAACCTTGTGAATTAGTTAATCTTTTTGAAGGAGGATTTTTTTTGCCACTAAAATAATCTTTAAGTGTTGCAACCCCTGAATTAATCCAAAGAAGCGATGGGTCGTTTTGGGGGATTAAAGATTTAGATTCAACTACTAAATGATTTTTTGAAGAAAAAAAATCCAATCACATTTTTCTTATTTCTTTTGAAGATAGCATATTCCCTCTCTTTTCTATTTAAAAACTGAATTTATTTTTTTATTTTATAAATAGTCTTTCTTTTGGCCTTGATAAAAAATTTGATCAATGATTGCTGCACCGACTACTTTATCATTGTCGTATATGACAACTTCTTGCCCTGGAGTTACTGCTTCTGTATCAGCATAAATAACTTCAATTGCATTATTATCTAATATTTTTATTTTACATTTAATATCATTTTGACGATATCTAAATTTAGCAGTTAAATTATTTTTATCATAATCTTTTGCTAATCAATTTCAATTAATTGCAATTAATTTATCTGATAATAGGTATTCTTTGTGATCTGCATTCGTTACATAGATAACCTTATTTTTAAGATCGTGTCCGACAACAAAATATGGTTTTTCATAGCCACCAAGATTAAGACCTTTTCTCTGACCGATTGTATAATACATTGCGCCATTATGTTTTCCTACAATCTTTTTGTTATGAATATCAATAATATTGCCAGGTTGTGCAGGAATATAATTTTCTAAAAATTTTGTAAATCTTCTTTCACCAATAAAACAAATGCCAGTTGAATCTTTTTTTGAAGCAGTTGCTAAATTTAATTTGGCAGCGATTTCTCTAACTTCATCCTTTCTTAAATTAGCAAGTGGAAAAAGACTTTTAGATAATTGCTCATTTGAAAGTTGAGCCAAGAAGTATGATTGGTCTTTTGTTTCATCTTTTGCTTTATATAAATATCCATTAATTGTCTTAGCATAATGTCCCATTGCAATATAGTCAGCATTTAATTGGTTAAAAGCATAATCAGCAAAGGCCTTGAATTTAATATATTTGTTACAAAATATATCAGGATTTGGTGTTCTTCCTACCTTATATTCTTCAATTAAATATTGGAATACGTTTTCTCAATATTCCTTAACAAAATCAATTCGATGCAATTTTATATTTAATTGATTTGCAACTGCTAATGCATCCAAATAATCTTGTTCTTGAGGACAAATATCCTTACTTATATCTTCATTACCAAGAAAATCATTATTTAGCATTGAATCTCAATTGCGCATGAAAAGACCTTCTACATCATATCCTTGCTCTAGAAGTAAATAAGCACAAACACTAGAGTCAACACCGCCACTCATTCCCAAAATTACTTTTTTTGCCATATTTATACCTTAAAAATATATTAAATTATAAGGTTTTTTTAGTCGCCAAAATCATTTTTTTCGTTTTTAAAAATAAAATAAAAAAGAGTCTCAAATATGAGCTCTTAATCTACGAATGATGTATCAAATTCACCTGAAATATTATGAATATTTGAAACGGTGATTCATGCTTGCTTATCAACCTTTTTAACTTGTTCTAGAATTATATCTCGCTCAAAGAATAAGGCGACCGTTTCAATCTTTCCAAATTCATTATGACTAAATCCACCGACACCATTGAAAATATTAAATGGGTGCACATAATTGATTTTCTTAAATTGTTCAGCAATTAATTCTGGATATTTGGAATAGATTTCAATCTTTACTTTTTTGTACTTTGGATAGAATTTGTTAACTAAAAATGTGAATATAAATAGATACGAAATTGTTCCTAAGATTCTCATCAAGAATAATGATGAATCTCAAACGTGTCCTGTAATATTTTTAGTATATTCTAATGAACCTACAACAATAGTTGAGAATGCTGAGAAACAAATTGAAACTAATAGAAAGGCATTGCCAACTGGTTTTTTATTTTTATAAGCAATATAGTTTGAAATTACTGACGCACCACCAATTGAACCCCTTTGTCTTCAAGCAACGATTGAAGCAAATCCTTCAGCAATCCCTCCCAAGAATGCATATACAATTACAGGTCAATTTTGCCCATTATAAACACCATAAATCTTAGTTTCATCTTTTCCATTTAGTAGTAATGGAATTAACTGATTAATTTGAAGATTATGAATTGTTTTACCTTGTTCATTTAAAATCTTTTCTAAATTCGATATAACTGCAGTTAAGTCGTTTTTATTGAATTGATTTTTAAAATAAGTAACAATTTCTCAGCCTGATAAACTTAACTCGTTAATTCCTTCATTGGTGTTGGATTTAATAACTCTAATTATTTTGTCTAAATTATCACTTTCAGCATACATCTTTGTCACAATACGTGTATCAATACCAAATGGATCTCAATAGTATTTAGCTTGACCAATTGGATTATATAACGATATTTTTTGATTAATGAAATTTACAATTGGATTTGATCCTCTTCCTGAATATTCAACAAATATTAATTGAACAATTACTTGGAATATCATTCAATAATAAGTCACTACCATAAACATACGCGGATTGAGTTTCCAAAATGCAAACATTAAAGGTAAATTAACTAAAACATAGAACAAACCAAAATATTGTGCAGTTGCTGGTGCTGTAAAAGTAATAATTTGTGATAGTGATGATGTTCCAGAGGCAATTGTTGCTGCTTTCTTGAGAAACACAGTTAACCCAATGTTATACAAAAACGCACTAACAAACATTCAAAATATTTTCTTAGGATATTTTTTTCAAATATTAATAATATCAACTTTTAAGGGATTTAGGATTGCATTTTTTTCTTCTCTAAGACGTTTTTTTTCTTCAATTGTCAATCTCTTTCTTTTAATCTTATTATCCAATTCTTTTGTTTCTTTTGTTTCTTTCTTCATTAATTAATCTTCTTTCACTCTTCGTATACCATCTAATTGCGTTTTTATTTTATCTCTTGGATCTTTATCATATATAAAACGATTATATTCAGGTACAAAAAGAAGTTGAATTGTTTTCGTTGCCCCATGACGATTTTTTGCGACAATAACATTTGTTAAAGAGGCATGTACTTTATCTTTTGTAGCATATGCAAGAATATCTTTTTCTTGCTCATCTGTTTTCTTATTCTTATAATAATCATCACGATGTAAGAAAACAACCCTATCAGCGTCTTGTTCAATTGCACCTGATTCTCTTAAGTCAGAGATTAATGGTGTTTTGTCTTCACGTTTTTCTACGCTCCGACTTAATTGACTCAATGCAATAACTGGACATTCTAGTTCTCTTCCTAATTGCTTTAAAGACCTAGATATTTTAGCTACTTCGAGCTGCCTATTTTCTTGCGATCGCTTTGATGAATCTCCAATTAGTTGCAAGTAATCAATGATAATTAGATCAACTTTAGCATTTCTAGCAAAACGTTTTGATAATGTTGAAATATCTGAAATTGTAAGTGTTGCACGGTCATTGATATAAATTTTTCAATTTGACATCTCTTCAACTGTATGCATTAGATTTCTTTGATCTTGGATATCTAACTCTTTTATTTTTAGTTTTGCAATCGAAACAGTTGAATCAATTGCCATCATTCTCTGAACTAATTGTGGATTAGACATTTCTAAACTAAAAAATAAAACTGTTTTTCCTTTTTTTGCAACATTATTTGCAATATTTAAAGCAAATGCCGTTTTTCCCATTGCTGGACGTGCAGCAAGAATCATTAAGTCACCTTTATTTAACCCTAGGAGCACTTCATCTAATTCAGGAAATCCCAGCTGAAGTCCAACACCAATATCACTATCTAATTTTCTTAGAATTTGTTGCAAAATATTTTCAGCTGTATCTCCAATCTTTTCATATGTTGAATTAATTTCAGAAATGTCAATATTAATAAGTGATAATTGAATATGAGATAATAAATCTGATACATCAAAAGTCTTAGTTGTAATTGTTTCGTTGACTTCATTTAGTAAATTAGTTAGACAATCTACTTTGTATTGATCAATAATATTTTTAGCATAAATTTCAATCTCAGAAACAAAACCAGGATTCTCCATCAAATAAGCAATATACTCAGATGAAGTCATCATAAATGAAGCAATTTGCTCAAATTGCTTCTTTTGTTCTAAATAAGATATAAGAATTGGAAGGTCGAAGTTTTTAGAATTGACAATAACTTCAGAAATTGCGTCATATAGAATTCTATGACTCGAAAAGTGGAACATTTCAGAACGAATAATGACGCCAATTTTTACATAAGATTCAGGATTAACTAAAAGCAATCCCAATAATGCAGCTTCATTATTGGCAATTGCAATTTCTCTTGAACTTAATGAATTATTTTGCATCTTTCCCACTTTTTATCTTTTATTTTTCTTCAAAAATCTCAATTAATAAAATTGCTGTTACTTCTGGATGTAACTTAACATTAATATAATGTCTTCCAAAAGTATTATATGAGTGTTTTTCAAGTGCATGTGCACCAATTTTAATATTATGCTTTAGAAGTTCTCTTTCAATTGCTTTGTTAGTAATTGACCCATGAACTATATTTCCATTTGACTTTAAATGAAAATTTAGTGTTAACATTTCGATTTCTTCTTTTAAGGCTTTTGCTTTTGCTATCTCATTTTGATAATCTTCTTGTAGATTTTGTTTAACTCTTTCAAGATTTGCTAGCGTTTGTTTATTAACAGGTTGCGCATACCCCTTTTTGATTAAAAAGTTTTTAGCAAATCCATCATTAATTTCAACGATTTGATTTACATCATATTTGTCATATTTTTTAATTATTATTACTTTCATTTTCCTACACTCACAATTGCTTGTCTTAAATTATCGACGAATACTTCAATTTTTTCATCACTTTCAGCTGCAGCACTACTAAAGTGACCACCTCCGTTAACTGATTCAGCAATGATTTGAACATTCGTATTAATCCCTCTTGCTGACATCTTATATTTTTTTTGACCAACTAAACCACCGATTACAAATGCCGCCTTTCTTCCATTAACTCTTAGTATTTCTTCTGCTGCAATTGAAATTACATCAGGTGAAACTCTTATATCTTTATAAGCTAAAAAGTATCCTGGTTTTACTTCTTCCAAATTTTCTAACAACTCAAAAACCTGACTAAATACTTCTTCATTTATTTTTAAATTATTAACAGAAATTGATATTTTAGCACCTCATTTTTCTAGCAAAGCAGCTGCTGAAAATGTTTTTGATGAAGTTTGTTTTTGGAAATTATTTGTATCAAGATAAATTCCATCTAGTAAACGTTGTGCTGTTTCATTATCTATTTTATCATTGTTATTTGTAATTGCAATAATCTCAGTCACAATTTCAGAAGCTGATGAGGCAAGAGAATCAATATATAAATTTTCTTTGTAAATAAAGTCAGGATTTGTTCCTAGTCGATGGTGATCAATGATAATAATATTTTCTTTTTCAATATTCTTAAATGCATTTTTATTTTCAATTCTATTTTCAGCTGATGTATCACAAATCACAACAAGAGTTTGACTATCATTCATTGCTGTTGCCTCAGAAGGACTTATAAATGCTTGTTTTTCAATCGGACTTAGTAAATTGAATGATTTCTGTGTTGTTTCATCAAAAGTTTTGTTCTGAATAAATGCATTTTTTCCAAATTCTTTTGCTAATTTATAAATTGCCCATGATGAACCTAGAGCATCTAAATCAGCATTCTTATGACCATAGACAATTACTTTTGTAATATTTTTTGATTTTAATTTATTAATTAAGATTTTTGCTATGTATGAAACATTAGTTCTTGACATATCAATATCAATTTCTGAAATTGAACCATAGAATCGTGGGTTTTCATTCTTTGTTAAAACTGTAATCTGGTCACCACCACGAGTTTTTGATTGTAATATTGCTTCCTTAGCTAATTCATCAAGAACACTGAATTTATAAATTCCATAAGAAAAACCACCAGAAAGTGTAATTGAAATTTTCTTACTTAAATTTTTAACATTTAAATCTCTAAAGACTTCAAATCCATCCTTTTCAAATTGATCCAAAGTTTCTTTATTTGTAATGATAAAAAATTGACCATTTTCATATTGATGATAAACAATATTATATTTCTTCGAAATTTCATCAAAAAGCAAAGCTAGGTTACTATAAATCTTATACAAATCCTCTTGCGGTAAGGAAACTTGGTATAAGTTAATATTATCAATATGAAGCTCACCTAAAACTATTGATTGTTTCTTGTAATCACTCAATAGGTTTGATTGAAAAGTTATGTCTTTAACAATTACAATATTTTTTTCAAAATTTACATGAATTGAATATTCATAGTTATCTTTATTAAAAGAAAAATCATAATTTGAGTCATTTCAATCTTTGACTTTAAAAACCTCATTAATGTTTTTGCCAATAATTGCATCACCAAAACGATTTAAAATAAAATTAGTTGATCAAATAATTTCTCCGCTATTTAAAAAAATCAATATTCCAGTTCCAGATTCACTAATTTCGTTTTGGATATATTGACTCAATGTACGATTAATGAATAATGACTCCTTCAAAAATTTTTTAATGATAAATCCGCTATAAATTCCTAATCCTAAAATTAGAAATGAATATATGATAATGATTGGTGTTCTTCATTTAAGTGGAAGCACAAAAATACCTGCAAAAAATATTATTGTAGGAATAATAAAAAACGCTAATATTTTGATAATAAAGATCGTTAATCTCTTTTTATCTTCTTTTGTTTTCATAGATTAAATTATACAAAAAATACATCAAAAAAAGGAATAGTGCAACCCACAAATTCCTTAATTACAACTAATTAAATAATGATTATAAAAAACTATTTGTAAGATTGTTATCTGTTAATTAAATGTCTAAACAAATTTATAAATTATAGTGTTCAATAATGTCGATTAATCCAATTTGTTTTGATGAAGAAACTAAGAAAATATTAATTTCTTTTTTAAATGTAAGCGCTTGTTTTTTTACTAAATGGCGCTGTGATTGGTTTGCTTTATCTAATTTTGTAATAATAATATCAAATGGAATTGAAAGAGATTCTATATACTCAATAATTTCAAGATCAATTGAACTAAAACCAACTTTCGCATCAATAAGAAAGCAAACTAATTTTTTACTTTTTGAATTACGAAAATAGAAATCGATGATGCCAGCAATTTTTTGTTGTTCTTTTTTTGACATCTTAGCATACCCATAACCAGGTAAATCTACAATCGTTTTTTTATTTGTACTCTCAAAATAATTAATTAATCTCGTACGACCCGGTGTTGATGAGGTCTTAGCAATTTTATTTTTAGCTAAAGCATTAATTAATGAAGATTTTCCGACATTGGAACGACCTCAAAATATAATTTCTTCTTTATTATCTAGCAATCAATTTTCTTGTGAAGTTGAACTTTTGATAAATTTTCACATTTTATTTCCTTACCTTTTCGTATGCTAATCTTGCAATCATCATTGCATTATCAGTTGTATATTGCATCTCAGGCAAATAAACATTTTTATGCAATCCTAAAAACATATTTCTAATTCCAACATTTGCACTAACTCCACCAGCTAAAACTATTAAACTAGGATTAAATTTATTAATTGCTTTCTTTAAAGTATTTTGTAAATATAAAATTACTGTATTTTGAAATTCCGTTGCAATCTTATTGACATTTATTTCTTGATTTTTTTGTCTTAAATTATTTACTAAATTTATTACAGCTGTCTTAATTCCACTAAATGAAAAATCGAATTCATTTTCAGTCTTTGGGATTGAAAAATGAGATGTATATAAATCTCTATTTTCTTGTCAAATTTTATCAATTACAGGTCCACCTGGAAACCCTAAATTTAATTTTCTTGCAATCTTATCATATACTTCACCGACTGCATCATCTAATGTTTCACCAATGATTTCAAACTCATCTTTCTTAGAATAATGCATTAATTGAGAATGACCGCCTGAAATTAACAAACAAAGTACTGGAAATTCTAATTCCTTTTTTATAAATGCTGAATAAAAATGACCTTCTAAATGATTTAAGCCTAGGATTGGTTTTTTGTATATTTGTGCCATACTTTGCGCAATCACATATCCAACTTGCAAAGAACCAACAAGACCTGGTTCTTTGGTATATGCAATATAATCAATTTCTTTAAAAATTTCTTTATTATCAATCTTTAAATTCTTTAATTCTTCAATCAGTAGAAGAATATTTTTAACATGCATTCTTGATGCTAATTCCGGTATTGTTCCGCCATATTTTTTATGAATCTCAGTCTGTGTAATTGTTTTCATTCAAAGTGGATTGTTATTTTCTAAGATAGCAAATGAAGTATCATCATGAGAGGATTCAATTGCGAAAATTTTCATTATAGTCCTCCTATTTGCGGATCAGATGCATAAATTAATTCTTCATCCAAAACATTATTACATTGACTAAATAAACTTAAATATTGTGATGGGTTTTTTATAAACAATTGATAATCAAACTTATCAATTTTTTCAATTTCATCACTTAAATTGATTGATATTTCATTATTTTCCTTAGTTACCATATAAGTTTTATATTTGTTTGCTTTAATATAAATAATATTTCGATTTAATTGACTAAAAAATAACTCATATGTTGGAGATAGCATAATTTTTAAATCGTTATTCAAAAGCGGTTTATGGAGTAAAAAATTTGTCGCAGCAAAAGAGAAACCTAATCTTGAACCAGTAAAACTTCCTGGTCCCTTTGTTGTATAAATACAATCAAAATATTCAATAGATAAATTATTTCTTGCTAATAAATCATTAACTTTTTCAAAAAATAGATCAGTTTTTTTAACTAGTTTTTCTTCTAATATGTAATCAATTACTTGATTGTTTTCAATGACTGCAAGAAATAAATCTTCAAGTGATGTTTCAACAAAAAGACTTTTAGTAATCGTATTATTTGTAATTTCAAAAACATGATAGACTTCATCATCAACTAATTCAAGTGTTACATTAATAGAAACATAATTTTTGAAATTATGACTTATATTTTTTGATCATTCAATAACAACTAACTTATTTTCAAAATATTCTTCATAAGCAAATAAATTACCCCTTAATTTATATGCATCAATATGAACTAGATTATCATAACAAATCATTGTATTAAAGGTTGGTGAAACAACAATTTTCTTTTCGCCAAGTTTTCTTGCAATTGCTGAAGTTAATGTAGTTTTGCCAGCCCCAAGTTCTCCATCAAGTAAAATTGCCTCAAGACTCTTAAGTGAAACTAAATAATTAACTAAGCTATCTAGTGATTCATTTTCTTTAAAATAAAATTTATTTTTCATAATATCACTTCTTATTTGAATAATATAATTTCAATCTTTTATTGCTTATTTAAATAAAAATAAAAAGAAGAAATTTAGAATTTAAATATCAATTCTTCTTTTTATTTTCTATTAAGATTTTTTGGTTTCAAGGTCTTTTAATATTTTATTTAAATCAAAGATTGCTTTGTCAATTTTTTCAGGTTTAGATTTTTCAATATCAGTTGAAACCTTTGTAGATTCATCTAGTTGTTTTTGCAAGTCGTCCTTAATCTTATTAAATTCTTCTTGACTTAGTTTTGTCTTATAATCATCAAATTTAAGAGCTTCTAATTTCTTTTTTGTTTCTTCAACTAATTTAGGTAAAAATTTCTTATCCAATTCAACTTTTTTATTTTTAAATTCATTAAAAATCTTTTCTAGTTCAGCAGTGTATCCTTTAGTTTTCTCAGCACTATACTCAATTGATTTGATTGCTTGATGCTTAGTTTCTTCTTCTTGATATTTTTTTACAAGTTCAGCCTTTAATTTATTATATTCTTCGCCTAAATCAGTTAGCTTTTCATGTGAGAATTCTTTTAATTTATCAATCTCTTTCTCAACTAATTTTTTGTTATTTGCATGTTCTTCTTTTTTTGCTTCATTTTTTTCTTTAGCTTCAGAAGTAACTTTTTTTAGTTGATCTATCATTGGATTAAACTCTTTATTTGAAGCTTTGGGATCATTTAAAACTTGAGTTGCTTTTGTTACTAACTCATTTAAATCTTTTTTAAATTCATCAAATTCAAGGGATACTAGAGTTTCTTTACTTATTTTAATTTGATTTTCTAAGGCTGGTTTTTTATTTGAACATGAAATTGCACTAATGGGTAAAAGAATTGTCGATAAGCCACCTAAACTAAGTAAAATTTTTGCTGATTTTTTCATAATTTAAACCTCTTTTTAAATCTTAATCTTCAATAAAATGAATAATCCATAATTATACAATAATTATGTTTAGATCCTAACTTTTGGAGTATATAAAATCTTGATTAATTTTATATAAAAAATATGCTTATCCGCATATTTCTAAATCACTATATGAAAACTCTGTTGGAACCTTTCTTCCGAATTGTTCAATATTTACAAATGCTTTTTCTTCACGGTCATTATTCTTAATAATTTCACCAATTTCATCTTTGTAAATTCCATTTTTGATTCTTACAATTGTTCCTTCTTTGAATGCGGTTTCAATGTCTCCTGATTCAAATTTTTCAATCAAAAATCTTTCTTTTTCAATCATTTTTTCAAATGTACGTTTACTAATTGGAGTAGGTTTTGCTCCCTTCCCTGATGAACCGATTAATCCTGTTACATATTGCGTATTACGAACTAAATATCATGATTCATCTGTCATAATCATATTAATAAAAATATAACCCTTATAAATGTTTACATAGGTAACTTTAAATTCTTCACCTTTTGTTTTCTTTTCAAGTTCCTTATTAGAAAGATGAGGCATTTTAAAAATTCTTATATCTTTAAAAAAATCATCCATTCCTTGCGAAGAAATTTTATTTCTTAAAGCTTCAATAACATTATCTTCTTTTCCAGATACAGTTGAAACCATATACCACTTAAAATCCATATTTTCTAACTATCTCCCAAATAAAAATCTAATATCTAAATCTTAATTCCTACACTATTTCATAAACTAGTAAATGCTAATGATACTAAAAAACAAAATAAAGCCATAATGATAAGAAAAGCAATTGTAATTCCAAATCATTTTCAACTTTTTGCATTACGAGGTCAAACAACTCTTTTAATTTCTTTAACTCAGTTTCTAAAAGTATAAAGTCTTGCTTCTTTTGCTATTTCTTTTTTTTGCATTCGCATTTTTTTCTTTAATCTTTTGTTATATTCTTTCTGAGTTTTAAGTTCTTCTTTACTTAATTTTTTATCTTCGTTTACCATTACTTTTCCTCTTTGTGCAAAGTTTGAGCATTACAAAATTTACAGAATTTTTTAATCTCTAAACGTTTTTCATTGCTTTTATTGATTGAATAATTCTTATGCAAGCAAGTTTGACAGGCTAATGAGACTTTTTTTTGCTTTTTCATAGTACTAAATTATATAGTTTTTTTGACATTATCATAATAAATATAAACCTTAGAAAATTTAAATATATGTATCAAATTAATTTAGTTATTGATAAATAAGTTTTATATTTTATTAATTCAAGATCCTGCAATTTTATAAAGAAATTTTCTTTCTTAAATCCCTAGTAAAAATTCATAAGGGTTAAGAATGTTTTAATGTAATATAATATTTAACAAAATACGCTTTCGTAGATAAGAAATCTCAATTCAAACAAATAAAAAAGAAAAATGAGGGGTTATAAAATGCAAGAAATGATTGAAAAAGAAATTCTAATTAGATATGGAGAATTAACACTTAAGGGAGAAAATAAAAAGGATTTTATCAAACAACTAAGAAAAAATCTTGAGTTATATATTAATAAAAATGAAATAAAAATGGAATACGATCGAGCATTTTGTAAGTATTCAGATTCAAATTTAGAATCTCTAAAATATATTTTTGGAATTTCATCTTATTCAGTTGTTTATAAGTCTTCAATCAATCTTGCAGACATTGAATTGGTAGTCAATCAAATTGCATCTGAAAATGAATTTGATACATTTGCAATTAACGCTAGAAGACACAATAAGAATTACAAAATGACTTCAGCACAACTTAATATGCACTTTGGACATTATATCTTAAGTAATTTTAAAAACAAAAGCGTTAATTTAACAAATCCAAGTTTGATTTTTTATATTGAAATTCGTGATAAATTTAGTTATATTTTTACACAATATATCGAAGGTATGGGTGGAATGCCTACTTCTTCATCAGGAGAAACACTACATTTAATTAGTGGTGGAATTGATTCACCAGTTGCAGCAAATTTACTTCAAAAAAGAGGATTACATATTTCATTCCTTAACTTCATAACACCTCCTCATACAGATAAAAAAACAACAGACAAAATCAACGATATCATTTCATTACTTACAAGATATCAAGGTAGCGCAACCTTATTTCAAGTTAACTATACAAAAATAATGAATTACATTGGATTAGTTTCCAACCAAAAATACAAAATCTGTCTAATGCGTCGTAGCTTCTATCGAATTGCCCAAAAGATTGCGAATAAATACAATATTAAAGCAATCTCCAATGGTGAAAACCTTGCCCAAGTTGCATCACAAACGCTTGAATCTATATATACAATATCAGAAGTTTGCAATCTTCCAATCCTACGTCCTTTACTTAGTTTTGATAAAAATGAAACAATTGCAATTGCAAAGAGAATTAAAACAATGGATATTTCAATTCTTAAGGCTTGTGAGACATGTGAATTATTTGCTCCAAAATTTCCCATTACAAAACCTAATCGAGAAACAGCAAAAGCATTAGAAGATGAATTAGTTGACTTATTTAAATTAGAAGATGAAATCATTGATAATATTGACATTATAAAATTTAATTTATAAAAAATACTTCTTAGAATAAAAAGCAAGAAGTGTTTTTTTAATCTTTAAAATTCTTTATTTTATTGCTGATTATTCAACGATATTTAAACATAAGATTGCTATCTTTAAATCCTAAATAATTACTTGGAATTCTAATTTATTTTAAATTAATTCAAAATATATATAATTTAAAAAATATGAGTATGTCTAATTATGAAGCAAATGATTTAAAAGTTCTAAAGGGCTTAGATGCAGTAATAAAAAGACCTGGAATGTATATTGGTTCAACTGATTCAAATGGTTTACACCACCTTATCTGAGAAATTTTTGATAACTCAATTGACGAAGCACTTGGTGGCTTTGCTGATAATATCAAAGTGACACTAAAGAAAGATAATTCAATTATTATTGAAGATAATGGAAGAGGAATTCCGATTACAAAACATGAATCAGGAAAAAGTGGTGTCGAGTTAGTTTTTACTGAACTACATGCTGGCGGGAAATTTGGAAATGGTGCATATAAAACAAGTGGTGGTTTACATGGAGTAGGAGCCTCCGTTGTTAATGCCTTAAGTTCTAAATTAGAAGTAAGCGTTTTTAGAGATAAAAAAGAATACTTTACAGCTTTTAAACAAGAAGAAATTACAACTAAAACAACTTTAATTGGACCTAGTTCTAAAAAAGGAACAAGAGTCCAATTTTGACCTAATTTTGATATTTTTAAAAAATCAAAATTTTCTTCTGAAATAATCAAAGAAAAATTGAGGGAAGCTAGTTTTCTAATTTCAAATCTAAAAATAAATTACATCAATGAAATAACAAATGAAAATATTGTTTTTCAAACCAATGAGGGAATTAAAGAATATGTTAACTTTGTTGGTGAAGGAAAGAAATTTATAAGTAATGTTTTTTATGCCTCAGGGATAGCAAAAAATAATATTGAAATTGAGATCTCAGTCGCATACACTGAAAGTTATAATGAAACTATATACTCATTTGTCAATAATGTTAAAACAAGAGATGGTGGAACGCATGAGACAGCATTTAAGGCTGCTTTAACTAAAACAATCAATGAATGATATTCAAAAAATACAAACTCAAAATCTAAAATTAGTTTTGATGGTTTGGATGTTAGAGAAGGAATCATTGCTGTTGTCTCATTAAAAGTTCCTGAGAGTATTCTTGAGTTTGTTGGACAAACAAAGGATAAATTAGGTTCTCCTGAAGCGCGTGAGGCAGTCGAGGATTTCTTTTCAGAAAAATTTAATTTTTATTTAAATGAAAATAAACAAGAAGCGGACAAAATCATTGAAAAAATTAAGCGTACCTATGAAGGTAGAATTGCTGCAAGAAATGCAAGAAATGAAGCTAGAAAAGTAAAAAATAAACTCGATACCAAAAAGATCCTATCAGGAAAACTAACACCTGCTCAATCAAAAATTTCTGCTGATAAAGAATTATTTTTGGTTGAAGGTGATTCAGCAGGTGGGTCAGCTAAAATGGGTCGAGACCGCAAAACACAAGCAATTTTGCCACTTCGTGGTGTTGTTATGAATACTGATAAGGTAAAATTAATTGACATTCTTGCAAATGAAGAGTTAGCTACGATTATTAATACAATTGGTGCGGGAATTGGTGAAGACTTCGATCTAAAAAATTCACAATATGGAAAAATCATTATCATGACTGATGCTGATGTTGATGGTGCACATATTCAGATGCTACTTCTAACCTTCTTTTGAAGATATATGAAAAAATTAATTGAAGCTGGCATGATCTATATTGCATTACCTCCACTTTATAAAATAACAATTAAAAATGCAAATAATAAGAGTTTTTATGCATGAGATGAAGATGGATTGCGAGAAATTACTTCCCAATATTCTCACTACGAAATTCAACGTTATAAAGGATTAGGAGAAATGAATGCCGACCAATTATGAGATACAACAATGAATCCAAAAACAAGAAATATCATTAAAGTAAGCATTGACAATCAAGCATTAACAGAGAGAAATATAACGACATTCATGAGTGACAACCCTGAAGCTAGAAAAACATGAATTAATGAAAATATTGACTTTTCAAGTATTGATGAATTTGAGATTCAAAAATAGGATAAAAATCTATGGCTAAAGATAACAAAAAAGAATTTGAGGAAACAATTGAAAATATCATTGAGAAAAACATGATTGAAATCATGAATACAAGTTTTTCTCGTTTTTCAAAATACGTAATTCAGCAAAGAGCAATCCCTGATGCAAGAGATGGTCTAAAACCAGTACAGCGAAGAATTCTTTATTCAATGTGAAATTTAAAACTAAGAAACAAAGACCAATTTAAAAAATCTGCAAGAATAGTCGGAGATGTTTTAGGTAAATATCATCCACATGGCGATAGTTCAGTTTATGAAGCAATGGTTAGAATGGCGCAAGAATGAAAAAGTAACTATCCTCTTGTTCAGATGCACGGAAATAAAGGTTCAATCGATGATGACCCAGCTGCTGCAATGCGTTATACCGAATCAAGATTAGAAAAAATAGCTGAGTATATGCTTAAGGATTTGGAACGAAAAGTAGTTGCGATGATCCCTAATTTTGATGATTCAGAATATGAACCAGTTGTACTTCCTACTTTATTTCCTAATTTACTATTGAATGGTGCTGTTGGAATCGCATCAGGATTCGCAACCCAAATTCCTCCTCATAATCTTAATGAATTGATTGATGCAACAATTGCAATGATTAATAATAAAGATATAGATGTTGAATCATTGATGAAATATGTAAAAGGTCCAGATTTTCCAACAGGTGGAATCATTCATGGCATAAATGGGATTAAAGAAGCATTCAAAAGTGGTAAGGGAAAAATTAGTCTCTCAGCAAAATATAACTTCATCAAAAACAAAAAAGATAAGACAATTGGAATTGAAATAACTGAAATTCCATTTGGTGTTATTAAGTCAAAATTAGTTTTTGAAATTGATTCAATTATTGCTTCAAAAACGATTTCAGGAATTAAAGAAATAAGAGATCAATCAGATCGAGATGGTTTATCAATTTATATTGATATTGATGAAGATAGCAATGCTGAAGCAATTATTACTTATTTAATGAATAAGACCAAATTACGCATTAACTATGATTACAACATGATGGCAATATATAAAAGTGCACCGGTTCTACTTTCTTTGGATAAGGCAATTTATGCATTTTTAGAACATTTAAGTTTGATTAATACTAAAGGTATTAAATATGATTTAAAAAAATATCAACTTCGTCATGAAATCATTAAAGGATTCATTAAGGTAGCTGAAATATCTGACCAAGTTATTAAATTAATCAAAGAAAGTGATAATTCTAAAAAAGGTGTCATTTCTGCACTGATGGATAAATTTCATTTTTCAGAAATTCAAGCAACCACAATTGCTGAATTAAGATTATATAAATTATCCAAGATGGATCAAATTGAATTTCAAAATGAAAAAAAATATCTTGAAGACCTCATTTCAAATTGCAAACTACTTTTAAATGATCAGCAAGAATTCAATAAATACTTAATTTCTCAATTAAATGAAATTAAAAATGAATTTGGAAAAGAAAGAAAGACTGAAATTCTAGACGAGTTAGTCAATAAAGAAGTTGATTATAAATCATTAACTAAAAACGAAGATTTTTATTTCTTTTTCTCACAAGATGGATACATTAAAAAAATCACTCCAAAAATCTTTAATTCAAATGACCTAAGTTCCTTTAGACTTAAAAATGATGATGCGATTCTTTATTACAATAAAATAAATTCTCTTTCTAAAATTCTATTTTTTACAAATAAAGGTAATTTCTTTATCTTAGAAGCACATAGTCTAAAAGATAATATTTGAAAAGAATTAGGTATTCATATTTCTTCATATATCAATCTTGATATCTATGAAAAAGTTATTCGTGTAATGGAAGTTTCTTCATTTGATACCTATCTTGATTTAATATTGATAACCAAATTTGGTTATGGAAAAAAAATTAAATTCAGTGACCTTGAATCAAAAATTTACAATCGAAAAAGAAGTTGTATTTCTTTAAAAAATGAAGATGATGAGTTAGTTGATGTCAAGTTTGGAAATAATGAAAAAGATATATTTATTCTTCTTAATAACGGACTTTATTTCTTAATTAATGAAAATGAATTTTCATCGACACTAACGCTTAAAGCACAAGGAATCAAGTTACTACCAAAATTAAATAAAACTTATGTGGTCGCCTTTTGTACAATATCGAAATTCAATAAAATCTTAATGCTCACACAAGATGGAGTAACAAAAGTTTGAAATGCGGTTGATCTTGCTTATACTAATCGAACAAACCGCGGTACTTTTTTGTTTAATATCCTAAAAAATGTAAATTGCACACCAAAAAATCTTGAAGTAATAACTGATTCTTTGGAATTTATTTATACGAATAAGAACAATGAAGTAACTGAATTTGATATAAATAAGATTGAAAATAACAATAAGAAAATAGACAAATTATCAAACAACTATATCGAAAGCAATAATTCTGGATATTTAATTCAACATTTAAAAATTGAAGAATTAATTGATGTTGATGATGAAGAAAAAAAGAAATTAAGATCCTATTATCTTAAAAAACTTGATGATAATAAAACAATTATTGGTAATCTTAAAGAAACCTTATTTCAAAGATATTATTCATTAAAAGAAGAAACAAAATATACCAATTCTCCTGTCAACTTCAAACATAATGAAAAGATTAATCTTTTTGAATTAGATAACAATGAAATAATTGAAACTACATCAAATAGTTTAGATAAAAATAGTTTGAAAAATAAACAAATAAATCTTGAAAATAAACTTAAGGCCATGGATAATATTGACCTAGATTCAATCGAAGAAAAAGTAAAGGAAATTACAAAAAAATAGTTATAATTTATAATTATCTTTTTTGTTTATCTAAGGCACTAAATGCAATTTTTGAAAGGAAAGCAATGAGAAAAGATGTTAGACTAGCTAACAAAGTAAAGGCCGAAAAAAGAGCACACAAATTGGCTAAAGAAAGAGCTAGAGATCTAAGAAGAGCAGCAAGAAAAGCTGAATTAGAAACAAAAGAATAGTCATCATTTTCAATCGTAAAAAAAGTGCAAAAAGCACTTTTTTATTTTTCTTAAATGAAATAATAATTTAGCAAAAAAGAGATTGTAAATAACTAAATCTGATATTTCTTAGAATTAATTTTTTAACCTATATTAAATTAGTGACTTATCTTTCTTTTTTTGATTTTTATAACTAAGAAAACAATAATCGAAACCAATAAGATTCCTAGTAAGCTTAAGATTGTAGATAAAGTAATTACTAATTTTCTTTGTTTATTTAGCTTGAATATTTTTTCTGTATTTTCAGTATCCATATGTGGATTTCTGTTTGGTTTTTTATATTCTTTTTCTTCTTCTTTTAAACTAAAGAATAATTTTATTTCTCCATGATAGCCTAAAGCATTGTCCTTAACCATCAATATAATTTCATACTTATTTGGTTGATTTTCCAATTTTCTTAATGAATGAAACTCAATATCTCAGATATCAAGATTGAAGGCATTGTTTTTTTTCTTGATTTCTTCATATAAGAATAGTTTTTCTTTGGATGCTATTTCTCCTAGATTGGTATTCTTAATTAAATGAGATATATTTAATCGATCGTTAGTTTCTTTGTTTACTATAGATTCAATATAATCTAAATTATATAATTTGTCCTGATCCTTATAAATATCTCCTTCAAAAGGAATATCAGGTTTAACTCCTAATTCAATTGAGTTGAAATTTTTATCCGTAAATACATTATTACTACTTAATTGAATAATATCTCCAGTTGGTAGAATTGCATAATTTATTGCCGAAGCACCACCAAATGTTTTATATCCAATTACTTTTGCAACATTATTATCTTTTGCCATTTGTGGAAAAATGTTAGCGGCTGAAAATGAATATGGAGATGTTAATATAAAATAATTAAAATCATATTTGGGATATTTTGATTTAATTTCTTCAATTCTTTTTTCTTTAGTTAATGGATTATATAAATATGAATAAAAAGGTTTATCTGTCATAAAACCCATAATTTCATAAGCACTTCCTATATATCCACCTGTATTAACAGTAACATTGAAGACAATGTTTTTAACACCTTGATTTTTTGCAATCTCTAAACTCTTTTGAATTTCTTTTGTTGTATTCCTATCAAATGCACGAAAAGAAATTATTGCTGTTTTTCTATCTGGTGTATATGTAATGCTATATTCAACTTTTCCAAAATCTCTTTTTCCTAATTCATTTTCAATTTCAGCACGCTTTTGAAGTCGTTCAGTCTTTTTAAATTCTCTTTCAATATATTTAACTGCTGAATTATCATAATTATAATAACCATCAAGAATAAATGATGAATGTAAATCTCCTAGATCATTGATAATATCTTTTGTCGCCAAATAGTGATTATCATCTTCACCTAAAATATCATTCTCATAGACACTAATGAATTCTTTATATGATTTATTGTCTTTTAACTTTATTCCATAATAATAATCAAATAAGAAGGAAAAATACTTATATTGAAATTCTTTAAGTCCAGTAGGTATTTGTTCATTATTTGCCTTCGAACTTTTTAATCTAACTGGTCCAAATGCATCTGATAATGTTTCAGTGTAATTAAATAAATTAAATATTTCACCATTGAAGTATGTTTGATAATTTGATTCATTTAAGAAAAGTTGATTTAATAGTACCAATGGTAAATATAAGTCATTTTCATTTTTTAAGATATCAATTCCATATTCTTTCAAGTCATAACTAAATGTTGTTTGACTATTAATATTCTTAGAGGATAAAAAATCAATTTCAAGTTCTTCTTCTCCTCTTCTATAATCTTTTAGGATCTCAATAAAAAACTTGTAATTTGAAACATTAATTTTATTTGTTCTAAAATCAATCTCAAGTGTATATTCAACTATTTTTTTATCACTTATATTGCTCTCATTAACAAATTCATTTGTTAACTTTAAAATTACTTTGTTATCCTTAAAAAAGTGATCTAAAACCTTTTTATTCTTGTATTTTTTATTATTAATTTCAACTAATTTAGTTTCAGTATTTTGAAAATTTGTCACACTTTTTATTGCTGTTAGAAATTCTTTAATTCCAATATAGGCTACATCATTATGAAGGAATAAGTTAACTTCCTTAAGCCGATTTTTATTATTTTTAATTAAATCTATAAAATCGTATTTTTGTAGTTTTATTGTAGCATTTGAATTTCGATTTAAAGCAACGTTTCGCTTATCTAAATGCTTACTCTTAATTCTGTTACATGTAGTGGAAGATAAAAGAGATATTGGTAAAATAGAGGATACCAATAAGGATAAGATAAAATGTTTTTTACCTAATTTCATTAGCTTAAATTTTACATTAAATTTTCAAACATCCTTAGCAATTATGAAATTTTTAAATTTATCTACTTAATGTAGTGCTTAATAACATCATTTAATTAAGAAAAAAGAATTAAAATTTCAATCTAATTGATTTTTATTGCCTAAATTAGACTTAAATTCGAAACTTATTTTAATTATTTTTGTTGATTAATGTAGATATGTACTCAATATCAAATAATTTTTCAAATACACCATTTTCTTCTTTTGTAAAATCAATATCCGGAATTACTCCTAATTCATATGATTCAAAGTTTTGATTGGTTAGAACATTATTACTACTCAAACGAATAATATTACCAGTTGGAAGAATTGAAAATCTAACGATTGAAGCGCCACCTGCTGATTGATAACCAATTATTTTAGCAAGTTTATTTTCTTTTGCAACAGCTGCTAGCATATTACTTGCAGAATATGTTATTGGGGAAACTAAAATATAATATTTAAAATCATCATATTTGCCAATACTTGATTTAATTTCTGTTAGTATTTTTTCTTTTGCAAGTGGGTTATATTCATAGTATTTAAAATATTGATCTGTCATAAACCCAAATAATTCTCAAGTAGCTTGTACTGAACCGCCCTGATTAAGTGCTAAGTTAAGAACAATGTTTTTTATTCCTTGTTCTTTTGCTTCTTTTAAATCTTTTTTAAGATAGGTTTCTATAGTCTCTCTTGTAATAATATTAAAATTAATCATTCGAGTTTTTTTATCTTTAGAATCCAAAATTGAAATACCCTCAAAACCTAATTTTATTTCTAAATTATGTAACTTATCATCAATCTCATAGAATCTTTTTGTTCTTTCTTTGGCAATCTTTTTTAGATTTTTTATATTAATTGCACGACTATAATTATTATAATTTGCTTCTTTTTCATACAAACCTTGCATTAAGACCTTAGTATGTATGTCATCTAAGTCATTAATTAGATGATGAAGCGCTTGATAGTGCTCATCATTAGATCCAAGAAGTTTATTTTTATAATTAGAAAGTAATTTTAAAAAATGGTTATTGTTCTTAAATTTAATGCCATAGAAGTTATCAAGTAAAAAATATAAATAGTTATATTGAAATTCCTTAAGTTTACTTGGAATTTCTTCTTTATCCAGTTGATTTTTAAGAATTTTATGTTTTATTTCTTTAAATTCTTCTCTTCCCTTATGCACATCAAGATAACTAAGTAAGAAGATTTCATCTTCATTAAAATAAAATGCATTTTCATATTCAGCTAAAATTATTTGATTTAATAAATTAAATGGAATAAAAATTTGATTATCAATTCTTAGCATCTTAAGATTGTATTTATTTAAATCAATCACAATTTCATTCTTAAAATCTTGATATTTAAAATCTAAATATGATTCATACTCATAAGGATTAATTAACTTAAAAAATAAGTAGTTTGAAATGCTAATTTTATTGATTGCTGAATCAAATTTGATTCAAGATTTGATTTCAAAATCCTTATTATTTGTATCCTTTTTTTGATATTTGCATGATAGTGTAACAATTAATTCTTTATTGTTAGTTTCATAATTTAAGTTTTTAGTTAAATCATATTTTTCTTCATTAAACTTTATATTTTCATTTTTTTCATTCAGTAGAGTTAATTCTTCTACTAATTTAAAAAAATCTTTAATTTCAACATAACTAATTTCATCATTATTTAAAAGTTTTAAACTTTTAGTTCTTAGAGCAATAGTATCAATCAGTGAATGAACTGGATAACTAGAATATTTAAAGTATTTTAGATATATATTTAAATTCTGCTTAACAATCAAATCTTTTTTTAATTTATTCTTAAATTCCTTATCTAAATAATAACCTTCAAAAATATAATTTTCTCTTTGAATTAATTCAGGTTTTAATGTCGTATTTGCTTTTATATTAGAAGTCTTTAATAATTTGTCATCAACAAAATAATTAACTAAAAAGAATTCATTGTTATTTTTTTCATTCTTGTCTTTGGGATTAATATGATTTGAAGGAAAAGTTGGTTCTAGTGGCACTAGAGGTCTAATATTAGAATTTGGATTTTTATTAGTTTGATTATTTTCCTGAGTCTTACAGGATACTAAAAATATCGGAAAGAAACTCAATAAACTCATTGAGTTAACCAAGATAAAAGATTTGAACTTATTCTCTTTCATTTTCTAACTGAAATAATTATAAATAAGTTAAGTTATTAGATTAGATAAATTAATAAAACTTCTAATAAATAGTCTCAAAAAAACTAGAATATTTAACCGATATAGCTATCTCTGAATTTAATAAATGACAACAAAAAGAGGTCATTTTTTATAATTTGCAGAGTCCCCCAAAAACCGGAATGTTTAACTGCTGTGGTTGTCCCTAAATTTAATTGGGGACAACCCAGCGGTTTTATAACTAATTCGT
>NZ_QKUB01000009.1 GCF_003253435.1 Metamycoplasma auris
ATTAATTTTTTCAAATTGCTTTTTAGCAATTTCTAGATCTATATCCTTAGGTTCTTTATTAAAAAGTAAATGTAATCCACTTTTATTTTCTAAATCTTTTAATTCTTTAGTTATTTGTTGTTTAGATAATGTTCGTGAATTTATAAACTCAACAAAATTCATTTTTTTTATTTCCATTTGGTTTATTAATGAATTTCGATCATCATCTATATCTTGAACATATACAGCACTTGGACGACTTATATAATCTATAAAAATACCTTCTTTATAAAACTTAAAGTTATGTATATGCCCAGTTTCTTCATTAGGTCTTTTTTTAGTTTTATAGTTTGCAAATTCGAATGAAACAAACAAGATTATTTTTTATATACTCATTTATTTTTACCTAAAATTTTATTATTTGAAGTATTCAGCATATCTAATTAATTCCTTATCTAATTTATCTCTTTAAAAAATCTTGAAAAAATCTTGAGTATTGTCTTTACTATTAAGAATATATTTATATATTCTTTTTATGGTTATCAATTTAGCAAGTAAAAATAATGAATTTCTATTATGTTGCATCAATTTTTTAAAAAATGCAAACTTCTATATAACTAAAAAGTAATTTAATTTTTTTTAAATTACAAAAGGTTTTTTTAAAATTAAATATCTTGATGTAAAGTTAGTCTTATTTTTGCTTTTTTTGTATAAGAAATAAATCTTATAAATTTTAGTTAGCATCTTAAAACATTTTAAAATGGTATTTTTATTACCTTTTAAAAACTTAAGACATTTTGAATTTAACTCTTGAAGTCACAATGTTTTGTTTGTGTTTATTATTGTAAAACCAGCATTGAGTTTTTTAGGGTTAGTAGTAAACTTTAAAAACTTTTTATTTTTCTTATTTATAAGTTTTTTTTGAAATAAAAGGAAATTTTGAGTGTTTCATAAAGTAACAAGCGAAACGTCAGTTAGCAGAAGTTTTCATCTTAAAGTAGAATTTAAATTAATAAATTTTTCGCCACGTTCACATCAAACTTTATTTGTAATTTTAATGTTTCCTTTTAGATCATGTTCAAGGTAACCTAAAGACGATAAGTATTTAACTGTTTCAGTTAGGGTTGATCTTTTAAAACCTAATTTTTCTAGTTCCAGCAATGGAACAAATTTAATTCTTGCCCCTAGTTCTTTACTAATCGCAAGAAGTTCGAAACTCACTTTTCTTTTAGACAATAAATTAAACATTGCTTCGCCAATTTTTAATTTGCACTTAAGCAAAATCTTAATTGCATTTGGTGTTAACTTATCGTAAATTTTTTTCTCATATTTAACTCAAAAGAAGAAATCATCATGAGTTTTTTAAACTCAGCTTTGTATTTAAAATTTGATGTTTTTAAAATATTACTCATATAAAATCTCCCTTCTTTTAATTTGAGACTTTTTAAAATGAGAAATCAAAAAGTCTCTAATTGACTAGAGACTTTAACATACCTATTTTTTACACTTCATTTTTAATATAAAGAAGTTTATAGATTAATCTATGATTTGGTTTGCTAATTCTATACTAATATCTATATATCTAACATTGCTTTTGTTAGTTAGATTAAAAAAGAGAATAAAAAACAAGAAAACTAGTAGTTTCTTGTTAAATTTAGTTTAAGGTTTTTTTGTTATTTTATTTAGGTATTAAGAATTTATCTATTAAATATGTAGTTGCGATTTTGGTAAACATATGAGTAATCTTCAAGTGTATATGATTCCATATCAATAGCAACATCATCATAATTAAAGATTAGAAAATAATAAAATTCTTCACTTAATTTCTTATCATCATACTTATAAAAGTATTCTTTTCAATTATCATTTTTAATCTTATATTTTTGAGTTAAATAATAATCTCTTTTTCTTACAATTATATATAAATCTAAGTTATCTGAAAACTTAAACTTATTTAGTAGGTCAATGTTTTCTTTCATTTGAATATTTTCAAACAAAAGACCATCTAATTTACTATTTTTGATTTTCCATTGATTAAATTCTTTTTTTACTTTATTCATCTTTTTTATAAAAAATAAACTAATAGAGAATACCGCAATTGCAAAACCTAGAGCAGCTCATCATAGATAAATAAAATAAGTAACCTTAGCTTTTAAAATATCAATATGAAATCTTGTTATAAATGAAAGTAATATGGAAAATAAAGGAATTGAAATCACTATAAAAACAATAAAAGGGGGAATTAATTTTTTAAGTTTATTATTAAATGTATCAAAGAATGTGTTGTCTATTTTAATATTTTTAGATAAAAAGAAATTTGAGGATTTTTCTTTTATTCATATTCTTTTTATTTGATAATGAGACATAAGAAGAAATATATAAAAAGCAATTAATAAAAAGAGATTTAAAAAAGAAAATGTCGTTGCTAGTGGGTTAAAAAGTTTATTGTCTGCTGAAATCATTGTTCAAAAACTCTCCTATAAAATATAAGAAATATTCTTTTGAGTAAGTAACATTATTAATTTGTATTCCTGAATCATAATCAAATAACAAGAAATACAGTAATTTTGGAATATCTATTTTGTTATCTTTTATAAAAGGTTTTTTTGAATTGAAAATCTTATTTATATAAAAGTGTGTTTTAGAATTCTTAAAAACAGGAATTTTTAATTCGAAATCTTCATACAATATTATGTTCTTAAATTTATCATAATCTAAGGGCTTTTCGATTTGTTTATTTCATTGAGGAAGTTTCTCATTTTGTATTACTCAATCATCAATTATTTTTTTAGTTTTATTTATCTTAACAAGTTCTTTTATAAACCAAAATAATGGATAACCAATTACAAAAATAAATATAGGTATTGAAATTCAATCAAAACTTCATTTTATTGCTTTCCTATCATTTTTTCAAAAGATAAAATAAGGTTCTAAGGTCATAATTAGATTTAATAAGAATAGAAATAAAATAAGAACAAATAGAAGACTAAGATAAATTTTCTCTCTTTTAATAAATATATAAAAATTATTAAATGTCTCTTTTGGTAATCTTATTGATTGTGATAACACAGCTTTCTTGGATTCAATTTTAATGTTATAGATGTTACTTGTTTTTTTAGCATGAACATAAGGAATAGAATGGATTAAAACAATACCAACTATAAGTATTGGTACAAAAATACTTATAACAATAATGAAAAATGGATCTGACATATACTAATTGTCCTAAGTTTATCCTAAGTTATCCCATTTTATTTTGTTAGGAAATGTTCTAAGATATTCACCTTTCTTTGAATCTCTAACTCTTACAAGTCCATTTGCACTTAACTCAAAATCACTTAATTTCAATAATTCTTCTAATGTTTTTATTTCACCTGTTTCTTGATTTTTGAAGTGTGTATTAACTCCACCTACACCTCCTTCATTATAAGGTTTATCAAGAATAGTTTCATTTACCACAACTCATTTTACGTTTTTAAGATGCGATATTATGTCAGCTAATTCAATAGCTTTATTTTGAATTTCAATATTTCTTTCTCGAAATTTATTTAATTCCTTTATGTCTTTTATAACTTCAACAGTTGAGATTACAGGTCGAATATAACTAGAAATTTTAGATATAGTTCCAGGGTCTAAGGCACGGTTAAAATCAACAATATCATATTTTAATTTCGTAAATGAAAAGCATGAAGAAATTAATGTTTTAGCCATTTTGCCAACTGTCGTTGATTTATATTCAGATAAAATATTATTAATTTCCTCAAATGACTGAATTGAATTAACCACATGATAATGTGCCACTTTTAATGTAGAAGCAACTACACCTAAAATTCCAGTTGCAATACTTAATAAACTTGCAGGAACAGCTGTTGCTCCAAAAGTTACCGCAGCTGTTGCATATAAAGCTGCTGCAGTAGCACCGGTCACAATTGATATACCTGTAATCACTGTAGAAGCAGTAAGTAATCTATCTGCTAATTTCATCTTATCCAATACAGAACTTTTTATTTTGTCTAATAAATTTTTAAAATCTAATATTTTATTTTCCACATTCTTTGATGATTCAACACCATCATCATTTACTGCAAATTTATTTTTAATATCAGTTACTATTCTCTTATAATAACTTTTTGCTTCCTTATTAGTATTAGTTTTTACTGTTTTTATTTCCTTCAATGATTTAACTAATAGTGAATGTAATTCTTTATTAAACTTTGTTTGTGCTTCATTGCTATTATATAAATTTTTATGTTGGTCTTGACTTATCATTCCTTTCTTTTGCATACTATCAACAAATTTTTTAAAAATTTCTTTATCCTTATTTCCAATTAAATTTTGAATATTCTTTTTTGCTGAAAGTTTTTCATCAAATTTGTCACCGATATTTTTAATTAAATCCTTTTCTTCAGATATAAAATCCTTAACTAAATCTAAAACTTTTGCTTCATCATTAGATAAATTTTCTACCTTTTCAACAGCTACACTATTTGCAGTAAGTGGCAAAATGGATGCTGATAATGAATTCATCAATTTTAATAATTGCATAATCTAACCTTATTTTTTATCCTATTTCATTAATTTTTTTAATCAAATGAGATTAAATCATCTAAACCTTAAATTAATTTACATTGCCAATTTTTATAACTATAATTACTCATCTCATCTTTATTTTATAACTTTATAAAAACTTGTTTTTAAGATTTTTTATGATGTCAAAAAAATAAAGAAAAATAGACCAAAAAACTTAAAATTGGTCTATTGTTTAGCAAGTAAAATTTAATTTTTAGTTAGTAATTAATATCCCATTGCTTCTTCATATTCTTCAAGACTTCCATAGAATAAAAAGCTTTCTTTTTCTTTGATTTCAAGAATTACGTTTGCACATTCTTTAATCATCGCGCGGTTATATGTTGTAAAGATAGTAGAACCTTTGTATGATTTGAGTGCATCAATTAGGCTATCAATTGATTCAGAATCAAGGTGATCAAGAGGTTGATCAAAGATTAAAAAGTTACTTTCTTCAAGCATTAATTTTGACATCATCAATCTAACCTTTTCGCCCCCACTAGTAACTTGAACATTTTTAAATACACTATCATTTGAAAATAGCATTCTTCCTAAAAAAGCTCGCATTCTTGCATCACTATTATCCTTTGTTTCTTGAGTGCTATTGTTTAGAGGTCATTTGCTAATTCAATCAATGATTGATTGGGACTCATTGAAATATTCTTGATTATTTGATGGAAAATAATTTGGAGTAATTGTAATTCCCCATTCAACACTTCCTGAAGTAGGTTTTCTTTTTCCGATTAGAATTTCAAGGAATCTAGTTTTAGCAATGTCATCATTTCCGATGATTACCATTTTGTCTCCTGGTTTCAAACTAAAAGAAACATTTTCAAATAAAGTATCATTATTTTCATTAACGTAAGTTAGGTCTCTTACATTTAGAATTTGTTTCCCAGGAATACGATTTAAATCAAATTTAATGTAAGGGTACTTTCTTGATGAAGGCTTAATTTCATCAATAACAATTTTTTCAAGAAGTTTTTTACGACTTGTTGCTTGTTTAGATTTAGATGCATTAGCAGAAAAGCGAGCAATAAATTCTTTTAGTTTTTGAGCTTGCTCTTCTTTTCTTAGATTTGTTTTTTGTTGCATTTCAATAAGTAATTGACTTGATTGTTTTCAAAATGAATAATTACCAATAAATAGCTTAGCTTCTGAATAATCAATATCAATAATATGAGTACAAATTGCATCTAAAAAATCACTATCGTGACTTACAACGATAACAATATTTGGATAATCCATCAAGAAATTTTCAAGTCATTTAATTGTTTTTAAATCCAATCTGTTAGTTGGTTCGTCCATAATTAAAATATCAGGATTGCCAAATAAAGCTTTCGCAAGTAAAACCTTAACTTTTTCATTTGCCTTTAATTCTGACATTTGCATATATCATTTACTTGGTTCAATACCAAGATTAGAAAGCAGCGTTTGGGCATCATTTTCAGCATTCCACCCACCCATTTCACCGAATTTTTCTTCAAGATGGCTAGCTCTTTCATAATCTTCCATTGTTGCATCTGGATTTTCATAAATTTTATTTTTTTCAATATTGATATCATATAGTTCTTTATTACCCATAATAACAACATCAGTAACATTATAATCATTAAATTCATCTTGATTTTGGGATAAAACACTCATCCGCGCATTCTTACTTTTAATAATTTGACCTTCTGATGCTTCAACTTCGCCACTTAAAATCTTTAAAAAAGTTGATTTACCAACACCATTGGCACCAATTATTCCATAAACATTGCCAGGAAAAAATTTAATATTTATATTTGAAAATAACTTTTTATCTGGAAATATTTTACTAATACCACACACATCTAACATCTCAATAACATCCTTTTATCTTTGTTTTTTTCTTAGTTCAAAATAAAGAAAACACATTATTACTCTCATTGATTTCATATCTTTTAATCAATTAAAAAGAAAAGAGTAAATAAATTTATTTAAATGTTAACATATAAATAATTTTTTTTGGTCTTTAATACTTAAAAATGCTTTATAATTATTTTGTTCGATTTTAAGCATCCTTAGCTCAGCCGGTAGAGCAAGGGACTCTTAATCCCTGGGTCGTGGGTTCGATCCCCACAGGATGTACCAAATAAAAAAGACAAGGTTAAAACTTGTCTTTTTTTGATTTTTATTTTAATTGCCTTGAAGAAGTTCCACACTTAAATCATTATTATCAACTGAAATTCCAATTGCTAAATCTTCTTTAATTTTATTGCTTAAGATTAGATCAGCAATCTTGTTTTCAATGTTATTTTGAATATATCTTTTTATGTTTCTAGCTCCAAAAGCAGGATTGTAAGCTCTTGTTGCAATGAATTGTGCAACTTCATCGTCATAAACTAAATTAATCTTGGTGTTTTCTTTCATTCTTTTATCTAATTTATCTAATTCTAATTTAACTATTTCTTTAATGTTATTCAATCCTAAGTAATCAAAAGGAATAATTTCATCAATCCGATTGATAAACTCAGGTTTAAATTTCTTTAGTAAGATTGCATTTAGTTCTTCTTTAGTTGGCATGCGATTGATTATTTCTTCAGAAGCAATGTTTGAAGTCATAATAATGATTGTGTTTTTAAAGTTTATTTTTCTACCTTTGTTATCAGAAAGAATACCATCATCTAATATTTGAAGTAATATATTTAAGACATCAATATGTGCTTTTTCAATTTCATCAAAAAGAATAATTGAATAAGGATTCTGTTTTACTTTTTCACTTAAATGCCCACCATTATCTTCATATCCAATATATCCCGGAGGTGAACCTATTAATTTTGAAGTGGAATGTTTTTCCATATACTCAGACATATCAAGTCTAATAATATGGTTTTCATCATCAAATAAATTCGAAGCTAGGACTTTAGCTAGTTCAGTTTTACCAACTCCTGTAGGCCCTAGAAATAGGAATGAACCAATTGGACGATTTGGATCATTGATGTTTGCTTTACTTCTTTTAATAGCTTCAGAAACAAGTTTGATTGCTTCAGGTTGACCTTTAATACGTTTTTGTAAGTTTGCAGCTAGATTTAAAAGTTTTGTTTTTTGACTTTCAAGAAGTTTTGTTACTGGAATTTTTGTTCATTTGCTTACAATATTAGCTACTTCTTCTTCATCAATAGTTTCTTTAATTAATCGATTTTCAAGACCACTTAATTTATTTTCGATTATCTTCTTTGATTCTTCAAGTTGAGGAATTAAAACATACATAATTTTTGAAGCTTCAAGATATTTACCTTCAGATTGCAAAATTGGTAGCTGTCTTCTTAGATCATCAATGTTATCTTTATTACTTGAGAGTTTTGCGATTAGTTCTTTTTCATGATTTCATTGATTTATTAGTCTTGTATGCTCTTCTTTAAGATGATTTAGTGTTTCTTTAATGATTGCAATTCTTTCTTCGTTATTAGATATTTTTTTATCAACTGAATTTTCAATTGCAGCTTTTTCAATTTCGAGTTTTGCAATCTCATAATTTAATTTTTCAATTGGTTCAGGTATATATTTCATTTCAGTTTTGATATTTGAGGCTGCCTCATCAATTAGATCAATAGCCTTATCTGGTAAAAAACGATCTGAGATATATCTTGCTGATAAATTTGCTGCTGCAACTAAAGCCTCATCTTTGATTTTTACTTCATGAAATGTTTCATAACGCTCTTTTATACCTCTAAGGATTGTAATTGTATCTTCAACAGATGGTTCATTGATATAGACCTTTTGCATTCTTCTTTCTAGAGCTGAATCTTTTTCAATGTGTTTACGATATTCATCAAGTGTTGTTGCACCAATTAAATGCAGTTGACCACGAGCCATCATTGGTTTTAGCATGTTGGCAACATCGATTGTACTCTCACCACTTTGACCTGCTCCTACAATCATATGAATCTCATCAATGAATAAGATAATATCACCATTTGCTTCCTCAATCTTTTTAAGGATTGATTGAATTCGTTCTTCAAATTGCCCCCTATAAGATGTACCGGCAATGATTGATGATATATTTAATTCATATACTTTCTTATTTTTTAGATTCTCAGGAACTTGATTCTCAATGATTTTTTGTGCTAGACCTTCAACAATTGCAGTTTTACCTACTCCAGGTTCACCGACAAGTACAGGATTATTTTTTGTTTTGCGTGAAAGAATTCTTACTAGTGATCTAATTTCTTCATCACGATTGATAACTAATTCCAATTTGCGCTCTAGTGCTAATTGGGTTAGATTTCTTCCAAATTGATTTAAAGGATCTTTAATTTCTTTATCTTCTGCTGGAACCCATGATGCATGCATAATCTAATCTCCTTTTGTATAATAGCTTAATCTAAAAAGATTATAACATAATTTTAGCACTCTAATTAATTAAGTGCTAAATTATTTTTTCTTTTAGTTTGATGCAATATTTAGTTTTAAGAAAATTTAAGTATTAAAATATTTACAGGTTATTTTAATTAAATATTTTAATTATAATAACCACTTGAGCATGATTATATTAGATGGAAAAAGATTTTGAGTTACCTATGCAACATTAAATATCAGTTTATTATTGATATTTTCAGCTATTGCATTTACAAATTATTCATTGCTAGCTGGTTATACTATAGGTATGGTTAGCTTTCTATTTTTTTTATTAAGCCTTAAACTAATCTTGAAATTATTAAATAGTACAAAAACCAATAAAATAAATGTAGAAAAAAAGCTAAAAAGGAAATCTGGATTTTTTTTCTTTATTGCATTTCTAATTTCTTTTTTAAGTTTGATTTTAAATATTGGTTTATTTACTTTATTTATTTGAATTAATTATTTGTATACTAAAAATTATCATGTTAGTTCAAATATAGCTTTTTTTCCATTTAATACAATAGCAATGACTTCTCCTTATTTACTTCTATCAGGATACATAATAATTTGAGGTTTCATTGCTTTAATCAAAACTAAAAATAAAAAGAAAGGAGAATAGATGGACAAGCTAATAAATCTTCATTGATTTGGAGCATCAGAAATTAATGCTAATCAAATATTTTCATTAATTGTTTTAATGTTTTTAATTCTTGTTTTATCAGTTTTAATCTTTATTGCAATTAAAAGACAGAAGATAAACAAAGCACCTAGCGGTGCAATCATATTAGTTGAAAGCATTGTCATTGGTGGAGATAATTTCTTTAGCGAAACCCATGAATCTAAGTTTGATAGGGCAAATCCATATTTAATATCACTTTTTGCTTTTATTTTCTTTGGAAACTTACTTTCAGTTATCGGATTAGCGCCAATTGGAACCAGTTTATCTGCAGTTTTAGCTGCTACAGTTGTTACTTGATTGGGCACAGCTGGTATTGGGATTGCATACAATAAGTTTAAATATATTATTAAATTACTTAACCCCCTTGAATTTGCTTCAAACTATTCGCCAATTATTTCACTTACATTTCGTTTATATGGAAATATTATTGGTGGGGTTGTGCTAGCTTCATTAACAACTATTTTTCTTAACAATATATGAGCAAAAATTATTGGAGTAACGCCAAATTCAGCAGCAACAACATTTAATCCATTTGGAATTTTAGTTATCCCTGCATTTAATTTGTACTTTGATATTTTTGCTGGAATGATTCAAGCGTTTGTATTTGTTGTTCTAACAATGTCATATTGAAGTCAGGCAGCAGAAGTTGACATTAAAGAGAAACATAAGAAAAAAATTAAAGATTGAAAAAAAGAGATCATTGCCAAGAAGCAAGAAGAGAATGCGATGGCAATAGGATAAAATTAGAAATAGGATAGGAGAGTATCATGATTGATAAATTAGATAAAATTTCTGACACAATACTAAGTTTTAGTGACACTAAAGCAGGATTAAAAGATGGTAATTATCCATTTGCTTATGGACTAACAATGTTAGGAGCCGGACTTGCTATTTGTGGATCTGGTGTTGTTTCTTTGGGACAAGGTATTGCTGTTGCTAAGGCCTGTGAAGCAGTTGGAAGAAACCCTGAAGCACTATCAAAAGTTCGTACCTTATTAATTTTAGGTCTAGCAATTGTTGAAACAGCCTCAATTTATTGTTTAGTTGTTGCTTTATTATTAATTTTTGTTTAGTCAAAAGATTAATAAAAATAAAATTAGAAATTAGTAAAGAAGCTAATTATGAATATAAATTTTAATATGGTTGTAAAGTTGAATGCACATAGAGGGACAAATATTGATGAAGAACTAAGTAAAACATTTAGTGGTCTTTCGTTTAATTGAACTCTATTTGTTTTCTCACTTATTGTTTTAATGGTTGTGACGGCAATTATTACTTTTTTAGTGTATAAACCACTAAAAAAAATGGTTAAAGAACGTCAAAAATTTATTCAAGAGAATATTGATGCTTCAATAAAAGCTAAGGATGAAGCTCTAAAAATTCAAGAAGAACGTGATCTTAAGATCATTGAAGCAACAAACCAAGCAAAAACAATCATTGAAAATGCTAGAGCTGAAAGTGAAAGAATTGTAAACACTGGTGCAGAATCAGCAAAGAAAAAAGTTGAAATGATGCTTGAACAGGCTGAAATTTTAATTTCAAAAAGAAGATCGCAATTTGATAAAGAGCAAAAGAAGATTGTTATGGAAAATGCAGTTGAAATTGCAAAAAAAATTATTGGACGTGAAATTAAAGATAGCGACAATATTAAATTAATTAATGAAGTAATAGATAAAACTTAATTTTAAAATATGACTGAATTAAATGAAATTATAAACAATTGAACGTTTGCTCTCTTTGATTTGGCAAGAGAATCTGATGAATTATTAAGTCAATTAAGTAATGACTGTGCAGATATTTTAAAAATTATCAAACAAAATAAAGAATATTTAAAGATATTAAATTCATTTGATTTACCAAATGAAAAAAAATACGAGATGATTGATAATGCTTTTTCTTCATATCATCCATACATAATTAATACGATCAAACTATCAGCAAAGAAACATATGGTTAAATATCTTGATATTATTCTTCATAATTTTATCGAACTGTCAAATGACAAGTTAAATATTAAATATGGCTATGTGTATTCTACTAAGTATCTAAAAGAAAAAGAAATTACTAAATTACAAATGAAATTATCAAATAGATTTAAATCAAAAATAATACTAACTAATATTATTGATGAAAACCTAATTGGAGGTATCAAAATCAAAGTTGATGAGTTTCTAATTGATAATTCAATACTAGGTAAATTGAACAAAATTAAATCATTAGTATAAAAAATAAAAAAGATAAAAAAATGATAAGAAAGGAATAATTATGGCTATAAAACCAAGTGATTTATCCGCAATTATTAAAGATCAGATTAAAAATTTTAATGAAACATTTACCTATGATGAAGTAGGTCGTGTTATCACTGTTGGTGATGGTATTGCTTTAGTTAGCGGACTAAACAACATTGAATACGGCGAATTAGTAATTTTTGAATGTGGCATTGTTGGAATGGCACTAAATCTTGAAGAAGAATTAGTTGGAATTGTTGTTATGGGTGATGATAGAAATATCGTTGAAAACTCATCAGTTAAAAGAACACATGAAGTTATTTCTGTAAAAGTTGGCGATAATCTTCTAGGAAGAGTGGTTAATGGTTTAGCAAAACCAATTGATGGAAAAGGGAAGATTGATGCTGAAATTAGCCGTCCAATTTTTAAAATAGCTCCTGGAGTTATGACTAGAAAAGAAGTTTCAGAACCTCTTCATACTGGAATATTAGCAATTGACGCTTTAATTCCAATTGGAAAGGGTCAACGTGAATTAATCATCGGAGATCGTCAAACTGGGAAAACAGCGATTGCAATTGATACAATTCTAAACCAGAAAAACAAGGATGTTTATTGTATTTATGTTGCAATCGGGCAAAAGAATTCAACGATTACTCAGATTGTTGATCAATTAGCAAAAAATAATGCACTAAAGTATACAGTTGTCGTTGCTACTTCAGCTTCAGATAGTGCTCCCCTTCAATATATTGCCCCATATACAGGTGTTACAATAGCTGAGGAATGAATGTCTAAAGGTAAGAATGTTTTAATCGTATACGATGACTTATCAAAACATGCTGTTGCATATCGTACTTTATCACTTTTATTAAGAAGACCCCCTGGAAGAGAAGCATATCCTGGAGATGTTTTCTATTTACACTCTCAACTTCTTGAGAGATCAGCTAAATTAGATGTTGATTATGGTGGAGGTTCGGTTACAGCACTTCCTATCATTGAAACCCAAGCTGAAGATATTTCAGCTTATATTCCTACAAATGTAATTTCAATTACTGATGGTCAAATTTTTACCAAAGAATCACTATTTAATTCAGGGCAAAGACCTGCAATTGATGTTGGTTATTCAGTGAGCCGGGTAGGTTCAGCAGCACAAACAAAGATGACTAAAAAAATTGTTTCTAGTTTGAAATTAGAATTAGCTCAATACAATGAAATGCAAGCATTTTCACAATTTGGATCTGATTTGGATCAAAATACAAGAACAATTCTAGATCATGGTTCAAAAGTTTATGAATTACTAAAACAACCTCAATTTTCACCTTATTCAGCAGTACAGCAAATTATTATTTTATTCTGTGCTAAGTATCGTTTAATTAATGTTATTCCAAAGAATTTAATTACTAAATACTCAAAAGAACTTCTAACACATTTTGCAACGAATACTGACGCAACTAAAATATTGCGTAAAATCTATGAAGCATCTGATTGAAGTAATGAATTAATTGAAGAAATATATGATCAAATTATTTTATTCAATGATTTATTCATTAAAACAATTCCTATGTATGTAGCAAGTAACTATAGTCCAATACCTGAGTTACCATGAAGAGTCTCCAAAAAATAAAACAACGAATTAATTCAATTAATTCAACAAAAAAAATCACAAAGGCAATGGAACTTGTTGCTGCTGCAAAATTTGCTAAAAACAAAAACATAATCAAAAACATTGAAGCTTATTTTCAAAACGTTGAAAGAATATTTATTGATTTAATCAAAAATACAAATCAGGATATTGATAAATTACTTAATGCTCACGCATGAAACTTTAAAGTAAAACGTAATTTATTCATTGTTTTTGGTAGTGATCTAGGGTTATGTGGTTCATTTAATTCTGAAGTCTACAAAAAAGTTATTGAAACAGTTAAAGCTGATGATATTCTAATTGTAATTGGAAGCAAATTACTTAGTTTAATTGAAAAAAACAAAAAATATCATATTATTCAAACCTTAATTCAAATCGGAGATAATCCAAACTATAATATTGCTCAAGTGGTCTCAAACAAAATATATGATGTTTTAGAAATCTCATTAATTAATTCAGTTAAACTAATTTATACTAAGTATGATAACCCCTTAAAATCAGATCCAATCGTACAAGAGATTTTTCCAATCTCAAAGGAAAAGATTTCTGAATATGAAGATCAGCAAAATCTAAATGATGAAGTTTATAAGGAAATTATTTTTGAACCAAATCCTGAAACTATTTTAATTAATTCATTCAAAATTTTCTTTGAAGCTTCAATATATAATGCATTAATTAATTCAAAATTATCCGAAACAAGTCAAAGAAGAACAGCAATGGAACAAGCATCTGATAATGCTGAAGATCTTATTGATGAATTAAAAAATCAATACAATAGCTCACGTCAATCAAAAATAACACAAGAATTAACTGAAATTGTTAACGGTTCAAATTCTTAAGGAGAATAAAATGGCAAAGAAAACTGAAGAAAAGAAAATTAAAGATAACAAAGAAAAAATTGAATTAAATTATGGTGTTATTACTCAGATTATGGGTGCTGTTATTGATGTGCGTTTTAAAGAAGGTAAGTCACCTAAGATGCTTAATGCTTTGCAAATTATTGATGAAAAAAACCCAGCTAATAATCAAATTCTAGAAGTTGCACAACACATTGGGAATGATACGGTTAGAACCATTGCGATGAGTCTAACAATAGGTTTAAGAAGAGGGCTAAAAGTTTTAGATCTAGGAAAACCAATTTCTGCACCAGTAGGCGAAGAAATTCTTTCAAGAATGTTTAATGTTTTAGGTGAGCCTATTGATATGATGGAAGGTGAATTTAAAAACAGAATGCCAATTCATCGTAGTGCACCTGGATTTGAAGATCAAAAATCAACTCTTGAAATCTTTGAAACAGGAATTAAAGTTATTGATTTACTAATTCCATATATCAAAGGTGGAAAAATTGGATTGTTTGGCGGTGCTGGGGTAGGTAAAACAGTTTTAATTCAAGAATTAATTAATAATATTGCCAAGCAACATGGTGGCTTATCTGTTTTTGCTGGAGTTGGTGAAAGAACACGTGAGGGAAATGATTTATATCATGAAATGAAAGCAAGTGGTGTTCTAAATAAAACCGCACTTGTTTTTGGACAAATGAATGAACCTCCTGGCGCAAGAATGAGAGCACCATTTACAGCATTAACAATGGCTGAATATTTCAGAGATCAAATGGGACAAGATGTTTTATTATTCATTGATAACATCTTTAGATTTACACAAGCTGGTTCTGAGGTATCTGCACTTTTAGGAAGAATGCCATCTGCTGTTGGTTATCAACCTACTTTAGCAGTTGAAATGGGACAACTACAAGAAAGAATTACTTCAACAAATAAAGGTTCGATTACTTCTGTGCAAGCAGTTTATGTACCCGCTGATGATTTGACTGACCCAGCGCCTGCTACAACATTTACACACCTTGATGCAAAAACAGTGCTTGATCGTGATATTGCGGCTTTAGGTATTTATCCAGCCATTGATCCTTTAGGTTCTAATTCAAGAGTAATGGATCCTAATATCATAGGTTTAGAACATTATAATGTAGCAAGAGAAGTTCAAAATATATTACAACGTTTCAAAGAACTCCAAGATATCATTGCTATCCTTGGAATGCATGAATTATCTGAAGAAGATAAAAAAATTGTTGCAAGAGCACGTCGTATTAGAAGTTTTCTCTCACAACCTTTCTTCGTAGCTGAAAAATTTAGTGGCATTAAAGGTAAGTTTATTAAACTATCTGACACAATAAGATCATTTAAAGAAATTCTTAGTGGTAAATATGATAGTCTACCTGAAGAAGCATTCTTATATGTTGGCACAATTGAAGATGTGATTGAAAAAGCTAAGGCACTTGGATACAAATTTGAAGAATAATATATGAATAATAGAAATCTAAACTTAATTATAAGTACACCAAATGGTGTGTACTATGAATCTAAAAGTCCAATTGTTACATTTAGCACAACCGAAGGACAAATTGGACTTATGAAAGATGCACTACCTTTTATTGCGGCCTTAGTACCATCACAAATCATTATTAAAGAAGAAAATAATACAAACAAGATTTTTTATATTGATAGTGGAATTGTTGAGTTTAAAAATAATATTCTTTCTTTAATTGTCAATGATATTGATACAAAACCAATTGATCTTGAAAAGAAATTTGAGCAAGCAAAACAAACCAAATACGCAATCATTGAAGAGTTGTATATTAAAAAGAAATTGGCTGAAAAAAATAACAAAATGTAATGAAAAACAAGCAACTTTAATGTGAAATGTTGCTTGTTTTTTGTTTGTAAAATTAATTGCTTATTTTAGAGTTGTTAATGTAATCTAAAATCTCATTTAAATTAGAGAGATTTTCTATAATAAATCCAGAGGAATTAAAGTGACCTCCACCTAAAAAATGATTTGCTACTTTAGAGACATTATAGTTAGTTTTTGATCTAATTTCACAACGGTAAACATTATTGATACTTCTAAGTATTGCCAAAGAGACTTCTGTATTTGATAATTCAACAAATTTAGCAACAAGTGGACGCACAATATCATTCGAAACAACTTCATCTACAACTAAGTATGAAACAATACCTTTTACTTTTTTATTGTTTATTGCATTAAATATGAAATCTAATTCATCGTTATTTAATTGCATCTTCTTAATAAGTTGAGAATAATTTAAATTGTTATCTAAAAGATATTGCATGCACTCAAAAGTTTCGGAATTAACATTTCTTTCCTTAAAAAACTCAGTATCAGTAAGAATTGCCACACCTAATGCTTCTAGAACTTTTTCATTTACTTTAAGCTTTAATTCTTTAGCTAATTTAGTAATTAATTGTCCTGTTGCTGGTCAAAAGTCACCTCCAATTTCAAATAATCATTCATTTTCAAATGGATGATGATCAATTTTTAGGGCTTTCTTTGTTATAACTCTTTGGTCATAAATTCTTTCTTTAGTTGAAGTATCAACTACTATTTTTAATGATTCACTGAAAAATTCATCATCAACAAGATTTCCTTGTTTATTATCTAATAAAAAAAGTAAATTACGTGGATAATCAGATCCTGAGATTCTTACTTCCTTATCTTTTTCATTTAGCAAAATTAGATGTTGGAGTGCAACAGCAGAGCCTAAAGTATCACCATCAGGTTCAATGTGCGTACATAGTGTTATTTTCTTTGCTTCTTTAATGTATTTTCAAAAGTTATTAAATTTATTTTTTAAGTCCATAAGTAACTTCCTTTTTTAGCATAACTTTCAAAATACTTATCAATCGCAATGTTAGCTGATTTTTTTGCTATTTGATTCTTTTTAAATCAATTTTTAAGAGTCTTTTGATTATTCATTGTTTGGCTATAAACTTCTTTATATAATTGTTTAGTTTCTTTGCTGATTCTTATTATTTCATTCGAATATGCTTTTAAATAATTCTTATATTCTTTTCTTAATTGAATCAATGTTTGCTTATCTGGTAATTTGTTATTAATTAAATTATATTTATATACAAATAATTTATCAAATTGATGTTTAGCTAACATATAGTTAGCATAGCGAATGTCACTTCTAAAAATTTCATTGTTTATGATTGAAAGAGCTAAACTTCTTGTCAATTTTCTTTTATTCATTAATCTTTTAAATCATACATCTTGATTAAAGAAATATCCAGTCATTAATTTTGAACGTACCAAGTCTGAAATTTGTTCAAGAATTAAAAGAATAACAATTGTAAAGATTAAATAAGAAGCAAGTTTATCTCAGTTTGAAGTTTGACTTGAATAAGTACTAATTTGAAAACCAAAATCACTAGCTCCCACAGCTCCAATTACAACAGTACTTTTGAAGTTAATTTCCACACGATATAAGAAATTAGATAGCGCTTGTGGCATAATGGATTTAAATACAACAAATTTAATTTTTTGGAATCAAGTTGCGCCAGCAGCATTCAATGCATCAAATGTTTTTTTGGGAATTTTTTCAACAGATTCCATAACAAGTTTACCAAGCATACCAATTGAATGAATCCCTAGCGAAAGAACTCCAACGAATAGTTTTGAATCTTTTGAAAGAATTAGGAATAGGGCTGCAAATGTAAATGCGGGAATTGCACGAATAACAATAATCATTAATTTAAATGGATATGCAAATCATTTTGTAATATTCTTAGAAGCCAAAATTCCAAAGATTAAGGCAAAGAATAAGCCAATAATTGATGAAGCAATTGCAACCAAAAAAGCCTCAACTCCAAGTGGAATAACGCTAGTTTTAGTGCCAGCTCAATCATTGATTTGAAACAATGATCAATCAGGATTAAATAATTTTCCTATTCCTTCTTTAAACTGACTAATTTTGATTTCATTACCAATTCCTCACTCAATTTGAGTTAATGAAGCAACTAGTAAACTAACAATTAATATAATGATAAAAATCTTAAAAATATACATTTTTGATTTTTGAGATTTTAGTTGTTCCAATTGCTTTTCATATGGCAAACTATCATCTATTTTTGGATGTTTGTGAGTATATTCTAGAATATATTTCTTAATTAAGAAATTAAGCGATTCAATAACTATCATTGCAATTACCAATGTTCATAACACAATGGACATATGAGAGAAATTATTTTCTGTTGCATATTGATCAGATAGTAGTTGTCCAATTGTTCCAATTCCAACGATTGATAAGATTGCAGCAAATCTTATAACCATTTCAAATGAATAAAATCCATAAGAAACAATTCTTTTCATTAAATATGGTAACACTGAACTTTTGAATGCCAAAGCCTTAGTATTTCCAATTGCAATTGTCCCTTGATATGAATTCATATCGTAGGTATCTAAATCTTCGTATAATCACTTAGTCATCAATGATGATACAAATACCATGATTGAAAACATAGCTGCTAATGAAGGTGTAAATAGAAAGAAGAAAATGAATGCAAATACTACAGGAGGAACGGCTCTCACAATTGACATTAAGATTCTAAAAGGAATATATATAAATTTATTTTTAATAAAGTTTTTAGAACTTAATAAGGCGAGTGGAACTGAAATTAAAATTCCAAAAATTGTACCAAGGATTGAATAGGATATTGTAGTTCATAAGAATTCTAAACCACGGATAAATGTTTCAAGTGGAGTAAATTCTGATGCGCCAACTTCTGCAATTTGATTAGTTCTAAAGAAGAATCCAATCTGTTTTCAAAACTCATTTCAATTTTGAAAATCAGGTTTAATTGTTGTTATCATTAAAACAATAATAATAACAAAAGCAACTCATCCAAAAATTTTTAGTCAAGGAAATTTCTTTGTTACCTTTTGATTATTGATATCAATAAATTGCGGATTGAAATAATTGGAAATTTTTTGAACTATAAATTCCTTTTTTGATTCTGAGTTAAATTCACAGTTATTTTTTTTAGTATCTTTTGAACTCATAACTTTTAACTACTTATTTTTTAATGTTATTGTTTGTTGAATTAGTTCTCTTTTTCTTCGGTTTTCATTGAATTGTTCTTCATCAAATTGTTCAAGTTTTTCACCATAAATTTCTTTTAATTTAACTAAATCAACTTTATCTCATGAATCATCAAACACAATCTTTCCTTTTCTTACTCCAATAATTCGATCTGCATATTGCAGCGCTAAGTCTACATGGTGTAAGTTAGCCAAAATTGTTATTTTTTCAGTCTTATTTGCAACTAGAAATCCATCCATAACACTCTTTGCCATAATTGGATCAAGTGCTCCAACAGGCTCATCAGCTAAGATAATTTTAGGTTTTTGAGCAAGAGTACGAGCTAAGGCAACACGTTGCATCTGTCCACCACTTAAATCTCTTGCTAGATCATATGCATTTTCTAGAATATTAACTTTAGCTAAACTTTCATATGCTAAATTAATATCTTTTTTGCTATATAGTCCAAAAAATGCTCTAAATTTATTCATTTGGGGCAATCTAGCTGAAAGTACATTTTGCAAAACATTGATGTTTTCAATTAAATTGTAATTTTGAAAAATAATTCCAATTTTAGTTCGAAACTCACGTAATTTTTTTGACTTCAAAGAACCTACATCATATGGACCGACAGTTAATTTTCCAGAAGTTATATCATTAATTTTATTTACAGTCTTAATTAATGTTGTTTTTCCTGCTCCAGATAGTCCAATGATTGCAACAAATTCACCTTGCTTAATTGTAAGATTGATATCACTCAAACCTTTTGTTCCGTTAGGATAAACTTTTGAGACATTAGACCAAGTAATATCTCAATCTTGGTTTATTTTTTTTAGTGTCTTTGTTTCGTTTAATTTTTTGGTTTTTTTCATATAAATTTTTTCCAATATTATTTGGTAAATGATTTAAATCCATCAAAGTGTTTCTTAAATCATTGTTCAGGATAGATGAAAGATGCAGCTGAAGTAGTTGATGTGTATCCATATTTAACATGTTTCTTAACATCATCTCAGTTTAATTTTCAGTTTGAACCTTGTTCTTCTAAGGCTTTACTTATTAACTTGTAAATTTCAGTATCTTTATTTACATATATGTATGCCCGGTAGTATCCCACTTTTGGAAGATCATTTCCATTTTTTAAACTTTCAATATGTTTTTTCAATTCTTCTGAGTAACCTGTTGTGGCCGCACTAGGTAATTTATTTTTATCTATGTATAAGCTCCCTATTGTACTATCTTTATTGAATGTCTTATAGTTATTATGTGCCTCAACTAATAATTTTTCATCAGTAAACTTAGGTTTTGAAGGGTTTGATATGCTTTCATATGGGTCAATAATTTGAACATTTCTACCAGCTTGTAAAATAAAACTAGAATCACCAGCTAATTTAGCTCAAGTATCAATTGGTAAGAAAGCAATATCAACTGATTGTGATTTTAGTGCTGATGCTGCAGAGTTATATTCATTTGATACTGAAATTTTAACTTTTGTCGCACCTTTTGTTGCTAAGTATTTTTGTAGCTTTTCAGTAGCTTTTGTTACAAGTGAAGCATCTGAAGAAGGAATGAATTGAATTTTTAGATCTTTATTTCCAATTGTAGTAAATTGTTTCTTAGATGAATCATATTTTAGATATTCACTTTCTCCAGTTGGAGTTTCCTTATAAGCTTTCTTTTGTTCGCCCTTAATGTTATAAGGAATACTTGCATTATAACCAACTTTTGTATACCCATCATGGTTATAAATTTGGAAGATTGATTTAATTTTTTTGTCTTTTTGGTCGTAGTATGTTAAATCACCTTCATCAGTTTTCTTTTCTTTATTTTTAGATGCTACTTCTTCATATGATTTTGTTATTGCATCAATTAATAATTCTTGAATTGCTTCAATATCACCTTTTTTAAGTCCAGGTCTTGCTTGAACACCATCATTTGATATTGGATCTGTAACTCCCACTGCTACTAGATTATCTTGGTATTTACCAGCATAAAATCTTGCGTCAGCTCAAGCGCCACCAACTGTAATTGATTTACTTGCTAATTTTTGCATTTGGTCAGCATATCCACTTGTTCCAATCGCAATAGATTCCTTTTGACATTTAGCAGAAATTGCACCAAATGCAAAAGGTACAATGCTTGCTGCTACTAATGAAAACAACACTTTGTGTCTTTTTGTAATTTGCATATATTTTTTCCTTTTTTAAAATAGTCCAGATTATAAATTTAAGTTATATTTTGTTATATTGTATAACTCGCCTTAATTGTATCAAAAGCAAATAAATGAAATATTAAAAATGACACAAAAACACTTGTTTTTTGTGTTTTAAATCTTGTAAAACTTCATTCTGAAAAATGGTTGAAAAATTATACTAAAATAGGAAATTAATTTGTTTAGAATTAAGATAATTTATTGTGTTTAAACTAATTTATTTGCTCAACTTTTTTAAATTATAATTACTCAAATTGTTATGTTTTTTTGCAATCAATTATAGATTCAATAATTTAAAAAATACCTTTAGTCTAAGTCTAAAAATCTTTTGGCCATGTTCAAAAACAGGTGGCATCTATAAAAAACTACTAATTTAAAAGCATTACGCATCAGGTGTGTGTGGTAAGGAAAAAGACTTAGCTTGGGATTGGTAGGAACAAGAAGTCCTTTTCGAAGGACTTTTTTATACTACCTTTCTTTCCAACTCTACACTCCAAAACTTGTAATTTTTAAAAGAATATTAGGAGTTACATGAATAAATTAGTTTTGTGATTTCTTTTTGATGATGGCAATTGTTCTTATGCTAAAGCAATATTTAAGTACCCAGAAACATTTTCATCATATGACAAAGTTCTTGTGTTCAGCATGGGCAAAAATGAGTTAAATG
>NZ_QKUB01000010.1 GCF_003253435.1 Metamycoplasma auris
GATGGAGTGACGGGGGAGGATAGTTTTACCACTTATTGGATTGTGGGGTAAACAGTGACTGGGTTATGTAGGCAAATCCGCATAACTTAACTGGGAGCTGTGATGCATAGTGAAAGGGCAACCAAGTAGCGAATTAAATGATTCCATACCTCTTAAAAAAGCTTCTAACGTTAAGTTTATAGAAACCCGTACCGAGAACGGACACACGTCCCCAAGATGAGTATTCTAAGGCGAGCGAGAAAACCAATGTCAAGGAACTCTGCAAATTCATCCCGTAAGTTCGCAAGAAGGGATGCCCATTGTAACAAATGGGCCGCAGTGAATAGTAAGGGGGAACTGTTTATCAAAAACACAGCTCTATGCTAAGTCGTAAGACGATGTATATGGGGTGACTCCTGCCCAGTGCCCGAAGGTTAAGCAAAGGTGTTAGCAATTGCGAAGCATTGATGTGAAGCCCGGGTGAACGGCGGCCGTAACTATAACGGTCCTAAGGTAGCGAAATTCCTTGTCGGCTAAATACTGACCTGCACGAAAGGAGTAATTATCTCTTAACTGTCTCGACATTGGACTCGGTGAAATTATGGTTCCGGCGAAGACGCCGGATACCCGCATCTAGACGAAAAGACCCCGTGGAGCTTTACTATAACTTCATATTGGAGTTTGATTTAACTTGTGTAGGATAGGTGGGAGACTAGGATGCTTAAACGCTAGTTTAAGTGGAGTCAACGTTGAAATACCACCCTTGTTAAATTGAGCTTCTAACTTGTTACCATGATCTGGTAAGAGGACAGTGTGTGGTGGGTAGTTTGACTGGGGCGGTCGCCTCCTAAAGGGTAACGGAGGCGTTCAAAGTTACACTCAATACGGTCAGAAACCGTATCATAGAGCATAAAGGTAGAAGTGTGATTGACTGTGAGACCTACAAGTCGAGCAGGTGCGAAAGCAGGACTTAGTGATCCGGCGGTTCTTCGTGGAAAGGCCGTCGCTCAACGGATAAAAGCTACCCCGGGGATAACAGGCTTATCTTTCCCAAGAGATCACATCGACGGGAAGGTTTGGCACCTCGATGTCGGCTCATCGCATCCTGGAGCTGGAGTCGGTTCCAAGGGTTGGGCTGTTCGCCCATTAAAGCGGTACGCGAGCTGGGTTCAAAACGTCGTGAGACAGTTTGGTTCCTATCTGATGTGGGCGTTGGAATATTGATGAGAGCTACTCTTAGTACGAGAGGACCGGAGTGGACGTACCGATGGTGTTCCAGTTGTTTTGCCAAAAGCATAGCTGGGTAGCCAAGTACGGCAGGGATAACCGCTGAAAGCATCTAAGCGGGAAGCCCCCTCAAAGATGAGTATTCCCTATTAAATTCCTTATAGACTATGAGGTTGATAGGCTGGAGGTGTAAGTATAGCAATATATTCAGCTGACCAGTACTAATAAATTGATTGGTTTAATAGTAATTCTATAGAAGTAATCTAAAAATAAATTCGATATTCAGTTTTCAGAGAACAAAAAAATCACTTGTAATCTAAAAAGGTTACGAGTGATTTTTTATTCTAAAGTTATTTGATATTATCAATAAATAATTTCGAGTTTATTCGCATTAAGAAATTGCTTTTTTTAGAATATGATAGATTATAAAATTGATTCTTTAACTTAATTGGTATTCCTATTCAGTTAATAGTGCTAAGATTATCGCTTATATTTTATCTTTTTTCATGTTTGATTACATGGTTAATATTCTCAAAAATTTTGTTCAATATATGAATCAATACAAGATCTTTTTTCTTTAGAATATTGTTCACACAAAAATTGAATTGAAGTAGTTTCACTAGCACCAATACAAGCATCAACTAAAATATTATTTCCCTTGAGAGCTAGATCAATGAATTCTTGTTGTTCTTTACTTAAATTAATATTCATAAAAATAAGGAATAATTTTAAATTTAAATAGATTGAGTTTAACATTGAATATTAATTATGCTAATCATTAAAGAAATAAATTAAATTAGTGTAATCGAATAAGTGTAGATTATGAATAAGAAGACCTTAAAAAATAATATAATTAAAACAATGAGTGAAATTAGAGAACTTTTAGAATTAGATTATAAGGAATGTGTTGCTTACTTAATACATAAATATGGTTCTGTTAATAAAACATTGCTTGATAATGATGAAGATTTAAATTTTTCTGTTAATGATTTTTCATCTATAAGAGAAAAAGGTCTATTTGTGCATCATATAGATGAATATGAAATTGATTGACTTGCTAAACCCAATGTTATTCGTAAATATCCTGACCTTGATTTTGAAGAGAAATTAGTTTATTGCAATCTTTTAGAACATATGGTGTTGCATATTAAAATCTGACAAAAAACAAATAGAAGTGGTGGCTATTTGTTTAGCGAAATAATTCCTGAATTAAACGACATTTTTTCAGGAATTATTTATAAAGAAAGTTGAAAAAATAAGGCCGCAAGTTTAGTTAGAAATTACAAAGACGATTATTTTTTTTGTTTATCAAAATTAAAGATTCATCTAAAAGATGAAGTCAATTTACTTTTAGTTTCATCAAAAGATAATGAAGAAATTGGATGATCCAAAGAAAAAAATGAAGCATTATTTAATGAAATAAAAGCTTATTTTAAATATGATAAGTTACTTAAACTTAAAAAAAGAAAAGTTTTTGTAACCAATCTTGTAGATAACAAAGCAGAACCTATTGATGATAATGCATGAAAAAGAAAAATAAGTCATAAAATTTTTTGATGAACGATTGGTTCAGTATTAATCACTATTATATTTATCCTATTATTTTTAATTCCGATATTTTTACATAAAAAATAACTTATTAAATCATAAGAAAAAAATAAAATACATATTAGGCGCTAAAATATGGACAAGAAAACAAAAAATTATATCTTCGTTGATGAGATTGATAAATTATTGGGTATGAGTTACTTTTATTTAATTTCTTATTTAAAACAAAAATATGGAAAAATAAGAGAATCATATGCCAAAATTTCATCATGTTGGGAACAGGTTACTATTAATAATAAGATAAATAAAGAAAATGAAGGTTTATATATCCATCATGTTAAAGAGTATCATATTCCAAATTTAAATACTAATTCAAATATTCTTTTATATCCCGAATATCAAGAAGCTAGAAATTTAGTTTATTGTAATCTTATTGAATATCTAATTTTGTTTATAAAGATTAAAAACGAAACAACTACAAAAGTAGATAAAATGTATAAAATAATAATTCCAAAACTTAATGATATATATTCAGGCATTGATTACAATAATACTAAGGATGAAAAGATTGCAAAAATAGTTAAACCCTTAAAAAATCAATATTTTAAGTGTTTGGCATATTTGGAACTAAAAAAGAAAGAGGATTTTGATAAAATCTTAACATCTTTAAGAGAGAATCGAAAATTAGGTTGGTCAATCAAAAATAATGAAGATTTTTTTATGGAACTTAAGAAAGTTCTTAACTATGATAAACGTAGTGGTATTCAACAAACCGATATTGTTCCAAATGGGCCACTTCATTTTATAAAAAATGTTAAAAGATATAAAGAAGCACTTCAAAGACAAGATAGATCTATTAAGTCGATTGGTATTAAAAGAGCTAGGGTTTGAGGTTATATTGTCAGTGTGATAATTGCAATTATTATTGTCGCTATAATTATTGTAATTGCTGTATTAGTTGAAAAGAAAACAAAATAAATAAATAAATAAATAAATAAATAAATAAATAAATAAAAAGTAAAACTAGACTCCGCGGATTCTAGTTTTTATTATTCATGGGAAATAAGCATAAAGCTTTGGATAAGACATTAACTAAGTTAATCCAATCATTCTTCGATTGAATTAATAAAATTTTACTATAAATTTTTTATCTTATTCAAAAAAATGCTAAAATAATTGCTGTATAAAGGAAAATGATGAACACAAAATTATTTAGAAGCAATCTAAAGTCAAATATGTTCTCAGCAAATATTGCTGCATTTTTCGCTATGTGAATTATTAATTTCAACAAGAATATGAATATGAATACAATGATTAATAACATTCTTGATGGAATTATTAAGCACATTTGTTTGAATTAAAAATTAAAATTTGTTTAAGAAATTTAGTTTTAATTCATGTTTCCAAAAAAAGATAAAAATTAAAGAATAATTAAGGTAATAAGGCATAAAAAAATACAATAATTACAGTAAAAAATTCTTGATATTTTTGTTAAAAAAATAATTCAAAATAAGCAAAAAAAGCATAAAAAAATCGACTTTTTAGATAAAAAAATTCAATCTTTTTTACACCTGTTGTATAAAGTTTGAATGAGTTCCAAAACATCTAAAAAAGATGAAAATAATTTATAATTATTTTTATATTTCATAAGTCATTTTCTAATATACAAAAATAAATACTTATGAAAACAAAATGGAGATTTAAATGAAAAATAAGAGTAAAGTAAGTTTATTGTCTGCCCTCTCTTTGTCGGCAGCTACAATTCCCCTATTTGTGATTTCATGTACCACACCAAATTTAAAAAGATTTGTTCTTGAATATAGTTCGCCTTATAACCCACAAGCATTTTCACAAGATGCATCAAGATCATTTGGTTCATTTCAAGATAACGCTGTTAGTCAACATACTTCAGTAGGTTTGTTGCGTTTTCAATCATTGAATGAACCAGAAGTAAGACATGTTGATATTAAAGATAGTCATGGAAGAATTTATGACGTTAAAACATATTTAACCAAGCCATCATTTGTTATAAAAAGATTAGGTTTAGCTTCAGCAGTTATTCTTACTGACAAGGATAATAAGGTTTCTGTTTTTGATCAAGATGATTATGATGTTGACAATCAAATTGAAAGTAAGGAAGAAACTTTAGCAAATGGTGAAAAAATAAGAGTTTACCAAAGTCCTTCAGTCTATCTTCAATCAAAAAATAAAAGATCAATAAATAGTGAAGAATTTCAAAATAAATTAAAAGAAGCAACAAAGATTCAATTTACTGTTAGAAAAGGTGTTTACTGAGTTAATGATAAAGGTGAAAAAACTAAATACCAAGCACAGGCCAAAGACTTCTATTATTCTTGATTAAAAACTTTATCAATCAAGACTGAATTTAGAGCAGATCATGGAGGAAGTGAGCAATTGGATATTGAAGCGCAAAAAGCACTATCAGATCCCTCATCAGTAATATTGACTGATCGACAAGATTATAGCAACGAATATATTTTTACTTTGTTTGGTATTGACTACACTAAATTTAGTAAGGAAAATGAATTCATTCAAAAGATTGCTGATGGTCAATTCAAAGGTGAAGAAGCAGTTACTTTTGAAAAACTTGCAAACGTAGATCAAAAGGAAACTGATTTCAATAAATTCATAGTTACAGCACTAATGAAAGACTATACCTTCTTACCTTCTCCTTCAGCATACATTGATGATGCAAATACTTGAGATAAACTTCCTGTATATAACTACATTGGAAATCAAACAAATGAAACAAAGGCTTTTGAAGAAAAGATAAGAAATTTAGATAAAAAATCTTTGATGTATAAATCTGGTGCATATTGATATGGTGTAAGTTTAAAAAACACATTTTACATTGGTCCATACTATATCCTTCCTCAAAAAGGTCAAGAACTTAAACTTAGAAAAAATAAGCATTACTATGACAAAGAATGAGTTAAGAGCGAAGATACTGTTGAAGAAATAATTCAAAAGTATTATACTGATGGTGATCCAGATGTCTTTGCTCGAAATGGATTTAACCAATATAAGCAAGGTGGTGTATCGCAAATAAGTTTTAGCCAACTAAAACCAAATCAGCAATCTGAAATATTGCAAAATAGTTCATTTTATGGACTTCGTTATAGTCGAGCTTTAAATAAAACCAATCCATTTTATCGTGTATTCCTACAACCATTTATTAGATCATTACCAAGTGGCAACAAAGAAGATTATTATGGATTTAATGATGCCTATGCTAAATTGATGTTTGGGGGAACAAGAACCGAATTATCAAAAGGAACAAATGATCCACAATCATTTATTTCTGGTGATGGACTAATATTTAGAACTTTAGTTAATGCTGCAATTAACTGAAATGAACTAGCATCACAAGCAACAGGTGGTAGTGGTAAAGCATGAATCGCTAAAATTGCAGATGGTTCAAGCATTGGTGGTAAAGATCAAAGCACAGCTAAAGAAAAAACTCCATTAGATGTTGAAGATAAAATAAATTCACTTTTTGCTTTGTCATCTACAGGTGATAAAAAACTTACTTTTGAAGGTGGAGAGCAACTTCTTCCTTCTGTTAACGATAAACATGTAAGAAATAAATCAACAAAAAGTGAACGTTTAAAATCAGCAGGATTTGATCAAATTAAAAAAGAAATTCAAAAATTATTCGATGAGTTTGATAAAAAAAATCCTTCTCTAAAAGGAAATGATTTTGTTTATGAATACTTATTCCCATACATAAACATTCCAGCAACCTATAAAGAAGCGTTTAAAAATATTGAAAAAACATTCACTGAATTAAACCCTAGAATTAAGTTTTCAGTATTTCAAACTGTTAACAAAGATGATCCAAAATTTGATGCATTTAGAACTGGTGGCGCAAATGGAACATATTTAGTTTCATGAGGTTATGACTATGATTCAATTGGATCGGGTTATGATGGACTTTCATGAAATGGAAACGTAATCCCAACACTTACATGAATAGCTGCAAATGATTCAGGTGACAAAAACAAACTAATTAAAACTCATTTTCCTGGGATATATAAGTTAGCTCAAGAAATGGTAAAACGTTCAGAAAATGGAAGTCATAAATGAGTTGGTTCCGTTCCTTTTAAAGATCTTCATTTAGTGCACCATGATTTCATGTCACAACGTATATCTACAACCACAGTATTTGAATTTAATAAAGTTAATGGTCATTATGAGTTGCAAAAGGATGACAAAGGAAATCCTAAAAAATGAACTCCAAGCAATAATGAACATCCAACTGATATATATGCTTGGTCAGCGCAATTCTGATTGAATTACATCTCATCGTTAACAAATGATGAAGCAACTAAATTGATGATGGAATTTACAACATTCTTCAATGTCGATTTCAGTTACGGCCACTTTAAACAAAAGAATGAATTTGGTCGTTTCTTAGTTCAAAAACATTTCATCGTTCCTGATGATTCACCAACAGGAGCAACAATCTATGCAGATTGAAAAGTAAAAATAGATAAAGGAGGTTCAAATGTTTAGATATATAAGACAAAGAGTACTTTTTGCAATTCTAACTTTGTTTATTATTACATTGGTAGTTTTTGTTTTAGTTAGTGCATTTGGACCAAGTCCAATCAAATCATTAATTGAAAAGGAATTACAAAATCCAAAAAATAAAATATCTCCTGCTGAATTAACTATAAATTTTGAAAAGCAGTTTGGATTGCGAGATGCATCTGGAAATGCAATTCCAATCATTGCTAGATATTTCATTTATTTAGGCAATGTATTTAAAGGAGACTTTGGAAAAATAATTAACCCTGCAAATAACCCAAGCCCTTCGGAATATACAAATATTCAACAATTGTTCTTTATTCCTCTTAGATATTCAATAAGAATTACACTTCCTGCATTCTTAGTTAGCTCAATCTTTGGAATTACTTTAGGTGTTTTTGCAGGATATAAAAGAGGAAAATTATTTGATTCCGCAGCTAACGTTTTTGTATTGTTATTTATTGCTGTTCCATCATTTGTTTTAGCTCCAATATTAATAACAATATCACTTAAGATAGGTATTCCTGTAACCGTACCAAGAGATGCTTTAGAACCTTCATTCGGAGAATTATTTGTTTCTTATTTACCTCCTGTGTTGATTATAACTTTAGCTTCAATGGCTGTGTATGTTAGTTATACAAGAAACCAAGTTATAACAGTTTTAACATCTAACTATGTTTTAATTGCAAAAACAAAAGGATTGAATGCTTCACAAATTTTCTTTAAATATGTATTAAGAAATATCTCAATTCCATTATTTAGTTTATTACTAGGTTCATTTTTAGGACTTCTATCTGGTTCAATTATCATTGAAAAATATTGAGATGTTCCTGGTACTAGTCAAGTTATTGCAAAAGCATTCCCAACTGGGGAAATTAACATAATTATGTTTTCAACGCTATTCTTTACAGGATTATCATTGGCAGCTGAAATTTTAATTGATGTGATGTTTGCTGTTCTTGATCCAAAAATAACATTTGCCTCAAAGAGCAAGAAAAATTATTGACTATTCTTTAAAGCTTTTCTAGAAAGAAGAAGATTAGCAAAAGATTTATACAAAAAACAATTATTAGAATCACAAGCAAAGAGTGATCAAAGAGTATAGAAAGGAGGATTAGATATTATGCAAAATAACACAGAGACACAGATCAAAGACTTTAACAAGCATTACAAAATAAATGCTGAGATGGCAACAAAATTTAATTTTGTACAAAGTTCAGACAAAATTAAGACTTCATCAATTGCTGGACGTCCAAAAAAAATGTGAATTGAAATTACGAAAAGATTCTTTTCTAATCCAATAGTTGTAATTTCGTTATTAATATTTACATTCATATTGTTATCTTCACTAATAGTTCCATCACGACTAGCAACATCTTACAAACCTAATTCTCCTATCAACAATTATTCATTTATTGAATCATTGCCACCACTTTACAAACCATTTGTTACAAGAGCAGTATCAAACACAGACCCATTTTATAAGTTTTATTTTAATCTTGTAGATTCAATTGATGCATTGCCAAAAGATCAACAAGCACAATGAAATAAGGCATTTGCATTCTTTCTAGATACAACAAAAACTTCATCAAATGATGGACAATTATTCTTAACTTATAATGCTTATTCATTATATGAGGCTAGTGTTTTTAATGAATTATTATCGAAAGCTACTAACAATGGAAAAATTGCAATTTCTGATGCAGAAATAAGTGCAATAAGAGCACAAGTTGTTCCTTTAACTACATTATTAGGAACTTCATCTACTGGTTATGATATTTGAGTTACAACATGATATGCAGCATGAAGAGGAATTGAAATTGCAATCATCACAACATTAATTCAAGCAATATTTGGTGTAACATTGGGTGCAATATTAGGTTTTTATGCTGGTAAGTTATTTGATACAATCATGATGAGAATCATTAACATCTTTAACTCTCCTCCGACAATAATATGAATACTAATCTTAGTTGGAATCTTTGGAACAAATCAAGTTTCATTAATCTTAGCAATGTCCTTAGCTGGATGACCTTTATTTGTTAGTCTTACAAGAATGTATGTAATCACAGTTAAAAATGAAGAATACATTAGCGCAGCGAGAGCAATTGGTGCCTCAACCCAAAGACAAATATTTGTACATGCACTTCCAGCAATCGTAGGAAAAATTGCAAACTCATTTGTTAAAAATGTACCAGGTGTAATTTTATGAGTAGCTTCATTAGCATTTCTAGGATTCTTTAGAGATGGAAAAGATACAAACTTAGGACAAATTCTAATTGAATCTGCATCTGAAGCAGGACAAAATGTTTGAATCATCTTACTTCCAACATTAATCTTATTATTCTTAACATTATCATTGAACTTCATGGCAATTGGAATTCATGACGCCTTGGATCCAAGAGTTATAAAAGGAAGAAAGAAATAACATATGGAAAAAGAAACACATAAGTTAAAAAAAACTAAAAACTTAATTAAGAATAATAAGAAAGAAAAAGTCCTTAAAAGAAGAGAATTATTGTTCACAAAAATTCAAGCACCTGAAAAATTAGATAACAATAAACTATTAGAAGTTAAAAATTTACATGTTAGCTTTCCAGTTGGACGCAAAAAAACAATACATATTGTTCGGGGTGTTGATTTAGTTGTTAAACGTGGTGAAATTGTAGGTTTAGTAGGAGAGTCTGGATCAGGAAAATCAGTAACATCGAAAACATTAATAAATGTTAATGAAAATGGAATAGTTAGTGCTGATAAGATTCAAATTGATAACCTTGAACTTAGTTCAATCTTAAAAAAGGAAGGTTATTGACAATTAGTAAGAGGTCAAAAGATTGGGTATATCCCTCAAGATCCTCTAACATCACTTAACCCAACAAGAACTATTGGTAAACAATTACTTGATGCATTGAATAATAATCCAGATTGAATTGATAAAACATACACAGAAAAAAAGGAATATTTATTAGGATTACTAAAAACTTTTGGACTTAGAGATGTTGAAAAGATCTTTGGTACATATCCTCATACTCTTTCAGGAGGTATGAAACAAAGAATCGTTATAACAATGGTTGTTGCCTTAAAACCAGATTTAATTATCGCGGATGAGCCAACTACTGCGCTAGATCCAACAGTTCAAGCTAGTGTTCTCGCATTATTTGAAAATATCCGTCAAGAAATGGGAATTTCAATCATCCTAATTAGTCATAACATTTCAGTTATTGCTAAATTCTGTGATTATATTTATGTAATGTATGCTGGAAGAATTGTTGAAAGAGGTCTAAAAGAAGAAATCTTTACAGCTCCAGCGCATCCATATACATGAGCTTTAATTTCAGCAATTCCTGAATCCAAAGATGAAAAACTATATAACATCAAAGGAACTCCACCTGACATGGCTAATTTACCAGTTGGAGACCCATTTGCGCCTCGTAATGAATATGCACTTGAAATTGATTTTATTAAAGAACCACCATTAATTCCAATTACTGAAACTCACTATGCAGCAACTTGACTTTTAAGTCCAAATGCTCCAAAGATAGAGTTATCAAAAGATTTACAAAAACGTTTAGATTTATTTAAGAAGGCATTTAAAAATGAGACAGACAAATAAGGATAAAAAAGTTATCTTATCGATTGATAACTTAAAAAAATACTTTGTAAATAATGGTATTATCAACAAAGCAGTTGATGGTGTCTCTTTTGATGTACACGAGGGTGAAATTGTTGGACTAATTGGTGAATCAGGTTCAGGTAAAACCACAGTTGGACGTACAATTTTAAGACTTTATGATGAATATAATGGTTTTGTAATTCTTGATGACAAAATTATTTCAGGGAAGAGTATTAGTTATCCACTAAAAAAATACTTACGTAAAAATGTACAAATGATTTTTCAAGATCCACATGCTTCTTTAAATAGTCAACAAAATATTTATAATATTTTAAAAGAGCCCCTTTTAGTAAATGGGATCATGAAAAATAAAATTAAAGATATTTTTTGTGATTGATTAGATATTAAAAAAACATTTAAATACACATTTCAAATTCAGGCAATGAAACTTGAACTTGAAAACTATAAGGAAATTAATAATTTAGCGCGTCCATTTTTTAGTTCGTGATTTAAAAAGTTTGATACTTTCAGTTTTGATAAAGAATTAAGCATTGAAGATAATTTTTCATCTTTCTATGCATATCTAGAAGAAAAACAAAAAATGGAAAGTTTGATTATTAATAACATGTATTCAAACGCTTCTTCATTGATTAATTTCTATTATGAAATGCAATCTAAATATCGTAATCAAGAATTAACAGTTGAAGAAACTAACTTCAATAAAGCAATCAAGAAGTTTGAAGAAGTTAAGGTTCTAAGTAAAATTTCAAAAAGACAACTTAAAATCAAAAAAGAATTAGCTAAACTATTGGCAAAAAGAAAAGAATTAATTTCCAATTATCACAGTCAAATTAAAGAATCACAAAATATTTTTTCAAACTATTGCATTGAAAATAAGAATGAAAAGAATTTAACTAACATTACTAAGTTAATGTCAACAGACCTTGAGTTTTATTCTTATAATCTAAAGAATGAATACCTTTTTAAAAAGCGGATTTCAATTTTAAAAAGATTAAAAAATACATTGAAGCATTTAGAGTTTGAAGATATTAAAGATTTAGTAAAGAAACTTGAAGCATATGTTAAAGATTTCTATGAAAAGCAACTATCAGAAATCAAATTTTCAAAAACAATTAAGCAAGAAATAATTGATACACTTGATAAAAAGTTTGATTTTGATTTTTCAAGATATCAATCTATATCTCAAAAAAATAACAAACAATTCCATGAGAAATTAGAAAAATTGGGTCTTGAAATTGAGCAATTAAGAGCTGAACTTCAAAATAAAGAAGAGCCTGAGGTTTCAAAAGAAGAGCTTCAAAAAGCAAAAGACGATCTACAAAAAGCAAAAGAACAATATTTAGTTGGAAGACAGAATTTCTTAGTTGACTATAAACAAACAATTATTGATTTATATAGTCAAATTAAAAAAGAAAAAGATGAGTATTTATTCCTTGTTTCTTCACAAACTAAGTGTGATGATGCCTATAAAAAATATAAAAATGAATTCTTTTTCCATTTAAAAGATTCATTTGCCAAAAAAATTGCAGGATTGCAAAAAACAAAAGATGATTTATTAACAAAGATATCAGACCAATCTCAAGATCAACAAAAGATTAAAAAAGGTATAAAGCAAATATCACTTAAAATTAAGCAGATTGAAAAAGAACTTGATGTCGCAATAAAAATGTATAACTCAGATATCAATCTTAAGGAAGATACTCTAAAATCATTCAAAATTGAAAGAGATTATTTAAACAAGGACATAAGAAATATTTATGTTTTATTAGGAATTGATTATAAGTGAGTTGAACTGAATATTAAGAATGATGTTTTAGAAGAAACTAAAGATAAGAATTCTAAAGAAAAACATTCTAAATGAGCTAAAGGATTCAATTTCTTTGATTATAAAATCTCACTTCCAATTGCTAAATATTTAATTTCTGAACTTTTATATAAAATGACAATTTATCGTTCCTTAGAAGATGTCGGATTATTGAAACAATTTGCTTATCGTTACCCACATGAATTTAGTGGTGGTCAATTACAACGTATTGTTATCGCTCGAGCTTTAATTACTGAACCAAAAGTTATTGTTGCTGATGAACCAATCGCTTCACTTGATATTTCAATTCAAGCACAAGTTGTTAACTTGCTTAAAGATCTATGCATAAAAAAGAATATCGGACTTATATTTATCGCACACGATTTAAGTATGATTGAATATGTCGCAGATAATGTTCAAATTATGCATCTTGGTAAAATTGTTGAAAGCGGTCAAACTGAAGCAATATATAACAATCCTCTGCATCCATATACAATAAGTTTATTTAAAGCAATTCCTAAGATTTCAAATGCTAATGAAAAATTCCATAAAGTTTCTTTCGAATTAGATTACATTCAAGAACAACAATTTCCAAATATTCCGCAAGTATATAAGGTTGAAGAAAATCATTATATATATGGAACAAAAACTCAAATTAAAAAATGAACATCCACTGATTCAAATAATTAAATAATAAATTAGGCTTCGGCCTAATTTTTCAGTTTGTCTTTACTTTCTTATCTTTTTTATCTTTAAGTCTATATAATTTATACAATAATTATGCAAAAAACATATCAAAGTAAAAATCCTAAGAACTATTGAAAAAGAAGTTGAAGTCTTGGCAATATTCTTTATTTTTTAATTAGTCTTTTTCTTTTAGGTTTAGTTATTTTTCTAAGTGGTTATCTTAAAAAAGGTGATGATAGAAAAATAATTTGGTCTAATGCAATCACTGTAGGCTGTGTAATCCTTATTGCTATTGCTTTTTTTGTAATTCTTGCCCGAAGTGGTTTTGGAAGAAAAGTTTTTAGTCCTCTAATTTCAATATATCATAATAATAGAATTTCATCAGCAGCTAAAAGCAAATATAAAGATAGCATGAATCAATTTGAAAAAGATCGTATTTTAAATCAAGAACGCCAAAAATATAATGCTGAATTAAGCAAAAAAAATCAAAAGAAACTAGAAAATGAATCAACAAACCTAGCTTCATATTTATTGATTACAATAAGTTCCTTAATTTTGATTATTGGCGTTGTCACACTAAGATTTGCATAAGTATAAATAAAAGATTTCAATCTACTAATAAAGGAGTTTAGTTATGAAATATTTAATTGGTAATTTTAAGATGAATAAAACTTTCTTTGAGGTTGAATCATATATTGAGGCATTGAGTTATCTAATTGAGCAAAATGCAAATAAATTAAGCAACATCAAAATAGGTATTGCTCCTTCTTTTGATAGTACACATTTATCCTATATTCATTCTAACCGTAATTTCTTATTTGGATTACAAAATATATATCACGAACTAAATGGCGCATATACTGGTGAAGTATCACTTAATGTTGCCATTGCTGCAGATATTGATTTTATTCTTATTGGGCACAGTGAACGTCGCAGTCTATTCAATGAAACAAACGAATTGATCAATAAAAAAATCTCACATCTAGAAAAAACAAGAATTACACCAATTCTATGTATTGGGGAGTCACTTGAAGAATTTGAGAATAATCAAACATTTACTGTATTGGAAAATCAAATTAAAAGTGCACTAAAAAACATTGAAGATCATAAAAATCTAATTATTTCATATGAACCCGTATATTGCATTGGAAATGGAATTATTCCTGAAGCATCACATATTAAAAAAGTTGTCGATTTTATTCATTCACTATTGCATGATGAGACTCCTATTTTATATGGAGGTTCTGTTTCACTTAATAATATTGACATTTTAGAACAAGTAGATAACTTAAGTGGATATTTAGTTGGTGGAGCTTCCTTAAATGCTGCGAAATTCATTGAATTAGCACTTAGAATAAAATAAAAGAATCAGAAAAAGTCTTATCTTCTGATTCTTTTATTTTAAAAATCATTTTTTAGTTACTTCAAGATCAAAATCAGTAATTAAATTTTCATGCTTGAAATTAATAAATCTTATTGTATCCTCTAATTCAATAAATACTTCTTCATATTTACTTGGAATTAATTCCAAATCAAATAAATATATCTCATTATCAATTTCATTCTCCATATCATTTCCAATTCTTATAAGTCCATGATATTCAAGATCAGAAATAACACAATTAACAATATAGATGCCGCTCTTTAATTTAAGAAGGTTGTTAGGAAATTTAAACTTAAGTTTTTCAAGGTTTGTAATAAATGCATATTTTTCAATCATTAAAGCATTAACTGCACTAATTTTACCTTCGGAAATAAACTCTCGAATTAATGAAGTTGAAATCTTTTGCTTTTGAATTTTTCTCTCGCTAGCAACATATACATCAAAATATTTTTTTAAATAATCAATGTCACCAAGTTTACGAAAACCAAATTTAAAATCAGGGCCACATACAACGATTTTAACATTATTAAGTTTTAGATTATTAACAAAGTTAGTATGTGAAGTCGATAATTTGTCTTTGTTAACATCAACTAAAAAAACATAGTCAAATTCAAGATTAAAAAGTGTATATAATCTTGTTTTAGTTTGAAGAACTTTTTTTTCTTGATTAATAATATTTTTATATGAATTACTAAAAAGCATGATTGCTAATTTTCTTTGTGGATAGGTATTTTTTAAATCTTTTGCAAGCTTAATTAGTTCATAATGACCTAAATGTAGGGTCTCAAATGTGCCTAGAACAATAATAAGTTCTTCCTTTAGTTCAAAATTTTCTTTAAAACTTCATTCAAAAATTTTCATAACAATAATTGTATTTAAAAATAAAAATGGAATTTATTTTTAATCATAAAATCCCATTTCTTTTAATTTAAAATAAGGCCCATCCTCAGTAACTGGTAAACATATTAAATCAGCTGCATCTTTTGTTATATCTTCACCATTTCCTAAGGCAACACCTAAACCGACATGTTTAAGCATTTCAATATCATTTTCAGAATCACCAAATGCGACCATTTCTTTTAATTTAATATCTAAAATATCTCCAAGCATATTTAGTCCAACTGCTTTAGTGATTCCTCTTGCTGATAAGAAAATTCCAGAATTTCAAGTTGCTAAAACTCACATATTCATATTGTTTTTATTAAAGAAATCATTAAGTTTCTTTGCTCATTCTTCAGGTTTGGTTGTACTAATTGTAATAAGGTAGTTCTTATCATCTTGAGATTCAAATTCTTTTTCTGAAATAAATTTATCTTTATATGGATAATAGAATCAAGTATTGATATCAAATAATTCATTGTAATATCCTCATTTATTACCAACAAATGAGAATGCCAATTCATTATCTTGTGCATATTTTCTAAATTTAAGAAAATCTTCATAGTTGATAACTTCTTCAAAGATATATTCATTAGTTTTTAAATCTAAAATAAATGTCCCATTAGCACCAACAAAATAATCAACATAAGGATTATGAATTTGATTACCAACAGTAAAGATATCTCTTCCAGAACAAAGAACATTAATATATCCTGCTTCTTTTAATTTTTTAAACATTTCTTTGGTTCTTTCACTTAATTCTGTGACACCAAAAGGAAGTAAAGTTCCATCGATATCAAAAACAACCATTTTGTATTTAGTATTCATAATGCTCCTAACTTGGGGACAAAAACAGACGGTTAAATAAGATTTTTTCAAAACTTATTAAACCGTTTTCTATTTTGCCTCAACCGACGATTTGATTATTGTAAAGAAATATTGCGTCACTTGTAATAAATTTAAACTTATCTAAGTATAAAGTCTTAGATTTAATTTGTTTTAAATCGTTAACATCAAGTGTATATAATTGTATATTAAAAAGACTTTTTATGTCATTTATTGGTTCATAATCTTTTGTATTTCCTAAATTAATATTTCCAATTGCTTCACGCCGTAAAATATTTACAATTGCATCGGTATTAAGAAGTAATCCAAGATCATGAACTAATGAGCGAATATATGTACCCTTAGAAACTTTTACATAAAATGAAAAAGTTTGACTTTCATAATCAAAAGATTCAAGTTCTATAGAAAAAATTTCGATATCACATTCTTTTAGGGAAACTTCGAGATTTTTTCTAGCCAATTCATAACTTCGAACTCCATTAACTTTCTTCGCTGAAAATACTGGAGGAATTTGTTTTTTTTGATTTTTTATTTGGTTTAATGCATTAATTAGTTGTTCTTTTTCAATAAGTTTTTTATTATCTAAAAAAAATACTTCTTCACCTTCATCATAACTTTTTGAATAACAATGTAGGCTTGCTTTAACATAGTATTCTTTTGTATTATTAACTAATTTGGATAATACTTTTGTATCTTCATCTGTCGCAACAATTAAAAGACCTTCAGCTAATGGATCTAGAGTACCACTATGACCAATTTTTTTTATGTTATTCTGTTTTGCAAATTTTTTTATTGCAAAAAAACTAGATTCTCCCCGTTTCTTATTAATTTTAAAGAACATAAATTAATACCTCAATAAAAATAATTATGCTATGAAATTATACCCGTCAGATGGATATTTTATATTTTATGGAACTCATCAATTATTTAGTCTCACTTTTTCAATCTAAAAAAGGTTTAATTTTGTCATCAGACAAACCTTCTTTTTTAGCTATTTTTAAAAGTGTTTCTTTAATTTGATTCATATAAGTTTTAGCTTTTGTTTTATAGGATTCATCAATTAAATTAGTCTTACTATCAAACTCTAAATTTCCTTCGAAAATATCAATAATGTATTTAGAATCACTCTCAAAGTCTAAATGATCAATGTTGAGAATTACATTCTTTTTAAAATCTTGATAATCAGCTTTTAGTTCGACAATATTTTTGTTATCTTTTCCGACATTTTCTTTTAATAATTGATGTCAAAGACCCATTTCATTAACTAAATTTACAACTGCATGTGAGTGACTATGTGAATTCTTATCGGCATCAAGATTAATTTTTTCAATGTCCTCTTTTTTTGTTATATTATCAAGATTAAATAGATTACTTTTTAAAAAATTTCAGCTAGAAATTATATTTTCTTGGAGTTCTCCTAAATTAATATCAACTCCATTTAATCTTCTATCAATAACTTTAATCCGTTTCAAAAATTGCTGACTATCGATATTTAGATTTAAATCACCAATAACGGCATCAACATCATTAAAAATAAGTTGATATTTTTCTAGTAAATTAGCTAATTTTGACTTAGTTTTTGAATGATCAGCGAATCATTTTTTATGGAATTTTTCAATCTCATCTGCATTTTTCTTTTCTTGAATTGGAATCAGGTTTGTAATCTTATTTTCTAGTGCTCTAATTTTTCTTATTAATCTAAAGTATTTAATTTTGTAATTACGATATGAACTCTTAACTTCTTCAATTAGATTTAAAATTTCATTTGAATATAAATTTTTAATGTTATTTAGTTCTTTATTCTCAAGTTCAATTTTTATTTCTTTATTTTCATTGGAAAAAGGAGCATCAAAAACTAGATTTTCATCATCATTTGGGTAACTAACACACGAAATACTTACTAAGGGTAATGAAGTTACACTTAGAAGAATTAAGTTTTTTAAGATATTAATTTTTTTCATTTGATTTTATCCAAACAAGTTTATTTGCATCATCATAAAAATTAAAAGTATTTTTATTTTTGTTAATATCATAACCTTTAAAATAATTTCAATATAGTGAAGATTCAGCAATTATTTTTTCATTTTTACTTATGTATTTGTAGTCCCTATTATCTCCGAATCCAACAAATTTAAGTTTGAAATATAAACTTCCTAATTTATTTTTCTTAGCATCAAGTTCAATATCAATACGTTTAATTCCACTTAGAGGAATATTTTTTTTAACTTCAAGTGCATAAGCTAGTAAATAATTATTCAAGTAAGAGTTGAAAACTTTTATTTGGTAGGATTCATTGTTTAGTAAATCTGCATCAAAGTTTTGGCGACTATCATTATTTCAATAATTAAATAGGTTTAGTTTATCTGAGGCATTTTTAAGTCCAACCATAAATGCTGAATTTGGATCATCTGAAATAAATTCATTTAGTTTGATGCCTTCAGGATTGCCCTTATTTCCTGGATTAAATGAGTATATATCAGATGAAAGGGGAGATGGTGTATTTTTTGTTATCATCCCTTTAAGTCGATGTCCATGGTCATCAAAATTGGAACTAATTCAAACATAAGACTTTTTTGTACCATTTAATTTTGTAACTTGTACAATAGCTTTAAAAATTTGATTTGTACCTAAATAGTCTGTAAATTCAAAATCAGTAATTTTGTATTCTTTATCTTCATTTTTACGGTATGAAGGAATTTTGATATAAAAGATTTCATCTTTGAATTGATTGAATAAGTGCATCAATCCTTTTGAATTTCAATATTCATGACTCGTTGGCGCTTTAATGAAATGATTGATATTATCAATGATTGTTAAGTATTCTTTTCCATCCATATATAAAAGTGGATTTTCAATGTAATCATTGAATAGGGGAAGATCTTCCTTCAAACCTTGGTTACCAACACCAAATTTTGCATTTGAAGCATAACTACGAAAACCATTTAAATAGAAAGTTTTTTTTCTATCATTATCAGTTAGAAGTTCATTATTGTTTCAATCTGTAATACTCTTCAAATTAAACGAAATAAAATTCTGAGATGAAGAAGTGATTGATTTTTTAATCTTTGCTTTTTTTCAATCAATTTCAATACTTGCAACATTAAGATTAAATTGATTTAAATATAATTTTAGTATCCTTTCAAATGTCTTCCTTTGTTTTATATGTTCATTATCTAAGAAAGCACTTGCTTGAATATAATGAGGATGCATTCAATCTAAAAATAGAGTTTGTTCATTTTTTGCATTTTTAATGTAGTTTTTATTCATTATAAAGAAGTTATTGGATACATCATAATTTAATCTAAATATAATGCTTTGTAAGTCTTCGGGAAATTCATATTGTTGAGGCTTAAAATCAGTATTTTGCTTTGCAAATAAGTTTATTAATCACTCATCATAATCATTAGACAAATCATCAATTTCATTGAATTCATATTCAGTTAAGAAATTGCCAAGAGTTGCATTCTTTTTTGAATGAAGAACGCGGATATTATTGTTATTAGTTTTTTCTTGTTTTCAGTTTTTTTTATAAATAAAATCAGGTATATACTCAATTCATTGATTACCTTTTTTTAGATACATTTTAGGTTCTTCATTTTCTTCTTTTTCAATTTTTACATCATCAAAATAAATCTTTTTATTTTCTTTTTTATCAAAATAAAAAAATAGACCTTTTTTATCATTTGTATTTTGAGAATCAATTATGAAATCTTTTTCAATTGAAGCAATTTGATTAAGCGTTAAACGATTTAGAAAAAGACGTGATGCAACATTGATATCTAGATAGATATCTTTTAATTTATAGCAGCTTATCGCAAGAAGTGAACTAGGAATAATCATTGATGCTGCGCTTGATAATAAAAGCTTTGTGATTCTCTTCATAGAACTAAATTTTATCATTTTTTTTATAATTATAGTTATAAAATTATTGTATAATAAATGAGTTTTAATGGTAATAAAATATCATTTTAAATTTAATAAATTTAATACTTCAATAGCATATTTTTAAAAAAAGGAGGTGCAGTTTAGTTATGTTTTTTGCAGGCATAAGTGAAAATTTCAATTTAACCTTATTTCTTAATTTGCTAATTTATATTCTTATCATTATTTCACTTCCTTTAGTTATGCTTGGTATTTTTGCATTATTCAAAAATAAATCAACTAAAAAAGTAAATGGGAATGCATTAGTATATATGTATTCATTTTCTACTGGAATGTTTCTTATGATTGGAACATTTGGATTTATGCGTGAAGGATATGAAATTGCAAAGGTCTTTACGCATGCATATTTAAATAGTGAAACATATTCTGAAATTGGACGTACAGCAATTTTATCTGCAATTATGGGTATTAGTTCATTAATTGGTCTTGCAATTGCAATTGGAGGAAGATATATTTTTATAAGAGCAAGTAAGATTGATCCACATAAAGAACATTCAGAACACAGTCACTCCGATCACTTGATTTCATTTAAAGATATTGATAATCCTAAAGCCGCTTGATTGGCAATTATAATGCTTTTAAGTCACAGAATTGTAGATGGTTTCTTTATTGGATATGCAATCTTTAGAATTGTATGAGCAGGTAATACATTTTCAAGTTCAATTATTTTACTTATTACATTTACAATTCATATTCTAATTGAAATGGCAATTGTTTACTTTAGACAAATCCAATATGGAGAAAAGAAATCCAAAGCAATTTTGTATAACTTTTTAACATTCCTACTAATAATTCCTTTTATCTTTGCAGGTGCTTTCAGCGGTGTTTATATAAGTACGAATCTATCCTGAATTCAATCATCACTATTAACAATGGGTGGTGCAATTATTGTTTTCACTTCAATTTTTGAATTAGTTCCTGAATTTATTCATATTAGAAATAAGGATATTAAAACACTATATATAACATTGGCAGTCTTTGCTTTATCAATCGCATTCACAATCATTTTGTTGAGTTTTCACACTCATCAATATTAAAAAAAAAAAAAA
>NZ_QKUB01000011.1 GCF_003253435.1 Metamycoplasma auris
TCATTTAACTCATTTTTGCCCATGCTGAACACAAGAACTTTGTCATATGATGAAAATGTTTCTGGGTACTTAAATATTGCTTTAGCATAAGAACAATTGCCATCATCAAAAAGAAATCACAAAACTAATTTATTCATGTAACTCCTAATATTCTTTTAAAAATTACAAGTTTTGGAGTGTAGAGTTGGAAAGAAAGGTAGTATAAAAAAGTCCTTCGAAAAGGACTTCTTGTTCCTACCAATCCCAAGCTAAGTCTTTTTCCTTACCACACACACCTGATGCGTAATGCTTTTAAATTAGTAGTTTTTTATAGATGCCACCTGTTTTTGAACATGGCCTATTTTTTTGATATCAAAAGATTTTGGGCGTTTAGATTTAAGTTCTAAGTGATTTTTAAATAGTTTGCTATTTTGGGCAATAATAGAAAACGAACCTTCAAATGTATCAGGAGCAAAGACATTATGTGTTGTGAAAATTCTAAAATCCCTATCAAGTTTAGGAATAAATCCTATCGCTCTATTAAAGGACTTAAAAATTTCGTCTCATGGCGTATAACGTGTAATTCTATTACCAATATCTAATTTAAGATTTAATAGATCAATAGGTACATTTTCTGGAGGAATTTTTATTGTAAGTTCTCCATCTAATGTTTTACTACCATACGTATTTATAATAATTTTTCCAGGTACAGCTGGTCATCGTTCTATTATCTTGATTGAAAAATCCTTACCTTCCTCAACATCAAAAGCATCAATTTTTAAGTCTAATGCTTTTGCTACATCTTCTTTTGTTATTTTATTAGTGTAGTCAAGTTCCAAGTCTAAGTCTGAAATGTCATTTTGGTTCAATCTTCGTATTGTACGTTTTCATTCACCATATAGTTTTCTACCAAATCCCTTAATTAGAACTCTACCCGAACTATCCCTGGTAGCTTTTTCGATGCGAATAGAATAATCCTTATTTTTTTGAATCTTAATTCCTAATGAAGTACTTATTCTATCCATCTTTTTAACTAAATCATCTTCATTAATGTTACCTTCAACACCGAGATCTCAGGATGAGATATCTATCTTGTCAAATGGATGATCAAATTCAGACTCATCTACTAATTCAATTTCATTTGATAATTCTTCTGGTTTTACTAGATGTCTACCATCTGGCACATTTGGTTTCTTAGAATCCTTATATTCCCTATCCTCAAATGACTTTTCACTTCTAGGCACTCTTGGATCAACTATTGATTTATTTTCATAAGACTCTTTATAGCAACTTATTGCTATTAAAGGTAATGAACTTATACTTATAAGTGATCCTAAAATTGTCAAAATTTGTTTTTTTTTTTTTTTTCACATCTATCCCTATTTTTCTATACTATTTTCTCTATACATGCATTAGTAATTTCCAGAAATAACGATATATGAGACCAAAAATATAAAAAGGAAATACTAAAGAGTTTTAATATTTAACTTATTAAGTAGAGCTTCTTTTTTCTTTGTACTAATATTTGAACTTAATCTTCCATTCCTAAAAATTTTGTAAGTTTTAGACAATTAATCTAAAACTTTTTCAATTGATTTAACTTTTAGTTCTTTGTATTCTTGGGTAACTTTATACATTCTTGTATAGATCATCATTTGTATTTGTAATATAAAATCATCACTCAAAATAGTAGCTAAATCATGTTTTCGAATTGCACTTTCATCTAATGAATTCTTCTGTAATTTGATGTTTGTTTCTATTAGTCATTTTTGCTTGTATAAAAAGAATCGTTTATCAATTTCAAAGTCACAATTTGCTCTAATTGCAATAATCCCATTGTAAGTGTTATTTTCTTATTCTTTTCAAAAGTGTACCCATCTTTTTCGTTGTAAATATTTTTGAGATAGTTGTTCTCATATTTAAAGTGATGCTACTATCTTTATAACAATAAAAGAATTGATTATCATCTTAAACTTTTAGACATTGGATATAGTTATCTTGAAATTTAATAACACTGTCAAACTCATTTTCATTGATAATTTTCTTTAGCTTAACTGAGTTGTCATTTAATGGCATTATGAACTTAATGTTATTTTCTAATAAGTATTGGATGTTTTCTTCTGAATCAAATCCTCTATCAATGATAATTATTGTGTTTTTAAGATTAAATTTGTTTAAAACTGAGATAAAAGACCTTTTATCAATCACATTACCAGGAATAACTTCAGCATAAACAGGTTCTAATCTCACAAGATCAAACACTTTTATTTTGTTTATTTGTTTTCTTCTTGTTTGTTTGTATTTTCTACCATATTCAGAAAACTCAGAGTTTCCATTGTTAGCAAAAGTGGTACCATCAAAAATAAAATTTCATGATCAACCAACCTACTAGTTAAAAATTCTTTATTTAGAGAGTCATAAACACCTAGCTGTTTTATAAATGATGCCACACTACTTTTTGAAACTGGGATATTTGGATATTCTTTTGATATAAAACTATGGTTGTAATTATCTTTATATCAGTCATAACGATTTTTGCAAAGTATACCTAATAAAGAATAAACATATGTTTTAAGTCCGTTGTCTTTTCCAAAAAATCTTATAAGTTCATCTCTTAAATCTGCTGCTAGATTATCAATAAATTTAAAGTCATCATATTTTTTAATTGGTCCAACACCTTCTCTAGTTCTTTTCATATCTTTAATATAAGTATATTCGCCATTACCTTCTTCAATAGTTCCAATATAAGAAAGAGATTTTTTAGTAGGTCTCTTTTTTGTCTAAATAGCTAATTTAAGGGACAACTCTATACTTATTCCTATACAATCTTATTTCAGTTTTTTTCTGATCTTTTAACTTGTTTTATAAAGTCTGAAATTAGTTACGTTGTGTTTTCTCTTCATATAGAACTATATATATTATTAATATTTTTTAGTCTATTTTTGCAAGTATAAATTCAAAAAAAATAAAAAAATTGCTCAAAATTTCTCCATTTTATGAGAATATCGAGCATTTTTAATATAAAACAGATATTTTGTTTATAAATAGTTTTTTTTTAATGCAAACTCATAGCATTATTCCAAAAAATTACTATTTTAAATAAAAAAATGGAAAGGTGACATAATATTTATATAGCAATACGATGCAATAAAAAATAGAGTTTGTGTAACTCTACTTTTAAAAAGTATATGTTTGTTATTTACTTCTATATGAATAAAAAAATTTTATTGTGTATTTCAAATTATTTATAATACACTAAGTTTTTTTTGGTATATATACTGAATTATTATAATGTTTTTAACAACTCTTTATTCTTTTCTAACATTTTACTACTTAGAGTCGAACTATAAAATACATTATCATCTTTTTTTAAATATATATCTGAAGAAAAGTCTTTTAATCTAATATCTTCATTTTCCAAAATTTCCAGTTGAATTAAAGATCTTCTTCTAGTAATTATATCATGTTTCTTTGCATCAATATATAACAAGTTCTCTCATCTATCAATTAATACAAAATGATCAACGCTAGTTGACCTAAATAATGGTACTATATGATGTAAATGATAACCTTCTTTTTTAATTACATTATGTTGTTTAAAATACTCACTTTTTTGAATACTAGACCTTTTAACTTTCAAAAGGTTATCGTTGGTAAAAATTGTTTCTGGACCATTTAGTCTGCATTGTAATCTTTCCTTTTGAGAATCATATTCAAAAAATGATGTTTGATCTAAAATTGTAATTATCTGTTGCGTTTCATTTTTTCAATTATTATAGTCTCTTTTTGTTGTTTTATTGCCACCAAATTTTTCTGGATTTGCATATTCTTTTATTCTTTTCTTAATTTCTTCCCTATTAGATATCGGTAAAGTCCTGTATTCTTTAATAAACTCCTGTATTTTTTCTTCATCAAATACTTCTCCATTCAATTCTTTATTAAGGAACGTCACAAAAAACATAAATTCATCAACTGTTATATAATATTTCAAGTCATTATCTAAAATCATGCTATGCAACTTTAAAACAAGACCATCCGTTAATAAGTCTATGCAACCACTATAAGTCATCCAACGTCCTAAAATATCTTGTTGATTTATCAATTCTAATCCTGTTTTTGTGATGGATACACTTGTTACTTTGTTGGCACGTTTGTGTGGATCTAATAAAATATCCCCATTAAACCTGTTGATTAAGTTCATTCTATGCAAATCAACAAACAAATTTTTTCTAACGCTATCTTGCGTACCATATTTATTAACTTTATTAATTTTATTTACATATTCTGCATATTTAAACTCATTTTCTGTATTTTCAGGTCGTTTAGATAAATCTGTGGTTCTAATTTCTAATTTATTTTCTCCGCAAATATCGTATAGAGTTTTTAATAATGTTATAACAACATCTAAATCATATCTATTATGCTGAGAAATTTGCATTCCTCTATAAGAGTTAGATAAAACTCTTTCCTGCAAAAATTTAATACATTTTTTATAAGGATCAATGTTCAATAGGTTCAATTTATGCATCGTTACCTCCTTTTTTATCTAAAGTCTGTAATTCAGATATTTTATTTTTTATTAAATTATAATAATGTAAGTCCTTCTCACAAGATAAGAATTGTCTTTTATTTTTGATACATTCAAAAGCAGTTACACCGCTACCACTAAATAGATCGAGAACTAAATCGTTTTTATTAGAACTTGCTTTTATTATTCTTTCGATTATTTTATTAGGTTTTGGTGTTGGATGATCTGTTTTTACAGTTTTTCCATTCTTTTTATTAGACAGTCGCACAGACGATACTTCTCAAACATCAGTACACAATTTACCTTTAGGATTAGGAAATCATCTTTTGCCATTTTTTAGAATTCCATTTTTTTGTGCTATGTTAAGTCTTTGTTTAGATGTATATTCACCCCTAATGTCATCATAATTGAAAGTATAATTATCTGATTTAGTTAAAAATAATATAGTTTCTTGATTGTTGATATATCTTTTTTTAGCACCACTAAAACCATCTTTTTTATATCAAATTATCCAATTTTGAAAAACTAAATTTTGAGCAAGCAAATACTGTAATAGTCTAGCAGAATTGTAAGCATTATTGAATATATATATACTCCCGGTGGTTTTTAATTTTTTGCATGCCATTTTTATCCACTTTTTCATAAAATTAATATACTCTTGTTCATTCTTAAAATTATCTCAGTAGTCAATTTTTTGGTTATAAGGAGGATCTGCAATTATTAAGTCTACTGAGTTATTTTTTATTTTCTTTAAAAAATCTATTATATCAATATTGTATACGTTATTATTTTTCATTCCCTTCGCCCCTTTTAGATATGACAGAATTTATTTTTTTGTCTATTACTTTTTTATAGTGTAGGTATATTTCATATCCTATATAGTTTCTACCTAACTCATACGCTTTTTTAAGAGTAGTCCCACTACCTGCAAAAGGGTCAAGCACGACATCACCAAAAAATGAATATAACTTTATTAATCTGTTGGCTATTTCTTCCGGCATTATTGCAGAATGCTCACCAAAAGCAAGATCTTTTTTATTAGGTATAGGTATGTTTCATATTTGTTTTGTATACTCTAACCACTCTTCTTTGGATAGTTTGCTTTTCTCTTTTATTTCATTGTTTATTGTTTCATTATCTGGTTTGCCGCCCTTGACAAATATTGTTATAAATTCAATAGTATTTTGTACATAAAAGTTTCTTGGGTAAGGGTAACTACCAAACATCAACTTTTTTGTAGAATTTGTTCTATTTCATATAAAAAGGTCTAAAAGGAAAAAGTTAGTATTTTTTAGTATACTAGATTGTATTTCACTCTGTAAATCATATATGTGTCTATTATAGTGATTATTGAAGTCTTTTTTTAGCATTGGCATTAATGGTACATTTATACACATCTTTCCATTTGGTTTTAAAACTCTATAACATTCTTTTCAAACTAATAATAAACTTAAAATATATTCATCAAAATTATTGATGTCACCAATGTTTTCTTTATTTTTATTACTATGGTTATGTTTTTGATAACCATCCTTAGAATAATCTTTTATATTAAAATAAGGGGGGCTTGTTATAACTAAATCTATTGAAGCATCTGGAATTTCGTACATATTATTTGAATTATGATAGTGAACAATGTTTATGTCAAATTTGTCTTTTCCTATTCCTTTCATTTTTCCCTCCTAAAACAAAATCAAAATATTTCTAGTTTAACTTTTACGTAATATATAAATTATAAGTAATTAAAGAAAATATACTTATATCGATAATGATTATAATAAAAAATATAAAATGTCCAAAATAGGAATCGAGTCAAAACATTTATGAAGTTCATCAATTTGTCTAAATTTTTTGACTTGGTTTAAAAGAATTTTAATATTTGATTTCTTAAATAAAATCTTTTTTCTTCAGAGAATATATTATTTTTTTCTTAAAATAGTGTGGCAGTGCTTTTTCAATTGATTTACCTTTTAATTCTTCGTGTTTTTTGGATAACTTTATAGATTATTGTATAGATCATCATTTGTATTTATAGTATGAAATCATCAACCAAAATAGTAACTAAATCCTGTTTTTGAATTGCACTTTCATCTGATGAATTTTTCTGCAATTTGATGTTTGTTTCTATTAGTCATCTTTGTTTATATAAAAAGAATGGTTTATCAATTTCAAAGTCACAATTTGTTCTAATTGCAGTAAGCCCATTGTAGGCATATTTTTTTATTCTTTTTGAAAGTGTGCCCATCTTTTTCTTTGTAAATATTTTTAAGATAGTTGTTTTATTGTTTAAAATCGATGCTACTATCTTTATAACAATAAAAGAACTTATCGTGATCTTGAGCCCTTACACACTAAATATACTTGTCTTGAAATTTAATAACACTGTCAAACTCATTTTCATTGATAATTTTCTTTAGCTTAACTGAATTATCATTTAATGACATTATAAATATATATTATTTTCTAATAAGTATTGTATGTTTTCTTACGAATTAAACCCTCTATCAACGATAATTATTGTGTTTTTAAAGATTAAATTTGTTTAAAACTGAGATAAAAACCCCCTTTATCAATCACATTACCAGGAATAACTCCAGAATAAACAGGTTCTAATCTCACAAGATCAAACACTATTATTTTGTTTATTTGTTTTCTTCTTGTTTGTTTGTACTTTCTATTATATCCAGAAAACTCAGAGCTTTCATTGTTAGAAAAAGTGGTACCATAAAAAATTAAAATTTTGTGATCAACCAAACTACTAGTAAAAATTCTTTGTTTAGAGAGTCATAAACACATAGCTGTTTTATAAATGATGCCACACTACTTTTTGAAACTGGGATATTTGGATATTTTTCTGATATAAAACTATGGTTGTAATTATCTTTATATCAGTCATAATGATTTTTGCAAAGTATACCTAATAAAGAATAAACATATGTTTTAAGTCCGTTGCCTTTTCCAAAAAATCTTATAAATTCATCTCTTAAATCTGCTGCTAGATTATCAATAAATTTAAAGTCACATATTTTTTAATTGGTTAAACATCTTCTCTTGCTCTCTTTTTACCTTCGATATAAATATATTCACCATTAAGTTCTTCAATGATTCCAATATAAGGAAAGGATTTTTCCGCAGGTCTCTTTTTTTTCTTTGTCTCAATAGCTAATGTAAGGAACAACTCTATACTTATTCCCGTACAATCTTACCTCAGTTTTTTTCTGATCTTTCAATTTGTTTTATAAAGTCTGGAATCAATCCCATAGCGTTCTCCTTTCATATAGCGGTTACATATAAACTATACTTTTTTTTATGTTGTTTTTTCAAGTAAAAATCCAAAAAAATATAAAAAAATGCTCAAACTTCTTATGTTTTATAAGAATATTGAACATTTTTTAAACAAATAAGATATTTTAGAGGTAAATCATTATTTTTTAGCAAAAACTTATAGCGTTATTTTTGGAAATTACTAAAGCATTACAAACTCATTTTTTAATGCTTATTTTTATTTTACTTTTTTTATTTTTTTTGCCAAAATAGCAAAAAAAGGAATGAAAATCAATGATTTCGACTTTCATTCCTTTTAAAATAAGTGTAATTTTTAAATAATTTAATCTTCACTAAATGATGAGTGATACATTTTTTCATATATACCTTTTTTAGCAAGCAATTCTTCATGTTTTCCACTTTCAATAATTTGACCATCATCGATCACAAAAATTCGATCTGCATTTATGATTGTTGATAAACGATGTGCAATGATAAATGAAGTTTTATCCTTCATTAATTCATTGATTGCATTTTGTATAATTTTTTCAGTTCTTGTATCAATATTAGAAGTAGCTTCATCAAGAATTAAAATCTTCTTATTAGCAATAATTGCCCTCGTAATTGCAAGTAGTTGTCTTTCACCTTGCGAGAAGTTGCTTCCACCTTCTTCTACAATTTCATCATATCCATTTTCAAGTTGTTGAATAAATTCATCGGCATGTGTAATTCTTGCTGCATTAATAATTTCTTCATCACTTGCATTTAGGTTAGCATATCTCAAATTCTCTTTAATTGTGTCTTTAAATAAAAATGTATCTTGAAGCACAATTGAGATTTGATTTCTTCACGATGCTTCATTAATTTCATTTGATTTAAAATTGTCAATTTTGATTTCACCACTATAAGGCAAATAAAATTTACTTAAAAGATTGATTATTGTTGTTTTTCCAGCACCTGTTTTCCCAACAAAGGCAAATACTTGTCCTTTTTTAGCTTTAAAGTTTGTATTTTTCAACTGTAGAATATTTGGATTATTACTATATGAGAAATTTACATTTTCAAAACTAACTTCACCTTTGATTTCGTCTTTTATTACATTTAGTTTAGTTTCATCAATTTCAGGTCTTAGATTAATTAAATTAAATAATCTTGCAGCTGATACTAACATAATTTGAAGCTGTGCAATATTTTCAAAAACTCTAACAATATTATTAGACATAATTCTTATATATAAAACAAATGAAAGAATTATTCCAGGACTGAAAGGTTTGTTTGAACCAGTTCCAATACCTCCAGTTACAAATGCAGCTGCACTAATTACTACAACTAGTTGTAATAGATTGATTACAACATTTCCATAAGGTCACATTACCCCACTATAAACTGTCGCCTTTAGTGATGACTTATATAATTTGTCAGTCTTTTGATTAAATTGGTCATTAATTTGGTCATTAAAGTCAAGTGATTTAATCAAATGATGTGCTGCGAGATTTTCTTCAATAAAACCATTTAGTTTTGCAATATGTTTTTGTTGCTTTTGAAATTGTGGACTTGATTTTTTAATTAACAAAACAATCAATGATAAAGATAAAGGGAATAAAGCTAAAGTAATTAAAGATAAGTACACTGAATAATAAAACATAAAACCAAATGAAAAAATAGTAACTGATATTGTCGAAATAATTGTATTCATATTTCCAGCAAGTCCAGTCGAAACATTATCAACATCATTTGTTAAAATAGCCATCAATTCACCAGTACTTACTTGATCAAAAAATGAAATTGGCATTCTCATAATTGATTTATAAGCATCATGCCGCATCATTGCAGCACTTAAAACTCCCGATTCAACTGATAGGAAGTTTGATATGTAAGAAAGAATTTGGAGAAGGATATAGTTAACTACTAGTAAACTAAAATAACCAATGAACTTAAATAAATCAAAGTTATTGCCATTATTTCCAACTAGGAAATTATAAGATAAGAAATGATCAGTAATATATCCAACTAAATATATTCCAGCAGTTAACCCAGCACCAGATAAAATTGCGGTGATAACAATTCAAAAAGTCATTCCTTTTTTATAGTTTACATATTCTAAGATTTTTTTAAATGTATCTCACTTAAGTTGTGAACGTCTTTTTTTAAGCGCAGACTTTTCTTTTTTTGTTAAGTGCAAATTATTTTCTTTTTTAAATGGATCTAGATTATACATTGTCATCTCCTAATTGAGTCTTTGCAATTTCAGAGTATAGATAACATCTATTCATTAATTCATCATGACTTCCACTATCAATCATCTTTCCTTTTTCTAAAACAATAATCTTATCTGCATCCATAATTGAAGAGATTTTTTGAGCAATGATAATTGTGACAAGATTTCCTGAATTTAGATTTTTAATGTTTCTTTTAATTTGTTTTTCAGTATTTGCATCAAGTGCTGAAGTTGAGTCATCTAGAATAAGTATTTTAGGATTTTTTATTAAACCTTGAGCAATTGAAAGACGCTGTTTTTGTCCACCTGAAAAATTAACACCCTTAGCTTGAACTTCAGAATCAAGATTTTTTTCTAATTTTGAAACAAAATCGTATGCGCATGCATTTTTGATGCTTGCAATAAGTTCTTCTTCTGTTGCTTCTGGATTTGCCATTAATAAATTAGATTTGATTGTGCCACTTAAAAGAAGTGGTTTTTGATAAATATGTGCAATTGAGTTACGCAGTGACTTTGTATCAATTTCTTTAATATCATGCCCATCAATCTTAATAAAACCATGCATTGTTTTAAAATCTAAGCTAAGTAGTTGTGCAATTGTACTTTTTCCTGAACCAGTTGGACCAATAATACCAATAGTTTCCCCGGGTTTTGCTTCAAATGTGATATCCTCAAGGACATTTTTTTCTGCATCAGTGTAATATCTAAAAGATACATGATCAAAACAAATGTGTCCTTTAGATATTTTTTTATCTGAAACTACATAATTAATATCTGGTTTTGTGTTGAATATTTGATTGATTTTTCTTGCTGATATTATTGATCTAGCAAGTGTAAATCCAACGAATGATGACATAATTACACCAATTGTAATATACATAACATAATTAATAAATGTTGTTGCATTTGAAAGGATATTTTTATATTGATCAAAATTATTGGTATTGCCTACTTTGTTTCTAATAATAAATCCTGCAGCCAATAAAATGATTGCTGTTGCAATATTGGCAAATAAGTTAACAAAAGCAAATGCTAAGTTATAAAAATTTCATGATTTTTTAGATATTGTATGTCAATTTTGATTCTTATCTTCAAATTTTTTAGCTTGTAGCGATTCAAGATTATATGACTTAATAACTCTAATTCCAAGAATACTTTCTTGTGACTCATTATTAATCTTTTCATACATTTTTTCTTCCTTAATGAAATAAGGAACCATGATTGCTCCTGAAATAAGCATAGTTAAGGTCAACACAGGAATTAAGACACCTAGAATAATTGAAAGTTGCATATCAGTTAAAAGTGCAAATACAAGGCCAAAAATTAAATTAAATGGACCAATGATAGCCAATCTTAAAAAGAGATTAATTCCTCATTGAATTCTTGTAATGTCAATAGTAAATCTTGTAAGAATTTTAGAATGACTAAAAAATTCAATATCCTTCTGTGATAAAGACCCTAAATGACTTCATAATTTTTGACGAATTTGTCGCGCAGCTGCAATGGAAATATATGAACCTAGAATCGAACCACTAAGCGTTGCGAATGAACCAATTAATAATGCAATTGCAAAATAAATTGAAAATAATTTTAGTGTATAAGACAAACTACCAGAAACTGTAAACATTTTTAGAATTGTAATTCTAAGATCAGTTGGTTCAGGTATATTTGCTGCAATTAAGAAAGATTTTTGCGAAACCAAAGACGTTATTTGACCAATAAAAATTGGAATGAATAAAAAAGCAATGACTTGAATACTTGTTAGCAATATTGTAATCACTGATAAAACTTTAAACTTTGCACTCATCATTTTGAAAAGTCTAAACATCTAATTTACCCCCCTTTTAAATACTATTTATTTTCTATTATGATTTGAAATTATAAGAATTTTAATATTTAATAATATTAAGTATAAGTTTACAATAAAAAATTAAATATCTAACTTATAAACAATAAGTTAGATAAGAAAGTTAGAAATTTAGTTAAAGAATTTTATAGATGAATTGCTTCATTTGCAATGAATCATTCCTCATCAGCCTTAATTACATAGATTGGAATTTCAGAATTAGATGACGAAATCAATTTGTAATCTTTGAAATTACGATCATTATTCTTAAGGTCATCAATTGCCAAATGAAATAAATGAATTTTGCTAATAACTGCTTTTCTTATTGCTGCATCATTTTCGCCAACTCCAGCTGTAAAGATGATTGCATCTGCTTTATTTTCAATCTTATTTAAATAAGTAATTAAGTAATCTGCAATTCTTTGAGCATATAATTCAAGTGCAAATGATGCATTATTATTAGTTTCCTCATGTGTATGCACGTCTCTTAAATCAGAAGATATCTGAGATACTCCAAGCATTCCTGATTGTTCATTTAACATCTTAAACATTTCTTCGATCGTCATATTTTTATGCTTCATGATGTATGGAATAATTGATGGATCAATATCTCCACTTCTTGTTCCCATCATAATTCCAGCAAGTGGTGTGAATCCCATTGATGTATCAATTGATTGATTATCCTTAATCGCACATAATGAAGCCCCATTTCCAATATGTAAACTTACGATGTTAATTTTATTTTTATTTAAAATTTCTTGTGCTTTTAGAGTTACATAATTATGATTTAAACCATGAAATCCATATTTACGGATATTAAGTTCATCCGAGATTTCCTTTTTGATTGGATATGTATATGCTAAAGGAGATAAAGTTTTATGGAATGATGTATCAAAATGCATTGACATACTTGCGTGTGGAAGTAATTCTCTAAAAGCCTCAATTGCAGCAATTGCTCCGGGGTTATGAATTGGAGCTAAATCAATTGCATCTTTTAGAATTGCAAGAGTTTCATTAGAAACTAGTGTTGTATCCTGCAACTTAATACCACCATTAACAATTCTAAAGGCAACTTTACTTATGTCATCATAGCTTTCAATAATGTTGTGTTGTGTTCATTGTGTCACAATTTGTTTAACTGTTTCTAAGAAATCAGGAAGAGGTAATTTTTTTTCTTCTTTTAGTCCATTAAATTCAAGTGAAAGAATCCCTTCTTTCATCTTTATTCTTTGAGCCAAACCTTTTGCTTCAACTTCTAAATTTTGATTAAAAAGCGTTCATTTGATAGAACTAGAACCTGCATTGATAACTAATATTTTATTCATATTCGAAAATTCCTTATAAAGTATAAAAATTATTATTAATAGTTTAATAGATTATAAAAGAAAAAATAATAAATATGATTAATAACTTTTATTAGGCTAAAATAAAAATAAAAAAAGAGCAACGACCTATTTTCCCTTATGGTATCGTCGGCACTGAAGGTCTTAACTGCTGAGTTCGGAATGGAATCAGGTGGGCCCCTTCGTTATGGTTGCTATGGTTATTATTTTACATAAAAAAAATTTTTTTAAAAAAAAATTGAAACTTTTTTTTATTGATTAGTTTCAATTTTTTCTTTATTTTTATCTTGGTTATATTTTTTAACCTTATTTTTTAGTTTGATTAATGCATGATTTAGGGAAGAGCGTGACTTAATTAAATTATGCTGTGCTAATAACCTTACTAATTCACTTAAACTACTATCCAAATTATTTTTTTTAACCTTAAAAAAATATAGTTCATCCTTACTAAAAAGAGATTTTAATTTATTTTTAATTATAAAATCGTAGTTTTCTAAAAACAAAGTATTAGCATCAGCAATTCTTTGTTGATTATAAATATCAAAGTTAGTAATTCGGTTAATGTTATTATAGTAGTCCCTTGAAATTTTGTATTCTTCTAATTGATAATAAGAATTAATTGCTTCAATTGCTTTAAGGAAATCACAAATATGTTCAATCTTTTTTAGATAAATAATGAAACGATTATTTCTTTTTAGAAGTTTAAATTCCAAATCATATTTGTTTAAAATTGATAAACACTCCATTGCCTTATCAAAGGCATAGAATTTAAGTTCCAAATGATTAGATAAACTTTTAAAATCTGAAATTGAACCTGATGATAAAAAAATTCCTGAAAAATAATCACGCTCTAATTTAAGTTTGGGATTAAAAAAACTACTTAATTTAATAAGTAATTCATTTTTTCTTAAATGATTGAAAGGAATCTTAAATTCATTTAACAAATCAATTAAAAAATTTAATAGATTTTTATTGTTGAAAATAATTGTTGCTTCATCATTTTTTATTTTTGAGGTCGCAAAAATACCACTTAAAAGATTTAACTTTTCTTGCTTTTTAAGTGGTCTTTGAATGATTTCATTTTTAATCTGAAATGTAAAAGTTCGATCTGACATATTCATCTAAACATAATAGCACATTTTTATAACTTAGAACTTATATAAATTAATGACTTAGATAATAATTTAATTATTAGTCAAAATCAAACTTTATATCTTCATTTTCATATTCTTTTTTAGTTATTGAATATCCAAAAAAATTATCTGCTCCGTCTCAAACTTCTTTAATGAAATTCTTAAGTCTCTTAATTTCAACTAAAAGATTTTCTAAATCTTTATTAATTTCTTTATCTTGATTACTTTTAAGTCAATCTATACCATTTCTTAATGATTTAATTCCAAATTTAAGATTATCAATCAATGTTTCTATTGATTCCTTGTATTTTTGTTGAATGTTATCTTTATTGATTTCACTATCAAATTCAATTGTTTCAATTGTTCCTTCTTCAAGTAGATCCTTATCAAATTCATACTTTTTTAAATTTGAAATAATGTTTTCTAGTTTAATAATTTCATTGGTGTATTGATTGATTAATTCATTGTGCTTATTATTATTGAAAACATTAAAACTTACAATAATCTCATCAATTAATTTTTTATCATTAGCAATGATCTTTGCTTTATTTTCTTTTAAAATTTCAATCTTGAATTGATCAATATTAAAATTTTTTAAACTTGAATTTAAATTCTTAATTCCTTCAAATATAGCTAACTTAGTAACCTTGTTATTTATTAAAGGAATGCCTCCTATATTTGTAATTTTAATTAATTGAGCGATATTAGTTTTTACTACTAGAGTATATGTAACAGTTAACTTTTGATTTTCTAAATATTTATCCTTATTTTTTGAGTGTTTTGAAATATAGATAAATGCCTTATTTTTCTTAATACTACCTATAAATAGATCTTTCAATATTTCATTGTTAAGTGTATCTTTATTAAGCCTTAAAATTGCTTCTCTAATAGCTTCGTGTCTTGGAAGTTCATTACCTTCCATGATTGGCAATTCTCCAAGATTAGTTATTTTTATTAGGTTTGATAATTTTATTTTTTGATTAGCATGATTAGTATTTTTATTTCTATCAATATGCTTATTTTCTTTTGATTTTTTATCAATACAAGAGATTTGCAGAATCGGTGTTGAAATTGTTGCAACAGAGACTGTTGCAAATAAAAATGCAAGACTTTTTTTCATATTTTTACTTTGTATACTTTTATTAAATTTTTATGTAATAACTTTCTTTATGTAAACTTAGTTACTACTCAAATTTCATTTTACTTTTTTTTTTTTTTTTTGCCAAAGTAGTAAAAAAACACTGAATTTTGCGTCCCAATTCAGTGTTTTTTAATTAAAGTTTATTGAAGAGTGCTATCTTATATAAATTTTTATTTATATATTAAAATAAATTATTATCTCAATCCCGATATATTTTTTAATACTTCAAATTGTTCTTTTAATAGGTTACTTAAATCTTTATTATAAGAAAAAAGATTATTAATATCTTCTAAACTTAAATCAGAACTAAGATCTTTTAGTGCTTCTTTTAATCCACTAATAAATAAAGTTAACTCAGATTGGAATTCAGAAACAAAATCATTGAATTTATCTTTTGATATCTTTTCAAGATACTTAGAATTCATATTTTCATTTTTAAATTTTTCAACCTTATTTTCATCAAACTTAATAGTTTAAATTTTAGAAGAAATTTCTTCAAATTCCTTAATAAGATCATTAATTTGTGCTTTCAATTTTTCTAGTTCTGAAGGTTCTTTTTTAGGTGATGATGATTGCTTTGAAATTAATTCTTTATCTTGTTTTTTAGTTTCATTTGTAGTAGTTGAAGATTTTTCTACATTCAATGAGGTTTGCAAGTCTTTCTTATTTATATTTTCTTTATTTTTATTAGTCTTATTGCTACATTTTGCTGCGATTAAAGGCATTGCTACTAAAGGAGTAATTGAACCTATAGTTATTAGAAATCTATTAATTTTTTTCATATATTAATCTTTCAAATTTTTAATCTAAAAATAAACTAAAACACTGAATCATATGATTTAAATTCAGTGTTTTAAAAATATTATGTAGAAATTATATATTATTGATTAATATTTTGAAACTTTTTCAAAGATTGTAAATTGTTCTTTAACTAGTTCAGAAATACCTTTGTTTTGTTCAATGTGATCTTCAACGTCTTCTTCTTTAAGTTCTTTTTTTTCTATTTCTTTTAGTATTTCCTTAAGATCTTCAACAAATGTATTTAATTCATCAGTAAATTCTTTTTGTAACTTAGCAAATGTGTCATCCTTAAGATTTTCAACATAGTCAAGAAGATCTTTGTTTTCTTTATTTTCTTTTCTAAATTCTTCTAATTTATCTTTATCAAATTTAGCTTTTTTTACTTTTTCAATTTTTGATTCCAAATCCTTAACTAAATCTTCAGTTTGTTTCTTTAATTCATTTAACTTAGA
>NZ_QKUB01000012.1 GCF_003253435.1 Metamycoplasma auris
ATTAATTTTTTCAAATTGCTTTTTAGCAATTTCTAGATCTATATCCTTAGGTTCTTTATTAAAAAGTAAATGTAATCCACTTTTATTTTCTAAATCTTTTAATTCTTTAGTTATTTGTTGTTTAGATAATGTTCGTGAATTTATAAACTCAACAAAATTCATTTTTTTTATTTCCATTTGGTTTATTAATGAATTTCGATCATCATCTATATCTTGAACATATACAGCACTTGGACGACTTATATAATCTATAAAAATACCTTCTTTATAAAACTTAAAGTTATGTATATGCCCAGTTTCTTCATTAGGTCTTTTTTTAGTTTTATAGTTTGCAAATTCGAATGAAACAAACAAGATTATTTTTTATATACTCATTTATTTTTACCTAAAATTTTATTATTTGAAGTATTCAGCATATCTAATTAATTCCTTATCTAATTTATCTCTTTAAAAAATCTTGAAAAAATCTTGAGTATTGTCTTTACTATTAAGAATATATTTATATATTCTTTTTATGGTTATCAATTTAGCAAGTAAAAATAATGAATTTCTATTATGTTGCATCAATTTTTTAAAAAATGCAAACTTCTATATAACTAAAAAGTAATTTAATTTTTTTTAAATTACAAAAGGTTTTTTTAAAATTAAATATCTTGATGTAAAGTTAGTCTTATTTTTGCTTTTTTTGTATAAGAAATAAATCTTATAAATTTTAGTTAGCATCTTAAAACATTTTAAAATGGTATTTTTATTACCTTTTAAAAACTTAAGACATTTTGAATTTAACTCTTGAAGTCACAATGTTTTGTTTGTGTTTATTATTGTAAAACCAGCATTGAGTTTTTTAGGGTTAGTAGTAAACTTTAAAAACTTTTTATTTTTCTTATTTATAAGTTTTTTTTGAAATAAAAGGAAATTTTGAGTGTTTCATAAAGTAACAAGCGAAACGTCAGTTAGCAGAAGTTTTCATCTTAAAGTAGAATTTAAATTAATAAATTTTTCGCCACGTTCACATCAAACTTTATTTGTAATTTTAATGTTTCCTTTTAGATCATGTTCAAGGTAACCTAAAGACGATAAGTATTTAACTGTTTCAGTTAGGGTTGATCTTTTAAAACCTAATTTTTCTAGTTCCAGCAATGGAACAAATTTAATTCTTGCCCCTAGTTCTTTACTAATCGCAAGAAGTTCGAAACTCACTTTTCTTTTAGACAATAAATTAAACATTGCTTCGCCAATTTTTAATTTGCACTTAAGCAAAATCTTAATTGCATTTGGTGTTAACTTATCGTAAATTTTTTTCTCATATTTAACTCAAAAGAAGAAATCATCATGAGTTTTTTTAAACTCAGCTTTGTATTTAAAATTTGATGTTTTTAAAATATTACTCATATAAAATCTCCCTTCTTTTAATTTGAGACTTTTTAAAATGAGAAATCAAAAAGTCTCTAATTGACTAGAGACTTTAACATACCTATTTTTTACACTTCACTTAGATAAAATTAAATAAAAGATTCTACTAATTCTAAAATCTATGCTATACTAGTTAGTAGAAAATTAAGTTTTCTAAATCATGCTAGTGGATTGGTTTCAACCACTCTCGCTGTCCTAGTATTTGCGGTTAAAAAAAGAAACAATTAGATTGGCAGTGTGGTTCTACTGACCCTGTATGACTTAGAGATTACGAAATGAGGAGAGTGAACCAAACATAGGCATTTGCCTATGTTTTTTATTATAATTTCTAATATGAGTAAATTATTAATCGGTAAAGTATATAAGCAAAGAAATAAAGAAAATAGACTGCCAATTGTCAAAAATAAAAATAAGGTATTTATACTGCTTACTAATTAATAAAAAAAAACTAAAAAATTTTTATTAATTCTAAAATTTATGCTAAAATAAAATTGTTCCTAATAAGAACTAAATTGGCAGTGTGGTTCTAGCTGGCCCTGCCTACCCTGGAGATGGCGAAATCAAGAGATAGAACTAAAAGTATAGGTCATTACCTATACTTTTTTGTACTATAATTTCTAATATGAGTAAATTATTAATCGGTAAAGTATATAAACAAAGAAATAAAGAGAATATGCTTCCCATAGCAAAAAGTAAATTTGGAGATGATATTATTGGGCATGGAATAAATAGACCATTTTTAATCTTTTATTCTGATGAAAAGGTTTATTATCTTTCTACTAAAAGTATAACTGATAAAAATAGAGAATTAACTACACAAGATGAAGGAAATTTAGTTCTTAACCAAGACTTATATGGTAATGATAAAGAAATAGCGATAGACTGCTCAGTAATTAATGTAATGGATCGAAGACTATTTGAATCTCTTTATGAAAAAGATAATGAATTAAATAACTATCTAACTTCACCAAGTATTTATAATAGTGTAATGGAAAAACTATATAAGAATTTAGATGATATCCAATACTTCGAAGTCGATAGTTTTGATTCAGACAACACAATTTGAAAAAGAAAAAAAGAAACAATTAAAAACAAAGATATTTGTGAACAAATAATTACTACTTATAACGAAGAAATAAAATGAAAATATAGGGACTTAATATATAAAGATGAAGATAAATTCTATTCACTAGTAGAAGAAGAATTTGAAGAAATTGCTAAGCAAAACAAAAAGACTAATATATTAGGTGACGGAGGAGGACTAGTTTTATAACTTTAATTTTAAATAATGCCTTTTTAGATGCTTATTTCTTAATGATGATAAATTATTATCTAATTAAATTATTGTTATTTGAAGGTATTTATACTCATTACTAATTAATAAAAAAACTAAAATTTTATTAATTCAAAATTTATGCTATACTAATGACATAGAAAACTTAGTTTTCTTATTGATTAGTGGATTGGTTTCAACCACTCTCCGATCCTGGTACTCGGGTTAAAAAAAGAAACAACTAAATTGGCAGTGTGGTTCTACTGACCCTGTATGACTTAGAGATTACGAAATTAAGAGATAGAACTAAAAGTATAGGTTATTGCCTATACTTTTTTGTACTATAATTTCTAATATGAGTAAATTATTAATCGGTAAAGTATATAAACAAAGAAATAAAGAAAATAGCCTTCCAGTAACTAAAGATAGAAAAGGTAATGAAATTGATGCTTATGGGGCAAGTAGACCTTATTTAATCTTTTATTCTAATGATAAGGTTTATTATCTTTCTACTAAAAGTAGAACTGATAAAAATAGAGAATTAACTACACAAGATGAAGAAAATGTAATTCTTAAAAAAAACTTATATGATAACGATAAAGAAATTGCTATTAATTGCTTAGCAATTAATGTAATGGATATGGAACTATTTGAAAGTCTTTATGAAGAAGATAATGAATTAAATAACTCCCCAGCTTCTGCTTATACTTATGATAAAGTAATGAAAAAATTGCATGAAAATTTAAAGAATATCCAATACTTTGAAATTAAGAAATAGTTATAGCTTATTAAAAAAGAACTTTATGTTTAGGGATAAAAATAAATTTTATTCGTAGATAGAAAAGAAATATTTTAACATTACTAAACAATATAAAGATACTTCGCACAAGGGAAAAACAAAAATAAGAATAAAAGAATAGCAATATACTTTAAAATGCTTTATTTAAGAAAATAAGGCATTTTTATGAATTTTTTCCTTAAGAAAAATAAAAATTCAATTATATTTTTATATCATTCAAGTGAAATATTGAATATCTGTTCTTTCTTAATATTTGAAGAAATTAGATTTTAATAAGATAGATTAAGAAGTAAATATGACTTACTACAGCGTCTTATTCTAGTTATTGTCTTTACTTTTTTATTGGATTTTCTATCTATTAATTCTTTTAAATAAAAATCACTTCTAAAATTCATAGCATGACTCATAGAAAAATCAAGGAACTATTTTTTTCCTTGATTTTATTTTGAAGTTTTTTTAAATCTTAGAGGAATATCAAATTCAATCTCTTTTTGTTCATTATTTGTTGCTTCAATATAAATACCATATTGAATTTTTTTTCTGCCGATCTTTTTAGTCTCCGTTCCCAATGTAACAATTTTTGCCTTAAATTTTAAATGTGTTTCTTCTTGCCAATTATCAGTATCAATATTTTTTAGTTCAATTTTTGAATTAAAAATTAAAGGTGAGAAAAAGTTGGATGTTTCAATGGCGGCATTTGAATAAATTCTTAATGATCCTAAATCTTCATTTACTTTAATTAAATGACTAAATGGTTCGCTAAATAATCGTGAAATATCAAGTCTTTGATAAAACTTCAAATCTTGATTATTTAAATTATATAGTTGATTAAATTCTTCAATATATTGCTTTAGTATATTTTTATAGGAATTAATTTTTTCTTGTGGATAATTACCTTTTAGATCGATTGGACTATAGAAACTATAGGCAATCTTTGACTTAATTTCATCAATTATAGCTTTGGAATTTTTTATAGTATTATTTTTTTTAGTTTGATCTAATGATTCTAAATTATATTTTTCTGTTTCTTTTTCAGTTCTAATTGGAAAATTACGAATTACAAAATCAATTTCTGAATTTCCTTTTTCTTTAAAAACTAAATCAACAATTAGAATATCTTTTGATATTGTATCAATAACAAAATTCTCAAACTCAATATATCAATTCTTATCTTTATTAAGAAATTCTAATTTTGCATAGCCTTCAGTTTCTTTACTACCAAAAATAAGATTTTTATTAGTTTCAATCTTATTATTTACAAGATATTCAAGTAGACCTTCTGGTGTTTGGTTTGGAATTTTTTTGTTCTTATTAATCGTAAGTTTTATTGGATATTCTTTTTTATTGTTATTTAACAATATTTCTGAAAATGAGTATTTTTGTATCTTATCATACCAATAAATTAATGCATTTTTTGGCTTGCTTAATTGAATTCCTATTGTTGCACCAATGATTGTAGTTAAAGCGGCTGAAGTAAAAGTTCAAAATAATATTTTTTTTATTTTCTTAGCTTTTATAGACTGTTTTGCAAACTCTTTGTGTTTTAGTTGATCTTCTATACTAATATCATTGTCAATTGAATCAATTCAATCAATTTCTTGTCTATTCTTTTTTTTCATTTATGTCTTTCTATTTAATTTTATTTTCCTAGTTTTGGATAACTAAAAGTTTTCGTTTGATCATCTTCATAATCATCGACAACCTCATATAAATCAACTTCAACAGTATCATCCAATTTTTCTTTATTATTAAAGGATTTGGTTAAGCTAGTATCCTCAAGATCCTCTGGTTCTTCAAATTTATTTTTATCTACAATATTTTCATCAATTTCAACTTCAACAAAATCATCAGTTTTTTCATAAGCAATTTCATTGTTTTGAGATTCTTCGGGTAATGAATCAACTTCATCAAATTGATCAATATGCAATTGAATTTGATCAACATGTTTTTCGTGCTCATCAATTTCTTTAAATTGTTGATTAATATCGAATTCTTCTTCTACATAAAAATCATCAATTTCATTGACCAATTCATTTTCTTTAAGTTCTTTCTTTTCTTCTTTTAGTTGTTTATTTTCTTCGTTCATTGATTCATCCTTAGCTAAAGTTAACTCAATTACTTTATTATCAATTTCAGTTGTGTCTTTATTTCTTATTTCTTTTAGATTTCATTCTTTGGTCATGTAATTTGAATCTATATTTTTATCACTAACTTCAATTTTATTTTCAATAATTACTTTATTTAATTCTTTTTCTTCTGCAATTAAATTCTTTACATAATTAAATATTTTTTGTTTAATTATAGGTCATTTTATTTCAGAAATTGTAATGATTGGATATTTCTTTGAAGCTAGAAAATTAATACTATCCTTAAAAATTAAATAATCCCTATAATTTGTTCCATATGCAAAATTATCAAGAATAAAGCCTTGAACTAATTTATTACTTACTTTATTAATTAATACAATATCAATTGTCTTAGTTCCGATTGAGTAATTTGATTGAAATTCTAAGTCAGTTGTATCCAATAATTCTTTGAGTTCACTTAAAACATCAATTTTGAATTTTAGATCAACTGGGATAGTATGCACCTTTGTTGCTAAAAAATCATTAACCTCATCTAAATAATTCTTTTGTTTAGATAAAGGTAAATCAAGAAATTCAAGTCATTCTTTAAATTTGATCATATCAATAGTTGATCTTTCCGAGATCTCAATATCGTATGAATAAATTGACTTGACAACAAAAATTTTTTCTTTCGCTCTTGATATTGCAACATTCAAAGCATTTTTTCCACCTTTTCTTGCAACGTAAGTATTATATAAGGCAGTGTTTTTATCATATACAACTGACATAATAACTAAGTCGGCCTCATCACCTTGAATATTTTCAATATTTTTTAATACGATTTTTTCAGACATCAATGCTTTTTCAAGAAGCGGCTCAGATCCAAAAATTGAATTAACTAAATATTCTTGTTGTTTAATATTGAAAACTAGAATAATTATTTTTTCATATTTATCTAAATTATTTTTAGCTAATTCAATAACCTTAGCTCCTTCAGCTGCATTTAGGCTATTATCTCATTGACCATCAACATTAAAAACTTCAATTGCTTTAGTCTTTGATAACGATAATTCATAATCATCAATCACATCTAATTTTGATTGATAGAAATGTTTGGATGAAAAAGTCATCAAAGTTGCTTTTTTAGAACGATAATTTTTATCAAGTAAGATTGAATAGACACCTCTTGCTAATGCATAGTCAAGCAATGACTCAATACTTCCAAAATCATCTTCCTCATCAAAGTTATAAGTGGCTGAGAATCATCTTGTTGGTTGCATTTGTTGACTATCTCCAGCTAAAACTTTTCTTTTACCTAAATAAAGAATTGGAATTCCTTTTTCAATATACATTTGTGAAGATTCATCCATTACGACATAATCAAATTCTTGCTTATCCCACATTGATAAATCAAGTTCTGGGGTTGTAACAATGACTGGAAATAGCAATTTAATCATTTCCTTATGCTTATGAAAGAACTTATATGGTTTTAGATGCCCAGTTCGAATTGCCATTGCAAAAGACGTATATTGTGCTTTTTGTAAATTATTAAAGTTTGACATTTTTTCAAATGTTTTTTCAAGCAACATCTTAACAAGTTTTTTATCATCGTTTAAAAAAAGAGTTCTGTTAATCAAAATCTTTTTATATTCATCACTAAATTTAATTATTTCTTCATAACTAACTAAATTTAAATATTTTAGGGCTTCATTAATATTGATCGTTAATAGATTTTCATTGCCTAATAATACATTGGCAACCTCTTTAATATTTCTAGGAATGATTGAAAATATATTTCATTTTTTATTGAAATTTTTTTCGTATAAGGCATGTGAAATTGATTTTAAATCAAAAAAATTTGCTTCTATATCATAATCTAATGAAGGATCAAGAAGTTTTAAGTCTTCATATACTTGCAAATTAAAATTACCATTCATTATCGCTGAATAAAAATTAATAATATTATCTAAATTTTTAGTTTGCTTAATCGAATTAATATTTTTTAGATATTCTTCATCCTCGTCACTAAAAATCTCAATAGCTTCCTCATGATCAGAATTTTCATAATTTTCTAAGATATTAATAAATTCTCTTAGCGGTTCATAGAAAGTTTCTTGTCTTAGGTTTTTATCATTAAGAGCAAATAGACAAAAAATTGATAATTTTTTTAAACGATTTCTTAAGACATCTAAGGCAGCTTTTTTTTGGCTGACTACTAGGGCAGTAAATCCTCTTGCAATTATATTTGTAATTAAATTAGTTATTGTTTGTGATTTTCCTGTTCCTGGAGGCCCTCAAATGATTGTATCTTGATACAAAGAAGAAACAGTTGCAACATCCTGTGAAAAGTTTGTTTCTTGAATTTTAAATAATCTAAATTTGTTATCAAAAATAACTCTTCTAATTTTTTCTCGATAAATATTTTTGTTAAAGTTAGGATTTAAAATTTCATCAAATTCATTATTATCAATAATCTTTTTCATTTGATTTCATAAATATCCAGATGAAACATTATAAAATCCAATAACAATTCCAGGATGTAATTGAATTGCTGTGTTATTGATACTTTCAACTTGAAGATTCTTAATTCCCTTTTTTAGACTTTCAGGCATCTTAAACATTGGAGCTCAATAAACTTTTAGTTTCTCAAAAATCTCTTCGATTGATAAATTATTTAAATCAAAAGCATCAATATTCAAAGAAAATCCTTCTTGACTTAAATATGTAATTAATTTACTATTCAATCTTACATCTGAATTAGATTGTAAGTGAATCATTGAATTTCTTACTTCAATCACAACTTCTTTGAAAAATAAAGGTGCATAGATAGTCTTATTCTCAGTTTTAATTGAAATATACAAAAATCCTATATGCAAAGGCCAAATATTGGTTTCAATGTTCATATTTTGTGCTCGATTGAGGATTTTTTTTCATTTTACAATTGACTTTTGAAATTCAGTTTCCTGTTTAGCAATAATTGCATTTTTAGCTTTTTCGAAATTTGTTCCTAATAGTTTCAGATTTTGCTCATCAATAAATTTATTGTAGTATTTAAAAATTGAAATTACTTCTGCTTTGTTTTTTGCCTCAGCAACTTTTTTTGCAATATCTAAACTTGAAATTTCAGTTAAGACACAATCAATATTGAAATTTTGATAAATTTGATCAAAAACATCATCACCAAAGCTTTTTAGAACATCAAAGTATTTTTCATTGTCAATTAAACTAAACAAGGATGAATCAAATGTATCAATATTCAATAAGTTTGCCATCAATGTTTGATATTTACTATTGGATTGATTCATTATTTCACTCCATTAATTTTTTCTTCAAGATACTTAGCAATATTACCAACAACTAAAGATACACTCTTACTTTGAATTGCTAAACCACTTACTCCATCTAATTGTTTTAAATTTTGCACTTTAATCTTTTCTTTTTCATAAAAATTAATTTTAATAACTTTTTGGGTAGAAGAAATACTTTGAATATTTTCAATTCCTCCTAAATATTCAATCAATAAATTTGTATCAAAATTAATTTTTGTATCTTTTGATAAATAATTCTTTGTTTTTGATTGTCTATATTTTTTCTTTCAATAAATTAAGATAAACCCAAAAGTTATAATGATTAAGAAAACATATAAGAATTTATTTTTATTATTCATAAATCAAACTCCAGAAGCCAAATTTCGTCTATTTTACTTTTAAATTATATTTAATTTAAATCCTAAATATACAAATTAAATTCCTAAATTATTAATAAATAAATATTATTAATATCATCTATATTATTTATTAAAATATAATAAAATTTATTAAGACTTTAATATTTTGCTTGATTAAATTAAAGGGATGATTATGAATAAAAAAAGAATATTAAGTGGAATAACTGCAACGGGTAAATTAACTCTAGCTAACTATATTGGGGCAATCAGAAATATTGTAAAATTTCAGGATGAATATGAAAGTTATGTTTTTATTGCTGACTTACACGCTCTTACCCTACCGATTGATCCAAATAAGCTAAAAGAAAACAAAAAAAATATATATGCACTTTTTATTGCTTGTGGAATTGATCTGAATAAAACAACATTGTTTTTTCAATCAGATGTAATTGAGCATGGATTAATGAATTGACTAATTACTGTCAATACAACAATTGGAGAATTATCAAGAATGACACAATTCAAAGATAAGTCTCAAAAAATTAGAACATCAAACGGTATGGAAACAATACCAACAGGCCTACTTATGTATCCGACATTAATGGTTGGAGATATTCTTCTATATGATGCAGATCTAGTTCCAGTTGGTGCCGACCAAAAACAACATGTTGAATTGACAAGAAATATTGCCCAAAGATTGAATAACAAATTTAAAACTGATTTCAAAATTCCCAAGCCCTATATTCCAGAAGTTGGATCAAGAATTATGTCTTTAAGTGACCCAACTAAAAAAATGTCCAAATCTGACATTAATGAAAAAGCATCAATATATTTACTTGATAATCCCGAAGTAGCATACAAAAAAATAATGAAAGCAGTGACTGATTCAGAAGGAAAAATCTATTTATCTGATACTAAACCTGGAATTAAAAACTTATTAAGTATTTATTCATCCCTTGAAAATATTTCACTACAAGAAACTGAAGAAAGATTTAAAACTAAAAACTATGGTGAACTAAAAAATGAAGTTGGTCTCAGCGTTAAAAAATTTTTAACTAAAATTCAAAAAAAATATGATGAAGTAATCAATAAAGTTGACTTGTATGCATCATGTGGCGCAAAAAAAGCACAAATACTAGCAAATAAGAATTTAATGAAATTAATGAAAGCACTAGGTTTAAAAAATGAAAGCGAATAATAAATTAAATCATTCAACTTCACATTTATTAGCTGCAGCAATTTTAAGACTATATCCAAATACAAAATTAGCGATTGGACCTGCAATTGAGGAAGGCTTCTATTATGATTTTGAATTTGAAAATCCAATTTTAGAATCTGACTTACCAAAGATTGAAAAACTAATGAAAAAACTTGCTGAGCAAGGTTTTGAAACTAAACAAGTTAGCAAAGAATATTTTGATTTTAACAATCAACCATATAAAAAAGAGTTGTATGATGAGTTTGCATCTCAAAACAAAGAAATTACATTCTTTCAATTCATCCATCCTAAAACAAACGAGATTTTATTTACTGATTTATGTGCGGGTGGACATATAGAAAATACAAAAGAAATTAAACATTTTAAATTACTTTCAACTGCTGGTGCTTATTGAAGAGGAAACTCAAATAATAAGATGCTTACAAGAATATATGGTACCTCATGAGAAACAAAAGAAGATTTAGATGCATACCTAAAAATTCTTGAAGAAAGAAAAGAAAGAGATCATAGAAAGATAGGTAAAGATTTGAATTTATTTATGTTTAATCAACTATCTGGTCAAGGTTTTCCTGCATGACTTGATGATGGAATGAAAATTCATAATGCAATTCGTCAATATATCTTAAAACTAGATAAAAAATTCGGTTTTAAAGAAGTTTTAACGCCACATTTTGGAGAAAAAAAATTATATGAAATAAGTGGACACTGAGCACATTATCATGATACAATGTTTAACCCGATTAAAATGGATAATGAAACCTTGATTGCCCGTCCAATGACTTGTCCGCATCACATAATATTATTTAATTCAACAAGACGCTCCTATCGTGATTTGCCAATTAGATACTCTGAACAATCAAGATTATATCGTTATGAAAAATCAGGAGCTCTTTCAGGTCTCGAAAGAGTACGTTCGATGGATCTAACAGAAGGTCATGTTTTTGTTAGAGCTGATCAAATCAAAGATGAATTTAAACATCTATATAAAATGATTTTAAAAGCCCTAAGTGACTTTAAAATTGAAATTGATCATATTTCGCTATCATTAAGAGATATAAACGATAAAGAAAAGTTTTTTGACGATGATGAAATGTGAAATAAGGCTGAAAATGACTTACGAAATGTTTTAAATGAATTAAACATTGAATATAAGGAATTTATTGGTGAAGCGGCATTCTATGGCCCAAAAGTAGATTTCCAAGTTAAAACAGCTCTAAATCGTATCATTACAATGTCGACTTTGCAACTTGATTTTCTATTGCCTCAGCGATTTGATATGAAATTTGTAAATGATAAAGAGGAATTTGAACGTCCAATTTTAATTCATAGAGGATTAATTGGAACATATGAACGTTTTATCGCCACACTATTAGAACAAACTAAAGGGATTCTTCCTTATTGACTTAGTCCAAAACAAGTTATCATATTGCCAATTAATAATGAATTCAATCAATACTGCCAAGACTTGTATGAAGAATTCCTAGACTTAGATATCAATGTTGATGTTGATTTACGTAACGAAAGAATTAATAAAAAAATAAGAGAAGCACAAATAAATAAAACAAAATTTATTGTAATCATTGGTAAAAATGAAATTGAAAACAATAAATTAGCAGTAAGAGCATACAACTCGAATACAACAGAAGAATATACAAAAGAAGAGTTTTTAAATAAATTATTTAAATTAAAAAAAGAACTTCAATAAAATAAGCAGCCAATATTCGTAGACTGCTTATTTTTATTCTTTAATTTATTTATATGTAACTAATTAGTTTTTTTGGAATCTTCTTATTTGCAAACATTGGGTGTGCATTTGTATTAAAATCTTTTGCAAAAATAACCTTTTTTACATTTCATTCTGATAAATCTTGATTAAATTCCTTAGCATTCATAAACATCTTATTCATATCACTTACTCTTGATGTATCTCAGGATCTAATATCTTGATTAAACGAATGTGCATCTTTAAATAATTCACCCATATTTTGGACTCTTGATGTCTTAAAGTGTGATATATCTTGATTAAATGAAGAAGCACCTGAAAACATTCTTCCCATATCAACAACTCTTGAAGTATCAAAATTTGCTAAAGATTGATTAAAGTTGGCTGCATCTTTAAACATATCAATCATATTAGTAACATTGCTAGTATCTCATTTGTCTAGACCTTCAATATGACTGTTGATATTCCCTTTAAATGCGCCTTTTAGATTAGTTATAAAGCCCGGAAGTTTTGATGGTACTTTTTTAACTGTTGCTGGAATTGGTTTAATTTGTCATTGACCATAATCATTCTTGAAGTATCCAATTTCTTTAAGTTCTGTTTTATCATCTTCATCATAAACTTCATCTTGATTTTTTTCTGGTTCAGGTTTAACTCTAAAATCAAATTCCAACTTATCTTTATAATCATTTGAAATTGGAACAATAACTACTTTGTTATCAGTTATTTCAATAATAAAATTATCCTCAAAATCAAAGTCTTTTAAGGATGGATTTTTATCCTTAATTAGATCAATAATTTTTTTGTGATCAGGTTTCAGATCAAATTCATAATTATCAATTTCTTTTGTGTCAATCAAATCACTTACTTTTGATCTTAATTTAAACTTATATCCTGTAATTTGTCCCTTATAAAAATTTGAAGATTCCTTTGCTTTGATTGTAACAGTATCATTTATGATTGAAATTTCAAAATGTTTATTGAAGTCAATATCTTTAAGTCCATCTTTATTTAACTTAATAATGCGATCAATTATTTCATTTTTATCAATTTCATCAAATCTACCTAAGAATTTATTTTTAGAATTAAAAATTTGGTCTGCATTAATTCTTGCAAATTTAAGTTCAATTTTTCCTTTGTATTTATCTTGATTTTCCTTTGCAATTACTTGAATGCTATTTGTTTCTTTTGAAAATACGATATCAATATCATTTAGCGTCAAGTTTATAAGTTTTTTATAGAACTTTTGCTTATTAATTTTGATATTAATTTGTTTAATAATTTTATCTTTATCCTCAGTATATAAAATTGGAAGCATTCTTGTTTTTGCATTAATTGCATTTTCTAAATCAATAATTGTTCTTTTATTCTTATCATCCTTTCTTACAATTCTTTTCTTATTTCTAGATAATGCAACTGCAGTTCCTGCGATCAATCCACTTCCTAGTAGTAATGCAGCTATGCCAAGTAAATATTTTCTTTTTTTCTTTCTATTTTCATCCTTTTGTTTTTTATTATTATTCGTAATTTTAGTATTAGTCTTTTTATTTCCCATATACTTATTTTTTACAACAATTTTTAAGAAATTTCACATTTTTTTAAAAAAGATTCAATTAAAAACTTATTTAATAAAATAAATCAAAAAGAAATTAAGAAGTTATCGTAGTTTAAATATAACATTAGGTTTTAAAAGAATATAATTTAGAATAATAAACATAATTTTAAATTTATATGCATATAGTAATTTATTCAATAGTCTCACTCATTCTTTTAGTTATTTTTGCAACATTAATGTTTACTAAAGCCGGAAAAATTATTCGGGGAATTTTACTTGGTATTATAGTCATTGCAACCTTTGTTCTTATTTATAAATTTTTCCATAAACCTGTTTCAGTTAAAATTACTAAAACTAAAGTACAAGCCATTATTTTTAGTTTTTTTATTGGTTTTTTAATTATTGCTATTTTTTTAACTCTTTTCTTTGTATTCAAATATTTTTTACCGATAGCTCATGGAATTATTTGAATAATTATAAGTCTAGTATTGGGTTTCTTTGCATTTGCGGTAGCAACGCAAATTGCATTCTGAAGGGAATATCCAGATGACTCGACAATTATAATAGGATTTTTTAGAAACTTCTGAGATTATTTCACAACAAAAGATGTTATAGTAAAAAATACTATTGGAAATAAAACATTAATTATAATTTTGTCTTTCTTGGGATATCTTTTTAACAGTGCAACCATTTTTTGTTGAATTGCCCCATTTGGTGCTGGTGATGATCTTGACTAAATAATTTTGGTTATCAAATATGAACTACTTCACAAATTAATTAAGATTGATGAACAATCTTTTTTTATGTTTTCTATTACACGTTATTGAATTACTACAAATTTTATGGCCATGTTCAAAAACAGGTGGCATCTATAAAAAACTACTAATTTAAAAGCATTACGCATCAGGTGTGTGTGGTAAGGAAAAAGACTTAGCTTGGGATTGGTAGGAACAAGAAGTCCTTTTCGAAGGACTTTTTTATACTACCTTTCTTTCCAACTCTACACTCCAAAACTTGTAATTTTTAAAAGAATATTAGGAGTTACATGAATAAATTAGTTTTGTGATTTCTTTTTGATGATGGCAATTGTTCTTATGCTAAAGCAATATTTAAGTACCCAGAAACATTTTCATCATATGACAAAGTTCTTGTGTTCAGCATGGGCAAAAATGAGTTAAATGAACAACTTAAAGAAT
>NZ_QKUB01000013.1 GCF_003253435.1 Metamycoplasma auris
AACTTCGAAAGAACAATGGATGATTTAATTAACTTTAAGAGTGCAACAATCCCGATGTTGGCACAACTTTTATACGAAGAGCATCGTGAAAAAATTAAGGCAGATTTAACTGACGATCCAAATTATCCTAAATACAAGTTGTATCAATTTTTGGAATCTGAAAATACCTATAAATTTATTGTAGCGAGACATGAGGTTAGTTCACCAGATACAGGGGGACCTGAAGGTTCTAAATACTACATAGAATGGGCATATTATGAATTTGAAAAAAATAATTAATAGTATCGTTATCCAACACGACCCAATTGCTATATTTCAATATGGTTCTAGGGGACTGGGAATAAATGATAATAATGCAGATTATGACTTAATGGTTGTAACTGATAATCCTACAAAAAGATATTTTTACTATGATGCAGAAAGTGGTGAAAAAATTGATATTTTCTTTACAAATAAGGAATTTCAAACTGATCTTAAAGTAGTAAAAGGATTAGCACATCTACAATTTTTGTTCATATCAAAAAATAGTTTGCTATATCAAACACCTGAATTTGACTATGAGGAATTTATTTCTTCAATTAAAGAGAAGCAAAGCAAATTGCTTTTTGAATTAATTAAATCTGATATTACAAGATTTAAATTTTATTCGTACAATCAAAGAAGCAAAAAAGCATATTACCATTATGCCTATATAGCTTCTTTAGTTTCAAATGAAAAACCAAATTGAGAAATTATTAAAAGAATTAAAGCTTGAACCGAAAACAAAAACGACATTAAGTACTTAGAAAAATGTCGTAAATTACTTTTTGAGTGATATTTGAAAGAAAAAGAAAAGAAGGAAGAAGGAAATGAATAAAATTATTGATTTGTTGCCGGTTTTTATTCCACTAATTACATCATTTATAGGTCTTGTTTTGACTGTAATTTTTACTAGTTTAAACCACACTAAAAAAATGAAATACTTAAGAAATCGGATTGATACATTAGAAAAAGAAAATAATGATATTAACCTAAATTTCAAACTCTACAAAGAAAAGATGGATAATTGAGCGTTTGATATGAAGGTTGACTTAAAGAAGGCGGTTGATGAAAATACATTGCTAATAAAGAAATTAGAGATGTATAAAAATAATAATAGTGTCGAATACAACAGAGAACTTGAAAAAAAATTACAAGATTATTTAAAATCATCTGATACACTTTCCAATGAACTTTTAAAAGTAAAAAATCTCAACGTTGAATTAGTTCATAAAATCGAAGAGTTAACTTTTGAAAACAATAAACTAAAAGAAAAGTTAGGACTTTTAGAAAAAGAATTAGATAAACAAGTTAGTTTTATTGAAAATGTAAAGAAGTTCGAAGACGCAATTAAGAATTTTGACTTTTCAAAGAAAGAAGAAACTCCTAAGGAAATTGCTCCAAGTCAACCTAAGAGCGATTTTAGAGGTTCTATTGAAAAAGATCCAATTGTTTGATAAAAATACTATGTAACAAAAAAGAGCGCCTTAGAAGCGCTCTTTTTAATATTAAATAAAGTCTAGGAATAAGTATGATAAGTGAGATCTACATATTTTAAATAATCTTTCTTAGACCTGATTATTCCATTCTCATCTTTATAACCAAAGCGGATATTTATTAGTAAGTTTTTTAGTTTATAAGTAGTTTCTTTCGAAATTTTATCTGTTTTCTCTGAAGGAATAGGAGATCCCTCTCTATTAAAATCTTCTAGTTTTATAAACTTTGTTCATTCTTTAAAATTTATTTCATTTTTTTCATAATCTGAATAATTTAAAAATTTAGAGAAAGGGTGTTCGTGCTTTTTATTATAGAAAGCATTTTTCAACATTTCTTTCATGCCAAATCAACCCTGATATTCAGACATCACTATAAAACCTATTGAATATTTTTTATCATCCAAAATACCATTTTCAGGTAAATAATTTCAAGAATCATATACTTTCCTAAAATATGATTCTTCATGTGAAAAACCTAGCAAAGCAGGAGAAGATATAATTTTAGTATAGTCCAAATTTTTCCTTTTATCATAATGATATTTTCATTCTGTTATAGGTACTGGTCATAAATTTGAATATTTTTTTCTTACTAAATTTTTTACTATGTCCTTAAAATCATTATTTTTATAATAAAAGAATTTTTCCGTTTCTGTTAATTCTCTCGGAGTTGGTGCAGGTGTGAATTCTGCTGGGGTTAAGTAATCATATTTTAATTCCTTAGGAAATTCTTCAACAAACCTTTCAAAGTTTTCAAGTTCGGTATGTTTATTTTTATCTCAAGGTTCAGAACAGGAAATAGATATTATTGGTAATGATAAAATAAGTGGTAAAGATAATAGTAGTTTTCTTTTTTTCATCATACTTAAATTTTACTACTTCTATTTATCTAAAAAAAATGATAAAATTATGTTTGATAGGAACCTCTACTTCCAATACTTATAATTATTGCTTAGTTCCTGTCATTCAAAACTAAAACTAAAGAACTAAAAGAAAATAAAAAAAGAACCTAGCAACCTCTACTTGCTAGGCAAAAAAATTATAGCATATAAGCATTTGATTGCTCAAAATATAATTCCCTTTTGCCTAACATAAAAAAGTTGTTAGGTAGAAGGGGATTTTAATGTCATTAAGATTTAAAGAAAAGATTGATTTATTCTTAAATTCTAATTACAAAAACAGTAAAACAAAAGTGTGCGCTAAAATTGCTTTAAATAGAATAGCAGACTTAGATGCAATTGATATTAATAAAATTAATAAAATATTTGAGAATTTAAAAAATTCAGGTTCATCAAAGAATACCCAACTTGCTTATATTAAAAAATTTATTAACTCAATGTCTAAGGTTGAAAATAAATTTTATGATGTTTCAAAATTGATTTCATTTGAAAATGATACAATTCCAAAGCAAGTTTTTAATTTGGATGAAATACAAAAGATTGAATTTGCATTAGAAAAATGAAATAATCCAGAATTCAAACTTATTTTTAACTTACTTAAATACAATGGTTGTCGTCTGGGAGAATTTGTTTCAGTTGACTGAGAAAATATCTATAAAACAAATTATGAATGTCAAATTAAGGCAAAGAAACATGGGAGATTTAGAACTATAATTGTTCCATATGATCTAAGGGATCAATTTATAAAATATGGTGTTAAATATTCTTATAACACAATTCAAAACCTATTTCATAAGTTTTCAATTTATTTAAAAACTTTATATCCTGATTGATCGAAACATTTAAGTGCTCATGTCTTGAGAGCACAATTAATTACCAATATGCATATGGCAGGACTTTCGCCAGACAAAATACAAGTTGCTACCGGGCATGTAGAAATTAGTACCATAACCAACCACTATATCAGAACTTCAAGTGTCTATCAAAAACAATTACTTCAATTGGGGAATATGGATTCGATTAATTCAATTGAAATTAATAAACTAAAAGAAATTATTTTGTTGCAAAATCAAGAAATTTTAAAATTACGTGAAAGATTAAATTTAGATGATGACGAAACTAGCGATGCCGACTTGAAAAGAACTAAAAATCAATATAAAGTCTTTGTTGCATAAAAATAATCCTAAGACTTTTAAGATATGAAAATCTAAATTTCAAGATATTTTTCTTTCTAGATTAAAACACTGAATGAAGAAGGAAAACATAGATTTTAAGTTAATTTCTAAATATTATGAAGTACTTTTCTACTGAAGTTTTATAAATTATAGAAGAGAAATGCAATTAAAAGAATTTTTAAAATCTAAAGGTTTTTTAGTAAGTTTTAGCAATCTAAAACTAGATGCAATTTTTAAAGTGGATCTTATTGCTATAAAGGAAAACCAGAAGTTGTATGTACAACTTAAAAATAGGTTTGTCAATTTCAGTATTTCAGATAGGAAGAAACTTATACATTTTGCAAATATTAGAAATTCAATTCCATTATTAGTTACGAAGCAAAAGAATACTTATAGTTTTTGAAATCTAATAAGCGAAGAAGAATTTAACTTCTAAAACTAATAAAGATATATTAATGCGTCTAAGTATATCGAAACTTAGACGCATTTAATATCATTATAGTTATATCTTAGGCCGGGTTGATATAACTATAATGATATATAACTTATATGTAATATATTATAAATATTACATATAAGTATACTTATATATATACTTATATAATAGTATATATATAAGTTATTAATGAGAATGTAACACGTACAAAAGTTACATTCTCATTATATATATTGAGAGTACAAGCATAATTAAAGCGCTGTACTCTCAATATAATATATGTATTTTTTATATATCTAGAAATTCAAAAAGTATATTAATTTTCTAAAATACTTTATTTTCTATTTTTAGTATTGATTACTTTTTATTTGGTAAAATGAAACTGAAGATATTATTTTTCTTAAAATGTTTTTTTAGCGTAAAAATGTCTAAAAAAGTATTTTAAAAAGGTATATTAAAAGTATTTTAGTATTTTAAAATTTTTAAAAAAATTAAAAAATCTCTTTAACTACTTAATCTAATTATTTTTAATACAATTAATATAAATACAAATTAAATTTAAAAAGAATAATAGTTATAATCATCGTCCTAAATTTATGAAAACAAAAAATTTAAATTTCCTTTTTTATATAACACCGCTTAGTTTGGCTCCCCTAAGTGTTCTTTCTATTAAATGCCAAAGTTCACTTAATCCAATAATTAAACCATTTATCCCACCCTTTTCTCCTACTAATCCATTAATTCCTTGAATCCCTCCTAATAATGCTTCTTCTAAAAATATAAATGACGATTCATTATCCTTAAAAGTAACTAAACATTCATTTAAGAATTTCAATCCTGAATATTACATTAATGATAGAGATGATCTATCTGTTTATCGAATTCAAAATATGGAAGAAACTGCATACATTGATTTAGATGAATTCCTTGATGCTCTAAATGGATTTATTGATCCTGATTCAATTTCTGAAAAAATTCTTGATGAAGATCATGGCAAAAAAACTTATAAGGTAGACAATGGAGCTCATTTAATTATTGATTGAAAAAATAATCAAATCAAACTTAACTCCAATAACTTTTTCCATTCGATTATAAGTCCACAAAGACAAACTAATGCTGGTAAATTCTTAAGGGTAAATTATGATAATGTAAGAAGTCATAAAAAATTAACTGATGATCCTTATTTAATATTCGATTTGAATAAATATAACATGGATATTCTTTACTATAAAAAGAAGGTTTTAGTTCCCTTTTCAGTTTTTAACGCGCTTTTTGTCAGCCAAAATTTCAATAATATCTATTTTAATGGTGAAAATTTTACATCCTTATATGCAGGATTAGATATTTCTTTTGGTCATCGTCTATCCCTAGAGGCAAAAAAGAGAATAAAAAATATAAAGAAAAATAAACCAACTAAAAAAGAACGTCAAGTTAATTTCAATCATTTAATGTTTGTCATGGATAATTTCTATGGACTTAAGGAATATAAAGAAATTAAATCATTTGAAGATTGAATTGGTTCCAAGTATAAACAAAAATTATTATCAACCGACCCAAAGGAATTTCATCAAGCCTATGTTGATATATTTCATAAAAAACTTAATGAACTCCATACAAACATTAACTCATTTTCATATTATGATAAATTCAAAATTGATCCGATTACAGTAGATCTATTTGCAAAAAATCCTAAGAAATACTTTGGAGACTATTTCAACAAATTTGTTGAAACAAAAGCTAATTTGGATAAATATTTTAATCAATATGTAACAAACATGGAAATTACAGATTGAGAATTAAAAGATTACATAAGATTTCATAATCAAACTGCAATTATTAGTATTTTTAATTTCATTGATAGCACCCAAGAGCAAGGTTCAAGAAGGGATGCCTGAAAGTATGACACTTATTATTTGATCAAGGAATTAATGGAACTAGTTGAAAGAAGAAATAAATTATTTCGAAGAAATGGACATCAAGAAATTAAAAATATCGTACTTGATTTATCAAGAAATGGTGGAGGTAGTGTTCTTGCAATGATTCGAACCCTTGGCTTCCTAACAAATCAAAAGATCACTGCCCATGATTACAATGCCTTAGATAAAATAAGTATAGATAGTCACTATAGTGTGGACGTATTTGCGAATAATCAATTCCATTGACATAATTATGACAAATATAATTGAAATCTTCTAATTGGAATGAATACATTTAGTGCTGCTAATCAAGCTGCAAGTATAGTTAAAGATATGAGAATTGCGAAAGTAATTGGGCAAAGAAGTGGAGGAGGAATGTGTTCAATAATGCCAATAGTATTAGATGATGGAACAACAATCACAATTAGTTCTCCAAATTTATCAATTAATAAGAATGGACTGGAAACCGAAAGCGGAATTGAACCAGATATTCCACTAGATTATAAAGACTTTTATAATGATGAAATTATTGATGATATATTGAATAATAAATATAACTAGAAATTAATAAATAGATAAACTTTTAGACTTAATCAAATGCTTTAATTTGAGCATTTGATTTTTATTTTTTTGATTTAAATTTCTTTTTAATTTCAAAGATTTTTTAACTAATTTATGCTTCATAGCAATGAGTTTAAAATGGTAAAATATTTATATTATGGAATTAAAAGATAAAGAAGTTTTAAAAGAAAAATTGAAATTTGCTTATGCACCATATTCAAATGTTCATGTTGCTGCTTTAGCAATTGATGATAAAGGAAATTTTTATTATGGTGTAAATGTTGAAAATGCCGCGTATCCAAGTGGACTATGTGCTGAAAGATCTGCATTATTTGGTTCAGTTGTTCAAGGCGCTCAAATTGGAAATTTTAAAGAACTACATATTATTAGTAATCTAAATAAAATTTTATATCCTTGCGGTGCATGTAGACAAGTAATGTCACAATTTTTAGCAAATGATGCAAAAGTTGTTCTGCATTCAACTAATTTATTAGAAGAAAAAGTTTTTACAATGGAGCAACTTTTACCTGGTGGCGTAAAAGACGCTGATATTATTCCTGACTAAAAAAGGAGCCTAAATGGAACTAAAGCATATTTGCGATTTAACTCATATTCATTTACATGGTTCAAATTTTGGAGAAGAAATTCTCTATTATTTGAATAAATTTTCAATGTCCCAAAAAGAACTAGCACAGCGTCTAGGTCTAAGTACTCAGTATATTTATATCATTATCAATAGCAAAAAAAATCTAAATCTAAGTATTGGAATAATTGAGGGACTTGAAAACATTTTTAATCTTGAACTAGGCACACTGGCAGAAGTTTATTCAATATATAATAATAAAGATAAGGTTGAAAGTGAAGACATTGACCAGCTTTTAATTGACTATGGTCACGATTTTATTATTGAAAATCCTAGTCTTCCACTTATAAGTAACATTAAACTCTCAAAGGATATGCCTATTAGTAAAAAATTGATGATTATGAATCGCTTTTATGGTGTTGCTGATTTAAAAAATTATTATTCCTATTTAAAAGAAAATGCTTTGGCAGATGAGGATGTTTATGCATCTCCTAATAGTCGTGTTTGAATTAGATTCTGTGAAATTTCTTCGCTTAAGACATTAAAAAATAAAAAAGTCGGCGTCTTTAGAAAAAACTCCTTCGATAGTATTTTTAAAAAGGTTTTAAAAATAATTTGTTCACAAGAAAAATCATTCGATGAAAAGATTATAAGTTTAAAGTCTTACTTGCTAACTAAGGGAATAATTTTAATAACTATGCCTTTTATTGAACATTGCGACATAGGGGCAATTACATTTCAAAAAGGGGCTCAACGCTTAATTTTTGTTTCGGATATTTATAATTGTGAAGCCTTTATCTTCAATTGTATTCTTCATGAATTAACTCACTGCTTTTTTACGAAAAAAAATGAAGATGAAATTAATAACATCTATACTAAAAAATACATTGAAGCAAAAGAAGAATTAACTTTTAAGTATGAAGGAATTGAGGATGCAATTAATTCAATCATTGAATGTAACAAAATAAGTCACAATGATGAAAAGGGACAAGTTTGTGAGATAGCAAAAAAAGTTTTTAAGAAATATAAAAAAGTTTTTTTCTAGAATAAAAAAAATGAGGTTATCATTTGGGTAATAATCTCATTTTTTTATTTATCAAGGTAAATCAAGAAAAACTGGTTCAATTGCTTCTGTTAATCTTTTTCCATTTTGAATACGATCCAAGCACCATACTGTATATTGAATTGCAGGTTTTCCATTTCTATCTTCTCTAAGAATTTTATATTCGATTATGTGATTTCCTTTTAGATAAGGAAATTTGATACTATCTGCCTTTTCAAATAAAAAGTATTTCTTAAAGTTTGGATTTGATTCAACTTCATTAAAATTATTTTTTGCATTAGCAACAATTTCATCAAAGATTTTATTTATTTCTTCCCTTGATTTCTTCCTTCCTTCATTAGATAATTTAAAGGAGTGTGCTTTTTTTATTTCTTCTAATTGAGATGGATTTAATATCTTGTTTGCTTGAAAATTTGATGATCCCGAATATGCTCCAGGATTGATTGAAACTCTTTGAAAACAAGACACAGTAACCATCGGAGTTGTTATAAGTCCCAATCCTAATATTGATAAAATCCTTGCCTTGATCATAATTCTAAATTTTAATACATTAACTCATTAATAATTGAATTAATATTTAAATTTTATTGTATCTTATTGAAAAAAGATTGAACTATCATTGACTATCTTGTAGTGGCACTATAACATCTTGACTAAATTCTTGTTTATTATTTAAATCAACACATAGAACATTGTATTCAATAACTGGACGCCCACTATTTGTTATATTTAATTTAAATCTATATTTATGTGATGAACCAAAACCATCTAATTTATGATAACTAACATTAAAATATTCCTTAAATTTTGGATCAATGTTACCTCTTATTATTCCATCAAGATAGAAAGGATTATTTTTTTTTCTATCATTTTTTAATTTCATCCAATATGACATTCATTCTTCTTTATTCATATTCTTAGCTTTAGAAGTTAGCTCAAATTTGAATTTGTTTTTAATCTCCTCTTTTTGACTAGAATTTAGAAGTTTAACATTTTCTATGGAATATGGCAAGACAATATTACATGAAACTGCTAACATCGGAATTGCTATGGCAGTAGATGAAAGAAATAAAAGTCCTAATCTATTTTTTTTCATTATGCTTCCCTTTCAACTTTGATATCTTGAAAATAATTCAAATCATTTCATCCTATTGACTTAATTAAATGTTTCTGGTATACAACTTTTGAAAAATTATCGATGTTAACTTGGTTATTAAAGTTTATAGTGTAACTTAACAAATTATTTATTTCATTGATCATGATAAGTTGATTTTCAACATCTAAGTTCTTTAAATAAGTTCTTAATTTTTCTTTATTTGAAACTAATGATTGATCTAATTTTGATATTTCCTGATAAATCAATCCTAAGTTTGAATCCTTCCTTATTGCATTGATTAGCTTATCTAAATTACTTTTTGAATTTGTTATTTGATTAACGAGATACTCAGAACTATTACCTTCAAATAATCTAAAGCTAAAGTCCTTATATATTGATTTATTTAATTTAAAAAATTCATTATATTTTTCAAAGTTATCAATTAGACTTAATTCAACTTTAAGTTTTTTATTTTTTTTGTTGTATATTGAATTTAAAATCTCTTTAATATATTTAATTTTTTGCAATGTATCTTGATTTTCATTGATGATCAAAATTGGAATATTGACAAAAATATCTTCATCATTATTTGATTGTCCATAGAAATTATCAATAATTGCTTCAATATTTTTTTTAATTTGTTCAAATTTAATTGACTCAAGTTTCTTTTTATTTGAAATATTTCTTGGATCTCTTATTTTTTGTTTATTTTGATATTGAAATACATTTTCAATTCTTTTGCTTTGACTATCAATTATTATAGGTTTGGAAATTTGATTAAATATATCCTTTAACTCATTAACATTAAGACTCTTATTTTTTGCATCTATATATAAATTCTCAGGTGCTTGTGATAATCAAACATCATTATTGCCCTCAACAATCCCATATAGATTAATTAGATTATTAAATAAAGACTGGAATACTAAATTTTCTTTTTTTAATTCATATTTTCCAGTTTCATTTAACCCATAAAATAGTTTTAAAAAATTTCGATTGAAATAAGGGCTATCTAAGTTTGGACTTTGATTGATTATAATGGAATTATTTAATCTAAATCTGTTGTTGTTTTTTTGATATGAAAAATTGTAATTTCTAAAATTTTTTAGAATTTCTTGCTTTTCATTTAAATTTAGACTCTCATACTCTAATTTTGAAATAATATTTTGCTTAAATGCATTTGTTGCTTGCAATGAAAAAGTTGAATTAGAAACAAAAAGAGGATTATATTGGATTGAAATTTTTTCTAGGTTTGAATCGTTATAGTTCTTATTCTTAAAATAATTATTGTTAATTTTTAAAACTGTTTCATTATTATCCATATGATTAATGATGTACGATGAAGCATAAAATCTATCCTTATATGTCTTCCCATATTCAAAAAATCAATTTAAATTTTTTTTAAAATCATTCAATTCATTAAGACCATACTTATTTTTTAGTCACTCATATGGCATTGTATCGAAATAATTTTGCAGAATAAAAATATTTTCAAATAATGAACTAAAATCAATACTTTTATGATTAATTGATTCAATAACTATTTCATCATCTTTTGAATCCAATAATTTATTTAAATCTATATTATTGTTTCTAAAATATGTAACTAGATCAAAACCATCAGTGTTATCATTGATTTCTTTAAACTTGTTATCAATCTTAATCTTTTTTTCTTTAATAACTGATTCGCGATAAATTTTATTTTTTAACATCTTAGCAAGAAAATATAATTTGAATGAATTGGCATCAATCTTGCCATCTACTATTTTTTTTCCTAAATAATCAATTCAAACATTTTCTTTAGGTTCAATTTTTATTTTTATACTCTTAGCATTTAACAATGACTCTTTAAAAATGGGACTATTGATTGAATGAGTGTCAGATGAAGGAACAAACAAAAATGGACTATTAAAACCATTCCCTTTATCTTTTTTAGGTCTAAAAATACCTTTTTTATTATTTGTTTCTTCATTATCGTAAGAAACGAGATCAACTGAATCGTTAATAAATTTCTTATTGTCAATTTCTATTTCTTTAGCTCATTCAAATTTATATGACAATTCAGACGGAAACAAGACAATATTATCTCTAAAATCAATAATTGGATTCTTTTTTGATTCAATTCTTATCAATTTTGATGCTGTAGCTAGATTTATATTTTGAATATTTTTTGAAATAAAGTTATCTTCTAGATATGAGAAATCTTTATAATCATTAGCAAAATTATTTTTTTCTACATAGAAGGCCTTATTTATAATAAAGTTATTTTTTTGACACGCTATTAAAACTGAAGGAATAAAAGAAAAAAAACTTGTTAAAGAACTAATTAATAAGATTTTCTTTTTCATAATTGCAGAGTCCCCCAAAAACCGGAATGTTTAACTGCTGTGGTTGTCCCTAAATTTAATTGGGGACAACCCAGCGGTTTTATAACTAATTCGTTCCGCGTTATATCAGGCGATATAACTGTCTATTTTATCAGTAAGCTCTTCTATACTTTCAATTTTTCGATTATAAAACATTTCTTTTTTCATAATTCCTATAAGATTTTCTATTGAGGCATTGTCTAAACAGTTGCCCTTTCTTGACATACTTTGAGTGACATTAGCATTTTCTAAAACTTTAGAAAAAGAATGATGTTGATAATGGAGTCCCTGGTCAGTATGAATAATTGTCTCTCCCGGGATCACTTTAT
>NZ_QKUB01000014.1 GCF_003253435.1 Metamycoplasma auris
TCATATTTTCCATATAAAATTAGATCTTTATATGTCATTAATGAGGTTTTATATTGAACAATATCACTTAGTTTTCACTGTTCTCAAGCGTTAGTTATAAAACACAAGATATGACTAAAATTAAAGAAATTAAAACACAAATTAAAATGAGAAGTTCTATAGTATGACAAAAACTTATGCCATATAAGTTGCTCTATATATTTTTTTTCTTTCCTAATTTAATATTTATAGATAATTTAATTTTATAAACATTAGAAATTTCTTTTAAGTTTGATGAAGAAATTATGGATGCATTTTATTTTTTCTTATTTTTTTTAACAATATTATCTATTTCATTAAGGCAATATCACAATGTTTCTTATATTCAATAAAGAGATGCAAACTTAATTGTTCAATTATTATCTTTAAGTTTCTTTCTCTTAGTTCCTATAAAACACGTTCATTAACTATTTGCATTTCTAATCATACACAAGAAAGGTCATATCGTAATTTATTATTAAAAATAAAATAGGCACTAACAATTATTGAGGCCTATTTTTTATTAATATTAGTTATATGTCTATTTTAGTTTATCTTTGTTAATTTTTCAAGATGAAGCAATTTTATCAATATGTTCTAATTTATTAGCACCCTTAAAGAACTCTTTTGAGTTTTTTAGGTTTGACATATCTCAATTACTTAAATCTTGATTGAAATTAATGGCATAATAAAATGCTTGTTCGCCCATAATAATGTTCTTTGTCATTCATTTATCTAGGTTTTCTATACTTTCAGATTTTAGATTATAAAATGATAGGTATAAAGAACTTATTTTTTTAGGTAGATGAATTGGAACTTTAATTGTATAGTTAGGAAGTGGAGTTAGAGTTATATTCTTATTATTCCCCTGTTTATCATTATAGAAATATCCTAGTTGTGTTATGATAATTTTTTCATTTGATTTTTTATTTTGACTGTTTCAATTATTTACATCATTAGTTAATATATTTGTATCATTGCCAGAAATATAATATTTTGTAATTACTCTATTCTCTAAAACTTTTCCTAATTTAACTTCAAACTGCTGTGATCTTAATTGTAGATGAATTTTATTATTCTTATTTCCTTCAGTATCAACTAAAAGATGTTTATTCTTATCATCTTCATTAACTAGTTTTAAATCTTTAATTCCTTTTTCATTTGCATAAACATTTATTTGATCTAAAAAGTCTTGTTGGGTATGGAATGAACCAAAGGCATCCTTATGTTCTTTGATTATTTCTTTTAGTTTTTCAACATCTTCTAAATCTTTTGCATTTTCTTCTTCCATCTTTCTAATTTCTTCATCATTTGGAGTATCTATCTTATAAGTTCCGCCATTTGCATTCGCATTTGGATCATCAGCTTGATGATTGTGTGAATTTTCATGATTTGAATTATTATCATTGATTGATGAATTAGATGAAGAATCATTATTAGTTTTTTCTTCTTGTTTAATTTTCTTTTTACATGAGGCTGCAACTAAAGGAAAAGTTGCTAAAGATATAATAGAACTAAAAGAAATTAGGATTTTGTTTAATTTTTTCATAAATATAAATTCTTTCATTAATTGATATTATTAAGGTTAAAAGTTTGATGAAAAAATAATACCCACTTTTTTTTTTTTTTTTGATTTTGATTATTTTTTAGTATAAAAAATTAAAAAAATGGCCGCTTTTGGCCATTTTATAGATAAAGGATAAGAATTACTCAGTAATATTTTCAATTCTTTTAGTTAAGGATTCAATTTTAAAATCGTTAATTTTGTTTTCAACTGTTCTTAAGTGACTTTCAACAATAATTCTTGTACTTTCTAAAATCTTAGATGCTTCATTATGAATTTTTTCAGCTGAATTTCTAATATTCTTAACATGGCTATCAATATTTTTTAGAGCATTATTAAGCAAGTTATTTTTAAATTCTTCAAATTCATTAAGAATATCATTCTTTTCTTTGAAGCTTAATTCCTCATTAATTTTACTTAATTTTAAATCTTTATATTTTAAGGCTATTGTTTCTAGTACTCCTAGCATAATTGTAAAGTATGGAGGTCTTACAACAAACATATTATTATATTCTTGAACTCTATAAATCAATCAATCAGTATTTTGATATTCAAGTTCACTTACTAGTAAAGCATAATCTAAATTCTTTTTATCTCGATCATCATTTAGTTTCTTGTAGTGTTCATGATTTTTCTTTTTATTTTCAGAATTTAATAATTCACTCTTCATTTCACACATAACACCAAGCAAGAGGTTTTGTTTTTCTTCTTCAGCATAGACTTTAAATATAAAGTCTCCTTTGGTTGCCTTCATATCACCATTATTTTTGATTGCAATTGTATCTTTTTCAAATGTTGAAGTTTTGAATGCATATGTAGAAACATTGTTAAATTCATTTAGGCAATAATTTTCTAAATCTTCACCAATTATTTTTATATTCTTAGATAACTTCTCACGTTTTAATTGTTCATTTTCCCTAGATAGTGTTTGAATCTCTAAATCCTTTGCTTGACTTGATGTTATTAATTGATTAGCATGATTCAATTCAATTGTTTCTAATTGATGCTTTACATCTTTTAATTCCGTTTCTAAATTATTTCTTTGTTCACTAAAACCTAAAGTTAACTTAGCTATTTGTGTTTCATATTGCATCTCTAAATCTTGTTGTCTTTTATCTAACTCATTGTTGAAATTTAGAATTTGTTCTTTTAGATTATCAATCTCATTTTGCTTAATTAAACTAATCTCTTTTTCCTTAGATGTAATTTTTTCTTCAATCGACTTATTTATTTCTATAATTTGAGTATTTAGTTTTTCGATTTCAAGATCTTTACCCTTTTTTTCTTCCTCAAATATTAAAGATTGATTAGCTAATTGCTCTTTAAGTTTAGATTCGAATACTGATTTTAATATTTCACTATTTTCTTTAAGTTTTTTTTCGTAAACTCTATCTTTTGCGTTATTAATTTGATCCAATATGATTGATAAATCAATCGACTCAGCATTTGATAGATCAATGATGTCGCCTTTTTTTGCATCCTCTGCTAGTTCAATTGTGTGTTGATTCAAAATTATAAATTTTATTTTTTCCATCTTTATTTTTTATCCTATTATCCTAAATTAACAATTATAAAAATACTATATTTTTAAATGATAAGTATCTATTATTTATATTTAATTTTAATATATTTAAAACACAAAAAACAGTTTTAGATGAGATATAAATTAACAATAAAAAAACTCTGAGTTTAAGTATTTCTCAGAGTTTTAAAAGACTTAATTAGTTATTCAAAGTATACAACTTTTTGCTTGCCATCTTTTTGTGTTTGATATTGTCAATTAGATACTAAATAAGATATTACAGTTTCATATGTTGTATCTAGTTGATGATAGTATTTAGCCCCAAAATTATCATCAAATCATTGTGGAGTATCCAAGTCACTGTGTCATATATTTCCAGTAACTGCAAAGTCAGATTTCTTATATTTCTTTTCATCAAATTTATATGTTTTTAGTGTCCCATCACCAATGATTGTTTCAATCAATGGTGTAGGTTGCAATTCATAGCTAACTTTGCCATCTTTATCTTTCTTTTCTACTTTTCTTAATCATGCATTTGGGTTGGTTGTCATCGAGTAACCATCATATTCACCTGTACTTGGAGCATAAATTGAATAATTAGTTGCTTCAATGTTAGCGATTGGCATTTTCGCTTTTAAATAATATGGCGCATGATCTGAGAAATCCCCAGTTTCACCAGCTCTAAAACCGCCTGGTTCATACATTGGATGGATATTCAACTCTTGATTAATATCATTTAATCTTAGACTTCTTTGTCTTGAAATTGTATGAATTTGGTCACGTAAATGTTGTGAAACATTTGCATTTTTATTTGTTTTAGCTACCCTTGAATCTGGTCCATGGACATGCAATACATCTCCACCGGCTACTGTATCCATATTAATCATTCCTAAAGAATTTTTTTGCATCTCAGTCATTTGTCCACTTCTTTCGGAAAGAAAGTTATGAACAAATGCTTCTGATCCAAAGAATCCTAATTCTTCTGCATCAGCAAAAACAATATGTAATCTCACACCTAATTTATTTCTATTTTTTATATTTGAAAAGTATTTTAATATTCTTAGATTAACTGAAACTGAAGTAGCATTATCTGATGCCCCTCATGAAACACCTTTTGGTCCCACATTATTCATTGAGTCATAATGTGAGACAATGAAAAAGTCTTTTACATCATTTTTATTTTCACCCGTTGGATTGATTGTTACAATTACATTATTTCCAACATTATTAAATTCGGGCGCAGTTTTATTATCTCATGGTGTTCTTGTGAATAGAAACCCATGAGTTAAAAATCCATCTTCTTTTAGTTTTGCTTCAATTTTCTTAACAAATTCATTATCTGATTTAAATACTGTTACAGGAATTTCTTTTTGTACTGTACTTCCAGTAACAAATTCTGTGCCATTTTGAGCTGTGGCCTTACCTATCTTTATTTTCTTGCCATTTATTTCTTGCTCAACTTCTTCAATTTTATTTTGAGTAGGATATTCAATTTCATCTGGATTATTATTTTTGTATCCCATTTGTTTGATCTTTTCAATTAATAATTGATATGCACGATAGTTTCCTAGATTGAATTTATCATTCTTTTTCATATCAATAATTGGATTTTTTGGATCATATGGATGAAGAACTTTATTTGCAAAAACTTTGCTTGTTAGTTTTTGATTGCCATTTAATTTAAATCCTTTCTTAATTCCAGATTCACTAATATCTAAAATGCTTTGATCAAAATTGAAGACATTGCCTGCAATCCTAGCTCTAGTTGAATAGATAAAGTCTTGAAATACCTTATATGCATCCATCTTTTTGATTTTGTCATCGATCTTATCAACTTTAAAATCATTTTGTGGATCTTTAGAACTATCATTATCATTTGAATTCTTATTTGTATTGTCACATTTGGCTGCAATTAATGGAATTGCAGTGATTGAAGCTAATGATGTTATTGTTAAAAGAATCTTATTTGCCTTTTTCATACTTTTTTTATTTTCCTTAATTTTATAAATCTAGTTTAGTTTTAAAATGTTTCATTTTTCAATAATGCTTTTAATATTTAATTCCAAACTCATAACAATATCTTCAATTAAATGATTGAACTTTTCAATTTAATTCAATTAATTAATGATTATTTATATTGCTACATCTACCATATTACACGCTTTTATTACTTTTTGTTGGAATATGATACTATTACACTAATAAATATCATCAATTACTTTAAATAATCAAAAAAAATTAATTAAAATCAATCTTTATTAAATTAATTTCAATCCCATAGAATTTAAGTTTCCTTATGTCTAAATTAGAAAAAAAATAAAAAAATAGCATATGGTTTTGCTTATTTACCTTATGCTATTTTTAAAATTTCATTTCTTAAAAAGAATGCTATTCTAACTAATTACTTCAATCAATCTCAATATAATCATATTTTTTTTCTTTTGATTTTCTTTCAAGAACTCTAAAATATACCTTATCATCTAAAACATATTTTGAATTCTTTCTCAAAGGATGTCCAATTTTTTCTTCTAATCATTGGGATAGAGTTTGATTTTTTTCTTTTTCGCTTAGTTCATATTCAAGATATTCATCTAGTTCTAACTGTTTTCAAAGGGCTTTCATACGCACAATTCCCTTTGCTTCACAACATTCTAAACTAATTTCATAAATTAATTCATCAGTGTCATATTCATCATAGATTTCACCAACTACTTCTTCAAGAATATCTTCAATTGTAATAATCCCAATTGGTTTGTCGCTATTATTACTTTCAGTAACAAAGGCCATTTGTGCTCTTGATTTACGCATCTTTTCAAGTGCAACTGAAAGAATTGAGTTAGTTGAGATCTTAGGAACTGTTTTAATATAGTTCATAATATTTCCTCTTGTTAAGAAGAAAATATCCTTAAGTAATAGAATACCAATTAGTTCCCCATCTTTTTCGACAGGAATTCTTGAATAATTAGTTTCTTTAAACATCTTTAGTGCATCTTGCATCGATGCTTTGTAATTAATAAAATCAACATTTTTTAACTTTATGTAATGTTGTGCTACTTTCGTTGAATCAAGGTTCAAAACGTTTTGTGCCATTGCTGATTCATTAATTTCAAGTACACCTTCATCTTGAGCAATATTTAAAAGATTCTTAACTTCCTCTTCAGTATTGGTTATATAAATTTTTTTACCAATTTTTGAAATTGGATATGTAAATGGAATGAAGATTCAATATAACATCTCAATGAATCAGTAGAATGATTTAACAGTTTGTTCTGGCATTGCTTTTGCAAATAACTTTGGTACAATTTCAGCAAACAAAACAATAATCGGCGTCATTACTACAGTTGATATAATTGAAGCAAGACCAGCTTTATCTGCACCAAATGCTATTGTTAACAAATAAACCAAAAGTGCAGATGAACCAATATTTACTAAGTTATTTGCAATAAGAATAGTCCCAACAGTTCGATTGAAAAATCTATGTTGTTTTTCAATAATTTTTGCACATTTAACTTTCTTTTCAATCATCGTTTCAATTTTAGCTCTCGAAAGGGAAGTATAAGCCGTTTCACAGGCTGAAAAAATTGCTGAACAAACAAGTAAAATTATCATTAAAAATATTAAAAGTGTAAATTGCCACCAGGCGAGGCCCATTTAATTTGTCTCCATAAAATATTAAAATTTTGATATATAAATATTAGCAAAAAAAAATTATTTTCATCAAATAAGCTTTGCAGAGTCCCCCAAAAACCGGAATGTTTAACTGCTGTGGTTGTCCCTAAATTTAATTGGGGACAACCCAGCGGTTTTATAACTAATTCGTTCCGCGTTATATCAGGCGATATAACTGTCTATTTTATCAGTAAGCTCTTCTATACTTTCAATTTTTCGATTATAAAACATTTCTTTTTTCATAATTCCTATAAGATTTTCTATTGAGGCATTGTCTAAACAGTTGCCCTTTCTTGACATACTTTGAGTGACATTAGCATTTTCTAAAACTTTAGAAAAAGAATGATGTTGATAATGGAGTCCCTGGTCAGTATGAATAATTGTCTCTCCCGGGATCACTTTAT
>NZ_QKUB01000015.1 GCF_003253435.1 Metamycoplasma auris
TTTTTCATCACAAAACATCTTCTCAAGAAGTCTATTTTTTGTGTTTTTTAACAAAATTAACTTACGCTGATGAAGGGTGATTAGTGAATCTAGGTTAGAAAATAGTGAAGAGATTTTTAGTTTTTCAGTAAACTTAGGAACCTTTATTTTAAATATAGAAAATTTTGATATTCAATGTCTTTCGTGAGCATTCGGTTCAAAATTTAAACTTTTAATTAATAGGTAGTTAAAAAATAAATTATCATCATCTAGTTTATTTGACAATAACTTGATAGCTGAACTTTTAATCTTAAAATTAAAATTAATAAAGTGTATTGCTGTTGTAAAATCATCGAATATTAGAACAGGTTTATCATTACTACTAAATCTAATTCCAGACTTTTCTCTTGTATAACCTAATATAAAAGTTTTTCCTGCAGTTAGAACAGGAACTCCTGTCCTTGTATATTTATCGGATCTAACAATATACTTTGTTGGTTGTTCATAGGTCAATAAATTTCCCAACTTTTCCTGTTCTCAAGCGTTAGTAAATTCCTTAAATCTGATACTTGGAAATAACTTTTTTTGCTTCATTTTAATTACCTTCAAGTATTTTTATTAATTCATTAATAGCTCTCATATCGCTTTCTTCACCTTTAAGATCCTTTAATAAATTTAATAATTCTTTTTCACTATTTAAAATTTGATCATTAATATCATCTAATGTGTCTTCATATTTTTTAGATAATAATTCAAATTTAGAAACATAACTATCGATTATATCAATTGGTTTTTGATTGAATGTTTTAATGATATTTTCAAGTCACTTAGTTATTAATAACTCATAAAATTCGTCTTCAGCTAAACTTAAATATTTGTTATATGAATCAAGTATTAGTTGTTTGTTAGTTGAATTAAATGTTGCTTTGATTGCTTTTTGTTTTTCATATAAGTTAGAAACTTGAACTATTTTATCTTCTAAAGAATCTTGTTCAATAGATTGTTTTGATTTTTTAATTGATTTTGCTAATTTTTCAATACCATCTTTAATAATGAATTTTTCTTCTTCAAAATCATAGATTTCATAAGTTTTATCTTCTTCATCTATTAAACTTAAAACATTTTTAATTTCACTATTAATTTCTTCTAGTTGTTCTTTTTGCACACTTAAAGAATCATAGATATCTTTAAAATATTTATTTTTAATAAATATAGGATCTAAAATAGTTGAATTTCAATCTTTTATTTTTAAATCATCAGATTTTTTCTTCTTAGATTCTCAAGTCACTATTAATTCATCTCTTAATAATTCTAAATGTATGTTTTGTTTAGTTTCATTTTTATTATCATTGTCATTATAATATTTTGAAATTAATTCTATGTTGTCTTTAATAACATCAAAATTATTAATAATGATTTGATATAGATCATATTTATCTGCTAGATCTATATCATCTATTTGGTTAAAAATATAATCAGTAAGTGATTTTTCTAGTTCAGTTATACTAATGTTTTTAATATCCTCAAGTGATGGTATTAAAGTTTTAAAATGATTTAAAAAGTTAGTTGATAATTGTTTGAATTGATCTATATATTTATTTACATCATCATCGTTATATATGATATCTCTTATTTGATCTTGATCAATTTTTAAATCTAAATAGTTATTTTCATTTAATTTAAACAACTTATCTTTAATGTTTTTAAATATATTAAAGAAATTATTATAACTATCTAATTCTTGTTTACTTATCCCACCAATCATTAATGAGTGAAGATCGTATTGTACTTGTTTTTTGAAATTATCAATATATCTTGAAATATTTAAATTAAAATCATTTTCTTTGATTTCGTCAAATTTAACAATTCTTGAGAATTTTTCAACTTCGATTCTATTATTTACAACATCTGCAATTTTTTTAATTTGTGACTGACTAAATTTATTATTTTTACCTTCTTTTATATAAAGTTGTGAAGCATCTACAAATAAAATATCATTAGTTGGTCTTTGTTTTTTTAGAATCATTATAATTGTTGGAATTCCTGTTCCAAAAAACATTTTAGAAGGTAGTCCTATAATCGTATCAATTTGACCTTTTTCTATAAGTTTTTGACGAATTTGTCTTTCCGAATTACCTCTAAATAAAATCCCATGAGGTAAAACGATAGCCATAATTCCATCCTTAGGATCAACATGGTATAGATCATGTAATAAGAAAGCGTAATCTGCCTTTGTTTTAGGAGCTATTCCATATTCAATATAACGTGAATCTCTTTCGTGAGCTGTTGGGTTTCATTGTTGAGAATAAGGTGGATTTGAAACAACAGCATCAACAACTAAACGTCTATATGTGCTTAGGTCATCATTTTCAAACATAGGTCAATCTTGTTCTAAAGTATCACCTCTTCTTACATGAATTTCAGAAGGATTGATATTTCTCATTATCAGATTCATTCTAGTTAAGTTAAATGTTTCTGATTTAAGTTCTTGAGCATAATAACTAACCGGAGAGGAACCTTTATTATATTTTTTGAATTCATCACCGATATTTAAAAGTAAGGAACCCGAACCACTAGTTGGATCATAAACATTTATTGTTTTTTTATTTCTTAAATGATATGCAACAATTTTAGACATTAATTGTGAAACTTCATGTGGGGTATAGAATTCTCCTGCTTTTTTACCTGCACTTGAAGCAAATTGAGCAATTAAATATTCATAAATAAATCCTAAAAGATCATAATCCTGATTTTTTGTTGGGACTTTATTCATTGTATCTATTAAGTTATTAATTGTTTGTTTTTGTTCTGTTGAATTATTTCCTAGTTTATCTAATTCTTTTTCGAAAATAGAAAAAATACCCTCAAATAAATACTTATATTTTTCATTAATACTTGCGCTAAAATCATTAAAAGCTGTTTGAAAAGCTTGAATATCAAATTTATTTTTATTTTCTATTCAAGAACTAAATAAATTTCTATATTCTATAAAATAACCATTTGCATCAATACAATCTTGTCTGACTACGTCAATATCTTCAACATTTTGTAAGGATGTATTGTTGTCAAATTCAAAATTTGAAAAATCAAATTTATTATCTAAATATTTCAAGTCACTTTTTAAAATACCATTTGATAATAATCAATTTGTTTGTTTTTCGCATAGAAATTTATATAAAAGCATTCCTAAAATGTAATCTTTATATTCATGAGCCTCTAAATTTTTTCTTAGCCTATTAGCTGATTCTCATATAATACCTGCTAATTTTTGTTTTGTTATTTTATTAGACATAATTATCCTTTTTGAACTATTTTGAACTATATTTCTATATCTATTTAATTATAATATTAGAACTTTTTATTTAACAAGTTTTATACTCTATAATAGAGTATAAATTTTAATAATCCAATTTTAAAGCTAGATTTCTAGATTAAAAAATCAAGTGCATTTTTATGCACATGACTTTTTAATAAATGTTTAAAAATATTTTTGTATTTTTGCAATTAATTTATTTAGTTGCATCAATGAAGATTTTCATTGCTTTATTATCAGCTGCATTGATGAATGTTTCATAAGCTTTCATCATATCTGATAGATTGAATTTATGAGTAATCAATTGAGATACTGGTAATTTACCTGTAGATACTGCATTAATTAACATCGGAAGTGTATTTGTATTTACTAATCCAGTTGTAATTGTGATATTTTTAATTCAAAGATTTTGCACATTGAAATCAACTGATTTGCCATGTACTCCAACAATTGAAACATTGCCACCAGGTTTCACAATTTTTTGGCATATATCCCAAGTTTGAGGAATTCCTACTGCTTCAATTGCTACATCAACTCCGTCACAACCAACAATTTCTTTTAGATTATCAAATAATTTGTCATCTGGAACTAATGTATCTGTAGCACCTAGTTTTTTAGCCATTTCCAAACGGTTTTTATCTAAGTCAATAACAATTAATTGCGCAGGAGAATATAATTGGGATGTTAATAAAGCTCCCATTCCTACTGGTCCAGCTCCAATGATTGCAACGGATTTTCCTGGACTAACATTTCCATATTGCACACCAATTTCATGTCCTGTAGGAAGTGCATCTGATAGCATAACTGCAACTTCATCGTTAATTGTTTGTGGATATTTGTATAAACTATTATCTGCAAATGGAACTCTTACATATTCAGCTTGTGTTCCATTGATCATATAACCTAGTTTTCATCCACCTTCTGTTTCGCGGCAGTGTGAATATAATTGTCTTCTACAATTGTCACATTTTCCACAAGGAGTAATACATCCAATTAAGACCTTATCACCAACTTTAACATTGGATACACTTTCTCCAACCTCTTCGACAATTCCAATTCCTTCATGTCCTAGGATCCGACCACTTGCTACTTCAGGATTCTTTCCTTTATAAATTCCTAAATCAGTTCCACAAATTGTTGTTCTTGTTACTTTTACTATTGCATCTGTAGGTTTTAAAATTGTTGGTTTATCAACTAATTCAAGAGAAATATTATGTTCACCGTGATAAACTAAAGCTTTCATTTTCATAATTTATATTTCTAAATCTCTTCTTTATATTTTTCTTACATTTCTTACATAAAAATTATAATGTATTAAAAGACTTATAGATATATAAGTAGTGATTGATTGTTTATGTACTTATTATAATTTCTAATTTATTAATACAAGTGTTTTGACTGACATCCCAATTTCTAAAGAGTTTTAAAATCTTTGTATTACTTTTTTAATGGAACCGTAAAATTTAAGTGTGTTGAAGGACTTCAAATCCCTAATCAATCTAACTAAATTTTACATTATTTCAAAAATCATTTTTATTTTTAAGTTTTTTGTTTTGTGCCAAAGGGCTATTTTTAAAGGCTTAAAAACTTTTTGCCTAGTTTTTAATTTGCCT
>NZ_QKUB01000016.1 GCF_003253435.1 Metamycoplasma auris
TTTTTTAAAATACCTTTGTGATTCTAGAATATTAAATTAGAATCTCTGAGAAAGCACTAATATCTTCAGCGATATTTAGTGCTTTTTCTTTATTTAAAATGTTATCTTCAGACTTAATTTAATTTTATAGTTATGAGATGCTAAAGGTTTTATCACAAATTATCCTTATTGCTAATTATTAATTTAATTAATAATTTGCGTAAAGCGGCATACATACGGTTGATACTGCCGCTTTTCGCAAAGTTCATTATTAGAATTCAAAAATCTTATCAATTCGGATAATTTGGGATGGAAAGGGAAAGTATATTAAAACCATAAAATACTTTTTCAATACATTTTATAGAAATATCCCCACATTTTAGGGGATAAAAAAAATAGGACTTTTTGGCATTTAATCACTATTCAGAAAAATAGGAGATTAATTGTGAGTGAGAATAAAAGCGGTTATTTTTGATTAAATGACTTAATTAAGAATAGTGAAAAAATACTAAAAGAAAGTGATTCATATCTTTCTTTAAACATACAAGAATTAAATTCATCTATAAAGGGGTTAATTGAACAACAATTTTATGTCCTTGCTGCGCGTCCTAGCGTTGGTAAGACTACATTTTGCTTAAACATAATTGCAAGGGCGCTCAAGGGACTAAAAGATAATGAAATAATTGTATTTTTTAGTCTAGAAATGAGCACGCGCGAAATTCTAAATAGATTATTAGAGATTCTAAAAATTATGTACTCTGATAAGGAACTTGAAGAATTACAGCGTGAAAAACGCTTATTAATTGTTGATTACCCAAATTCAAACGTTTTTAAAATTGGTAACTTCATTGATGATTTAAACAAGACTTTTAAAGTGAGAAGTTTAATAATCGACCATCTGCAACTTTTAAATTTAGAGAAGAATCAACAAAATCTTCCTAGATATGAAAAAATGACGCAAATTACACGTCAACTCAAAATCATTTCAAAAGAAAAAAGCATAAATATTTTAGCAATTTCCCAACTTTCGAGAGATTTCGAAAAAAGAAATAGTGCTCTAAAACTTAATGAAATTGATGTTCAACTTTCGGACTTAAGGGACAGCGGTTCAATCGAACAAGACGCAGATGTAGTAATGTTTTTAGTAAACAAAAAAGATCCTAAAAATAAGGAAAAATATTCGGTTGTTATTGCCAAAAATAGAAATGGTGGTACGGATATAATAAATGCAATTTTTCTAAAGAGTAAATTTTTGTTTTTCTTTCAATCAGACATTTTTTGTAAGAAATGTTCCAGATGAATTAATGAAATTAGAAAAATAAAACTAACTGATGATAATTGAGTTTGTTCAGAATGTGTAAAAAACAATAGTAAGAATGCAACTGCTTCGGTTAATTTAGAAAATAATGGAGTTTAGATAATGGAAGATAATTTTGACTACTTAGCAGATGCGAAAAAAATTTGAAAAAACAAAATTAAATTTAAATCTAATGCTTTTTTACGCTATCTAAAAGATAAATTATTCTATTGATCTGCTTCATTAATGGATGCAATAAAAAAATTCGAGCCTGGTCTTTATGGCGACGACGCTTGGGGCGTAATAGATTGATATGACATATGCTTAAGCAAAGTTGAAATATTAAAAGAAGTCATCCTTGAATTTAATAAACAATTAAAGGAGAAAAATTAATGACTAAAAAGAAATTAACTAAGAAAGATAAAAATTCTTTAGACGAATGACTTGAAGAAATTGAAAACCAATTAAAAAAAGATGAGCAAGCATCAAAAATAGAAGACTTAAATAATTTCATATTAGAAAATTTTTCTGAAACAAATGTAAATTCTAAAGAGGTTAATAATGACTAATCTAAGACAATTCCAAATAGCAAAAGTTTTCTTTCCTTTGGTTGAAAAAATTAAAGATTATACAAATTGTGTCTTTGAAGAAATATCAGAATTATCAAAAACTTGTTATGAAACATATATAAATATTTCAGTTGAGTATTTAGAAACCTTAAGTCAAAAAGATTTCAAAAAAATAATGTCTGATTTGTTTAAAGATGTTAAATTGCTTGACAAACTCTGAGATGCAATTTTAGTTTCTTTAGGAAGATATATCAATGGAAAATAATAAAATTCAAGAAATATTTAAATTGTCAACAGGTGAATTTAAACAAGATGGCTATGCTCTTATTGGCAAGTTAGATTATAATGATGAAAAACTTAAATCAGCGCTGAGACATGTTAAAAATAGTTCATTAAACACTTGAGAGATTTCAGGTGAGGTTTGAAGTGAACCGAAAGCAAAGTTAGCGAGAAATGGGAATAGATATTTGATTTTTACGTTAAAAATCTCAACTTATGGGTTATTTGGGAGTTTTGAAAATTCCTTAAATAAGAATCGTTCACAAAACTATTATTTGCTATGTATGACTTTTGATAAAGATATTGTTAAAGACATGACGGATAAATTTGGGAAAGGTGATATAGCAGTTGTAAATGGATTTTTAAATCTTGAAACAAAAAGAGATTTAATTACTAAAGAAAATAAAGAAATTGAGACTGTAAGTTCTACAAATTTATTATTAAATTTAGAAAGAATTCGGATTTACAAATCCGATGGTACAGTAATATATTCTGATCCTGGGGTTTCGTAATATGGAACTAACAATAATCCCAAAATTTAGTGAAGAGAAATTAAGAGAAATATTACACTATACCGATTTAGACGCTAATCCAGCATACGAAGCGTTTAAATCAAATACTGTTTTTGAATTGCACAGCGGAGCAAAAGGGGTATCTAAATCTTTCGGACAAGCAGTTATAACAATTTATCGTATTGTGAATGATGTTAGATTTTGCAGTGTGTGGTGTCGTAATCAATATAATCACATCAAAAAAACATTAAGACCAATGTTTGAAAAAGTTTTATCTTTCTTAAAGCAAAAACACAATCTAGATTATACAAATTGCTTTTCAGTGTATGACAGCGGTCTTTATTGAGAAATGGACGATGGCGGAAAGGGACGAGCAATTTATTTTGAAAACTTTGAAAAAATCCAAGCATTTCAAGGAATTACTTTAAAAAACAATAATTTCTTATTTGGTGAATTAGTTCTAGATGAACCAATTGAAGACCCGAGCGATACGTCAAAATTACCACATCAATTAGCAGAATTATATAAACTCCAAGAACAAAAATTACCACTTCTTATATCAAATACAGTAGCGCGTTTAGAAGCACCTTCTGATTTTCAAATCAAAGTAAAGTTTTTGTATAACATTTTTACAACGGATCATTGGATTATAAAGAATTATCACAACCCAATTATTGAAATTATTAAATCTAATGGAAATCTAAACTTATCTATTCAAAAGCAACTAGAAAAAAATAAATTTGTTCAAAAATACAATGACGCGTTTAAGGAAAATTTAGGAATAAGCGTAACTATGTATTCTAAGTATTTTATTCCTAAGTCGGAATTAGGAGAAGCACAAATAAAATATCTTGAAACTCTAAAAAAGGATGATTATAGACTTTGAGTTATAACCGTATTAGGATTTGCATTTGAGGATGAAATAAATAAACCAAACTACTTTATGATGCCATATATCTTCCCCAATAAGAATACTAAAAATAAACTTGAACCAATTACTACAATTTTATCTTTAGATGCAATTCCAGATAACAGCATAATTGGAGTTTATGATGGATTTGATCCAGGGTTATCAGATAAAGCGGCATGAGTGCGAACCTTATTACTTCGCGACGGGAGAATAATTGTTTGAAAAGCAATTGATGATCTTGGCGGACAAATTAAGAAAAAATCAAAAACCCCTAGAATTCATATCAATAACTTATTAGCCGAATTGATTAATGAGGATAATAAAAAAATTTCGCAAATGAATAAATTTCAACTATCTGTTAATAAAAACTTTGATTCCTTGTTACTAACAGACAACGACATTATCGCAGAGTCTTTAGAACTTATCTTTAAAGAAAAAAACATAAATGCTCATGCAATGTTAGCAAACCGGAGAGATACAGCAAATCAGAAGTTTGGAATTATCAATCGTCAAAATTACCAAAAATGATTATTTACAGAAAGACAAATAATTCTTAGTGCTCATTCGTACAATTTGATTAACTATCTTGCAAAGCAAGTTATTTTACCTGGTGAACAAAAGCGTGATGAGACTGTAAATAAAGAAATTTATGACCTTATAAATGCTTTTGAAATGTCTTGCTCACATCTTTATAAGTTTCAATATTTTAAAAGACATCAAGACTTAAATTATTTGCGAGAAGAAAGTGATAGTGAAGGAGATGAAACAGATGACTAATGCTAAACAAATAAGTTTAATGGATCACTTTAGAGCTGCTGAAAAATCAACTCAAGACATTTTTGATATTACTACTTATAGCCGTCCAAATTCTAGATTAGCATATTTAAGATTAGGCGCTAAAATACAAGCTAATACACTTGCCTTTAAAATTCCAGATGTCAAATTCAAAAATGATTATGCCCAAAAACTTTGAGACAAAATAATTAGGTCAAATAAATTTCTAGAAATTGTACAGCAATTGGAATCCAATTTATACGAACATGGCATTTATGCATTAGGTATTTCAAAAATAAATAATCAGGATTATAAGATTAATTTGGCCAAAGTAGAGAAATTCAAATTATTTAA
>NZ_QKUB01000017.1 GCF_003253435.1 Metamycoplasma auris
CTTCATCAGCGTAAGTTAGAACTGTTAAAAAATACAAAAAATACACTACTAGAAAAGATGTTTGTATAGGAGGATTTATGTTTTTTACTAATGAGCAAGAATTTGAAGAAGCAATAGTTAATAGTTTGCAAGAGTATGGTTGAAAAGGTTTTGTTGACCCCAAAAACTTATCAAAAAATTATGATATTGTTTTAAATAATGTAAAAGAATACAAACTTATTGAGAACTGAAAAAATATTTTATTTGAAAATAATAAAGATATTTTAAATGGTGTGCCTCTATCTGATGATGAAATGGAACAAGTTCTTAATCAAATTAAAAAATGTAATACATTTGTCGATTCTAATGTTTTAATAACTGGAGAATTTATAGGAATAACAAGAACAAACAAAGAAGATCCAAATAAACTAGGTAAAGAAGTTAAATTAAGAATTTTTTATAGACATGATATTAATGCAGGTAACAACATATATCAAATCGCAAGACAAGTAAGCATAGGCACTAATGATGGTGAAAAAAGAGCTGATCTAATGTTGTTATTCAATGGAATGCCTTTGATTCATATTGAATTAAAAAACAATAATACAGATTTAAATAAAGCAATTATTCAAATACAAAATTATTCGAAACTAGGCTTTTACAAAGAAGGTATTTTTAAATTAGTTCAAGTTATTGTTGCAATGAAACCAAATGAAATGGTGTACATGCCAAATGTTAACAATAACAAAGATATAGTAGAAGATAAGTTTTTAAGATGAACAGATGAAGATAACAATCCAATCACTCATTGACTTGATTTAATTAAACAATTTTTAAGTATTCCAGCAGCACATAGAATGATATCAGATTACACAATTGCTGATAGTAGTGATAATAATTTAAAAGTATTAAGAAGTTATCAGGTTCATGCAGTTAATAAAATTCAAGAAAAGTTTTTTAAAAGTGAATTTTTTAAAGAAAAAAGTTCAAAAAGTGTTAAAGGGGGTCATATTTGACACTCAACTGGATCCGGTAAGACTCTAACTAGTTTTAAGCTTGCAACACTTTTACTAGAATGACATCAAGCAGATGTTGTATTATTTGTTGTTGATAGAATCGAACTTGGAATTCAAACAAAAAACGCTTTTAAATATTTTAATTCATCAAGTGAAATCGAAGTTTATGAAGTAACTTCAACTAATGATTTAGTCAAACAATTGACTACTGATTCTATAAAACAAAAACTTATTATTACTTCTATTCATAAACAATCAAGAGTTGATAAAGAAAATTATGAAAAGGCATTAAATAAAATATCAAAAAAAAGAATTGTATTTATTTTTGATGAGGCACACAGAACAACTTTTGGCGAAATGTATAAAAATATTACTGAAAATATTTCTAATTCAGTAATATTTGGATTTACAGGAACTCCAATTAGAAAAGAAAATGCTAAAAATGATTTAACAACTCAAGAAAACTTTGGACAATTGCTTCATAAATACACAATGAAGGAAGCTATTAAAGATAAAAAGGTTCTTCCATTTAACTGTGAATACAGATATATTGATAAAGTTTTATTACCTTTTATAGATGAATTCAAGCACTATGAAAAAACAAATAATTCTTACAGCGAATATGCAGAAAATGATTTAAAAAAAATAAAAAACTCGTTTTATGATAAAAATAAACAAATATTAAAATTTGAAAAAGATTTATTTGCGTTAGTAAATAATCAAAAACAGCAACAAATCAAACAAGAAGTTGTTAATGATATTTTAAACAGATGAAACAACAAAAGTTCGAACAAAAAATTTAGTGCAATTTTAGCAACTTCTTCTATTAAAGATGCAATTGAGTATTTTGATTTTTTTGAAAGTGAAACTAAAAATAGAAACTTTGATTTAAAATTTAGTGCTTTATTTGATCCTAGTATAGATATAACAGAAGAATCAACTGATTCTTCTAAAGGTTTAGCAAAATCAGATGCAATTAAGAGAATTATTACAAAATATAATAAAGATTTTAATACTAATTTTAATATTGAAAATAAAAAAGACCATGTTAGTTTTAAAGAAGACATACAAAGAAGACTAGCTCAGAAAGATCCATATATTAACATAGATAATAAAAAGAAATTAGATCTCTTAATTGTCGTTAATCAATTATTAACCGGTTTTGATTCTAAATATATCAATACAGTGTATTTTGATAAAACCTTAGAATATGAACACTTAATTCAAGCTATTTCTAGAACGAATAGAACTATAAAATCATTAGATAAACCTTATGGTAATGTGATTTTTTATAGACAACCAAGTTTAATGAGATGAAACATGGATGAGGCTTTAGAACTTTATGCAGGAGTCGATCCTGCTATGGCTGAACCTAAAAATTTAGAGATATTCTGTTCAAGAGTTGATAAAGCATTTAATGAAATTAAGGAGATTTTTAAATCTTGAAATTACCCTGAATTTGAAACAATTCCAGAACAAGAAAACATTTCAGCAGATGATGCTAAGAAATTATTACATCATTATCAAGAGTTAAGAATGAATTTAAATTCTGCTCAAATTCTTGATTTTAATTGAGAAAATGAACCTACAAAAATCTCTATGACTAAAGATGAATTTCAACTAATTAGCACAAGAATGAAAGAAATTGACTTTACAAAATTCGATTCAGTATCAACAAAACCTGATCAGATAGACATTTTAATTGAATTTGCTAACGTTGATAACTCATCAAGTTTTATTTATGTTGATGATAAATATATCAGAAGTTTAGCTATAGAAATACATAATATTAATAATACTTTAAAATCTGAAACAAATAATGAACAAATCGCAAAATTACAAATAGGACGTGATGAATTAAAAGAAAAATTATTAAAAGAAGTTTATAAATTCCCAAAACAATATCAGGATTTTGCTAAAGAGGGTGTTCATTTGTTAATTTCATCAAATTCAATTAATGAAATTAATGAATTTAGTTTATGACAATATGTTAGAGAACAAGCAAATAAGGAAAATGAACAACAAATTCAAGATTTTGCTGAAGAAATGAATTTAGATATAATAGAATTAAAAAACATAATTAATTCAGATGATAATATAAATTCTAACGGGAGATTGGATAATTTATGTGAAGGTAAATTAACTGACAAAATTAAAAGAATTCTCTCAAATAAATCTAACACATCTTTATTTAAAATAAAGCAAATTAATTTTAGAAGATATGTTAAAGAATTTATTGAGCAACAAAGAAAAAAATCAAAAATGCTTATATAGAAATCAAAATAACGTCACATTGGTGACGTTTTTTTATGCGTGGGTAATATTTTTAAATTAATTTAATGTAGATATAGATCTCATAACAAGATCTAGATCTTTATTTTCTAATTCATTAATAATGTGTAAATAAATTCTTTCAGTTGTATTCATACTAGAGTGACCTAATCTTTTAGCAACTGAAGCTATTGAGACTCCTGCATACAATAAAATAGATGCATGAGTGTGTCTTAGTCCATGAATGCTAATAGTAGGTACATTGGCTTTTTTACATCTTCTTGCTAATGTATCATTAATTGTAGAGTTAAATATTTTCTTTTTAAAAACAAATATTGGTTTGTTTTTTTCTAAATTTTGAATTAATGATGCAAATCTAGAAACAGTTTGTCAATCCAACTGAATTTTTCGAATTGAAGACTTATTTTTAGTTGGTAAAAAACCACCGTTTTCTTTATAATTTCATGTTTTCGAAATATTTAATAATTGCTTGGAAAAATCAAAATCTTCAGGAGTTAATGCAATGGCTTCTGAAAATCTCATCCCAGTTTTTGCAATTAAAAAAATTAGTCAGTCAAAATTTAATTTATCAGTAAGTTTTAATTGTTTTAATAGCAATTGCAGTTCAAAACTACTTAGAAATTTGATCTTTTTTGGTTTTGCAACTTTCCCTTTTATTACTACCTTTCTTGTTGGATCTTTATCTAATAAACCTTCATCAAAAGCATCAAGTAAACAACTTTTTAAATGATGGTGAAAATCCATTGTAGTTTGCCTTTCATGTGTTTTTGCATAGTCATTTATTATCTTTTGATATGTTGTTCGATCAAGATCGCACATTTTAATTTCAGGTGCTAATTTAATTATTCAATCTAGTGTTAATTCATACTTTTTAAAACTAACATTTCTTATAGAACCTCTTTTATAAACATTTATTCAATTCTGAAAATACTTATAGATTAAAATATCATTTTTTTTCATAATACTATCCTTTTTTTACCCACGCTGATGAAGAGTGATTAGTGAATCTAGGGTAGAAAATAAGGAGGAGATTTTGAATTGTTCATTAGATTTTGGAATATTATACAAATTTTGAC
>NZ_QKUB01000018.1 GCF_003253435.1 Metamycoplasma auris
TTTTATAGATTATATAAGTCGTCCAAGTGCTGTATATGTTCAAGATATAGATGATGATCGAAATTCATTAATAAACCAAATGGAAATAAAAAAAATGAATTTTGTTGAGTTTATAAATTCACGAACATTATCTAAACAACAAATAACTAAAGAATTAAAAGATTTAGAAAATAAAAGTGGATTACATTTACTTTTTAATAAAGAACCTAAGGATATAGATCTAGAAATTGCTAAAAAGCAATTTGAAAAAATTAATAAGAATCAACATATTTGAGAAATGATTATTAATCCAGGAGATCTAGGTATCAAAAATAAAATGCTTGATAAGAATGAATGAAATGAGATTTTAAATAAAACAATGCGTAATTTACTTAGGGCAAATAATTTAGATCCGAATAACATAATCGGATATTGAGCATTACATTCAAACACTAACTATCCCCATGTTCATCTTGGTTTTTTTGAAAAATTACCTAATCATATTAATAAATATCGCCCTAAAGGTAAATTTGATCAAAAGACATTAAAAAAATTTCAATTTGCTTTTGAAAATGCAATTAATGAGCAAAGAGATTATAAAGAATTATTTGACTTAAAAAACAGTATTTGAAATGATCGCAAAGAGTTTAAAAATTTATTTATCAATACTTTAAATGAAAATAATAAAACTAATAGCGAAATTGAATTTAGTTTTAGTAATAATGATTTAAGAATTCTAAATGCACTAAAAACTATAAGAGATTTTTATAAGAATCAAAAAAACAAAAGTTATGCTGTCTCAAAAGATAATGATGAAGTTAGAGAAGCAATTAATGAAATTTATGCAATAAAAATTGCTTCTAATATAGAACTTAAAGAAAAACTCGATGCTTATAATAATCAAATTAACAAGATTACTAATACTAGTTTTGAAGACAAAGAAACTAATTTACTAAAAGATGAATTTATTAATAAAGAAAAAGATGAATTTGAAAGACAAATAGGAAATGCAATTATAAAGAATTGTTTAAAGACAAATTTAGATGAGATTTATAAAGAAAAAAAACTTGATACTTATTCTTATATTGCAAATAATGATATTTATAAAGATGAAACTTTTGAAGGTATTTTAAATAATCTAAAGAAATTAAAAAACAACTTAGATTTTGAACTAAATAGGATTTTATGGATGCGTAAATTTGAAGCACTAAAGGCATATAGAAAAAATATTAGTACTGTAAAGGCAAAAATAATTTTGTAGAATGAGTACTAATAAAAAATATACGCATACTAAAATACAAAAATTTCTAATTTATACATTTCTATTTGTAGTATGACCTAGTCTTTGTATCTTTATACTTCCACTAATCATGTATTTTATTCAAACAAAAAGTGGTGAGATTTTTGGACATTGAATAAAAGGCAATCGGAACTTCTTATATGACATTTTAAATTTTTGAGAAACTAATTCAAATTATCGTAATTATTCCTTTTTAATCTTGTTTTTAGCAATTCCTATCTTTTGAATTTTGCTAAATTACAAAGTACTTTATAACAGGATTATTTACAAAATTAAAAATAAAAATAATCTTGATTCAAATAGCAATTGAATATATAACCAATTTACAAATGAAGGTAGTTTTAAGGTCTTAAGAAAAAAATTTAGAGCAGGGAAAGCGAACTTTATTTTAGGTAAGGTTAAAAAACAATTTTGAAATAATCCTTATATTGTCAATAATACTGATGCACACGGAATAGTTATAGGAATTCCTGGAAGTAAAAAAACTGAAAAGATTGTTATTCCTGGAATTGTTTACAATGCAAATTTAAAGGACAATGAAAAACCTAATCTAGTAATTAGTGACCCTAAAAAACAAATTTTAAAAAGAACAGGGAAAATTCTTAAGGAAAATGGGTACGAAATAAAAGTATTTGATTTTATTGATGTTAAAAATTCCTTAAATTGAAACCCTTTGCAAACAATTTGAGATGAAGTTCATAGTGTACCTAAGAATGAGTTAGATGAGAATAATTACAATAAAGCATTTGAAAAAATTATTGAAATTGTGGATGCGCTACCTTGACCAACGAGTAGAGATATTTTTTGAGTTAATCAAGCAAAAACAGTTGCAGTTACAGTAATTAAATTCTTATTGCTTTATAGTTTAGAAAATAAGGATTTTACAATTGATTTCTTTAATTTTAAAAATGTCGCAACATTTGCTTCTTCTCAAGTATTTAAAAGTGGTAAATGGGTAGAAATTACTAAAAAAAATAAAGAAAAAAATAAATATTGGTCGCAACTTAGAAATGAACAAGATGCATTGGTAAATATCGCTGATCAAACACTATCTGGTTTTTTAGCAAATTTAGCAAATGTTTTATTACCTTTTAGTCAAAACCCAGTAGTTTCTAAAATTACTTCTAAAACTTCAATAAGCATTAAAGACATTGTACAATCTGAAAAACCTTATGTAATCTTCCTTTGTTTCCCAGATCATAAGCAAGTCTTTAATTTCCTAATAAGTATGTTAGTAACCCAAATTTATCGTGATGCTATTGACTATGCTAATTTACTACCTAAACAAAAACTACCTAAAATGCTTCAGTTTTATTTAGAAGAGTTTAACTCCTTAATGCTACCGTCGGTTGCTGATTGAATGGCAATTAGTCGAAGTAGAAATATTCTTTTTTTACTAATCATCCAATCCTACGAACAACTAAAAAAATACGACGAAAAAGGAAGGGATGCTTCTGCAATTACTGCGCAAGCAAGACTAACAATCCTATTGGAAACCAACTCAGATGAAACGCTTAAGTCATTGTCTACAACCCTAGGAGATAAGGAAGTTAAAAAAGAAAGTATTTCTCAACAAACAGGAACTGATAAGCAAACCATTTCAACAAGTGAACAAAAGGAACCTGTAATGAGTATTTCTGCCCTTAAGTACAAAGATAAGGATATGACAATTATATCATCAGGTGGAAGCAAACCGATTGCTCTAAATTTAATTCCTGCTTATGAGTATTTAAAGGATGATTCATATGTACATCAATTATCAAATGAACTAGAACAAGAAACCTATAGTGATTGAGATTTCTTTAAGATGGAAAAAATGAACCTTTTAAAAGAACCAAAATTATCAATTAAAGAGATTTTTAATGAAGCAATTAATGAAGAAAGCAAGAAATTTAAACTAAGACAAATTAACTTTAAACAATTTGAAACTTACAACTGTTACAACACATTCTTAAAAGAAACTAATGAAGAATCTAAGGATGAATAAAGATATGGAAAATAAGATTAGAAGTACTGATATTGAGTTCATTTTAAAAAATACAATCAAAAATATTAATGAATTATTTTCAAAGGATTTAAAACTAAAGGATTTTCTTGCGTTTAGTTCAAGAATAAGGCCGCAGTTATCTTTATTAAACTTAAGATACCTTTATTACAAACAAAATTCAATAAATGAAGAATTAGAAAACAATGAGAAAGTTTCTTTTAGTGAGATTAAAACGTTTCAGCAGTGAAGAAATTTAAATGCTTTTGTTAAACCAAATGGAAAGTATCTATATATCTTTAGTCCTTTATTAAACAAAGAGTCTAATGAAATTTCTTTTAGTGTAATTCCTGTATTTGATGTCTCATCCACAAACCATATAAAAAAACCTTTAAAAAAATATGATAAAGAAACCTTTAATAAAAGAATATTAGACCTTTGGAATGGATGAAATATTATGTGAGTAACATCTAATGAGATTAAAGACCATAAATTAATCCTTAATAAACTAGATAGAACCATTTTTATCAATGAAAAATATCAAAATGGAGATGAAAACTATTTGTTAATTCATGAATTTTGCCACGAATTAGCGAATCATGAAGTCGCGGATCGAAAAGATCTATTAAAGGAATTTATTGTAGTCAAAGCATGTGAAATGTGCTATAGTGCATTAAATTTTGAAAGCATGGAAAAATGCCCAAGGTATGAAAATTACGAAGTTTTAGAAGTCCTAAAACAATTAAGCAATAAACAAAAATATAAATTACTCGACGACATTTTGGACTTAGGTTATAAACTCATTAACTACTTAGAAATTAAGGAAACTAATGATGAAAAATAAATTAGTTTTGTGATTTCTTTTTGATGATGGCAATTGTTCTTA
>NZ_QKUB01000019.1 GCF_003253435.1 Metamycoplasma auris
AATCAAAAATAATTTCTTTCTTTAATTCATATGTATATTTTTGCATGAAAAAATCCTCCACTTTTTTGTCCGGTTTTTGGGGGACTGTGCATATATATGCTAAAATTATGCTCATTATTATACTCCACTTTATTTTATAAACACCACAGTTACATGCAAAAAATTAAGAATAAATTACAAAATTAAAGTGATTGAGAGAATTGAAAGGAAATCAAATTATGAATAAAAAAATTAAAATTCTTTCTGGTTTATTTAGTTCAGTTTTATTCCTTCCTCTTGTTGCAGCATCATGTAATAAATCACAAAAGAAAGATGATGATAAAACGCAAAGTGATGCACCTAACAATTCACCAGAATCTCAAAACAATAAAGATAAAAAGACTTGAGATTCAATATGAAATGATAGTATTTCTGGATATGACATTGGCAGAGATAATGATGATTACAAAGAAGTAGAAGAAACTAAAGAAACCATAATGCAAAATATTAAAAATGCGGATGAAATTAAAAAGATTGTATCTGAATATAAAGATTCATTCGCAACATTTCACACACAACAAGATTTTTTAGATCAGATTAATGTTTTTGCTAAAGAAAAGAAAATAGAAAATTTAGTACTTCGTCATAAAAGATATGCAAATAAAAACTTATTAAAAGATGAAAATGGTGGAAAAAATAAAATAACTCTTAGACTAGGAAATTATATATTTGATGTTCAACTAGGAAAAGTGGATACTTTTGTTGCTACCAAATATTATTTAAAAGATGATGATAGCAAAAAAATTATTGAACATAAAGAAAAGAACTTTGACACCTTAAATAAGATGAATAAAAAAATTGTTATTACGCAAATTGGATATTCATTAGAAAATGGCTTTGGTAAAAACAATACAACTGTAAAAATTAAGACTCTGCCTAAACATACTATCGAAGTTCCAAAACAGCTTCCACTTAAAATTGAAAGCTTATATGAAGCATTTAAATATTTAGAATCAGAAAGAGTTGAAAATCTTAATTTATGAGATCTTAAGAATATTAGAAGTATTGCTGAAATGTTTTCTAATGCTAAGAATTTTAATCAAGATATATCAGACTGAAATACTATGAATATTAGAAACATGTCTGGATTATTTGATGCAGCAGGTGCATTTAATAAACCATTAAACAAATGAAATGTATCAAATGTAACTCAAATGGGAGATATGTTTGCTGGCACAAAGGCATTCAATCAAGATTTAAATGACTGGGATACAAAAAATGTTTTTGACATGGAATCAATGTTCCATGAAGCTGAAAAATTTAATGGAAAAATTGATAAATGGAATGTTAAAAATGTCAAAAAAATGTCTTTGATGTTTGCTGATGCATCTGCATTTTCACATGACCTAAGTAAATGAGAAATAAATTCCAATCTAGATGTAACTGGAATGTTTAAAGGAATAAACTATAAATTTCTTGATGCTGTAAGTACTAAATGAAAAATAGATAAAAATAAATTTGAAAAGAATGACTTTAAAAAATAATAAAAAAAATTAGACTTCTAACATCAAGTCTAATTTTTTTTATTATAAAAAGCAATTATTTTTTAGCTAATTCAACAATTGAAGCAAATGATTCAGGATAATTAATTGCTAACTCAGATAACATTTTTCTATTAATACTAATATTTGCTTTCTTTAAGCCTTCAATTAATCTTGAATATGTAATTCCATTTGTTCTTGCTGCTGCATTAATCCGTGCAATTCATAATTTTCTAAATTCACGTTTTACTTGCTTTCTATCTCTAAATGCATATGTTCATGATTTAACAACGGCTTGTTTTGCTACTTTGTAGCCAATTGATTTGTGTCCTCAGTAGCCTTTAGCCAATTTAATTCATTTTGCACGTCTTCTTCTTGTAACTATTCCGCCTCTTGTACGCATATTTTATTTCCTTCCGCAATAACCTTTATTAAATTAGTTCTTTATATCTTTTGAAATCTGATGCTGAAAGCATTGATGACTTACGCGATTGACGTTTTTGTTTTGTGGTCTTGTTTTGTGCTAAATGTGAACGGTATGCATTACCACGTTTTACTTTACCACTTGAAGTTATTTTGATTCTTTTTTTCAAACCGCTTTTGGTTTTCATTTTTGGCATTTTTTAATATCTCCTTGTTTATTTGGAAGTTTAGTTATCTTTATTATTTGAATTGCCAACTTTTTTCTTATCTTTTTCTATATACATATCTAGAAAACGATCATTAACTAAAGTAGCTTCTTTTGTAATCTTTGCAATATCTTCAACTAGAACAAAGAATTTATTAAGGATTTCTTCACCGAGTTCAGTACGACTACGTTCTCTTCCTCTAAATTTAACTGAAACCTTTACACGGTTTCCATCATGGATAAATTCACGTGCTTTTTTGGCTTTAGTTTCAAGGTCATGTTGTCCAATTAATGGTGTTAATCTAATTTCACGATTAATTGTTACTGATTGTTTTTCCTTAATTATTTTTTGTTTCTTTTTCTTATCATACTTGAATTTACCATAATCCATAATTCTTGCAATTGGCTTATTGTTTTCAATTGAGATAAGAACTAAATCCATTTTATTTTCTTTAGCTTGCTCTAGTGCCTCTTCTTTTGTTAAAACCCCAATTTTTTCATTTTCAGGACCTAAAACAAAGACCTTCTTGTATGGAATTTCATTGTTTATTACATGTTCTGATTTGGGTCTTCTACTTTGACTATTTGCAAAGTTTGAGTTATCTTTTGGTATAACTTCCTCCTTAAAAATAAATAAAAAAGTGGACTTCGACCACTTCTCCAAACTACAAGATAAAAAATCTTTATGTGTAGCTAAACCCAGCAAAAAATCACTAAGGTGAGAAATGAATCTACTTATTGCTATTTAAAGCCTTTTAATTATAATACAAAGATTTTTTATCTTAAGCAAAATTCTCTTTTTAATTGTGCTATTTAAAATACATTGTTTAGTTTTGGGATATAAAATGCTATTAATAATCCAACTAAAAAATATAGTTTTACTCTAGTAAGAAATTGTATAGCGCAAAAATAGAGAATTTCTTTCTAAAAAATATGAACCTGTTTTACTCTAGTAAGAAATTGTACAGCTCAAAAATATTATTTATATAAAAATTAGTTTTTAACTTAGAAAGACTATATTTAAAAGATAAAAATTTTATTTTCATTATTAATAAAAAAATATATTGCACTATTCATAATTAAATCTACAAACAAATCATGAATAGTCGAATTTTTTTAAAGCATATAGAAAGATATTTTTATAAATTAAAATAAGAATTAGCCAGCATCTCACATACTAAATATATATTTAAATAAAATAAATACCAAAAAGAATTAAGCAAAATATATCGATCTTAGTGGTGATATATTTTGGCGATGTTCAAAAATAAGTGGTGTACTAATTTAAAAACAATTACATATATATTTTATCGGGGTTTTTTGGAAAAAAATATAAGTTTTT
>NZ_QKUB01000020.1 GCF_003253435.1 Metamycoplasma auris
TCTTTATCAAATTTAGCTTTTTTTACTTTTTCAATTTTTGATTCCAAATCCTTAACTAAATCTTCAGTTTGTTTCTTTAATTCATTTAACTTAGAATTATCTTTAGGTGTTGAAGGTGTAACTGCTGGATCGTCTGCATTTGGAGTTTTTGGTTCTTTAGGAGTGGTTGGTTTACTTTCTTCATTTTTAGTTCCACCACAATTTGCTGCTATTAATGGTAATGCTGCTAATGAGGAAACTGAACCCAAAGTTAGTAGAAATTTGTTTAGTTTTTTCATAATTAATTCCTAAATTAATTTAAATATTTAAATATCTTAATTTGAATTTATATAGCAATATTATTGCTATGCAAAAATTTTACTTTTTTTTTTTTTTTTTCCAAAATAGCAAAAAAACACCAAATTTTGTGTCAAAATTCAGTGTTTTAGGATTTCTTAATTACCAGATTTATTTTATTTAGAAACTTTTTTGAAAATTTCAAATTGTTTTTTTACTGTTTCAGAAATTTCTTTACTATATTCAGTTAATGACTCAAATTCTTCTTCAAGTAAATCCTTTGGTAAGTCTTTTAATAGACCTTCAAATTCATCTTTAAGTGTACTCAACTCTTCTGTAAATTCTCTAACTAATTGTTGGAATGTTTCTTTTTTCAATTCAGTAACATAGTCAAGAAGATCCTTGTTTCCTTTATTTTCTTCTCTAAATTTTTTTAGCTTATCTTCATCAAATTGAGGCTTTTTAACTTCCTTAGATTTTTCTTCTAGGTCTTTAATTAGGTTAGTTGTTTCTTTCTTTCATTCATCTAATTTCTTTTCATCAACTTTTTTAGGTGTTGCAGGTGCTGCTGATGGGTTATCTGCTTGAGGTTGATTAGATGGGTTTGAAGGATCAGAAGGAGTTTTTGGATTAGTATCAGTTGGTTTCTTATTTGAGTTATCATCTTTAGATTTATCAGTTTTATCACATGAAGCTGCAATTAGTGGTAAAGCTGCTAATGAAGATATTGAACCTAATGTTAATAGAAATTTGTTTAGTTTTTTCATATTATTAATCTTTCAAATTTTTATTTAAATATTTAAATATCTTAGTTTTATATGTATTTTTAACAAGGAAAAATAATTAAAATACATATAAAATCGTAAATTTTGGATTTTAGGATACCCTTCATCTACAAATTTAAATTTTACTTTTTTTTTTTTTTTTTTGCCAAAGTAGTAAAAAAACACCGAATTTTGTGACCAAATTCAGTGTTTTAAAGGTATTTATTAAAAAATAATTTCTTTTTCAAATTATTTTTTTGGTTTTGATAATTCTTCAACTTTTTTAGCAAATTGATCTAATGATTTTTCAATTTCAGCAAGTTTTTTATCATCTGTGTCTTTGTTAATTGTCTTTATTTGATTTCTTAATTTATCAAAGTCATTTCAAACTATATTGTATTTGTTAAATGGACTTTGTTTTGCTTTTTCATTAAGTTCATTAATTTTATTTTTAATATTTTTTACTCTTTCTTCTTTAGTTACTTCTTTTTTAGTTCCACCACAATTTGCTGCTATTAATGGTAGCGATGCTAATGAAGCAACACTTCCTAAAGTAAGTAGAAATTTATTTAATCTTTTCATAATTATTTACCTTCTAACTAAGTATTTAAATATTTAAATTTGATTTAATAAATATAGCAATTACCAATTGCTATATCATATTCTACTTTTTTTTTTTTTTTTTTAGATGAATTGGCAAAAAAACACTGAATTTTTATTACTATTCACTGAATTTTATTGAGTTTTATGATTAAGAATATAAGAAAATTATAAAAAATATTAATTATTGCTGTTTTAATATTTAATTTCCAAATTCGCGTATCTTAAGAGTGAATAAAAAATATACTTTCTTTAAGATGAATTATTGTCTTTTTTCTATAAATTTAGGTTGTAATTCCTTGTTTAAATGTTGGCTAAACTCCTTATATGACTCAACTTTCTCTACACTTCAATTTGAAATATTTTTATCAAAACTCAGTGCTTTGAAAAACATTTGGTCCATATTAGTTACTTTTTTTACATCCCAATCCTTTATATTTTGACTAAATGCATCGGTTTCACTAAACATATTTCGCATAGATTCAACACTTGACACATCTCATTTAGTTATATCTTGATTGAATACTTTTGCGTTACTAAACATATGACTCATGTTTTTTACTTTTGATACATTTCAATCTTTAAGTGGTTTATTGAATTTTGACGCCATATAAAACATATAACTTAAATCGGTTACTTGATTATTATCTAATTTGAATACTTCGCTATCGAAGTTAGAAGCACCATAAAACATTGAGTCAATACTTTTTATATTTTTAAGATTTCATTTAGATATATTCTGATTGAATTGTGCAGCATTCATAAACATTTTTTTCATGTTTGAAACATTTACAGTATTTCAGTCTGAAATATCTGAATTAAATACATTTGCACCATCAAACATACTTTGCATATTTTTAACATTTCCAGTATTTCAATTTGAAATATTTCCATTGAATTTTTTAGCACCTGTAAACATTAGACTCATGTCTTTCACATTTTCTGTATTTCATGATTGCAAATCTTGATTAAAATTAACAGCATTTTGAAACATAGCAGACATACTTTGGATATTTGATGTATCTCACTTATCAATATTTTCAATCTTTTCTGACTTATTATTTACAAATGCATCATCTAAATTTGTTATTTCTTCAGGCAATACTTTTGGAACCTTTTTAACGCTTTGTTCAAATCTAGAAATCTTTCCTTTTTCATTATAACCAATAACTAGAACTTCAGTTTTATCTGCGTTATATTGTGTTTCAACTTTTTCTAACTTAGTTAGTTTCTTAATAGTTAAATTTAATTGACCTTTTATAATCTCTGAGTTATCTTTAGCTTTAATAACAAGACTTCCGTCTTTTAGTAAATTAGCTTTTTTGATACTAAATTCAAAATCAGCTTCACTTATTTTTTCTAATCCATTTTGTTTTTGTAAAGCTCCTAAAATATCTTTAGTTTGTCAATTATTTTTAGGTTCAATTTTATTTTTAAATTCTGAAATATCAATTTTAATTGCTTCACTTTGTTCACTATTACCGTTACTATCATTTTGATTATTGTTACTATTATTACCATTGTTAGGTTTTTTACATGAAATAGCAATTAAAGGCAAAGGTGCAATTGAAAATATAATTCCAATTCTTTTTAGGAATTTGCTTCCTATATTTTTCATTTTTTTCTCCTAATAGATAAAGTTTTAATTATCAAAAATTTTTTTAGCTTTATTCGCTAAAAAAATATAAAAAATTAAGTCAGAAACCAAATAGATAAAACTAAATAATTTTGGTTTATGTAAGACTCTTGCATGTAAAGCAAAAATTATACTTTTTTTTTTTTTTTT
>NZ_QKUB01000021.1 GCF_003253435.1 Metamycoplasma auris
AAGTAATCAAAAATAATTTCTTTCTTTAATTCATATGTATATTTTTGCATGAAAAAATCCTCCACTTTTTTGTCCGGTTTTTGGGGGACTGTGCACTTTTATTTTATAATGTATATTATGTTTAAATTTGAAGACGTTAAATTAATTGAATTACCAGAAAAAATCTTAAGAGAAAAATCAAATGATGTTTCAATTCCTTTAAGTGATGAAAATATTGAATTGATTGAAAAGATGATTTTTCATGTAAGCGATAGTCAAAAAAAAGATACCAAATTCAGACCTGCTGTTGGTGTTGCTGCAATTCAATATGGAATTCCTAAAAATATCTTTTATATTCTTATTACCGATGAAAAAGATAATGTTATTTTTAATGATGCTTTAGTTAATCCAAAACTAATTGGCCATTCCAATCATAAGATTGCACTGTCCGAAGGAGAAGGATGCTTAAGTGTCAATGAAAAATGACCTCATCAAGAAGGTTATGTGCCAAGATATTCAAGAATAATAGTTGATGCTTATTCTTATTTTGAAAAAAAGAAAAAAAGATATGAAGTAAGTGGTTACACAGCAATTGTTTTTCAACATGAATATGATCATCTTCAAGGAAAATTATTCATTGATCACATTAATAAAAAAGAACCATGAAAAAAAGAAAGCAATTTAGAGGTTTTATAAAGAATAAAAATGTCAAAATAAAATCAAGGATAAAAATCGAACCCTTGATTTTATTTTTAACTTTCCTTTAGCTTGGAAAAATATAAAAAATGAAATTACTTCATATTTAACTTTAATTGCCTTTATAAATCAATAGCCTACATTGTTTCTTTAAATAAAATTATTGCTTAATAAAACTATGGTTTTTATTACTGGAATAGTTAGTATAATTTGATATATTATTAAATGATAATAATTAACAACGAAATTTTTATGAGTAAAAAAACAAAACAAAAAATAGGCTTGATATTTTGATAGTCTGTTAATAAACTAAGAAGGAAATTAGATATATCAATATATAAATTTTTAGGATTAATACTATATAAGTTTTTGTTACAAGCAAAAGAAATTTTTAATCAATAAAGATGTAAATGAAGATAACCTTAGATATTTTTATAACTAAAAGACTTTTCTAATTTAAATATTTTTGCACAATCTAATTATTTAAATGATTTCGAGCAAATAAATAAACTTAGAGAGTTAGTAAAATAAGAAAATAGAGACTTTATTGAATATCACACTTTATTTGAGACATACTTAGACAAAAATAATATAAGTTTGATATAAAAATTTTCAAGACACATTCTATGATTTTAATAAAAGTATTAACATGAGTATAGGTGTTGGTTTTAAAAATACATAGATATAGCTAAAATTACAAAAAAGATGAAATCCGAATTCAATATGAGACTAATATCTATTTTTTATATTATTAAATCTGCAAGGTTATCAGTTAATAAAAATCTTTCTAAACCAATATATAAAATTCCATTTTCATCATGTCTAGGAATAATATTATCTCTTACAACAATGATTTTTTGAAATGAATCTTTTATATTATTAAGAGATCTTATTTCTTGTTGTTGTTTTTCAAAAGTATGAATATTTAATGCTGATTGAATGTAATATCTTTGATGAGCCTTATTCACAACAAAATCTACTTCCAATTGCATTTTTTTAAACGAGTTATTTTCTTTTTGTCTAATTTCAATAACACCTATATCAACATTAAAACCTCTTCTTATTAGATCATTATAAATAATATTTTCCATTATATGAGATGGTTCTATTTGTTTAAAGTTTAATCAAGCATTCCTTAATCCAACATCAGTAAAATAATATTTTAAAGGTGTATTAAAGTATTTCGAACCCTTTATATCATATCTTTGTGCTCTAGAAATAATAAATGAATCTATAAAATAATCTAAATAAATAGAAATAGTATTTGAATTTATTTTAATCTTATTGTTTGATAAAAATCTATTAGATAACTTAAAAGAATTAGTTAGTGAACCAACAGATGAAGAAATAAAGTTTAATAGAGTTTCTAAAACTTCTTTTTCATTTAAAATATTATGTCTTTCTAAAATATCCTTGATATAAGTTTTTGCAAAAACATCTTTTAAATATTTACTTTTTTGTTCATCTGACTTGTAATTATATATTTCAGGTAGTCCACCATAGATCATATAATGATTAAAAGCTTCTTGTTTAACCTCAAATAAAGGATATACCTCTTTGTAAGATAAAGGATAAACTCTAATTTCATCACCTCTATCTCTAAATTGAGTTAAAACATCAGTTGATAACATTTTGGAATTACTACCAGTTATATACACATCGACATTTTCTTTTTTAACTAAACTTAGTAGTACATCAATGAAAGTTATTTTGTAGCTACTATTTTCATGATAAGGATTATCTAAAGTTTCGCAGTATTGAATTTCATCTATCATCACATAATATTGTTTTGTCTTATCTTTAATTAAAGAGTTGATATACTCATTTAATCTAAAAGGATTTCTATATTCTGCAAAATCTATATCTTCTAAGGATAAAATTATAATTTGATCCTTAGTAACATTTTGTGATAATAAATATTGGTAAAATAATTTGAAAAGTAAATATGATTTGCCACATCTTCTTATTCCTGTAATTATCTTTACACGACCATTTCACATTTTATCTATAATTTGTTTTAAATAAAAATCTCGTTTTATATTCATGACTACCTCGAAAAATTTAGGGTAAATTTACCTTTTTTTCTTCATTATACATCGTTTTAATATAGTTTTTCATAGAAACTTGAAAAATTTAGGGTAATTTTACCCTAAATTTTTCAAGTTTCTATTTTTGTCTTATATATTTAACTTATATTGATGAATGTTGATTAGTAAATCTAAATTTAAAAAAGAAGATATTTTTAATTGCTCTAAATTATTTCTAGAAAATAATTGATTTTTTTCTTTTAAAAATCATTAATGTCTTTTATATACATTACTGATAGATAAATTTATTTAATTAAATTGTACAAATAGTAATCGTCTAAGAACTTAGAGATGTATATTTTAACACCATCAGAAGCAATGCAGGAAATGGACTTTTTCCTTGTAAAAAGAAAGTGTATAAAGTCCAAAAATTACTCTGATTCATAATTTAAATAAGAGTTTTTTCATATCATAAGGAACCGTAAAATTTAAGTGTGTTGAAGGACTTCAAATCCCTAATCAATCTACCTAAATTCTAGCATTTTTTCAAAAATCATTTTTATTTTTAAGTTTTTTGTTTTGTGCCAAAGGGCTATTTTTAAAGGCTTAAAAACTTTTTGCCTAGTTTTTAATTTGCCT
>NZ_QKUB01000022.1 GCF_003253435.1 Metamycoplasma auris
TTACTGTTACCTGCAATATTTGGATATGAGGTAAATGTGCAAAATGTTTGATATAACGCTTTATTCAAATATGCAATGTTTGGTTCCAGAACAATTTTAAAATTTGTTAGAAAATCAAAACTTGCTAAACAAGTATCTTGATTTAAAAAATTAGTTCAAAAAGGTCAAACTGCTATTAGATTTATTATGAATCCTCAAGCAGCACTAACCTATGTTGTAAACAAAACAACTTACAAATTAAAAAAAGTTTTATTAAAAAAATTCAATAGAAAAACTGTTAATAAAGTTATTAGAATACTTAGAAAAGGCATTAAATTTTCGATTAAATCAGGAATTTTAATAACCGCCTTTGTAAAATCTAAAGACAAAAAAGAGTTTGTTTTAAATAGACTTAAACAAGTAGGAATTAAGGGAATTAAAAAATTTAGTAAGTCAATTATTAAGTCTACGATCTTTAAAAAATTTAAGAAATTTAAAACTCGTTCTGATTTTAAAAATTCTCTAGATTTTGCAGATCAAAGTTGGATAAGTTTTAAGGGAATGTCAAAATGAATTGATGGACTTAAAATCGCTTCAGATAATTGAATTTATGAAAAAAATGAAGAAACATTATCCTATTTTGTATTTTTTAATCCCTCTACAACGAATAATAAGAAAAGTTTATTATTTTTCAATCGCCCAATCGATGAATTTAAGGACTTTTTAGACGCTCCATCAAAAGGGCAATATTATTTAGATAATTTAGCTTGAGGTTGAACTGTTGGTGCTGCAATTAATGGGAAAACAAAATTTTCTATTTCTAAATTAGAAAATACAAAATATTCTCAACATTTTTTGAGTGCAATAAAAGAATTCGACAAAAACTCAAAAGATGTTGTTGAAAATTTAAAAGATAATTTTAAAGTTCTATCTTCAGCAAGAAATCGTAAATTAGGGAACAAAATCGTTATTGAATGGAACGATGATAAAGTTAGTTTCTTAGATCGTAAGGGATTCCAAACAGAAGAGAAATATGATAAGTTTTTTTCAAATAGGCAACATTTAATTAAAAAGATCTCAAAACCGATTACTTTAGTAAAAAGTGTAAAGAAATTATAAGTTAAGTAAGGAGGACATTTGAATAAAGAAAATTTAGATTTTCTTAAAATAAATTTAAATGAATACAATTCGTCATTTAATTTAATGCATAAATTTTTCGTTCCTAAGAAGTTATTAAGTTTTTACCAAAATGTTGAAAATAAGGAAGTTGAAGCATTTAATCAACTAGCGGGTTCAATTTTAAATCAAATTAATCTGCTTGTTGGTCAAAGAATTGAGTTCTACTTAAATTGCTCTAGCAGTCTTGATGAATTTATTAAGCAAGTAGGAAACACGCGCTACAATAACCTAAAAACTGCTATTTTTGAAGAAATTAAATATAGGTTGCTTTCAAATAATTTTCCTGAGTTTTTTAACCAAGAGAAAATACTATCAAATAACCTACAAAGAGTTGGAAATGCTAGAGACTTTGTTAATCTGGAAAACTATTTATGTCCTACTGCTAGTGTTCTTATTATTAATGCAGCATGACATAAATTAGAATTACCAAAAATTGATGAACTTTTAAATTTAAAAGACCTAATTGCTAATCAACAAAAAATTATAGAATCTGAAATAAATCTTAAACAAACTAAATTTCAAAGCGATTTTAATAGTAAGCAAGAAAAAATTAATGAATCAATTAAAAAAGATATATCTTCTGCAAAAGAAAACATTGACAGCAAGATTAAATTATTTGAAAATAATATAAACACAATTTTGCTGGCAATTAATAAAAATGAATTAAGAGATTCAGAAATTATTGGTCGATATAACTCATTGCAAAAAGAATTAAAGGACTTGACGTTAAATGAAATATCTAAAATTAAGATATTAAACGAAGAACAAAATGCTTCTATTAAATCAGTTAAAGAATTAATTAAAAATAATGAATTAAATGTAGATAAAAATTCCCAAATAATAAAAAGGAATTCAGGCAGCATTTACGAATTTAAGTCCGATTTAGATATAAAAAGTAATTTGATAAAGCAACTAGAAAAAAAGCTAAGTAATCTTACAAAATATGCTTCTGATATTAATTCATCCAATTCTCTACATGGTAAACAAATTCAATCCCTTCAAAATAGTATGCCAGGGAGAATTGAAAATGCAAAGGAAACTTTAAGAAGTTACGTTGATGCTGAGGTTAAAAAACTAGTAACTTATTTAACTGATTTGCAAAATAATTTTAATCCGCAAATAAGAGTGCTTGAGTCTAGGGTTTCTGATTTAGATAAGAAATTAAATCAAATTAGTAACTCCATTAACAAAGTATCCTTAAACGAAAGACTTTTAAAAGATGTTGAGCAGAAATTAAAGTCAGGTTTAGAAAAAATTGATAACTTCGAAAGAACAATGGATGATTTAATTAACTTTAAGAGTGCAACAATCCCGATGTTGGCACAACTTTTATACGAAGAGCATCGTGAAAAAATTAAGGCAGATTTAACTGACGATCCAAATTATCCTAAATACAAGTTGTATCAATTTTTGGAATCTGAAAATACCTATAAATTTATTGTAGCGAGACATGAGGTTAGTTCACCAGATACAGGGG
>NZ_QKUB01000023.1 GCF_003253435.1 Metamycoplasma auris
TTGGTGTGACTGGAGTTGGTGTGACTGGAGTTGGTGTGACTGGGTTATTTTCATTGTTTTCTTTTTTAACTTCATCAATCTTTTTCTTAAGTTCCTCTGTTGCCTTTCTAAATTCATCAGGAGTTTTTAGTTCAGATAATTGTTTTCTAGCATCTGAAGCAATTTTTTCTAAAGCAACTTTAGTTTCATCTTTTAACTTACCTTCAGTTTTTATCAGTGTCTCTAATTTCGTAATCTCTTTTTTAAATTCTTTCTTTTCTTTTGATTCTTTATCCTTACATGAGATTGCTAATATTGGTGTAGTAATTGTTGCAACAGAGGTTGCCGCAATTAAAAATGCAAGACTTTTTTTCATTACTTTTTTTCTTTTTAATCCTTATTTTTTATATCTTATTTTTATTTTATAACCGGAACCAAAAAAAAAAAAAAAAGGCAAAAAATTGGCCTCTTTTTGCTCTTATCTATTAAATTTGTGGACAATCATATTGACTAATTGTTCTGAGTTTTTTATGGAACTATGCACACCGTTATTTATTGAATATGAAGGACATTTTAATAAATTATTAAATATATATTATTTTAAGTTATTTAGTTCTTGTTCAACTTGTTTAATTTCATTGTAAAGATTTAATTCAGAATTATAAGCATTTTTTTCTAATGATTGAATTATATCTTCGTATTTTTCTTCTAAGTTAACGATTTCTTTTTCTTTTTCAGACAGCTTTTTAATTTCTTCTTCTATTTGTTTGCTTCTATTTTCTAATGCTTCTTTTTTCTCATTGTGTTTCTTGAATTCTGATTCTAAAAGCTTTTCTTTGTCTAAAACTTTTGATAAAGAAATTTCAAATTTATTTAATTCATTAGATACTAGTTCTTTTGCTTTTTTATCATTTTCGTAATTTTGGCGATTCTTATCTAGTTTAGTCTTTGAATTGTTATAAGTACTATCTAGGTCTTTGAAAAGTTCTTCAATTTTTTTCAATTCCTTATTCTTTAGTTCTAAAACTTTTTTAATTTCATTAGATGATTTAGTTTTATCTAACTTAGTTGTCTTTCTCTTATGTATTAAATCATTAATTTTTGTTTTAAGACTAGGTAAAAGTTTTTCAAGTTCAGATATTTTTGCTGTATAAGGATTGTAATGTGAAGGATTTGCTTTTGTATACATTCAATTTCTGTTATAGTGATCTAAGTTTTTTCAGATTATATCCAATTCTTTATATATACTAGATTTCTTAGTTTTTGTATCACTCAATTCTTTTTCAATATCTTCCAAAATTTTGGTATATTTTTCATCACTTTCTTTTAATTTTCTATTAAGTGATTCTAATGTTTCCTTTAGTTCATCTAATTGCTTTTTAGCGTTATCTCTTTCGGTTTTTTGTTTAGTGCTTAGGTCCAATAATTGATTATATTCTTTTGTTTCTTCTTGAATTTTGTTGTCGTATTCTTTCAATACTTCTTTTCTGTAATCAATTAATTCTTTTAAATCCTCAATTGCACTCTTAGATAATTTCAATTCCTCTTTAGCTTCTAAATCCTCTAATTTATTGTTAATTTCAGTTAATTTTTTAGTATTTTCTTCTTTTTCAACTTCTAACTTATTTTTTTGTTTCTCTAAATCTAATTTTAAGACGTTTAGATAACTAATATGTCCTTCTTTAATTTGATCAATTTCTTTATTATTTTTTGTTTCAAGTTCAGATAGTTTATTTGAAAGTAAATTATGTTTTCTCATTAATGAATTTTTGAATTCATTATCTTTTCTTGGATTTCAATGAATATCCAAACCAGAGATTGAATCTCTGTAAACCCTAGTCTTTATTTCATCAATTAATTTGTTATAAGAATCATCAAAAAGAGCACCTGTTAAGTAAGCTGAGATATTTTTATGTTTGTCTGCTTTATTTTTTTTATCTAAAGCACTAATTCCATATTTGGCATCTTTTTCAGCTTCTTCTTTTTCTCTTTTAACCATTTCATCTAGCAATAACTTAACTTTTGCTAGACTATTTTTTCGAACAATTGTTCTTTTAGTTTTAGTTAATTTATCCTTCAAATTAGAAATTGACTTTTTAAATTCTTCTTGAGTCTTTAGTTTTTCTAAATCTTTTTTAGATTCTTCTACTATTTTATTAAGAATTTCCTTGGATTTAGTATCTAACTTATTATCATTTTTTATTTCTTCTTGTAATTTAGCTAATTCAGCTCTAAATTCTTTGTTTTCTTTTGATTCAATATCATCCTTTTTATTTTTTGAATCATTATTTTCCTTATTTCTTTTATCTCCACATGAGATTGCTAATATTGGTGTAGTAATTGTTGCAACAGAGGTTGCTGCTAATAAAAATGCAAGACTTTTTTTCATTATTTTTTTCTTTTTAATCCTTGTTTTTTTCCTTATTTTCTTGTAATTTGTAGTTCATTAATCTTAATTTTATAACCTAAACAAAAAAAAAAAAAAAAAAAAAAAAAAAAAAAAAAAAAATAAAAAAAAAAAAAAAAAAAAAAAAAAAAGGCCAAAAATGGTCAAAAATTGCACAGTCCCCCAAAAACCGGACAAAAAAGTGGAGGATTTTTTCATGCAAAAATATACATATGAATTAAAGAAAGAAATTATTTTTGATTACT
>NZ_QKUB01000024.1 GCF_003253435.1 Metamycoplasma auris
TAATGGTAATGATAATAACTTTGTTAATAAAGCAAATGAAAAAATTAAGAAACTAGAAACAAAACTAGAAGATACTAAGAAAAAGAAAGCGCAAGCAATTAAGAGAGCAAAAGCATTGGATGAATTGCAAAGAGATCGTTTGAAATTTTACGCAAAAGACCAACAAGAATTTATGAAAGTAAGAAATACTGTTTCAAATAAGGATGGAAATAAGATTGCTTATAAATTTAATAAATTGCTTGAAAAAGAAAACTTAAAAACTAAGAAAGGAAAGGATAAATAGAAATGTTACAACCTAAAAACTTAAAAAAGACACAAAACTATTTTTGGAAATCGTTTTCGTGACTCGACTTTTTAGTCCTAACTTTACTTGTAATTCTAAGCGTAACAATTGGATATACTTCATTTCCGCCATCTTTTGCGAACAAATGAAAAATCCTTACTTCAGTTATCTTAATTTTAGTTTCATCGGTAGTTTTAATAAAATCGCCAAAATATGATTGTAGATTGTATGTATTGCTTTTTAGAGCAATTAAATATTTATTTAGTGTAAAAAAATACAATCACAAAGCATATAGTCCTAAACTCTTAAATCCATACAAGGAAATTATTGAAAATAAATATGTTAAAACGAAACAACTAAAAACAGGAACAAAATACTTCGGAGTTCTTAAATTCCAAGGTAAAAGTCCTTGAAATGAAGACATAGAAGATAGAGAATCATTTTTAAATAAGTTTAATGAATGACTTGATATATCTGAATATCATCTAACTTTAATACGAAAAAAGGAGTTAGCGGATTATACAAAGAATTTTGAAAGTCTGAAATTAAATAAAAGAAAAAAATTAAATTCTCTAAGAAATAAAAATGTTAATAAAAATATCATTAATAACTACAAAGAATACTATAAGTCAATTGAAGAAGACTTAGAACTGCTAGATACTGAGTTATTAGTAGATACCTACTATGTAGCGCTTTATGCTAAAGATATTCTCGAACTTAAAAAGATTATAAGTAATGCGATTGCTTCGTTTAATTCAATGGATATTGAAGCAAATTTAATTGAAGGTTTAGACCTACTTAAATTTTTAGCATCAATAAGTCTAAAAACTCTAGACGAAGAAGCAGCAACTACTTATTTAAACGAATTAGAAATATCTTCAAGAGAGACTTTAATTAATAAAGATAACGAAATCTATGTTTCACTAAGTTTAAAAGAAAAATTCAAAGAATTCTTTAAGTTTTTAAAAGGTAATTTAAAGAAAAACAAAATAATTCAAGATCAAACATATAAAAAATCTAAAATAACATTAGATAATTTGTTAACCTCTGATACAACATTTAAACGTAATTACTTTATTAAGGATAATAGATATTATTCCATTCACACAATAAGTGAGTTACCTCTAAATATTGATGATGGGTGAGCAATTAATTTATTTGATAATGATGCAACTATTGTTTGAAATCTAGGCATATTTAATGAAGATACACAAGCAAGTTTATTAGATAAAAGCGGTAAGCGGATGGTCGACAATAAAGCATTAGTTAAAAGTAAATACTTTAGAGCATCATCTAATTTACAACTTGAAGCACTCGAATACTTACAAAGTCAACTTCAAGAAAATAAAAACTTATTAATGAATAGTTCATTAATGATTATAAATGAAGGGAACACATTAAAGGAATTAAGAGTCGCTGAAAATAAAGTAATAACTAATGCTAAAAGAGCAAAACTAATAATTAATAGCGTTCCTTTTAAACAATTTGAAGCATTAGCGCAAGCTTGCTTAATTCCAACTGATAATCTTCATGAAGCAATTCCAATGTCTAGTTATAATATCGCGCATGGATGACCTTTTGAAAATGAAAATAGTAATGATAATAATGCATTTATTTTAGGTGCAACTGCTTCAACAGGGGAACCTATAATCTTTGATCAATTCTATAAGAAAAGTGCGCGTAGAGTTAACTATAATATGTTTACAGTCGGAAGTAGTGGAAAAGGTAAGTCAACTGATGTTAAAAAAGCAATTGTTGGGCATTTAGGAGCAAATAATAAAGTTTATATTATTGATCCGCAAAATGAGTATACAAAACTTGGGAATAAGTTTAATGCGACAATGATTGACTTAGGATTAGGACACAAAACTTTAATTAATCC
>NZ_QKUB01000025.1 GCF_003253435.1 Metamycoplasma auris
GGAAATTGCTCCAAGTCAACCTAAGAGCGATTTTAGAGGTTCTATTGAAAAAGATCCAATTGTTTGATAAAAATACTATGTAACAAAAAAGAGCGTTTCTAAGGCGCTCTTTTTAATATCTAAGAAATTAAATCTATATATTTTAAGTAATCTTTTTTAGATCTAATTCTTCCATCCTCATCTCTATAACCAAAGCGAATATTTATTAATAAATGTTTTACAGTATATTTAGTGTCTCCTGTAGGAAGATCTTCTATTTTAGAGGTTATAAATTTTGTTCGCTCTTCTAAGTCTATGAATTTAGTTCATTCCTTAAAATTGACTTCATTTTTCTCATAGTCTGAATTGTTTAAAAAATTAGAATATTTATATTCATGTTTTCTATTAAAAAAAACATTTCTTAAGAGAGATTCAAATTCGTTTAGTAGATACTGATACTCAACCATTATTATAAATCCAATTGAATACTTTTTATCATTCAAGATTCCATTTGTTGGCAAGTAATTTCAATTGTCATATACCTGTCTAAAATATGACTTCTCATGAGAAAAACTTAATAAAGCAGGAGAGGATATTAGTCTAGTATAGTCCAAATTATTCTTTTTACCATCATGATATCTTCTTTTTCCTAAATGGTCTACATTGTACCTAAAATCATCTCATGAATATTCAAACAATTCATCCGTTTCTGTTAGTTTTCTCGGATTTGGTTTAGGTGTAAAATTTTCTTCATATGGATGTGCGTAAAAATAGTTTAATTCCTTAGGGAATTCTTCAACAAATTTTTCAAAGTTTTCAAGTTCAGTATGTTTATTTTTATCTCACGGTTCAGAACAGGCAATAGATATTATCGGCAATGTAAAAACAAGTGGTAAAGATAGTAATAGTTTTCTTTTTTTCATCATACTTAAATTTTACTACTTCTATTTATCTAAAAAAAATGATAAAATTATGTTTGATAGGAACCGACACTTCCAAGTCTAATCAAGTTCTAAAAATGTTTCCTATCATATAAATAAAAAATAAAAGAATAAAAAAGAACCTAGCAACCGACACTTGCTAGGCAAAAAAATTATAGCATATAAGCATTTGATTGCTTAAAATATAATTCCCTTTTGCCTGACATAAAAGAGTTGTTAGGCAGAAGGGAATTTTAAATGTCATTAAGATTTAAAGAAAAGATTGATTTATTCTTAAATTCTAATTACAAAAACAGTAAAACAAAAGTATGCGCTAAAATTGCTTTAAATAGAATTGCAGACTTAGATGCAATTGATATTAATAAAATTAATAAAATATTTGAGAATTTAAAAAATTCAGGTTCATCAAAAAATACCCAACTTGCTTATATTAAAAAATTTATTAATACAATGTCTAAGATTGAAAATAAATTTTATGATGTTTCAAAATTAATTTCATTTGAAAATGACACAATTCCAAAGCAAGTTTTTAATTTGGATGAAATACAAAAGATTGAGTTTGCATTGGAAAAATGAAATAATCCAGAATTCAAACTTATTTTTAACCTGCTTAAATATAACGGTTGTCGTTTAGGGGAATTTGTGTCAGTTGACTGAGAAAATATCTATAAAACAAATTATGAATGTCAAATTAAGGCAAAGAAACATGGAAGATTTAGAACTATAATTGTTCCATATGATCTAAGGGATCAATTTATAAAATATGGTGTTAAGTACTCTTATAATACCATCCAAAACTTATTTCATAAGTTTTCAATCTATTTAAAAACTTTATATCCTGATTGATCAAAACATTTAAGTGCTCATGTTTTGAGAGCACAATTAATTACTAATATGCATATGGCAGGACTCTCGCCAGACAAAATACAAGTTGCTACTGGGCATGTAGAGATTAGCACGATAACTAACCACTATATCAGAACTTCAAGCGTTTACCAAAAACAATTACTTCAACTAGGGAATATGGATTCGATTAATTCAATTGAAATTAATAAACTAAAAGAAATTATTTTGTTGCAAAATCAAGAAATTTTGAAATTACGTGAAAGATT
>NZ_QKUB01000026.1 GCF_003253435.1 Metamycoplasma auris
ATTAGTTTGTTGAAACAAAAACTAAAATCTGGATTTTCTAAGACTCATTATTCACATGGCAATTATATTCAAAGAAGTTCAATCCCATCTCTATTGGTACTAGATATTTTAGAACAGATAATAAATAATAAAGAAACTAATTAAGGAGATTAATGACTAAAAAGAAATTAACTAAGAAAGATAAAAATTCTTTAGATGAATGACTTGAAGAAATTGAAAACCAATTAAAGAAACAAGACCAAGAATCAAAAATAGAGGACTTAAATAGTTTCACATTTAAAAAATAAATGAAATGGGTGGTGTTTTAGCAATGGCAAATGATAAAAACTTAAACGATGATAAATTAGTATCAATTAGATATGATCCGAAGTTTCTAGAAAATGTTACTATACGCAAACCAAGGGGTAAATGAATAGATTATAACAATCCCTATTCAATACAAAAAATAAAAGCAATCAAAAGTTATATGGATGAAATTGAAAATGAATTATCAAAATATGAGAATTTAGAAATTCCATTCATAAGAGATCTAAATGATCATCTTTCAACCTATTTACTCTCAATATATGAATTAAATGTTATTGAACATATGTTAGAGAAAATAAAGACTTTTGATACTGAAACTTATATGCGATGTTTTTTTGTTGAATATTTTAATTTCTTAAGTAAGAATAGGATATTAGAAATTGATTTATTAAAAAGTCAATTAGAAGAAGGACGTAATGAAAATATTGGAATTGATTATTATGTCTACGATTATTACAAGAAAAATAACACGAAACTAAGGTGATTAGAAAATTCAAAAAGTAAACATGATTTAGTTTACATCGGCAATAGTCCTGATGCTGCACAATGAGTATTAGTTAATGAGAAATATTGAATTCTTGAATTTTTAAAAACTTTAGATCTTGATTACATTTGAAAATGGAATCATAACGTTTTAGAAGATAGGGGAGAATTTGAAAAAGATATGGCAAAGAAAGAAATAATAGGAATTAATCAAACTAAAAAAGAAAACACAATTTATATTGATGGGTATGTATTAAGTGATGAATATTACATTAAAGAATTTAAAAAAGATGATGTAGTTGAAGGTAAATTACTTAAATTTAAATTACATAACATTAAGGATAAAAAACATAATTACTTTGATATCGTCGCATGAAATAAAACTGCTGACTATATAAAAGAAAAAATAAATAAAGAAGATTATATAAGAATTGAAGGGCATTTAGAATCTAATAGTTACTTAAAAGACAATGAAAAAGTTTATACAATCAATATCATTGCCGATCATGTGGAATTAGTTCAAAGTTTAGAAGAACAATACGAATTAGAAAAACAAAGAAAAAAAGAAGAAAAAGCAAAATTAGATGAATTACCTGAAGATTACGATGGTTTAACCTGAGATGCATAAACTAGGAAATGCTAAAAGGTATTTACTTAGCAGATAAGAAGTATAATTTAAATAAATAATGTTTAAATATAAGACAAGAAGATAATTAAGGGAAAATGAAAAAGAGTTTAATTTTAGGGGTAATAAGTACAATGGCATTATTGCCAATGTCAATGGTAAGTTGTAAGATCTTTGGAGTAAATGTTAAGGAATTAATTTATGGTGGTTCACGTAATACTACACCACCAAATAAGGATCCTAATCATTTAGATCCTTTTAATGAAAGTAGT
>NZ_QKUB01000027.1 GCF_003253435.1 Metamycoplasma auris
AGTTTTAACTGTGCCAAATTCAATTTTAATAAGTGATATTGTCTTCAAAGGAAGAATTGAACAAAATAATCTCCAAATTGAAAACAATGTAATAGCTAATTTTAAAACAAATGACGACGTTTCATTTTATCCATTGATTTTGCACCCAACAAATGTTCAAAAAGATTATGTGTCGTGATATAGTCAAACTCTATTTATTTTTAAGTTAATTGGAAGGTATTTTTTTGATAAAAATGAATTATACTGAAGTAAGTTTTATACGGATTTCTTAAGTCGCAATTTTACATTTATTGATGGGATAGATGAACTTGATAATTTTTCTAAGGAATTTTTACATAATAGGATTTTTAAAGTAACAGATACATTAACTTCGAATTTTGCAAATCTAGATGAAAATAAGCGTAGAGAATTTAAAGAAAAGATCTACAACGGTAATGATCCTAAACAATTTAATGATTTTGAGATCAACGTTTTACTTAACAAACTAACAAGTGAAAAATTAAGAAGCACAATACGTTTATTTATTCTGATGCTATCTAAACAAATATCCTCATCCTTTTGTTTCAAGGGAGGTTTAACTGAAGAACATGAATTCTACCTACCCTTTTATTTAGAAAAAACAATTGATAACGATTTATATATTATAAAATCCAATTATTTTGTTTTTGATAAGAATAGTAAGAAGTGATCTCCTAAGGAGAACATTTTGAATAGAAATAATGTGTTTCAATTTCACAATAAAGTAATACAAATGCCAATTATCCCTGACAAGATTTCAGAAGTAAATATATCTAATACACCTTTAGATTTTAATACGAGTTCTAGCCATAATTTTAATTATTTGTTTTGAAGTCCAAGTCATACTTCTGAGATAGCTGAATATTTAAGTAAGGTTTACTGAGAACCACAAAAGAAAAAAGAGGATGAGATAATAATTGAAATTCCAATGAAAACAAAAGCGCCTGATTGACGTGTGCGCTACTCAGAGAAACCTTCTAGAGAAATAAATATATTACAGTATGGAAAGACTAGCAATGTTATAGATGATGGGACAAGGAATATTTTTGGTGTTAATTTAAAAAATTGAGATGAGGTATGAAACTATCTACCTAAATATAGTACAAGATTTAAGGAACTGCTAATTAGGGAAGTTGCAGGTGAAATTGTATTTAATAAAGCATATTTTGAAAAATATTCAAATGTCATAAGAGAAGGATTTGAAACTAAATATCATGATATCCCACCTAATACTGGAAGAGGACCAGGGGGTGGTGGTAGAGGATGAAGTTTATTTTTTACAAAGGAAAAAGCTGTATTTCCAATTAGATATTTAGAAGGAAGAGTCTCACAAAAGTTTACTAGTGTAAATTACATTTTCAAGTCAATATCTGATTTTAAAGAAAATATATCGGAAGAAACCCCAAAATTTCTTGACATAACATTTGAAATTAATGAGGATAATTTCATTTTAGAACAAATAACTATAAAATCAATCTTTGCAAATCGCATCACTGTTAGGGTAGATGGATATTTAGAAAAGAACTATAAATTAAATTATGAAGATAACAAATTAATATCAGAGACTACATTAATAATCTAAAAACTAAAAAATCTT
>NZ_QKUB01000028.1 GCF_003253435.1 Metamycoplasma auris
AGTTTTAACTGTGCCAAATTCAATTTTAATAAGTGATATTGTCTTCAAAGGAAGAATTGAACAAAATAATCTCCAAATTGAAAACAATGTAATAGTTAATTTTAAAACGAATGATGACGTTTCATTTTATCCATTTGTTTTACATCCGATAAGTGTGCAAAAAAATTACGTTTTGTGGTTTAGTCATACTCTTTTAATGTTTGAAAATTTAAGAGATTATATGTTTAAAAAAAGAGAACTAATATGAAAAGATTTTTATGAAAAATTTTTAATAGTCAATTTTACTTATGTAGACGGAGTACAAAAATTAGAACATTTTTCTGAAGATTTGTTGAATAAAAAAGTTTTTTTTGTTACACAAACATTAACTTCGAATTTTTCAAATATGGATGAGTCTAAACGTAAAGAATTTAAAGAAAAGATTTATAACGGGAATGACCCAAAACAATATTGTGATTTTCAAATTCACTCACTTTTAGATTCATTAACTAATGAAAAATTAAGAAGCATTGTTCGCATCATTATTTTAATGTTGAGTAAACACATTAGTTCAAGTTTTTGTTTTAAAGGTGGACTCACTGAAGAGCACGAACTTTATTTACCATTTTATTTAGAAAGAACGCTTGATAATAGTTATGCTATAAAGTCAAATTATTTTTTCTTTGACGATAAAGAAGGTGAATGAAAACCGAAGAAAAATATTTTAAATGAGCATAATGCTTTCTTATTGCATGACAAGGTTATCCAAATGCCAATCATCTTAGAAAAAATCAATGAAGTAAATATCTCAAATTCACCACTTGATTTTAATACAAGTAACAGTCATAATTTTAATTATTTATTTTGAAATCCTAGTTATTCAAAATTTCTATCTAATTATTTTAATATCCTAAATCCTGAAGTGGAATTTAGAACTGTAAAATCCCATGTTGTTGAACTTCCAGTAAAATCAAAAGCACCTGATTGAAGGGTTCGTTATGATAAAAAACCTGAACCTACAATAGGTATATTGCATTACGGAAAAGATAGCAATATTCTAGGTGATGGAACAAAACCAATATTTGGATCTGATTTAAGAACCTGATATGAAATATGAGATTACTTAGAAAAACGAAGCGATGAAACCTTGAAGGAAATATTAAGAAATGCTCCTTCTGGACGTTATATTATAAATAAAGCACATACCGAAGAAAAGGCGCAAGTACATAGAATAGATTTTAGAACTGAGTACCATAACCCTCCAGCTCATACTGGAAGAGGACCCTCAGGTGGGGGTACGGGATGAAGTCTATATTTTTCAAGAGAAGTAGCAAAATTCCCTATTTTATACGAAGAACAAATACCTTCAGGCGAAATCCCAAAAGTCAATTACATGTTTAAATCTAAACAAGATTTTACAGAAATTCAAAAAGATAAACAAAATCAATTTATAGATATTGTTTTTGAAATAAGTGAGGATAATTTCATTTTAGAACAAATAACTCTAAAATCCATCTTTGCAGACCATATTACAGTAAGGATAGATGGATATTTAGAAAAGAACTATAAATTAAATTATGAAGATAACAAATTAATATCAGAGACTACATTAATAATCTAAAAACTAAAAAATCTT
>NZ_QKUB01000029.1 GCF_003253435.1 Metamycoplasma auris
GTAATCAAAAATAATTTCTTTCTTTAATTCATATGTATATTTTTGCATGAAAAAATCCTCCACTTTTTTGTCCGGTTTTTGGGGGACTGTGCATTGGTTATGCAAATGGAATTACAGAGCACACAACTTATCAATTACTAAAGGAAACTAAGCATGCTGAAACCTTAAAAATAACATATGATTCAGCAATCATTTCTCTTGAAGAAATTATTTTATATTTATTTAAAGTAATTGATCCGACTTCATTGAATAAACAAGGAAATGATGTTGGATTGCAATACCGCACTGGTGTATATTATGAAGATTTAGAAGATTCATACTTACTTGATTCTTTATTTGAATACCTAAGAAATGATTACAAAGAATTTTACGTTGAATTAAAACCACTAGATAATTTCATTAAAGCTGAAGAATACCATCAAAAATATTTAGCAAAAAATCCAGATGGATATTGTCATGTTAATTTAGTTAAAACTTATACTTTGGATAACAAGGATAAAGAAATCATTAAACAACTTCGCAAAGAACTTAATCTTGATAAATTAAGTTATGCAGTCCTAAAACACTCAGCTACAGAAACCCCTCATACATCAAAATTAAATAAGGAATATCGTAAAGGTATTTATGTAGAAAAAATAACAGGTGAACCTTTATTTTCTTCAGCAACAAAATTTGATGCTGGATGTGGATGACCTAGCTTTTCGAAACCAATTTTAAAAGAAAGTATTTTATATTTAGAAGATACATCACATAATCGCATTCGTACTGAAGTGCGCTCAGGTCAAGGAAATAATCATTTAGGCCATGTTTTCAATGATGGGCCAAAAGATATGGGGGGATTAAGATATTGCATTAATGGTGCTGCACTTGATTTTATTCCATATGAAGAAATGGATGAAAAAGGTTATTCAGAATATAAGAAATATGTAGATTAATTAAATATCTTAAAGATAAAAGATTTTATAAATACTAATTATGAAAAAAGTAACAAAATTCTCATTAATTTTTTTAACAATTTTAGCAACTACTTCAGCAATAACTGCCACAGTATTAGCAATCAAAAAAGAAAAATCTAAAAAAGAAACTTCTAAACTTAACAAAAAAGAAGAAAATAAAACAAATAATAAATAATGAATCATGAATTTAATTCATGATATACAATAATGAAAATAAACGATGAATTAATAATGAATCATTTTTTCATTTTATACTAACAAAAAGACTCAATGAATTTTTCAATCATATTGAGTCTTTTTTTTGTTTGTTAGGCAATCAAATCTATTTTATATAATAGGAAATTAATTGAGTATTTTAAAGTTACATTTTAATATTTATAAATAAAAAAGTTTGAAACATTTATTTTTTTTATGTTATTATTATTTAGCAACATTTGGCGTTCGTGGCGAAGTGGTTAACGCTCCGGGTTGTGGCTCCGGCATACGAGGGTTCGATCCCCTTCGAACGCCCCATTTTTTTTATTTTTTATGATAAAAAATAAGATTATTTAAACTAATGCATGCAGAGTCCCCCAAAAACCGGAATGTTTAACTGCTGTGGTTGTCCCTAAATTTAATTGGGGACAACCCAGCGGTTTTATAACTAATTCGTTCC
>NZ_QKUB01000030.1 GCF_003253435.1 Metamycoplasma auris
AGTCAAGAAACTTATGGTGTTATTGTTCCGATAGATAATGAAACTCCTAGTGGTAATTCTAATGCCAATGGTGATAGATCTAATAATTCCCATGGTGGAAATGACAGCAGACGCCCTGGAAGTGGTTCTAATGGCAATTCCGATGGTAATAATCCCAACTCATCAAATGATGAAAAAGATAAAACTAGTGACGAAAAGAAAGAAATTATTAATCTTAAACTTAATAGTCAATTATTTCTAAATTTAGCACTAAAAAATTCATATTCATCTTTTGTAAAAGCATTAAAAACTATTAATACTAAAGATGTTTTCTTAGACCTAGAAGAAAAACATTTGAAATTATTGGATGTTAAGTTTTCTACTATTGAAATTCTAAAAAGATTAAAAATTGAAGTTAATTTTAAGAAAAAAGATTATGAAACAAAATATAAAATAATTCCAACTAATACTTTTTATTTAAGTTTGGAATTTGCTAAAAGTATAGTTGATAATAATCCTAATGATAAAAAACCTAGTGAACCAATACCAAATGAAAATGATTGAGAACATACCAAACCTAGTGATTCATCGAGTGCTAATAACCCATCAAATGGCAATGGTGGAGAAACTCCTAGTGGTGGTAATTCTAATGGCAATAGTGATGGATCTAATAATTCCCATGGTGGAAATGACAGCAGACGCCCTGGAAGTGGTTCTAATGGCAAGGATAATCCATCAAATAGTGAAACCAATAAAGATAATAAGGACCCTAATCATCTAGATCCTTATAGATCTCCATATGAAATTTATCCTTGAAATCCTAAAGATCCATCTAATAATGATAAAAATGATAATAAAGATATCGATGATGAGAGCTATATTTCTAAAGCAAAAAGAGATATCTTTTTAGGAATTAAATTCAAAAGAATTAATTTAAAAGGAACTAATTCCTTAGAGCAAACGAAAGAAGAAATTAAAAAACAAATTCAATTACAAACACCATCTTTAATAATTGATGTAGATTACACTATTTTAAACTTGGAGCAAGTAGCATACGCAAGACAATACCCACAAACAAATATTGAAAATGAAAGTGACTTATCTATTTCAATTGCCAATTTACAAGCACTTAATAATAAATTTGGATATGCCCAAGTAGAAGTTACTAATGTAGTAAATCAAGTGTTAGATGAAGATATTGACTTATCAAAAATTAAGCTTAATGATATTGACTTAAATGAAAGCAATCTTTCAATGTTAAAAACTAAGGTTATTGACGAAATTAATAAGCAATTAAAGGTACACAATTTAGAAGTTGGAAAAGACTTATTAATCGAAAATTGAGACTTAGGAATTAGAGCGTTGGCGCTAGGAAATGGTATTTCTACTAAATTTAAGATAATAGGTAATAACATTAGAATTAAAAATTTTACGTCTGTAAATATAACTAATTTAGCAAAAGAAGTTACTAGGGATGAAAAGGATCCATCAAATGACCATGGTGGAAATGACAGCAGACGCCCTGGAAGCGGTTCTAATGGCAATTCTAACGGCAAGGATGATGAACATCCTAACGGCGACACTAATGGCAATAATAATGAAATAAACAA
>NZ_QKUB01000031.1 GCF_003253435.1 Metamycoplasma auris
TAAACACTTTTAACATTTCAATTATTTAGGGGTTGATTGAATGAAGAAGCACCAAAGAACATACCTTCCATAGTGGTAACATTTGAGACATCTCATTTATTTAGGGGTTGATTGAATCTTTTTGCATCTCTAAAAAAATATCTCATTTTTTGTACTTTTGATACATCTCATCCTGAAATATCTTGATCGAAGGAAGAAGCTCCATCAAATATTGAATACATATCTACAACATTTGATACATCTCAATTATTTAAAGGTTGATTGAAGTTTTTAGCTCTTGTGAACATATAAGACATCTTAGTAATGTTGCTAGTATCTCATTCACTGAGATTTTCTATATAATAGCTATCATTATTTATAAACATATAATTTGTGTTAGTAACTACTTCTGGTAGCTGTGGAACTTTTCTTATATTTGTAGGCATTATATATGCTTGAATTGTATAATCAGCATTAACATTATATCAATATCCTAATTTTGTAATTTCAAGAATATCAGTTCGATTATTTAAATCACTTTCATAGGAGAACCTTGCGTTACCATCTTTATCTATATAATGTGTAGGAGATTCTATAACAACAGATTCAGGGTTTCATTCAGATTTATCAGGATATTTTATATTTATTTCTCTATTTAAAGAGACTAAAGAACTTGTATAGTCTTCAGATAAAACATTAATAAATGTTTTTAGTTTTACTTTTAGAGTTCCATCAGGATTTTTGCTAAATCAAAAGGGTTTTAATGATTCAAAATCATCAAAAATATATTCTTTATCCTTTAGATTAGGAAATCTATTTTCATATTTTTTTATAAGTTTTTTTAGTTTATTATTTACTACTATTTTTGAATGAAAAGGAGTTAGTTTAGGAACTACATATTTATTAAATAAATACTTAATTGCTTCTTCTGCAGTAAACCCTGCTAATGAATGAGATAGACTAATAATATCACTATTAAATGCTCTAACATTAAAGTTATTATCCTTCGATATTTCTACTTTATCACTTGGTTTCTTGTCTTGTAATTGCAATACTTCATTTTTTAAAAAATCGACATCAATAAAATCTCAATATTTTACATATTCTTTAGGTATTTCATCAAAGTGTTTGGATAAGTCTTCTCCTAGTATTTTAATAACTTCACCATAGGTTTGACCAGTTTTAATCTTATCAGCAGTCTCAGTATCTCAAGTTTTATTAACTAACTCTTTTAATTTTGGAATCACATCATCAGTTCAATCAATATGAATCTCTTCTGGAATATTTTCATCTAATTTTGGAGCATTATTATAAATTGAAGTATAAATAACATTTTCTAATTCTTTTTCAAAAGCATCTACTTTCTTTTCTAACTCTTTTGCAAACACCTTAACTTGCTTTTTATCATCCTTGCTTAAGACTTTAATTAACTTTGAACCATCTGAATAAATGTTATAGTCTTTATCTTTATATCTTAAAGATTGTCTTTCATATTTTTGCTTAAC
>NZ_QKUB01000032.1 GCF_003253435.1 Metamycoplasma auris
TCATCTATATGTTATTAATTCTACTATTCTTTGGAATCTTTACTGCGATTAGCAATTTCTTAAGAAATGGTAATGCACTTGGTACTTCTGGTGTTTCCTTATTAAATCCACTTACCGGACTTGGAGTAGGATGAGCTATAAAGTTTTTAAAGAAAAAACTTGATTCATACTTCGGAGTTCAATCATTTTCTGCATTAAATTATGGAAAGAAAATGCTCGGAAAAGGTATTGCTGGTGCAGCAACAATTGCTAGTGGTGGAACCTTAGGAGCAGCATTTTTAACTGGTGGTGTAGGTGCAGCACTTGGTGGTGTTGGTAAAATGGCAAGTAGTAAGATTGGTACTTTTGCTAACAGTATGAAATTAACCAAATCTAGTGGTTTAAGTTCAAAAGTTGGTAGAGAGATATTATCTGCAAATGGTATGCAATTCGATGCAAGAACTCAAAATCTTTTTATGGATAAAGTAAAAGAAACTGGACTTGATTTTTCAGGTGTCAAGAGTTCATCACAATTTGAAGCACAATTAGCAATTTCAAATCAATATAATAACCGTGCAATTGAGCAAATTGAAAAATCAGATGAATGGAAATCTGGAAATATTTCGCAAGATACTTTATTAAGACACCAAAGGTTAAAAAATAGCAATCAGGCAATTGAAGATATAAATCTTATACGAGCAAATCAATCTAACAATTGAGCTAAGACAAAAGCAGGACAAAAAAGTAAAAGTAAAGGAGAAAGATAATAATGTTACAAAATAAAAAACTTTCAGATATCAAATTACAAATATTTAAGTCAATATCACTATTTGATATGTTAATTTTAATTTTTACTTCGGCACTTGGTTTTGTTTGTGGGTTTTTTATTTCTAAGTCACTTCCTTTACTTGCAAAAATTGGAATTGCAATTGCAATTTTTGTTTCAACAGCTTGAATTGTTTTGCCAAATAAAAAGCATAATTGCAAATATTATGTTTTTATTGTCAGATGGATTAAGTATTATTTAAAACCAAGAAGATACTTTTCTTCTAATACAAAGTCACTTGTTCAATTTAAAGATATTGTAAATGACAATATTGTTGAAATTGATTCAGCAAATTACTTTTCAGTCCTTGCATTTAAGGGATATGATGTCTATTCTAATGATTCTGACGACAAAATGGCGTATTACCAAACAGTTATCAATGCTTTAAACAATATTGATTTTCCTATTTCCTTTGTAAAAATCCCAAAATCTTCCAATCTTGAAGCAAACTATGATTTTATTAAAAAAGCAATTGAAAAAGATACTCAAATTGATTTAGA
>NZ_QKUB01000033.1 GCF_003253435.1 Metamycoplasma auris
GCTGACCAGTACTAATAAATTGATTGGTTTAATAGTAATTCTATAGAAGTAATCTAAAAATAAATTCGATATTCAGTTTTCAGAGAACAAAAAAAGTAATCCTTAAAATAAGGGTTATTTTTTTTATTCTAATTTAGTCATATATAAGAAAAATAAGATTGCTAATCTAATTCTTTTGATACAATAACAAAGAATAAAATTAATAACATAAGAGAGTGTTTAGTATGAAACGTCAATTAATTACATTGAATAATGAAACAATTAGTTATCTTGCTGATGATCAAATAAAAGATTTAGTTGTTTTATTTATCCATGGTTTTGGCGATAGTTCAAAAAGAGTATTATCTCTTTTTAATATAAATAATCGTAACTATTCATTAGTTGCAATTGATTTGCCTGGGTGTGGATTATCAAGTAATAACAATGACATCTCAATTGAGTATTATTGTGAAATTGTAAGTCAGTTTATCAGTCAAATTCTTCCAAATAAAAAAATATATCTGCTAAGTCATTCTTTAGGGATACTTCCAGCATTATATAATTCAAAAATACATTCTAATATTAAACATATTTTTGGAATAACTCCTCTACTGCCATTAGATCTTGATGATAGTGAAATAAAAGAAATAAAAGGATATTTACTTCCAAATGATAGCAATGAGTTTTATATTTCACAACTTCAATTATTTTCTGATTCCGAAAATGATTGAATTTTAAAGGATGAAACTAAACAAATAATTCTCAAAACAAGTTTAGAATTCCTACAAAAAAGAAAAAAAATGTTTTCCTATATTGTCAATCAAATCTTTAATTCAAATATTGTTAAAGAAATGTTTGATTCATTTTATGCTACTAATGATAATTTAAGTATAGTTATTAGTGCAAACGATAAATTCATCAATTACAAAAAGGCATTGAATGTGATTAAACATTATCATATTGAATACACTGAACTTAATTCATACGGCCATGCAATGTTTTATAATGGGACTAAAGATATAAATAAGATTATTGAAGAATATATAAAGGAAGTTAAATAATAAAATCTAGTTAAATATTGCAATTTGTTGCTTGATTACCAAGGAAATAAGTCTCTTATTTCCTTTTTTATGTATTTTAAACCTTAAAATCAATCTTTTTATGATTTAAAGAATTGAAATTGCAAAAAAAAAAAAAAAGTACTAAGATAAAAATATTGCAGAGTCCCCCAAAAACCGGAATGTTTAACTGCTGTGGTTGTCCCTAAATTTAATTGGGGACAACCCAGCGGTTTTATAACTAATTCGT
>NZ_QKUB01000034.1 GCF_003253435.1 Metamycoplasma auris
TCTAAATCAATTTGAGTATCTTTTTCAATTGCTTTTTTAATAAAATCATAGTTTGCTTCAAGATTGGAAGATTTTGGGATTTTTACAAAGGAAATTGGAAAATCAATATTGTTTAAAACATTGATAACCGTTTGATAATACGCCATTTTGTCATCTAAGTCATTAGAATAAACATCATATCCCTTAAATGCAAAGACAGAAAAGTAATTTGCTGAATCTATTTCAACAATATTGTCATTTACAATATCCTTAAATTGAACAAGTGATTTTGTATTTGAAGAAAAGTATTTTCTTGGTTTTAAATAATACTTAATTCATCTGACAATAAAAACATAATATTTACAATTATGCTTTTTATTTGGCAAAACAATTCAAGCTGTTGAAACAAAAATTGCAATTGTAATTCCAATTTTAGCAATTAAAGGAAGTGACTTAGAAATAAAAAATCCACAAACAAAAGCAAGTGCTGAAGTAAAAATTAAAATTAACATATCAAATAGTGATATTGACTTAAAGATTTGTAATTTGATGTCTGAAAGTTTTTTATTTTGTAACATTATTATTTATCTCCTTTGCTTTTACTTTTTTGTCCTGCTTTTGTCTTAACCCAATTGTTAGATTGATTTGCTCGTATAAGATTTATATCTTCAATTGCTTGATTGCTGTTTTTTAACTTTTGGTGTCTTAATAAAGTGTCTTGGGAAATGTTTCCAGATTTCCATTCATCTGATTTTTCAATTTGCTCAATTGCACGGTTATTATATTGATTTGCAACTGCTAATTGTGCTTCAAATTGTGATGAACTCTTGACAGCTGAAAAATCAAGTCCAGTTTCTTTTACTTTATCCATAAAGAGATTTTGAGTTCCTGCATCGAATTGCATACCATTTGCAGATAATATCTCTCTACCCACTTTTGAGCTTAAACCACTAGATTTGGTTAATTTCATACTGTTAGCAAGAGTACCGACCTTACTACTTGCCATTTTACCAACACCACCAAGTGCTGCACCTACACCACCAGTTAAAAATGCTGCTCCTAAGGTTCCACCACTAGCAATTGATGCTGCACCAGCAATACCTTTTCCAATCATTTTCTTTCCATAATTTAAGGCAGAGAATGATTGAACTCCGAAGTATGAATCAAGTTTTTTCTTTAAAAACTTTATAGCTCACCCTACTCCAAGACCAGTAAGTGGAGTTAACAAGGTAACACCAGAAGTACCAAGTGCATTACCATTTCTTAAGAAATTGCTAATCGCAGTAAAGATTCCAAAGAATA
>NZ_QKUB01000035.1 GCF_003253435.1 Metamycoplasma auris
AAAAACTAAAAAATTTTTATTAATTCTAAAATTTATGCTATACTAATTACATAGAAAACTTAGTTTTCTTGGTTATTCTAGTGGATTGGTTTCAACCACTCTCGCTGTCCTAGTATTTGCGGTTAAAAAAAGAAACAATTGTAGGTATTTCTACCTACATTTTTTTATTAATTTTATAATTAAAATAGTATGGAAAATAAAATAATGTTTGGGAAATTATTTAAAGTTAGAAGTAGTAAAAATGACTTACCTATAGCGATTAACTATTTAGGTAAAACTATTCCAACTGTTAATATACTTAAATTAAACCGCCCCTATGTAGTCTTTTATTCTAATGACTATGTTTATTATTTATCAGTTAAATCGATTACTAAAAAGAATAAATATAAAACCACTAGTGATGATAGAAATGTAATAGTTCCAAATAGAAATATTTATGGTAAAGAAGTAGAAATTGGCAACGCGATTAATTGTTCTGTAATTAATGTAATGGAAAGAAATCTATTTGAAAGTCTGTTTGAAGTAGACAATAAATGAAATGATGTCGAATTAGATGCCAAAATTTATAAAGATGTAATGTCTAAGTTACGCTATACATTTAGTTCTAAAAAAACTAAATTTTATCAAGTAGTCGGTTTTGACACATATAAAACTAAATTTATAAAAGAAAAAAAGATTGATAGTCAAATTAAAACTGCTGCAATAAGTTTTATAGATACATATTTTGAATTATTTTATACTCCGCTAACTAAAATCGATGAAACATTATCTAAACTTCCTAATGAATATTCTTCCCTTAAAAAACACTTTATGCATTTATTTAAGATAACAGAAGAAGAACTTAATAATGATATTCAAAAACAAAATGAACAAGAAAATAATGTTAAAGAATATAACGAAATGTTAAATATGTTTTCTAATAATGAATTAAAAAAAGAAGATAGCAAACAAAGAACAAAAAAGAAGACTAAAAAGAGTGGTCTTGAACTCTAGAATGCTTTTATTTAAGCAAATAAGGCCTTTTTAGACGCTTCTTTACTTAAGGATGATAATTGCATTATCTAATTGAGAACAAGTTATTTGAAGGTTTATATGCTGATTACTAATTAACAAAAAAAACAAAAAAAATATTAATTCTAAAATTTATGCTAAAATAAAATTGTTCCTAATAAGAACTAAATTGGCAGTGTGGTTCTAGCTGGCCCTGCCTACCCTGGAGATGG
>NZ_QKUB01000036.1 GCF_003253435.1 Metamycoplasma auris
TTGCAAATGTTGACTTATTATGCTGAAGCTTGGTCTTGAGCATTATTTGGAAATGGTTTACTAAATGATGCTTGATTTGAAGCATGAGTGCACAGACCTATGTCCCCACAAATCTGAAATGATTTTAAAGATTATAGATTTTGTGATATTCAAAAAGAAGAACCAAATGATTATGTTTTTGACAAAAAAACATTAGACCTTTTAGAATCAGTTTTTTATACTTATGGACATAAATCAGGTTTTGAATTAGAAGCCTTAGGTCGTTCAGAAACTCCATGAAGAAAAGCAAGAAATGGTTTATTTGAGTTTGATAAATCAAATGAACGCATAGATTCAAATGAAATGAAAAACTACTACAAAAGTAAATACATTGGGGATTAGTTTTAATATTTGCTTTAAATATGTTAATGTAAACTAAAAGTTACATTTCAATGTTATGTTTTTATATAATAAAAAAAATGAAAATTAAAATATCCACTTCTTTTTGGTCAAATGACCCTTGGTGGATATTTTTTTATATTTAATTTGCAATCGTAATATCTTTTTTATCATGATTATTAATTTCTCATTGCTTTAATTGATGCTGAACTTGATAAAAGATATACAATAACTCATCATTAATTTTTTGGATTGATTGATTAATTTTAGGATTTTCTAATATTTCTAAAGAAGTTTCTAATTTGTCTACTATATGAAAAAGATTAATAAGTTTTTTATTTGTGCTTGATAAAAACTTTTTTCTAATATTAATATCCATATTAAATATTTTCAATTCTAGACTATTTAGATAAATATTTTTCATTTAGCAATTTAGATACAAAATCATTTAAAAGGAAACTGAATTGTCCTACCAATTCCAAGAACAATTTATATAATGAAAAACTATATTCAGGTTCATTTAATAAATCACTTACAAGAAGTACTAAAGGCTGAACCATACCTATTTTGTCTTCTTCATAATATGCAATATCAGATTCACAAAAACTTTTTCTTAAATCTCAAACTACCTTGTTTACATCTTTTCTTAAATCATTTAAATAGTATTCTTGTTCATCAGACGAGATGTTTGAATACTTATTCTTCAAAATCTTTAAATTAGTTTGGATGTCTTGTAATTTTTCTTTTAATAATTTGAATCGTTTCACTCTTTAATTTATTTCCTTATCTAAAAG
>NZ_QKUB01000037.1 GCF_003253435.1 Metamycoplasma auris
ACTTATAAAAGAATATGAAAATAGATTTCCTAACTTAAAAGATAAAGAGTATGTCTTTGATGATTTTGATTTAACAATTCCCATTGGTTTTAGTAAAAATCCTGATGGAACACTAAAAGTAAGGATAAAAACTTTTATAAGTGTTTTATCAAATGACTATACAAGTTCTACAGTCTCTTTATATGGAAAAATAAATATAAAATATCCTGAAAAATCCGAATGAGACCCTGAAACTATGGCTTCTCCTACACATTATATAGATAAATATGGTAATGCAAGATTCTCCTACAAAAGAGATTTTTGAGATGATGAATATAATAATATTAATAAAATTATTAAAATTGGTTATTTTTATATTAATTCCAAAGAAGTACATACTAATGGATACTCATATCCATTTAACTCAAAAACTATAAAAATCCCATTAATTCAATCTCCTACAATGCCAAGACATATCAATAAAGTTCCTGAACTACCAGAAGTAATTACTAGTATAGCTAATATGTTTTATAATAATAAATCTCCAAATATTAATGGAATTGAAGATTGAGATACTTCAAATGTTGTAGTTATGTCTTCAACATTTGAACTTTCTAACTTCAACCAGAATATTTCTAATTGAGATACTTCAAATGTTGATTATATGGACCGAATGTTTAGTTGAGCAAAAGTATTCAATCAAGATATTTCAGGCTGAGATGTATGAAAAGTAAAATCAATGGTTCAAATGTTTTGAGCTGCTTCTTCATTCAATCAACCCTTAAATAATTGGGATGTATCACAAGTTACTTATATGTCTTGCATGTTTTGGGGTGCTTCTTCATTCAATCAACCATTAGATGATTGAAATGTATCAAAAGTAAAAAACATGGACCATATGTTTCACAATGCTGTTAATTTTAATCAGCCATTGAATAGTTGAAATACTAAGAATGTTCAAGATATGAATTCAATGTTTTTTGCAGCAAAAAGATTCAATCAACCCCTAAATAAATGAGATGTCTCAAATGTCGAAAATATGAAAAACATGTTCAATAGAGCCACTTCATTTAATCAACCATTAGATAGATGAAAACCAAAATCTCTTGAAACTATGGAATCAATGTTCTGAGGAGCTTCTTCATTCAACCAAGATCTTTCTAGTTGACATCTAGCAAAAAATGCAGCAAGAGA
>NZ_QKUB01000038.1 GCF_003253435.1 Metamycoplasma auris
AATAATGCTCCAAAGTTAGATGAAAGCGTTCCTGAAGAAATACATATTGATTGAAATTATGATGTGATTCCAAAATTAAAAGAATTAGTTAATAAGACTTGGGATAAGGAAACTTTTAGTAAGATTCACTCATTTCAAACTTATGGTGACGTTATTAGAATACTTGGAGAAGACTTATCTAAGCATTTTAATGAAATACCTAAGGAATATGTAAAATATTGAGATTTTATTGATGTCGATTTTTTAAAAAATGACTTGCTTCAATTGCAAGACAGGGATAAAAATCAAAAAGTTAACCTATTGAATGATAAAACTATTAACATAAGAGTTTTTAATTCAGAAGTTATTAGTCTAGGTTTTTCTAGAATTAATACTGTAATTGAAGTAATTAATCATTTATTTAATACTTATATTCTCCCTGAAATAACAACATATCACTCAGAACTAGTAATTTTTAATAAATTGAAAAAAATTATAAAAGAGTATGAAGAAAATTATACTAGTCTAAAAAATATTGAATTAAAACCCAATGGTACTTTATCTGCAACCAAATATGCAGAACCTTATAGATACAAACCAGATGGAGCTCATATTGATGAAGATTTATTACAATCTCATCTTAATGTTTCAGTAGGCAATAATCAAATCAAACTAATTTATTGAGCACAAAAAGAAGGAGTGGATAAACCTACAAAGTATAAAGACAAAAACGGCTATATTAAATACACTAATGAAAAAGATATAACTAAAGAGCATTTTATTGAAGAAATACTTGAAATTGGATATTACAAAAATAAGGAAGGTTTAGTACAAAGTACGAAAATGCCTATAAATATAGGGAAAGTTCCGAACAAATTGCCAGAAGTTATAACATCATTAGAAGATATGTTTAAAAACTGATGCTATGATCCAGGAGTAATTTATTTCAACCCTAACTTTTGACCAAAAAAACTAGTTGGAATCGAAGAATGAGATACATCCAATATTGTTGATTTGTCAGGAATGTTTAGTCATTCATATTTCAACCAAGATATTTCAAAATGAAATGTAGAGAATGTAATTAATATGAGTGGGTTATTTCTCAATTCTTCTTTCAATCAAAACATTTCTAGCTGAGATGTCTCAAATGTTACCACTATGGAAGGTATGTTCTTT
>NZ_QKUB01000039.1 GCF_003253435.1 Metamycoplasma auris
TACAAGAAGCAATAAATGCTTTTAAACTTCTTTTATTCATTCTTTATCTCCTTTTTATCCTTTATTAATGATTCGACCCCTTCAATATTTTCTTTGATGATTCTAGCATCCAGTTCGCCGTTTCGCATTCTATAATATTCAAATTGTTTTTCAGAATCTTTTACTTGCTTAATTTTTTCATTTATTTTAGTCATTGTTTCGTCATGTTTGATATCCAAAATAGAGCGCATTTTTTCAAAATAAGACGCTTCATTTAATAGATCGGTATTTAAGTTAGCAAGTATTTTTTTATCAAGATTCGCACTTGAATTTAAAAGTACATCTAACTTTTTATTTATTAGCATCAATTCCGCTCTATTTTTTAAAATTTCTCTTGTTAAATTACTTTGGAATGGAGCAAGCGACGAATACAAAACTTTACGCATCGCGTAATAAATATCATCAAGTGCATCCCTAAAAACAATTTCTTTTTCTTTGTTATAAAGATATTCTCTAAACACACTACCAATTGCTTCGGAAGTACTCTTATTTTCAATTTCATTTGTTCTTTTAAATTTTTCAAAGCGTGCGATGTCATCTTTTTCATACAATCTAAAAGTTACTCTTAAAGGTTCAAATTTTTTTGCCATATCATTTTTTCTCCTTTGTTTATGTTAGACAAAATAGGACTTATTGTCCTATTACGCCTTTATCGAAAAATAGTTGTTGTTCAAAGTCATTGTAGTAAACACTACCTTTAATTTTCGAGTACATATGTAAACTAAAGATTAAATTTCCAATATCAGCATCCGCTAGGAATCTTTGATGACTTTTATTTAGTCCCCCAGTGGATTTAAACATATCCATTACTGCTTCAAGGTCTTTTTGTTTTAGTCCAAAGAATTTTGCATATTGGCAATTTTGCAAAATTGCTTCTGCTTTTTTAGTAATATTACTTGACCCTAAAAAGTCAGATGGATTTTGTGTACATAGAATCATTCCAGCATTAAACTTACGCACTGTCTTTGTCATTGTATAAACAAAGTCAAGTGTAGCAGTATTGCTTGGGTCGATATACATATGCAATTCATCAATTACTAAAAT